>JBFXAT010000068.1:0-23782 GCA_050183995.1 Vicinamibacterales bacterium
AGTGGGACGCTCGCGTTGCCCGACAACAGCACGGTCTGCGGGCTGCCGGAGGCGTCGCTGGCGATCGAGAGTGTCGCCGCCTGCGGTCCACCGGTCGCGGGTATCAGCCGCATCTCGATCGTGCAGGTCCCGTTCGCAGGACCAGCCTTCGCGGGCACGGCAGACCCGCAGGAGCCCCCGGTCCGCTCGAACCCGGACGCATCAATGGCGCCGAGCGGAATCGGGGTGAGCGAGATCGGGACGCCGTTCACGTTCGTCAGCGTGACGGTCTTCACGCCGCCCGTCGCGCCGACCGCGACCGTTCCGAAGTTGATGCTGGCGGCGGACACCTTCAGCGCGAACGTGGCGGTCCCGCTCAGGCTCACCGCAAACGGACTGCCGGCCGCATCGACGTCGACTGTCAGCGTGCCGGTGCGCGCTCCCGGAGCCGCCGGCGTCATCGTGATGTCGACCGTGCAGGTGCCGAGGGCGGGGCCGACCTTCGCGGGAACCGAATCGGCACACGTGCCGCCGGTCCTGGCGAATTCCCCCATCCCGTCGGTCACCTCGATGCTGTTGATCGCCACCGGGACGCCGTTCGGATTCCGGAGCGTCAGCGTCTTCACGCTGCTCGCGATCCCGACGGGCGTCGTCGAGAAGCCCAGGCCGCTCGCGGAAACGCTCATCGACTGCGTTCCGGTTCCGCTGAGCGCGACCGCGTGAGGTCCGTTCTCGGCATTGCTCGCAATCGCGAGCGTCCCGGCCCTGGCGCCGGTTTCCGTCGCCGAAAACGTCAGCTCGATCGTGCAGGTTCCATTCGCCGGTCCGACCTTTGCCGGCACCTGTGCCCCGCAGGACCCGCCGGTGCGGCTGAAGTCGTCGGCGCCGACCGTCACGCCGGCCGTGATGTCGATCGGCACGCCGTTCACGTTGGTGAGCGTGACGATCTTCACGATCGGGATGCCGACTCCCGCCGAGCCGAAGGCCAGGCCTGCCGCGCTCACCTTCAGATCGAACTGTCCCGTTCCGCTGAGCGCAACGTCCTGAGGGCTGCCGACCGCGTCGCTCGCGATCGTCAGCGTGCCCGTTCGAGCGCCGGCCTCCGACGGCGTCATCGTCAGCTCGGTCGTGCACGCCCCGTTCGCCGGCACTTCGGCGGCACACGATCCGCCGGTCACCGCGAAGTCGCTCGCTCCTGCGGTCACCTGCAGCGAGGTCAGCGGAATCGCGACGCCGTTGGTGTTCGTCAGGGTCAGGGTCTTCACCACGCTCGGAATCCCGCGCGGCGACTTGCCGAGGGACACGGCCGACGTCACCTTCATCGAGAAGCTGCCGGTGCCGCTCAACGGCACCACTACAGGGCTGACGTCACCGTCGTTCGTCACGCTGAGCGATCCGGCCGCCGGGCCGGCCGCCGGCGTCAGCTGCAGGTCCACCGTGCAGGTCGAGCCCGCGGCGATCGACACGCCGCAGGTGCCGCCAGTGCGCGCGAATCCGGCGCCGGCGACGTCGATGCTCGTCAGCGCGATCTCCGATCCAGACGCATTCGAGAGCGTTACCGTCCGGACCGCGCTCGGCGTTACCGCCGGCACGTTCCCGAAGCTCACACCCGTGGCCGGCGACGCCTTGACTTCACGGTATCCGGTCGCCTTGACGCGCAGCTCGTGCGTCCTGGTGTCGGTATCCGTGATGCCGATGCTGGCTTCGACGTGGCCCGAGGCCGTCGGAGAGTACTGGACGTCGATGGTGCAGTAGGCCGAGGGGTTCGCCGGATCCCCCGCGTTGTACGGCGTGATGGTTCGGCTGCTGCAGGTCTCGCCAACGACCGTGAACTGCGCCGGCGCGATCGACACAGCGGCCGGACCGGTGGTGACCGTATCCGTGCCGATGTTGTAGCTCCGGAACGTCTTGGTCGTGCTCGTGGTCCCGACCGGCACGAAACCGACGTCGAAGCTGAAGGGCTGGAAGTACGTGCGATGGCCTTCCAGGTTCAACACGTGTGGGCTTCCTGGTGCACTGTCGGTCACGGTCAGGGTGCCCGAATACGAAGTCCCGAACAGGAACGACGCGCCGGGCGTGAACGAGAGCGCAATGGTGCACGAACCCGCTGTCGTCAGCGCCGGCGGGCAGTCCTCCGACACCAGGCCGAAGCCGTCGCCAGCGGCAGCGATGTCGGTGATCGTCAGCGAACCCGGACCGCTGTAGGTGAGCTGCACCGTCTTGATCCCGGTGACGTCAGGCAACCGCGGACCAAACGACAGTGTCGTCGGACTGAACGCCACGTAGTTGCCGCCACTGATGTCGAAGGCGTCGCTCGTGGCACCGGTGAGCGGATGAATGCCTCCGCCGCCCGTGGTGTCCGAGGCCGCCAGTGTGTAGCCGGTGGCGCCGTTGTTGATCGACAGCGCCGCGAACGTGGCCACGCCGGCGACGACCGTCGTCTCGGCACCACCCGTCAGCGTACCGCCACCGGGGTTCGTGCCGATGGCGAGCGTGATCTTGGTCGAGTCGTCAGTGGTCACCACGTTGTCGAGCGCATCCAGAACGCGAACCGTCACGGGCGGCGTGATGGTGTCACCGACGTCCGTCGTCGTCGGTTGCTGGCCGAACGCCAGGTGCGTCGCCGTGCCTGGCGTGACGTTGAACGTCGTGCTCGTGTCGCCTGTGAGCGACGGCGTGCTGGACGCCGCCAGCGTGTAACCCGTGCCGGGCTTGTTGATCGACAGGCTGCCGAACGTCGCGACGCCGTTCACGACGGTGAGCGACCCGCCGCCGGTCAGCGTGCCGCTGCCGGGATTGGTGCCGATGGCGAGGGCGATTTGGGTGCTGTTGTCCGTGGTGACGACGTTGTTGAACGAGTCGAGCACACGGACGGTCACGGCCGGCGAGATCGCCGTGCCGGCCGCGGCATTCGACGGCTGCGTGCCAAACGACAGGTGCGTGGCCGAGCCCGCACTCACGACGAGGAACAGCTCGCCGCCAGTCAACGCGAGCGACGCAACGCCGTTGACGCCGTCGCCGTTCACCGTCAGCGCGCCTCCGGGCAACTGCGCCACGGTTCCACTCGCCCCCTTGCCAATCAGCTTGTAGGAGCCCACCGCGAGCGGCGTGCCGCTGTTCGACACCGTGACCGTCACCGGCGATGCGCTACCCAGCGTGAGCGTGCCGGCGCCGGACAGCGTCAGCGGCACCGCACCGCCAGAACCGGTCGGCCGGAAGTTCGTGAAGCTGATGGGGCTCGCGCTGGCAAGCGTCAGGCCGTTGCTGGCCGCGGTGGCCAGCGTGCCGCCGGTCGTGCTGCCGCTCGCGCGCAGCGTCTGGCTCGCTCCAAGCGACTTGCCGCCACCAGCAGCCACATCGAACGAGGCATCGCCCGCGACGTCCACGAAGGCTGTGTTCGCGATCGATCCGGAGCTGTTGAGCGCCAGCGTTCCGGCGGCGATGGTCGTGCCGCCGCTGTAGGTGTTGACCCCCTGGAGCGTAAGCGTGCCGGTGCCAACTTTGACGAGACCGATGCTGCTGCCGGAGATGATGCCGGGCAACACCACGTGGCCGCCACCGCCGACCGCGGCGTCGGCGGTGAGCACGATGGCCGCTCCACCGTTCAGCGTCGACGTCGTGGACGACGCGCTGTTGACGAGCGCGCCGGCGCTCCCTGCGCCCGCGCCGGCGATCGAAACAGTTCCGGTGAACGACGCATTCTTGCCGTTGAAGTCGAACGTCCCGCCGGAGCTCACGTCCATGTTCGTCGTACTGATCGATCCCGACGAACCGAGCTGCAGGGTGCCTGCGTTGACCGTGGGCTTACCGCTCGCCGTATAGGCGCCGTTCAGCACCATGGTGCCGGCGTTGTACTTCCGCAGCGCGCCGGCGCCAGACCAGCCGCCGGAGAACGTGATCGTGCCCGAGTCGATCCGCACCTCGGCGCCGCCGGGCGTGTTCGACGTCACCGGTTGGGAGAGCGTGATGCCGCTCGCCGTCGCGTAGAGACGGCCGCCGGTGAACGAGATGGCGGAGCTGCCGCCCAGATTGTTGGCCGCGCCGATCTGAACCACGCCGCCGTTGAGTGCTGCCGTACCGGTGAAGGTGTTCGCGCCCGACAACGTCAGCGTGCCGTCGCCGGTCTTCGTCAGGCCCGCGCTGCCCGCGATGACCGAGCTGATGGTGGCGTCGATGCCGGTGTCGTTGCTGACCGTCGCGTCACCGTTCAAGGTGAGCGTGTTGTTCTGGACCGTGTAGCCGGTCGTCGTGAAGGTCACGCTGTTGGCGGCGACGCCGGCGGCCGCGATGCTCACCGTGCCGGCCGTGCCTTCGAGAACCGCGTTGCTTCCCGCAATCCAGGTCGTGGTGTAGGGGCCGCCCGAGGTCGTCGACCAGGCCGCGGTAGTGCCCGTGTCCCACGTGAACGAACCGGCTGCGTAGAGCGTCGCGATGACGACGTCGAAGGTCGCCGTTCCCGTCTTGCTGGCGCCCCCTGTCACCGTGAACGTTCGCGAGGTGCCTGCGACGGTGGGCGTGACACTCACACCACTCAGCACACCGGCGGTGAAGGACGCCGACGTGCCGGTGATGCCTGCCGTGCCGCTGTAGGTCACCGTGGACGTGAAACTCGTCACGGTGTTGTTGTTGGCGTCTTGCGCGGTGAGCGTGATGCCGGTGATCGGAACGTTCAGCGTCCGCGGCGACGAGATCGAGGAAATCGCGAAGTGATCGAGAGCACCGGCGTTGACGTTGAAGGTCGCCGTACCCGTCTTGCTCGATCCGCCGGTCACGATGAAGGTCCGGCTCGATCCGGCGCTCGTCGGGGTCACACTGACACCGGTCAGCACACCGGCCGTGAACGCCGCCGAGGTACCTGTGATCCCTGCGGTGCCGCTATAGGTCACCGTGCCGGTAAAGCTCGTCACGGTGTTGTTGCTGGCGTCCTGCGCCGTGATCGTGATGCCGGTGATCGCCGTGCCAGCGGTTTGCGGCGACGAGATCGTCGAGATCGCGAAATGGTCGAGGGCGCCCGCTGTCAAAGTGATGATCGGCTGTGTTCCACCGACGTCCGTCAGGCTGCCAGACTTTCCCGACTGAGAGGTGAACGTGCGGTTCGCCGCTGAAGTTCCGGCGGGCGCGGCAGTCACGCCACTCCAGGTGAAGCTGAACGTGTTGTCCGTCCCGCCCTTGCCGGCTTTGTCCTTGCAGCTCTGGTCGATCAGAATGGTCCAGGTCGCGACGATGCTGTTGAATGACGCGTCACAACCACCCTTGTCGACCGAGATGTTGCCCGCCGTCGGTGCCGTCCAGCCGACTCCGCTGGGAACCGCAACCGACACCTGTCCGCCGCCACCCTTTCCGGAGTAGTCGGTCCCACTCAGGAAGGTGAACGTCAGGGTATTGCTCGTGGAATTTCCCACGAGCGTGGTCGGACTTACGGTGATTGTGTCGGCCGCCGCATCCGTGAACGAGGTCTGCGCCTGCGACTCGCCGCCGACCGCGGTCAGGAAGAATCGAATCCCGATGTCGCCCTCGTCCGGCACGAACTCCGTGCTCAGGATGTGCCCGCCGCCGTCCGCGATGACAGGCTGCAGCGTGTGGACATCACCGGTCTGACTCTCGACGAGCGTGAGTGACACCGACTCGCCCGGCACCCATCCCCCACCGCCGATCGTCACCGTCATGCCGGGGTGATAGTCCGCCAGGTCGGTCAGCACGGTCGCAAAGCCGTACAGCTCCGCGCTGGCGAGCGCGTTGGTCGCATCGGACTTCGCACTCCCGCCCGCGAGCAGCAGCAACCCGTCGTTCGGACCCGTACGGACGGTCCACGCAGGATTGAAGCTGAGCGGCGCCGCGGCGCTCCACGCACGGCCTGCGGCTGGCGCATCGGTCGGCACGAACGATCCGCCGGCGCCCTGCCACGGCACATAGAGCTCGGCAGTTGCGATAGCATCGCCATCGCCGCTCGCCCCGGCCGTGCCGCCGACGATGAGCACCTGGCTGTTGTGCGGGAGGAGGATGGCCTGGTGGCGCTGACGCGCGGCTGCCATCACGTTTTCCGTCGCGGCGACCGTCGCCGTGATCGGGTCGTACACTTCCGCCGTGACCAACTCGCCTTCCACGCCCGCGCCTCCGGCGAGCAGGACCTTCCCGTCGAGCAGTGTCGTGGCGGAATGACCCGCGCGCGCGTCCTGCAGCGCCGGGCCTGGGGCAATCGAGTCGGTCCAGAAATTGAAGAGGAGCGAGGAGGCAGTCGGAGCCGTGCCGTCGAAGCCGCCGGAGATGAAGATCGTGTCGTCGTAGAGCAATGCTGCCGCGTGGCCCGTACGGGCGCCACCCAACGACGCGGTTGAGAGCGTGAAGGTCCCGGAGAGCGGGTCGTAAACCTCGATCGAATCGATCGCGGCGGCGCCGTCGTTGCCGCCGACCAGCACGACCTGCCCTTCGTAGAGCGCGGTTGCGGTGTGACCCGCGCGCGCGACGTTCATGGGGGCCGCCGCCGTCCATGCGTTCGCCTGCGGGTCGTAGAGCTCAGCGGATGACACGGCCTGGCCATCCTCGCCAACGCCACCGGTCACGAGCACGCGACCGTCCGGAAGCAGCGTCGCCGTGTGATTGGCGCGCGGCGTCCCCATCGGCGGTGTCTCCAGGAAGCCGCCGCCGTCCGGACTGTACCGCTCGGCGGACGCGAGGAGTGCACCACCCGATCCCATGCCTCCGGTCACGAGCACGCGTCCGTCGAACAGCAGCGTCGCCGCCGCGCCGGCGCGGGCCGTGTCGAGGACGCCAGTCGGCGCCCACTCGTTGACTGGGACCGTCGGGACAGATGCGCGCACGCGTCCGAACCCGTTCGCCAGCAGGATGCCGCAGAACGCCAGGGCGATCACCGTCAGCGTCGAGTAGTAGTACTTGAACAGGCGATACATTGAGTCGGTTCCTTCTCTGCTTCTCAAGCCGCGCAAGCCGGAGCGCTCCGGCTCACCAATGAAACACACTCCAGATGTTCGAAAAATCGTCGGTCCACGCCTGGACCGCGTCGCCCCGCAGCCGCCGCCATCGGATGTCCGAGGCGAGAGGCTCCACGTCCCGGGCAGCGCGAGCCAGGACCACCCAGGTTGCTTGCAGAAGCCCTTCACGCGCCTCCGCGTCCGTCAGCTCCGCGTGGGCCCGCGACAGTGCAACCAGGCCGTCGGCCTCCGCGAGGTTGGCCAGAACCGGCCGAAGGTCGACGTAGCGGTTCGACACGTGGAAGGCGAGGACTCCGCCGGGCGCGAGATGTGCCAGGTAGAGCGCGATGGCCTCGCGCGTCAGCAGGTGCACGGGAATGGCGTCCGAGCTGAAGGCGTCGACCACCAGGATGTCGTGCCGATCTTGGGAGCCACGCAGCGACAGCCGAGCGTCTCCCAGGACCGTTGACGCCTGCGCTCCGGCGTGGGTGAGCATGGTGAAGAGCCGCGGGTCCCGTGCGATACGGTCGATCCCGGGGTCGAGCTCGTAAAACGTCCACTGCTCACCGGGTCGCACGTAGGCGGCGAGCCCCGCGCTTCCGAGTCCGACGACGCCAACGTCGCGCGGAGAGTCGCTGGTGCGCAGTTGCTCGAAAACCTGCCCGATCGGCCCGGTGCGCCCGTAGTAGGTCGTCGGTTCGTACTGCCGGCCCGGATCGACCCATTGCGCACCGTGGTTCGTCGTGCCGTGCATGAGCACGTGCATTCCGTTTCGCGCAACGACTTCGCGCGATCCGTAGAACGTCCGCTCGGCGAAGAGGACAGGCTCGCCGACCGCGCCGTATTGCGCCGCGAGAAAAATGCCGCAGAGCCCAAGGGCGAACCGGACCGGCCTGGGCCAGAAGCCGAGGCAGAGCAGCATGGGCAGACAGACAACGAGCAGCTGACTCCCCGGCGTCGGTCGCAACTGCGCGAATCTGGCGCTGAAGACGAGGGCCGCGAAGACGATTCCCGGGAGAAGACCCAGCGCGGTATCGCGGATCCACGATGACCCTGCCTGACGGCCGATGGCCGGCATGGGGCGCGCCAGGCACGCGAGCGCGAGCGCCAGCGGGTACTCGGCTGTCGTCACGAACAGCAGCGGCGCCGCGAGCACGTTGAAGAGACCGCCAACGGCTCCGCCGACCGCCACCCACAGATAGAACTCCGTCAGCCTCGAGACCTCTGGCCTCGAACGCGCGAGCCGCGTGTGGCAGACCAGCGCGGCCACCAGGAAGGTCACGAGATGCAACGGAAGCACGAGCCCAATCGGCCTGCGCGGTTCCGTGACCAGCACGACGGCGGTCACCAGCGCGAAGGCCGGGAGGGCGCCATTGGTGAACGCCTCGGGCAGGTACTTCTGCCGCGCGAAGGCCACGACGAACGTCAGCAGGTACATGCCGAGCGGAAGAACCCACAACAGGGGAACTGCCGCGATGTCGGTCGTCGCATACGTGGTGACGCTCAACATGAGCGACGCCGGCACGGCGGAGAGCAGGACCCACCACAGGCGCTGCTGCCAGACGGCCACGCCCCGGATCGTCGCGACCGGCGCCAATGCCCCGCCGCCCGGCACCGCCGAATGCCGCACGTCCGCCGTCGCAGGGCCACTGACGGAGCGCGCCTGCCACACCGAGCGGCCGCAGAGCGCGACCACTGCGATCAGCAGCACGTATCCCGCCGCCCACCACTGGCTCTGGGTGCTGACCCGAAGATTGGGCTCAACGAGGACCGGATACGCGATCAGGCCGACGAAGCTCCCGAGGTTGCTGGCGGCATACAGAAAGTAGGGATCGGAGGCGTGGCGATGTGACGTGCGTGCGAACCAGCCTTGCAGCAACGGGGCAATCGTCGCGACGGCGAAGAACGGCAAGCCGACCGAAACGGCGAGCATCACGAACATGCCCGGGACGACCGCCGACTGGGCCTGCGGCATCCAGTCGACCGCCGCGCGCACGGGCAGCACCGTGAGCGCGAGCAGCATGAGCGCGATCTGGGCGACGACTTGAGCCCGTGGGCTCAGCCACCGGGTGACGGCATGTGCGTACAGGTACCCGGCGAGCAGCGCCAGCTGGTAGAAGACGACGCAGGTGTTCCACACCGCCGGCGCACCACCGAAGAGCGGCAGCACCATGCGCGCGAACAGCGGCTCGAGGACGAATGTGAGGCCGGCGCTCGAGAGAAGCGCGGCGGAGAAGAGCACGAGGACGCCAGGTCCGGCCGTTGCCTGGACCACACCTTTGAGGCGGCCGTCGTTGCGCTTCGCTGCAGCCGCCATGCTGACCGCCGCGGTCGCCGAGCTCATGCGCACGCGTCCGCTCCCGGGTTGCGGTTGCGCCCGCGCCCTGCCTGACTGCCGGAGCGCGCCGTAAGCGGCGTACGTACCGACCGCGCAGCGCAACTGCGCCACGCACTGTCCCGCCGTTGAATACCGTCGACCGGTAATGGTCCGTGAAGCAAGAGGAGCAGCTCGACCGGCCGGCGGGGGGGGCCGCGGGCCGCGCCGCTCGACGTCTATCGTGAGCAGCGCTGATTCGAAGCTACCTCCGTATTATGTCCGAATAGCTGGGCTAGGAAACTGGCCCCAGGGTGAAGGGTTTTTACTTCGTGTATCAAAAAAGTCGCGCACTGACACCCTGTTTGACACAGATGAGTCAGCCGATATATCTGATGAGGCTTTCCACTTCTCCTTCGGGCGGTCAACCGAAGCCCGGAATGTAAGTGAGAGGGCGAAGCTGTGCCCCGCCGGTGCTGACGCTGACCCGCAACCCTCCCATGACCCGAGTCCCGCATTCGACGCCATTCGGCTCGAAAGCGAGGCCTTCTAGCGGTGCGGAAGCCACGCCTTCTGGCGGCGCGCCAGCCGCCCGGCGCCCGGTACGCGGGCCGGGTTCGTTCGCTCTGGCCGTCTCGATTCTCACGTTCACGTTCGGGGTCGCGCTCGCCGGGGCGGCCTGCTCGCGCAACGCACCGGTCCCACCCGAATCCCCCGGCGCCACCGACGCTGCCGGCCGCACGGGGGCTTCTCAGGCGTTGCGGCCGGAAGCGGTGCGACCCGACGCCGTACGCCCGGAATACGACGAGAAGGGCAAGCTCCAGAAGCTCGAATACGACCGCAACGGCGACGGAACGGTCGACACCTGGGGCTACATGGACGGCCCCCGCGTCGTCCGGGTCGAGGTCGACGAGAACGGCGACGGGAAGGTCGATCGCTGGGAATACCACCGCGCGCCAGACCAGCCCGCCCCCTCCGGCCCCGGCTCCCCGGCCGCGCCTCAGATCCCAGCGGCCGCGGAGCGGCCGGATCGCACGGTCGAACGGGTCGAGCGCGCCACCAGGTTCGACGGCCGCGTGTCGCGCATCGAATATTTCGCCGGCGGCGTCCTGACGCGGATCGAGGAAGACACGGACGGCGACGGCCGGACCGACAAGTGGGAGACCTATACCGACGGGGCACTCGCGGTCATGGCGCTCGACACGTCGGGCCGCGGCAAGGCGGATCGGCGCCTCGTCTACCGCGCCGACGGATCGCTCGATCGGATCGAAGCCGATCCTTCGGGATCCGGGGAGTTCAGGCCGGTTCAGCCATGACGCCGGCCCGGACCCCCTCGGCGAGCGCCCTGCTGATCGCGGATCGCGGCGAGCAGCCGCACCTCGCGGCGCTGCTCCAGGACATGGGCTACGCGCCTATCGCGCGGCAGGTCCTGGACGCGACGACCCTGCCGGCCGATCTCGCGCTGTGCGTGATCGACCTGCGCCAGAACGGCGAAGCGCTCCGCACGGCCCGAGCGTTGCGCGCGCAGCACCCACGGACGCTCCTCATCGGCGTCGCGGACCCGAGCCGGCCGTCGGCGGCCGCAGACGCCATCCGGGCGGGCGTCTTCGACGTCCTGCCTCGTCCCGCTTCTGCGCGCGACCTCGAAGCCCTCCTGAGCAACGCCCGCGAGCAGGCCGCCCTTGCGGCGACCGCGAACGGAGGCCCGACCTCATCGCTGGCCCATGCCTCCGTCTCGCGCACGGTGCGGGGCGGCGCGCCCTACGGCATCGTCGGCAGCTCGCCGGCCATGCGTGCCGTGATGGAGCTCGTGCAGCGCGCCGCGCCTGGACGTTGCGGCATCCTCGTGTGCGGCGAGCGAGGCACCGGGCGCGAGATGATCGCCCGCGCCATTCACGCGCACGACCCGAGCGCCGATTCACCGTTCGTCAAGGTCGACTGCTCGGGGCCGACGCCCGAGGAGATCGAGCTCGAGCTGTTCGGCAGCACCAACAGGAAGGCCTCGAGCGTCCTGCCGGAGCGGCGGAGCCTGGAGCGCGTCGGACGCACGTGCCGCCTGCGGGACGCCAACGGCGGCGTCCTCTTCCTCGAGAACATCGTGGAGCTCCCGGCGCGCGTACAGGCGCGGCTCGTGCGCGTGCTCCGCGACCGCGAGGTCTTCGTGGAGGAGGGGCGCACGGCGCAGCCCATCGATGTGCGGCCCATTGCGTCGGTCGATCCGTCGGTCGAGGCGGCGCTCGAGGAGGGCCGGCTGCGTCCCGATCTGTTCGAGCGCTTGTCACTGATTCGTGTCGACCTGCCGGCGCTGCGCCAGCGGCGCGAGGACATTCCCGTGCTGGCGACCCATTTCCTGAAAGAGCTCTGCAAAGCGAACGGCAAGCCGCTCAAGACGTTGACCAGGCCCGCGCTCACCCTGCTGGCTGCGCTGCCGTGGCGAGGGAACGCCCCGGAGCTCCGGGGACTGCTCGAGCGGCTGATCCTCCTGGTGCCTCAGGGACTGATTCGACTCGAGGACGTCCTGGCTCACACGCAGCTCGAAGGCAGCATCAGCCCCTCGGGGTTCGACGCCACGCTGCGGCAGGCGCGAGCACGGTTCGAGCGCGACTACATCGCCGCGGTGCTGCAGCACCGGCACGGACGCATCGCCGAGGCCGCGCGCGTGCTGGGCATCCAGCGGACGAACCTGTACCGGAAGATGCGACGGCTCAATCTGATGCGAGGAAAGGCAGGGCGGGATTCCTGATGTATCCCAATCGATACACCGGTCGTGTACCAGATACAGTTCCAGGCACACTGGGCTTGACCTCACCGGCCGCCCGCGGGAGTATGGAAGAGCCGACAGCCGAGTTTGCTCCCCCAGAGCGCACGTCGCCCGATCGGCCTCTCTCGCGGCGGAAGGATTCGAGTCATGAAGAAGCATCCGATTGTGGCGATTGCGTTGGCGTTCGCGCTCGCGGCCTCGACGGTCCCGGCACTCGTCGCCCAGCAGAGCACGTCGCTCGCCGGCACGGCGAAGGACGAAGCCAAGGACCCGTACACGGACTACACGGTGCGCGCGCGCGACGTGAACACCGGAGCGATCGGCGCCTCGGAGGCCTTGGACACCCAGGGCAATTTCTCGCTCACGAATCTGAGCACTCTGAACTACGTGGTGGAGCTCCTCAACAAGGACGGCAAGGTCGTGTGCGCCGAAGGGCCCTTCGACATGTCGAAGGACCCGCTGAAGCTCGACGTCGTGGTCGACTGCGGCAAGGTTCCGGCGGCGTGGTGGCTGGTTGGCGCGGCGGCGGCGGCGGGGATCACCGCCGGCGTGATTGCGCTGGACGACGCCAGCCCCTCGCGGTAGTCCTCTTCTCCGCTCCATCGACCTCGTCCGGTACGTGCGCCGGGTCCGACCTCGTTGGACCCGGCTCTTTGTCTGTGGGCCGTCAGCTGCGCCGTCACGCCGGGCGCACCCGTAAGCTTCAACTCCTGCCGCTCCTGCTAATCCTGCTGGCTGCTCTCGCCGTCGCCATTCCAGCGGCAGCTCAGGGCGCCGGGGGGATGGTGCCGCAGGGAGGAACGCTCGATCCCGAAGGCGCCAGCAAGGCCCGGTTCCACTGGGGCGCGATTCATTTCACCCCGAGCGTGTCGTTGAACAGCCTCGGTACCGATAGCAACGTGTTCAACGCGCAGGGGGACCCGCAACGCGACGTGACCGCGTCTTTCGGTCCCGGCGTGGACATGTGGGTGAACGTGGGGCGTTCGAGGCTGAATGCCCAGGCATCGGCTCAATACGTGTACTTCCACACGTTCTCGAACCAGCGGTCGTTGAACTCGAACGAAACGGTACGCTGGGACGTTCCGGTCGGCCGTCTCACCCCCTTTGTCGCCGGGTCGCATCTGACCACGCGCAATCGCCGGAGCTTCGAAATCGACACCCGTCCGCGCACCGTCATCGAGGGGGCGTTCGCCGGCGCCGACGTCAGGATTTCGGGACGCACCAACATCACGTTTTCCGCGGGGCGCTCGTACCTCCGGCTTCAACAGGGGGAGCAGTTCCGCGGCGTCGATCTGGCGACGGTGCTCAACCAGGAGACGACGATGGCGCGCGTGCAGATGCGGTACAAGCTGACGCCGCTGACCACGTTCGTCGTGGACGTGCAGGGTCTGCAGGACCGTTTTCCGTCGCAGCCGATCCGGGACGGCGACAGCATCAAAGTCCTGCCCGGCTTCGAGCTGCGCCCGGCGGCGCTGATCTCCGGAACGGTGTTCGTCGGCATGCGGAAGCTCCAGTTCCTGAATCCGGCAGTGACCGGCTATCAGGGGGTGATCGCATCGGTGGACGCCCGGTTCGTCAACCGGTCCAGGCTGTTCACGACGACCGTCGCGCGCGACGTGGCCTTCTCGTATCAGATCGAACAGCCCTACTACCTCCTCACGGACGCCACGGCGAGCATCACCCAGCGCCTCGGACCGAGGTGGGACGTCGTCGTGCGCGGCGGCCTTCAGCTGCTCGACTACGAGGGGGCGATCGCGGGAAGCGCCCCGCTCGACGAACGGGTCGATCACATTCAGCAGTACGGCGGCGGGATCGGATACCGGTTCGGTCGCACGCTGCGGCTGGGCTTCAACGCCCTTCAGATCGAACGGCGTTCGTCGCTCAGCACGCTCAGGGACTACACCGGCCTGCGAATGGGCATCTCAGTCGATTACGGGTTGAATCAATGAGGACACTCACAGCGATCTGTCTTGCGGTGACCTGTCTGCTGTCGGGCGCCCGCCTGGCGGCGGGGCAAACCGACTATCGCGTTGGCCCGCAGGACGTCCTGAACATCACCGTCTTCGGCGAGGCCGGGCTGACCGGACGTTTCCCGGTGGAGCAGGACGGCTCGCTGACCTACCCGCTGATCGGCCGGATCGGCGTGGGGGGGCACACGCTGCGCGAGGTGGAAAACGAAATCCGCGCACGGCTGGCCGACGGCTATCTGAAGAATCCGCAGGTCACCGCGGCCGTGGAGTCGTACCGCAGCCAGCGCGTGCTCATCATCGGCGAGGTCCGCAGTCCCGGCGAGTACCAGCTCACCGGCGACATGACGCTCCTCGCCGCGCTCGCCCGGGCCGGCGCGACGACGGCGACGGCGGGTCACGAGGCGGTCATCCTCCGCCCGCGGAAGTCCGGCGCGGCGCAAGGCGACAACGTCGAAGTGATCAAGGTCGATCTGGCCGAGCTGCAGGCGGGCGACCTCTCGAAGAACGTCCGCTTGCAGGACGGGGACACGGTGAACGTTCCGCGCGCGCAGATGGTGTTCCTCAGCGGACAGGTGCGCGCGCCCGGTGCCTACGCCGTCGAAGACGGCACGACCGTCCTGCAGGCGCTGACGCTCGCCGGCGGCCTCACCGATCGGGGCGCGAGCGGACGCATCCGCATCCTGCGCACCGTCGAGGGCAAGAAGGTGGAGGTCAGGGTGAAATTGAGCGACATCGTCCTGCCGGGCGACACGATCGTCGTGCCCGAGCGCCTGTTCTAGCGGCCCCGCTTCCGAGTTGCGAACCTCCGAGACGTTGAAATGAATCGAACCGTTGCTCCGCACGCGAACGTCCCACTGCCGCCGCGCACCGACAAGAGCGTCTGGGACTACGTCCGCATTCTGTACAAGCGCCGCTGGGTGGCGATTCCGGTGTTCCTGCTGGTGTTCGCCGTCAACGCGGTGAACACGGTCCGGCAGGTGCCGGTGTATCAGAGCCACGCGCAGCTTCTGATCGAGACCGACACGCCGAAAGTGGCGAAGCTGGATCAGATCTTCGACTCGGCCGGGTACTACGACAGCGACTCGTTCTACCAGACGCAGTACCGGATCCTGCAGAGCCGGACGCTTGCGAAGCTCACGATCGATCGCATGAAGCTCTGGGAAGCACCGCGATTGGGCAACGGGCCAGAGCCGACCGGCTCGATCGACGTCATGGGTCTGGCCTGGAAGGGCGTCGGCTATGCCAAGGCGCTCGTCATGGATCTCGTCGCGTCGGCAAGAGGCGGCCCGTCGAAGAGGGAGACCGTCGTCACGCAGGCCGACACGGCGGACGCGGCCGACACGGCGGACGCGGCGGACGCGGCGCAGGGCGCACAGGGCGCGCCGGACGCCGCCGAAGAGCAGACAGACGAGACCGAGCAGCAGTCCGCGCGTATCGACGAGTTCCTCGGCGGCCTGTCGATCGTTCCCGTCAAGAACAGCCGTCTGGTCGAAGTGCGCTACAACTCCACCGACCCGAAGTTCGCCGCCGCGGCCGCCAACGGCGTCACGCAGGCGTACATCCAACAGAACATGGAGGACAAGTTCAGCTCGTCGAAAGGCGCGGCCGACTGGCTGGCCGACCGTCTCGCCGAACAGCGAAAGGCGCTCGAGGCCAGCGAGGCGGCGCTGCAGACCTACCGCGAACAGAACGGCACCGTCGCCGTCGACGATTCGGCGTCGAACATCGTGGTACAGCGCCTCACGGATCTGAACAGTGCGCTGACGAAGGCGAAGACCGAACGGATCAACAAGGAGGCGCTCTACGCCCAGCTCAGGAGCGCGGAGAGCGCCGGCAGGCTCGACACGTTCCCCACGGTCATCGGCAACGACTACATCCAGAAGCTTCGCGCGGACCTGACCGACCTTCAGCGCGACTACGCCCAGCTGTCGCAGCGGTACGGCGAGCGCAACCCCGAGCTGATCAAGGTCCGCAGCAGCATGGAGGCGGCCGACCAGAAGCTCAAGGCCGAGCTGTCGAAGGCGGTGTACTCGGTCAGGAACGAATACGAGGCGGCGCTGTCGGCCGAACGCAGCCTGCAAACCTCGCTCGACGCGCAGAAGACGGAGGCGCTCAGCCTGAATCGCAAGGGCATCGAATACGGCGTCCTGCAGCGCGAGGTCGAGAGCAACAAGCAGATCTACGAGAGCCTGATGCAGCGAACCAAGGAGACGGGCATCTCGAGCGAGCTGCGCGCCAACAACGTGCGCGTGATGGACGAGGCGGAGGTCCCGCGGTCTCCGGTCTCTCCGAACGTCCAGCGCGAGTTGACGGTCTGGTTCGGCGGCAGCCTGCTGCTCGCCGTGGCACTCGCCTTCGGCATCGAGTTCCTCGACAATCGCGTGAAGACCCCCGACCAGGTGCGCCACGATCTGGGCCTGCCGTTCCTCGGCATGGTGCCGGCGCTCAGCGCCAAGAAATGGAACGACCTGGAACCGCTGATCTCGGACGACGTGCCGGAGAACTTCGCCGAGGCGATCCGATCGATCCGCACCGCACTGCTCTTCTCGACCGCCGAGGAGGGGGCCCGCACGCTCGTCGTCACGAGCACGGCCCCGGGGGAGGGAAAGACGCTCGTGGCGGCCAACGTCGCCATCGCGCTCGCCCAGGCGGGACAGCGCACGATTCTGATCGACGGCGACATGCGCCGGCCTCGCGCCCACGAGCTGTTCGGACTCGATCAGGATCCAGGTCTCTCGAACGTCGTCGTCGGTCGGGTGGCACCGTCGGCCGCGATCAAGAAGACGAGCGTCGCTGGGCTCGCCGTCATCGGCGCAGGACACACGCCGCCCAACCCGTCCGAGCTGCTCGTCTCGCAGCGCTTTCGGGATCTCCTCGAGGCGCTGAAGCTCAACTTCGACTGGATCATCATCGATTCGCCGCCGGTGATGGCCGTCACCGACGCCTGCGTCCTCGCACACGACGCGACGGGTGTGCTCTTCGTCATCGGCGCGGAGATGATCGACCGCAAGGCGGCGACCGTCGCGCTCGATCAGATCGAGGCGTCGAACGGAAAGTTCGTCGGGGCGGTGCTGAACCGCGTGAACCTCGACCGGCACCACTACTACTACTCGCACTACTATCGCCGGGACTACGCGAAGCACTACGCCCGCGCGACGCAATACTGAGGACGAGTCTCCGGCAGCCGGGCCATCCACCATGCCTTCAGCCGGGCTCCGCGTCTTGGGCATCGTTCCCGCGCGCGGCGGCTCCAAAGGGGTCCCTGGAAAGAACATCCGGCCGCTCGGCGGCAAGCCGTTGCTGCACTACACCGCCGACGCTGCACGGGCGTCCATCCGCCTCTCGCACACGATTCTGAGCACCGACGATGAGCGGATCGCCTCGGTCGGCCGCGCGTGTGGTCTGGCAGTGCCGTTTCTCCGCCCTGCCGATCTGGCGGCCGACACGACGCCAATGCTGCCGGTCGTGCGGCACGCGCTGGAGTGGTTCGAGAGCCGCGGCGATCGGTTCGATGCGGTCTGCCTCCTGCAGCCCACCAGCCCATTCCGCCGCGCGGCGGACATCGACCGGTGCATCGAGCGGCTCGAGGAGACAGGCGCCGACTCGGTCGTGACGGTCCTGCCGGTCCCGCCCGAGCACAACCCGCACTGGGTGTACTTCGAGTCCGACAACGGCACGCTTCGACTCAGCACCGGCGAGGCGGTGCCGATTCCGCGCCGCCAGGACCTGCCCCCGGCCTTCCACCGTGAAGGTTCGGTGTACGTCTCGCGGCGTGCGTCGGTCCTCGAGCGCAACTCGCTGTACGGCGGGCGCACCGTCGGTTATCTCATCGACCCCGCGCACAGCGTGAACATCGACGACGAGCAGGACTGGCAGACGGCGGAGCGGCTGCTACGCGAGCGAGAACGGTGACCGTGAATCGCCGCGGCGCGCGTGGGGAGCCGGTCGCCGCGTTTGCAGCGCCACCGCCACCCGTCCTGCGCATTCAGGCGTCGCGCGGATGGACCTCGCTCGGCCTGCGCGAGCTCTGGGCCTATCGCGAGCTGCTCTACTTCCTGACCTGGCGCGACATCAAGGTCCGCTACAAGCAGACGGCGCTGGGCGCGGCATGGGCGGTGATTCAGCCGTTCCTCACCATGGTTGTCTTCAGTCTGTTCTTCGGACGGCTCGCCAGGATCCCGTCGGACGGCATCCCGTACCCGATCTTCAGCTACGCGGCACTGGTGCCGTGGACGTTCTTCGCCAACGGCCTCGCCGGATCGACCAACAGCCTCGTCGGCAGCGCGAACCTGATCAAGAAGGTCTACTTTCCCCGGCTGGCGATTCCGCTGGCCGCGGTGCTGTCCGACGCGGTCGATTTCGCCATCGCCTTCGCCGTGCTCGTCTTGATGATGGTGTATTTCGGCATCGCGCCGACGGCCAACGTGGTCTGGCTGCCGCTGCTCGTCCTTCTGACCTTGGCCACCTCGCTTGGCGTCGGACTCTGGCTCTCGGCCCTGAACGTCCAGTTCCGCGACGTGCGCTACGTCGTCCCGTTCGTGACGCAGTTCTGGATGTTCGCGACGCCGATCGCCTATCCGAGCAGCCTGCTCGCCAAACGCTGGCAGGCCGTGTACGCCCTCAACCCGATGGTCGGCGTGGTCGAGGGATTCCGGTGGGCGCTGCTCGGCACGAACACGGCTCCGGGTCCGATGGTCCTCGTGTCGTCGCTCGCCGCCGCGGCGATCCTCGCGAGCGGCGCGTTCTACTTCCGTCGCATGGAGAGGCAGTTTGCCGACGTGGTGTGAGCGGCTCGCGCCGGGATCCGACGCGGCGCTCCGCGGCGATCGATGCCTGATCATCGGCGAGGTGGCGCAGGCGCACGACGGCAGCCTTGGCCTCGCGCACGCCTTCGTCGACGCGATCGCCGCTGCCGGAGCACACGCGGTCAAGTTCCAGACGCACATCGCGGCGGCGGAGAGCACGCCCGCCGAGCCGTGGCGCGTGCGCTTCGGGCCTCGCGACGAAACCCGCTACGAATACTGGCGCCGCATGGAGTTCAACGAAGACGAGTGGCGGGGCCTCAAGGCGCACGCCGATCACCTCGGGGTCGTGTTCCTGAGCTCTCCGTTTTCGCTCGAGGCGGTCGATCTCCTCGAGCGGATCGGCGTGCCCGCCTGGAAGATCGCCTCGGGCGAGACCGGCAACACGCCGATGCTCGATCGCGTCGTGGCGACACGTCTACCGGTGATCCTCTCGTCGGGCATGAGCCCTCTCGCGGAGATGGATGCGGCCGTGGCGCGCGTCGCGCGCGCCGGCGTACCGCTCGCGGTGCTGCAGTGCACGAGCGCCTATCCCTGTGGACCGGAACGGGTCGGCTTGAACGTGATGACCGAGTTCCGGGAGCGCTACGGCTGCGACGCCGGCCTGTCCGACCACTCCGGGACCATCTATCCCGCGCTGGCGGGCGCGGCCCTTGGTATGGACGTACTCGAGGTCCACGTCACGCTCAGCCGCGAGATGTTCGGCCCCGACGTCGTCGCCTCGGTGACGACCGGCGAGCTGCGGCAGATTGTCGACGGCATCCGCTTCATCGACCGGATGCGCGCGCATCCGGTCGACAAGGACGGAATGGCAGCCGATCTCGCACCGATGCGGTCGCTGTTCACGAAGAGCGTCGTGGCACGCACCGATCTGCCGGCAGGAACGATCCTGTCCGAGGCGCATCTCGCCTTCAAGAAGCCAGGCACAGGCGTTCCGGCAGCCCGGGTCGGCGAGCTCGTGGGAGCGCGCCTGCGGCGCGCACTGCGCGCGGACGATCCGATTCTCGAAGACGACCTGGAGACGACATGACGTCCAGCCGCCGCAAGGTCTGCGTCGTCATCACCGCCCGTCCGAGCTACAGCCGGATCAAGACGGCGCTCACGGCCATTCGCAATCATCCGGACCTCGAGTTGCAGTTGGTGATCGCGGCCTCGGCGCTGCTGGACCGGTACGGTAACGCCGCACGGGTGATCGAAAGCGACGGATTCGACGTCGCCGCACGCGTGTACATGGTGCTCGAAGGCGAGAACCCGGCGGCGATGGCCAAGACGACCGGCCTGGGGGTCCTCGAGCTCGCCACCGTCTTCGACAATCTGCGTCCGGACATCGTCGTGACCGTCGCCGATCGATATGAGACGCTGGCAACCGCCATCGCGGCGGCCTATCTCAATATCCCCGTCGCGCACGTCCAGGGGGGCGAAATAACGGGCTCGATCGATGAGAAGGTCCGTCACGCCGTGACCAAGCTCGCCGACGTCCACCTCGTCTCGACGAAGAAGGCCGCCGAGCGCGTCATCCGCATGGGAGAGGATCCCGAGGCCGTCTTCGTCACCGGCTGTCCGTCGATCGACCTGGCCTGCGAGGTCCTCCAGAACCCCGCGCTCGACTTCGACCCGATCGGCAAGTACGGCGGCGTCGGACAGGCGGTGGATCTGTCGAGCGGCTATCTGGTGGTCATGCAGCACCCGGTGACGACGGAACACCAGCTCGCCCGCACGCACGTCACGGAAACGCTCTTCGCCGCGCGCGACTCCGGCTTTCCGGTGCTCTGGTTCTGGCCCAACCCGGACGCCGGGTCGGACGGCACGTCGAACGGCATCCGCGCGTTCCGCGAGATCGAGCGGCCGCAGAACATCCACTTCTTCAAGAACATGGAGCCGACCGACTTCCTGCGTCTGCTCTATCACAGCCGCTGCATCGTCGGGAACTCGAGCGTCGGGATCCGGGAGTGCTCGTTCCTCGGGGTTCCCGCCGTCAACGTCGGCTCCAGACAGGCTGGTCGCGACCGTGGAAGGAACGTCATCGACGTGGAGTACGACCGGCAGGCAATCGGAGTCGCGCTCCGCCGCCATGTGACCAACGGCAGCCGCGAACGCGACACGCTGTACGGAAACGGGCGCGCGGGTGAACGCATCGCTGACGCGCTGGCCACGGCCCCTTTGCGCATCGAGAAGATGCTGACCTACTGACCCGTGTCAGGGCTGGGCATTCTCTTCTGGCACTACACCGATGCGCCGCTCTGCGCGAGTCGTGTGCAGGCGCTTCGCCACCACAACCCGGGTGTGCCCATCTGGGGGCTGTACGGCGGCGACACGGATCGGGCGGCGACGTTCGAGCGGATGCTCTCTCCGCTGCTGGACGACTTCTACGTCTATGACGAGGAACGCTCCCCGAGGTGGAAGTGGGAATACGGCGATCAGATCGTTCTGAAATGGTTCGCGGAGCGCGGCCGGCTCCTGTCCTTCGACTCCGTCGTCCTCGCGCAGTGGGATCTTGCCGCATTCGCCTCGATGGCATCGCTGTTTCGGGAGCTTCCGGCGGGCCACGTCTGTCTCCCAGGTCTTCGGCCGATACGCGAGGTCGAGGCCTGGTGGGATCGCGCGGACGCCGGGCACCCGGAGAACCGGTCCGAGTACCTCGCGTTCCTCGACATGCTCCGATCGGCATACGGCTACGCCGCCGAGCCGATGTGCTGCGAGTTCACGATTGGCGTGCTTCCCAAGGCATTTCTCGCCGCGTGGAGTGACGCGTGCCTTCCGCAGCGCGGCTGGCTCGAGTACCGCATCCCCATGTACGCGCAGCTGCTCGGGTTTCCGCTGTGGTGCGGGCCTTCGCTGCGGCGCCCGTTCGTCCAGGAGCTGCGGAAGCTCGCGCCGCTCAGACGCTGGTGGGTTCGAACGCTGACAGCGGGCAAGACACCGGTCGCGAACACGACGATCGCCGCGCACCTGTTCTGGCCGGGCGGAGACCGGCTGTTCCATCCGGTGCGGGACGTCCTGCCGGTGACCCGCGCCGGTGTGCCTCGCTGGTTCATCGGCAGACTGCAGCAACGCTATGGCGGCGTGCCATGACGGCGGGCTGCCGTCGATGACGCGCGTGCCGCCCTGCTCGCTCACAAGGGACGACCGACGATGCTGAGATCGCTGACGCAGCGGCTGACTGCGGGACTGCTGGATCGGGTGGATCGGCATCGCAAGGCCGTACAACTGGCCGCCGAAGCTCGTGCCCTCCAGCGCGACTGTGCGAGCGACGATCGGCTCGAGTCGCTCGTCGACCTCGTGCTGGCATCCGCACGATTCAGGCCGAGCCAGAAGCGAGCGGAGATTCTCGGGCTCCTCGAAATCGTGCAGGCATCCGGCGCGCGGACCATCTGCGAGATCGGAGCGGCCAAGGGAGGAACGCTCGCGCTGCTGGCGCACGCGGTCCCTTCCGCCACGCGGATCCTGTCGATCGACATCCGTTACAACAGGGCGAAGCGAAAGGCGTACCCACGGCTCGTTCGCGCCGGTCAGCGGGTGACCTGCGTGAACGCAAGCTCGTACGATCCCGGCACGCTGGCGAATGTCAGACGCTGGCTGGGAGGCGAACGCCTCGACTTCATCTTCATCGACGGCGATCACTCCCTCGACGGCGTCAGCAGGGACTTCGAAGCCTATTGGCCGCTGGTGCGCGAAGGGGGCATCATCGCCGTTCACGACATCGTTCCCGACTACCGCACGCGATACGGACGGGAGACCGACAGCAACACGGGAGAAGTCCCGCTCTTCTGGCGGCAGCTGAAGCCGCACGGGCTCGAGATGCGGGAGCTGATCGAGAACCCCGATCAGGACGGCTACGGCATCGGCGTCATGTGGAAGCGCGCCGAGACGCCGCCGGCGCTGCCTGCGACCAGCGCGGTATGACTACGGCGACAGGCGTGCACCCGACAGCCGAAGCGAGCGTGGCGCTCGACCTGATGCCGACGGTCGTGATCAGGAACCGGAACGAGTCGGCGCATCTGCAGCTCGTGCTGGCGGCCCTGGCCGCCCAGGACGTGCCGCACTCGGTTGTGGTCGTGGACAACGCGTCCGACGACGACAGCGTGGAGGTGGCACGTCGGGCCGGTGCCACTGTCGTGCCGCTGTCGAAAGGGGCGTTCACGTACGGACGCGCGCTCAATGTCGGCCTGGCTCAGGCCAGCGGGAGCGTGTGCGTCATTCTGAGCGCACATTCGCTGCCGATCGGACCGTCCTTCCTGAGGAACTGCCTGGAGCCGTTCGCGGATCCGCGAGTCGCGGCGACGCGTTGCCTGTACGCGGGCAAGCGGGCCGATGCACAGCGCTGGATGGCGCCAGAGACGCTCACGTCCTCGAGCGACGTGGACACGGTCGTCTCGAAAGGTCCGCTCGCGAGCGGATGTGCGGTGCGGCGCCGGGTCTGGGAGGAGATCCCTTTCGACGAGACCGCCAGCGCGGCCGAGGAGAAGCTCTGGGCGCTCGCGGTGCTCGCACGCGGTTACACGATTTCCTCGCCGTGTCACGCGGCCTACACGTATCTGAAGCCGATCGGCCCGGTGGATGCGATCCTGAAGAACGGGCGGGAGCTGATCGAGATTCACCGGCGCACCGGGCAGAAGCTCGGGTTCCTGCGCAGGGGTGCGTCTGCGGCGTCCGTCGACATGGCCGTCGCGCTGTTCAGGCGGGCGCCCGCTGCCGCCTGGCGCGCCGTGCAGGAAGAGTGCGCCCGCACCTATGTCCGCTGGATCGCGGCGCGCGGCGGGGCGGTGCGCTGAGATGTGCGGCGTGGCCGGCGCGTTCGGAGAAGGCCCACTGGGTGAGATCACCCAGGCCATGACGCGCAGCCTCCAGCACAGGGGCCCGGATGGCAGCGGTTTCTATGCGGATGCGGCCGGGGGCGCCGCGCTCGGCCACACACGCCTGAGCATCATCGATCTGTCGCCAGCCGGCGCGCAGCCGATGGTCAGCGCGAGCGGGCGGTATTGGATCGCGTTCAACGGCGAGGTCTACAACTACGTCGAGCTGCGACA
>JBFXAT010000069.1:0-23681 GCA_050183995.1 Vicinamibacterales bacterium
AGATCCGCCCGTGGCGCTTCCCCACGCCCATCAGCCCTGTTCTGCTCGCGAATCAGCTGGAGGAGCGTCTTCGGGCTGCCGTTCTCGTTCAGGAGCACGCGCCTGATCGGATGCTGCCCGCCGTTGTGGAGCGGATCGGCCGGCACGACGAAGATCTCGCCGCTCGGGTTGTCGCCGAACAGCAGCGTGTCGCGCAGCGAAGGTATCGTGGCGTCCCGATAGACGTACACACCCGTGACGGCAGCCCGCTGCAGCAGCGGGTCGTGATGGTCGAACTCCACCACGGGGAACGTGACACCCCGCTCGCCACGAGGGTTCTCGAGGCGGATCTGCCGCCCGGAATAGGCGAAGCTGCCCTCCCATCGGTTCCAGCCCAGGTTGGCGCCGGCCGCGACCGGGCTGACCTCCTCGACGATGTTCTGCCCGATGTCCGCCACGTACATCGTGCCGGTCCGCGAATCCCAGGAGAAGCGCTGCGGGTTGCGAAGGCCGTAGGCGTAGATCTCACCCAGCGCTCCCGGAACGCTCGTTCCTGCGAACGGATTGCTCGCCGGCACGCCGTATTTCCCGGTCCGCCCGCTGGTGCCCAGAGGATCGATGCGGAGGATCTTCCCGAACGGCGATCCGAGGTTCTGCGCGAGGTTCATCGGATCGCCCCCACTGCCGCCGTCGGCCAGTCCGACATACAGCAGACCGAATTCGGAGCTGCCGGGCACCGCCAGCGGATTGAAGGCAACATGGCCGCCGTTGTGGTTCTGATAGGGCTGCGCCGCTCGAAAGATCTCTCGAGGAGGCCCTCCATCGTAGGTGGATGCCGATGCATGTCGGGCCGTCCACTCGAGCAGAACCGTATCGTGCGTGCGGCTGCTGGCCGGAGTCCGGAAATCGGGCGCCGGAGTCGTGTTGCTCGTATCCGTGTAGGTGTAGAACTTGCCGTAGCCGCGGGCACCCGCCTGCGCGAACTGCGGATGGAAGGCGAAGCTCTGAAATCCGCGCTCGCTGCCGGCCGCCTGCACGGGTGTGCTCCAGGCCGGATCGTTCAGATCGAGATACGACGTGACCGAACGTCCGTCGACGCCGACGCTGAACAGACGCCCACCCATGTCGTTGACGAAGAAGCGCCGGGTGCCGGACTCCTCCGTCAGCAACATCATCCTGGGAGGCCCGCCATTCACGTCGGGCAGACGCGCAAACGGGCGGTCGCTCACGACGACGGGGTTTCCCGCGCCGATCGGCGCGGGAAACGGATCCGACGGCGTTTGAGCGAACAGCGTCGCCGCGATGACGGCCACGCCGGCCGCCATCGACATCAGCCCACGGCGTGTCATCGTCGTCTATGGAGCCGGCGTCCGGAAGCGCCCCGTGTAGGCAGCCTTGCCGACGACATGCCCGTCCATGGCTTTCAGCATCTCGTCGCGTGTCGTGGTGGCCGGCAGATCCAGTTTGGTGTCGAGGGCGTAGAACTCGAAGACGTAGTGGTGGAACGGGCCAACCGGCGCGCCGGGACCGAAATAGGACCCTGGATTCCCGTTGCGCGCATTGATACCAGGGCCGTTCCGCGAGCCGTCGGGAAGATCGCCGGCGCCGAGCCCCTCGGCGATTCCGCTCGCGGTGCCGGGGACGTTGAACAGCGTCCAGTGGAGCGTGTCGGCGACGCCTTTGTTCGACGCGTTCTCGATGTCGTGGAAGATCACCGCATAGCTCTGCACGTCTGCGGGGCGCTGAGCCGGCGCGGTCCCCGTCATCCACTTGAACTCGAAGGCGGGCGACTTGTTCTCGCCGCGAGCCGCGTGGCGCATCGGAATCTCTGCGCCGTCAGGCCAGGCACTTGTCGTGACGGTCAGCACCGTGCGCGCCGGCGGCGCCGACGCCTGACCGGCGGGAGCGGCAGGCTGAGCTGCGGCGAGCGACGAAAGGAACGTCATCGAGAGCGAGAGCGCGAGGAACGGGCGTGTCTTGTTCATATCTGCACCTAGGTGGCCGGTCGTTCGGCGTTTACACTTTACTGATTTTCCACCGGTCACCCACGGACATTCATGGGCGACCGGTCATCGGGACGAACCGGACCGGCAGCGTCCGAAGGGTACGCATGCCGCTTTCGGTGCGCCTGAGCACCAGGAGCTCCTGCTCCCCGGATCCGACGGGGATGACGATGAGACCTCCTGGCTTCACCTGCTGAATCAGCGCGGGCGGAACCTCGTCCGGCGCCGCCGTCACGATCACGCGATCGAAAGGCGCCTCCTCAGGCCATCCAAGGTATCCGCTGCCCGTGCGAACCTGGACCGTGCGGTATCCGAGCTCGTGAAGCAGACGCTCGGCTTCGATCGCAAGCGGCGGAACGACCTCGAGGGAGTACACCTCTTTCGCAAGCAGTCCGAGCACCGCCGTCTGATAACCCGATCCGGTTCCGATCTCCAGCACGCGATCGCCGGCCCCGACCTCGAGCGCTTCGGTCATGAAAGCGACGATATAGGGCTGCGAGATCGTCTGGCCGTGTCCGATGCCGAGTGGCGAATCGCGATACGCGTTCGCCCTCTCGGCCTCCGGCACGAACAGGTGCCGCGGCACCTGAGTCATCGCCGCGAGCACGCGCGGATCGCGGATGCCTCGTGCGCGGAGTTGCTCCTCGACCATCCGCGCCCGTTCATCGGCGCGCTCGTCGGCAGGCGACGGCCCCGCTCGAGTGCCCGCGGTGTCCTGCATCATCGCCTGGTCATGCATCCTTCCCGCCAGCAGGAGCGTGACGCGGCACGCCCGGCTCGCGAGTGCTACTGCCCCGGCGCCCGGTAAGACGGCACCTTCTTGACGGCTCGGTCCATCTCTTCAGGCGTGAGGAGAACGGTCGTGCTGACGCTCGCGGCGCCGCTTGCGTTCACGGTGACGGCAAAGCCGGCAGCCGCCTCGTTGTCGGGCAACTCGGAAACGATATAGGCATCCGACTCGCCGAAGGCGTAGTAGAAGCTCTCCACGCTGCCGCCGACCGACTGAGCGGCCTTCTCGACGGCGGCCCGCCGCGCCGTGCCTCCTTCGTTCAGCAGCCCCTTGATTCCGCTCCCGAGATATTTCGCTACGAACAGATACTTCGGCATGCGAATCCTCCTTGCACCTTCCGGCGGCGCCGCCGCCCCTGGCGGCGCGTCAATCCTCCCCGATGTCCTCGTTCCAGAGCTCGGGGTGTCCCGGATGAATGTGCGCAACATGCTGACACACTCGGCCGATCACCAGCCCAAATCGCGCCTCCACGATGGCGACCCTGAGCATGGCGTGGTCGTCCAGGCTCCCGCTCATGTCGGCTCCGCGGAACGCCGACCGACCGGTGGCGGCGCATCGGCATATCGTCGATACCGCCCGAGAGCGGAACCGACCGCCACGAGGACCGGAAAGAACAGCCGCTGCACGAGTGCGGGGATTTCGAGGATGGCGAACTCGCTCCGGTACCGGGTGACGAGGAACGCGGCGTCGAGGGGATGGGGCCGGGTGCCGCCGTTGCGACGCGTCGACTCGAAGAGAGCCTCCAGGAAGAACTCCACGTTATCGGGCGGCCGCACGTAACCGGTGCACTCGAGGTCGTCCTCGCCGGCGTTCCAGAAGCGATGGGCATCGCCGGCAGGGAACACGACCGTCTCGCCGACGCTCGCGAAATGCGGCGGGCCGCCCTGCCGCTGGTATCCGATGCGGCCCGCGCGGACCGTCAACGCTTCCTCTTGCCAATGGTGCACGTGCATCGGTGGTCCCTGTCCGGGAGCGACGCGGTTTTCGATCTCCAGACGTTCGCCGTGCATGGCATCGGGCACTCGGCGCAGGAACGTGAGCCGTTCTCCCGCGCCATTGTCGATAGTGTGGGGATATCGTCTCATGGTCACCACCGGTGAAGCCGACGGCTGATCTCCTGCTGGGCCTCCGCCCAGGCCTGCTGGTCGTCGGTGAACTCCGCCGGCAGGTCGATGGTCGTGGACTCGAGCGCGCCGCGTTCGGCCAGCCGGTCGCGATCCAGCGAGCGAATCTGGCGGTCGGCCTGCAGTAGCTTGTAGTCGTCGAAGACGCGGTCGACGTGCCAGTGGACGCCGAAGTAGAAGATCGGATCCGCAATCGCCGTCCACGTCGTGCTCATCGCCCCGCCAATCGCGCCGTGCCACTGATTGTGCGGGTAGACGAGACAGCAGCCCAACTGGTTGGTGTTCCGGAAGTCGGCCAGCTTCCTCGCGCCCGTGATCGGTTCGCCAGGCTCGCCAGCCGCGACCCCCTCGATCGTGAAGTAGCGCGGAAGCTCGAACGCCGGCGTCTCAGTCCGCCGGGTCAGGAACCGCTCGACGCTCACGCCATCGGCCTGCGCCCACTGCTGCACCGCGGAGCGGATCGCTGCAGGGTAGACCGACACGTCGGGCACGTATCCAAGTTCGTCCGGAATGGTCTCGCGAGGATTCCACAGGGCCGGCAGCTCGAGCTCCTGCGTCTGGTACCAGGCCGCGACGCTCTCGTGCATCATGTGCTGCCTGGCCTCGTCGCCTGCGGCCTTCACCATCTCGTGATGCATCTGCAGGAAGTTGATGCCGAACACCAGATTCGTGCCCCAGTTGCGATCGGGGCGGGCTGGAGGCCTCGGATCCCGGTTCTGCTGATGCCAGTCGCGATGAAACAGATACATGTCGTGCCCGCCGTGGTGCGCGTGCTGCGACACGGCGGCGTGGTAGCGGGCAATGTGCTGCTGATGGTCGGACGCCATGAACGGTCACCTCGGTCTGCAAGAGAAGCGCTCGGGAACAGAGACGCGCGGCGGTAAAGCGCCGGGCGCGCTCACTCTGCGGGAGTCCCGCGCGAGAATCAAGGTCAGCAGTCGCGCCGCCGCCGCGGCGTGGGACGACTACGGCAGCGACATGCGGCCGTCGATGCAGGTCACGGCGTGGCCGCCCAGCCAGATGGTGCCGTCCGCGGCGTATTCGACGTGTACGCGCCCGTCACGACCGACCATCCGCCCCTGAGAAGCCACGTACGCCTGCACGTCGAGCAATTCATGGCGCCGGATGAGCGCCGCGACGCACCCGTTGCCGCTGCCGCACACCGGGTCCTCCGGGATGCCGATTGCCGGAGCGAACGCCCGCACTTCCAGCCGCGGGGCATCCGTCGCCGGACGCAGACCGAACACGCAGACGCCAGTCTGGCGCGGCCCGAGCGTCGCGAGGCGAGCCATGTCCGGTGTCAGGGCGATGACATGATCGGCGGATTGCAGCTGCACCGTGAACCAGACGGCCCCGACATCGACGATGGCCGCGTGTCGTATCTCGTTCGGTTCGAGGCCGAGCGCCAGCGCAACAGCGTCAACCGACTCTGCTTGCGGCACCACCACAATCGGCTCGGGCAACGCCAGCAGGAGGCGATTGTCGTCGACGCGGAGCTGCACGAGCCCCTTCGCGCACTCCTGGGTCAGCCGTCGGGCCACCCGCGGCGTCAGGCCGCGCTCGAGGATGGCCCAGGCGCTGCCGATCGTCGGATGGCCGGCAAACGGCAGCTCGCTCCGCGGCGTGAAGATGCGCAGGCGATAGTCGGCCGTGTCGACCGTCGGCCGGCACACGAACGTCGTCTCCGACAGGTTGGTCCAGGCGGCGATGCGCTGCATCTGTCCGTCGGTCAGATCGTCGCCTTCGAACACGACGGCCACTGGATTCCCCTGGAACGGGTGCTCGGTGAAGACGTCAACCTGCGTGAATGGAACTCGCCGCATCGGATCCCCGCCTGTCATGTTCTGTGCGCCTCCAGCCAGAGACGCTCGGCGCCGCGCTCGGGTCGCGGCAAGACGAAGATGTCGAGCGCCAGCGACACGATCACGAACGGAAGCACGTGTTCCCCTGCCCCACCGGCAAACGCACGCACCATGCCGAGCAGAGCGACGGTCTCGTTCAACGCAAGGCACACGACGAAGGGCACCTGCATGCGCAGGATCGCCGTCATGACGTAGCGTTCCGGGGCGGACAGCGCCGCGACACCTGCCGCCATGCGCCCGCCGGCGGCGTCCGGCCAGAGCCGCCCGCCATCGGCGGTTTCCGACAGATAGGTCCGGCGCACGGCGATCGACGCGATCGCTGCGGCAGCGGCGCCTCCCGTGAGCACATGGCCAAGCACATCGGACAGGTCGCGAGCGGCACCATCGGCCAGGACGAGAGCGGCGGCCGCACTCGCTGTCGTGGACGTCACGATGCCCGCCCAGATGAGCCGCATCGAGCGAGCGACGCCGTCCAGCATCTCGCGAAATTCCGGGCTGAACATGTCGTTCCGGTCCAGTCGTGCGTCGGCACGCAGTTCGTGGCCTGCAACCGCAGGCGTGGGATGCCAATCGGACGTTCGTTCCCCGCCCTATCGGGGAATCGACGCGCCGATGAAGGCGGTCTTCCGAATCGATTGCTCGAGAAAGCCAGATGCCTTCACGTCCGCGAGGAATGACGCGACGTACGCCAGGGCCGCGCCGTTCGCCTTCGGCACGGCGACCGCCTGCTGCGCGCGCGTGATGTTCCCGGGGAGTACCCGCGATCCGGGGACCATCGCGACGCTCCGTACGAGGACATCTCGCAAGGCGGCGACTGCGTCGACCTCACCCGAACGCAGCCGCGCGAGCGCGTCCTCCCCACCCGCGAACACCAGGCTGGCATGCCGCAGCTCGCGCTTCATCACCAGCGTATAGGCCGATGTCGCACCAGTCGCCACGCGGACTCCGTCACGATCGATGTCGTCGACATCACGGATCGGCGAATCGCCGCGCACGAGATAGGTCGCCTCGATCTCCACGTACGGGTCGGTGAAAGCCGTGGCGGCCTCGCGCGCCGGGTCCGCCGCGACGAACGCCAGATCCCACTCCTTTCCCACGCCGTCGATCACGGCGCCCGGAGATGGGTATTCGACAAACGACGCCTCCACACCAAGGCGGCGCGCGAGCTCGGTCGCGAGCTCCCTTCCCACTGCGGTCGTCAGCCGGTTGTTGGTGTTCAAGCCGGCCCGCAGCGTCCCGCCGGGCGCGAGCTGGCGCCTGGCATCGTCGCTCTGCGCAAGCAGCGTTATCGTTCCAGTCACGGTCAGGGCCATGGTGAATCGAGCGAGCCCGTTCATCGCATGCTCCCGGAATGGCCCGCGGACACCGCGGACGCGAGTTCAGCCCCGCATCATACCCGCGCCTCGAGGCGGACGACGAGGAGAGTCGCCAGTTGGGCGATGAGGGTCTCCTTGTGCGTGGCGGCGGTGGCATAGCTCACCGTCGCTTCCGTCGCGATCAGAAAAGAGGCCCACAGAGCCAGGCTGACTACGAATGCCTCGGTGACCTCCGCGGCCGTACCCGAGCGGCCGCGCCGCATCGCGGCCCAGGCACGCCAGAAGAGGGCGCTGGCGATCAGCTCCCACACGACAACGCCCGCGAAGAGAACGGCGGCGACCGCGGGCGGCACGCCCTGGGTCCCGACCGTCTTCGTCACGAGATCGAAATTGTAGGAGGCAAAGCTGAAGTCGTTCGGCAGGAGGCCGACGTGCCGGACGCCGTCGAGGAGATTGGTGAGCGCAACGAGCGTCAGCCAGATCGCCCAGAAGAGCACGAGGCCCGACTGGAGCGTTTCGAACCGCAGGCGCGCGAACATGCGTTCCTACCGCGTGCCGCGCTCGCGATAGAACGCGATCAGGTCCATGCTGGACGGCGGCGGCGCACCCAGCTGGCGGATCAGGGTCGTCACCTGCCCTCGATGATATGAGGCGTGATTCACGACGTGTTGGAACATCTGCCTGAACGGCTGCTTCCATGCGACGCCCTTCAAGTCCCGGTACTCGACCGCCGTCTCCGGACCGATGGCCGCGAACCGCTCCAGCACGCCACGCATGCTGGCCTCGAGATCGCGCCACGGGCGGCGCAACGCGTCCACATCGACGAACGCATCCGCCGGCATCAAGGCGGCGGGAGAATGCCCCTGCCACCGCGCGCACCAGACCACTTCGGCACCGTAGATGTGGACCAGCGTGTCGCGCACCGACTTGAAGCTGTTGCCGAGGTCGCGCGTGAACTGCTCCGGGGTCAGGCTTTCGGCGGCCGCCAGCACGCGGTCTCGCGCCCAGTAGTGATAGTCGAGCCACTCACGCAGATCGTCGATATTCATCGCCACTCCCGTCGGTCACCACGCCAGGACCTCTCCGTGAGGCACCATGAAGAAGGCCTCGGGCTTCGTCGACCACGCGCGGAACGCCGCGGCAATGACCTCGAGCTCGTCGCGCGTGGCATACCCGTACTCGATCGCCTGTTGGCCGAACGACGAGAGCCGGCATCGATCCGCCCACAGATCGCCCCACCACGCGCAGGACTCGGCGTCGGCATAGGTCCAGGTCGAACTGCTCGCCCGCACCGTGCCGAAACCGGCCCGCAAGGCCCAGCCTTTCAGGAAGCGTCCGGCATTCGGCTCGGCGCCGTTGCGCCGCGCCACCGCATCATAGATGTCGAGCCAGCGCGCAAGCGCGGGATCGAGCGGAGCCCAGGCGAAGCAGGAATAGTCGCTGTCACGGGCGGCGAGCACACCACCAGGCTTGAGAACGCGCCGCATCTCCGACAGGGCCCGCACGGGATCGGTCAGATGCTGCAGCACCTGATGCGCATGGACGACGTCGAACGTTGCGTCCGCAAACGGCAGCGCGTAGACGTCCGCGACGCGCAGGTCCAGGTCGACCTTCTGTGACGCCGCGTACGCCGTAGCCTGATCGATGATCTCGGCGGCGCGATCGATGGCGGCGACGCGGCCCGGCGCCACGATCCGGGCGAGATCCACGGTGATCGTGCCGGGTCCGCAGCCGACGTCGAGCAGATCCAGACCCGGCCTCAGAGCCGGAAGCAAGTATCCGGCGGAGTTCGCCGCGGTGCGCCACGTGTGACTCCGCAGCACCGACTCGTGATGCCCGTGCGTATAGACGTCGTGCGACATCATCCTCTCCGCTGCGCCACGACCGATCTGTACCACATGTTGCCACACGGGCGGGATGGGCCGGCTATGAGCGCCTCATTCGAAAATCTGGGGTCCAGCCCAGTATGCGCCTGGCCCTGGCGCTCGTCACGACACCGTCGTCTTCTGCGATGTTATAGATGCCGGGCTCCTCCGCGTGGACGGCACACCGCGCGGCGTGTGCCGCGGCCTCGACGTGCACAGGCGCTTCACCAGTGGGCACGTCGGACCACGTGTTCGGACCGTAGAATCGCCCGTACCGGAGGATGCACGCGTCGAGGCCCGAATCGAGCACCTGCTGCTCGAGCGAGACGATCGAGGGAAACGCGGCCGCATCGAGCGGCGCGCGCTCGTCGTGTGGCCGAGGCCCTGGTGCGTACGCGAACGCAATGCTTTGCGCCACCAGCCGCCTCGCGCCTGCGGCGCGAGCGGCGGCGACGAGGTTGGCCGTGCCCTCGCCGCGAACGCGCGCGTTGCCCGGACGTGCGGCCTCCAGTTTCTCTGGGCTGAACTGCTTCGGGAGGTCCGTGAGCTGGTGAATCACGACCGACGGTTCAACGGCGCTGGCCGCGGCGAGCAGCCGGTCCCGGTCGAAGACATCGAGGATCACGGGCTCGACCCCGGCGGCGGCGAGCGCCGCAGCGCGATCGGGCGAGCGTGTTGTCGCCACGACACGCCAGCCGTCCTGCACGAGAAGACGGCACACCACGGCGCCGACCGCGCCGCTTCCTCCCGCCACGAGCGCAGTCGGCCGGCTCAGCGCGCTCGGAGCCATGTCAACACCTGCTCGGCATTCGCGTCCGGAGGAAAGACGGGATAGAACACGTGCTCCACGATGCCGTCACGCACGATGAGCGTGAGACGCTTCAAGAGGCGCATTCCCTGATGTTCGAACATCGGAAGCCGCATCGCCGCGGCGAGCTCCAGCGAAGCGTCGCTGAGCAGGGCGAACGGCAGGTGCAGCCGTTCGGCGGCCTCGCGCTGATAGCCGGTGTCCTGCGTGCTGAGACCGAAGACTCCGGCGCCGAGCAACTGGAACTCGTGGTGATGATCGCGGAAGGCGCACGACTGCGGCGTACATCCGCGCGCGCCTGGGACGAGGTCCCAGCCATCCGGCGGTTCCACGCCTGGGCGGCCCGTCCTCGGGTAACAAAAGACGACGGTGCGTCCTGTCAACGTCGAGAGGTCGACCAGCCGGCCGTCGGTGGACGCAAGGCTTACCGGCGGTACGCGGGCCCCTGCCAGATGATTGGCTGCACCATCGTCCTCTGGGACGGGAAGATTGGGTGGAAGCATGAAGACATATCCTCCAGGACCGGGAGGTCTCAGGATCGCGGTCTGGGTTCCGGCTGGTTCGGACCCACGTTGGCCGCATCCACCGCGGCCTGGATGAAGCTCTCCGCCCGAACCGGCGATCCGGCCAATCGTCGAAGCATCGCGATCTGACCCGCGTGTGTCATCGCGTCGCTCAACGGGCCCTGCAGCAACTGCTCCTCGGAGATTCCCGCCAGCTCGGCCCCTCGTTCGAAATGTGCCGACAGGTCCTCCAGCACGGCGTGCAGCCGCAACACCTCGGCGTTCAGATCGGCGAGCGGCTCCGGCAGCTGCCGTTCGCCGCCGAAGCAGCTCCGCGCGAAACCGAGGACACTCGTCATGTGCCGAATCAACTCCGACGGAGTCCGGATCTGCTGTCCAGCGTCGAACCGACCGAATGATTCCGGAGCTCCGCGCACCGCCGACTGCGTCCTGTAGGCAATCGTGGCGAGAAGATGCCGCATCAACGCCGTCCTCGCGCGCCGCGCTCCCTCTTCGTCGCTCCCATCGTCCTTCGGGTCGACCAACTCCCCTCCCCACGTCGAGGGCTCCACGTTTTCGATGGTCTGCGAAAACGTCCAGATGTGACCGCCGGGATCCCTCACGCTGTATTGACGTTCACCGTACGGGAACGATTCAGGGCTGCTGAGCGTCTCCGCCCCGAATGCGGAGGCTCGGGCGAAGTGCTCGTCGACATCGCGCACCCGCACCATCACCGAGTGGCCGGCGGGGTCCGGCGTCACAGAGGATCCGGCCGCCGCGACGACCGAGCCGGCTCCGACAGCAATCTGGGCGCGGTGGGATCCGATTCGCAGGCGCTCCCGGAAACCGAAGGCCCCGCACAACCACGTCACGGCCGCGGGAAGATCTGCGTAGTGGAGCACGGGAATGACCGTCCCCATCGACATCGACTTGTTGTTCGGCACTCCGGAAAAATCAGATCCGTTCATGTCCCTTCCTCTCGCGCACTGTACCGCTCATCATGCGTCCCTCCGCAAGATGCCTGACGTCGCTGGGGCCACGCGGGCGCCGCGAAGGAGGGAGCGGCTCACACCGCCTCAACGATATTATGGAGGCGTGACTCTCGTCCGCACGGGACCGGCTGGCCGGAGCGATCTCGAGGATCTCCAAGTGAGAGCAGACGAGCTCCAGGAGCAGCTCCGCAGGCGCGCCAGGGACGTCGCCCGCGCACAGGCGGCTCTCGCCGCCTTCACGATCGCGTATCGGCAGCAGGTCGGACTGCTGCACGACGAGCTCGACGACCTGGAGCGTGCGGTTGCCGAGGCCGAACTTGGCGAAGTCGAAAGAGATCCGGCGCGTTGGAAGACGAGCGCCGATGCGTCGGGCGATGCGGCCCGGCGCGATCCGCCGCCCCGATACACCACGGACGCCGTCCGCAAGCTGTTCCGGGATGTTGCGAAGGCGATCCATCCCGACCTTGCCGAAGACGACGCGACGCGCGAGCGTCGCCACTCGCTGATGGTGGAAGCCAACCGCGCGTATTCGCTCGGCGACGAGGATCGCCTCCGGCGAATTCTCGAATCCTGGCAGAGGAATCCCGACGCGATTCGAGAAGGCGACGACGAATCCTCGAAGATTCGGCTGCTTCGCCGTATCGAGGAGCTCGAGGAGCAGATCGCAGCGGTGACTCAGGACCTCGAGGCCACCAAGGACACGCCGATGTGGAAGCTGAAGACGATGGTGGACGAGGCGTCCGCCCGGGGCAGCGATCTGATGCGCGACATGGTCCGGCGGCTGAAGCACGACATCCTGGTAGCGCGGAATCGGCTAGACGCGATCCGATCCACGTCCTGAGTCTGGATCTACTTCAAGCCCAAGGTCCTGCCCTCGCCCAGAAGACCGATCGCCTCGTTCAGGCGCCTCAGCTTCGTCTCCTCGCGCTTCGCTGACTCAATCCATGCGACATACCGGCGCCGGTGCGACGGCGGGAGCGCGTCGAAGTGACGCCTCGCGGACGGGTGCTTCTTCAAGGCGCTCTGAATGTATGCGGGAAGTGAAACAGGGAGCGCACGGCTCGCCGGCCGAGGCGGGTAGCCGCGGTCGGTCGGCGGTCGCGCGACACCTCCGGGCCTGAGCCGCCCGGCCGCCCGCAGCTCCGCGTAGCGCTTTCGGTTGATCGTCGACCACCGGCTGTCGGCGCGGCGGGGGGTGAACTTCCGCGCGAAGCGGTCCTCGTCGAGACGTTTCACGAGGCTGTCGACCCAGCCCGCACAGAGGGCTTCATCGAGCGCATCCTTGTAGTCGATCGACACCACGCCGGTGTGCCGCTTGTGGAAGATCAGCCAGACCTCCGCCTCGCTCGCATGATGCGCATCGAGCCAGTCCCGCCACTCGGCAACCGTCGGAACGGACAACATCTTCATCTCAGCGCACCTCCGTCAACAGGTTGCTGAAAGAGCCAGCAGCCGCGGTGGTGAAACGGGACAAACGGGAAGAAGAGAAGAGTGAATACTCCTCCCCCCTCTCACCTCAGCCGCCTGCCAAGGGCGTGGGCGTGGGTGCAGGTACGGGGACGCGGCCGGGTGCAGGCGTGCTGAAGTCGCGCACGAATGCGAGCACGAAAAGCCATGCAACCACCCCTACGTAGATCACATTCCGGACCGCGAGCAGTGCCATGATCCATCCGTTCAGCGGATCGACGTATCGCCTCCCGAGCGGATAGAACGCTGTGGTGAGGCCGGCGAGGATGACGCACGACACCGCGACGGCGAGCGGCCGCCGCCGATTTCTGTCGCCCGTCAATTCGATCGCCCCCAGCATCAGCAGCGGCAGCACCCAGAGCAGGTACTGAGGCGAGAACACCTTGGACACGACGAGCAGGCCGGGCAGCAACAAGAGCGCCTGCAGGTACGCCCGCTCGATGCCAAACCGCCCCCTCAGCGCCAGTGCCCACATGGTCATCGTCACGAACACGCCGACCATTCCCCACGCCGCCAGCTTCGCGACAATCGCTTCGGAGGCCCCGGCCAGCTCCCAGGAGCCGAAGCGCGAAACGATGTGGAGCGAGTCATCGCCGGCCGAGGCCAGCCACATGACCGTGGCCCACACCGACTCGACCTCGATGCCGCGCGCGGCATGGTAGCCGAAGAAGTCAAGCGTCGCCAGTCCCGCCTCTCGGGACGTCGCCGCGATCGGCGCGCCGAGAATGAGCACGCATAGGCCGAGCCGCATGGCGACCGGCTGCCACCGCCCCTCGGTCCTGAGGTCGCTCAACGCCATGAATGGCAGGACGACGATCGGAATCAACTTGTACGCCGCGCCGACGGCGATGGCGACGTAGGCGATGGTGCGCCAGACAGCGGCCCTGGCCGATGCCGCGGCGCGGATCCATGCTGCCAGCGCGGCAAGAACGAGCGCCGCCATGACAATATCAAGGCGATCGTACAGGACGAACTCGAGCAGCATCGTCGTGCCGACATACGCAGCGATCGCCGGAAGCACCGCCGCCGCACGCCGTTGGTACGACAACCAACCGAGCAGGAGGAACGCCGCGAGGTCCGCGACGCCCATGAGCAGGCGAAACCTCGCGTAGTACGCGAGCGCCTCTGTCGTGCCGGGCAGTTGTATCACCCACCATGCCAGTGGCGGGTACTCGATCGGAAAGTCGGCATAAGGCACCTGGCCCTCGGCCTTCCGCCGCAACCACAGAAGGTACAGGTTCAGATCTGTCGACAAGTGCCGATGGAACGCGAGCAGAAACACCCGACTGATCGCGAACGACGCCATGACCAGCAGCGCCGCAGCCGGTGAACCGAACGACGTCAGGGACCAGTCGGAAGACCGTCCCGCCGCCGATCGGAGGTGTCGTGTGAGGCGCCGCCAGCTGGACTTCACCGGAACGGTCCGCCGCCGTCAGCGGCCGGCGTGGAGCCTGCCGCACCGAACCCGGCACGCAGGATCGCAGTCCCGGTCATCGCCGCCTGCCACGCGAACGTCGCCACGACCGCAGCCGGTTTGCTTCAGATCTGCCTCGCTCGCGCGCTCCAAGCATCCCCTGCTCCTCACCGTCCCATCGAGCGACACGGATCGTTTCTCCTCGGCGCGGCACCGACCGCGCCGAGGATCCGAGCCGCCTCCATCGCGGCGGCCGCCCCGTCGGTATTGCTGGCGGCGTCGCTCGCCGTGCGCCAGGAATCGAGATGGACGCCAGACATCGACCTCGGATGCATCGTACCCCGCGGGCGGGACGGTTGCCGCCCCGAGCTGTGGTTCGGCGCGCTGTGGATGCACTACCATTCCGATCCCATGCTCGAGACGGGGTCGGCAAGGTGATCGGCGGCGTCGTCCGGCCGTCCCCCGAGTTGTCGGTGGTCATGCCGGTCTACAACGAAGCGGGCAACATCGGCCCGGTAGTCCTGTCGTGGCTGGAGGAACTCGACCGCCTGGAAATCGACTACGAGCTCCGGGCGTACGACGATGGGTCGCGCGACGACACGTTGTCGATCCTCCGCCGGATCGCGCGCGGACACCCGCAGTTGATCGCGCTGCACCACCAGAACATCGGCCACGGCCGAACGATCTCGCGCGGCTATCGGGAATCGCGAAGCGAGTGGGTCTTCCAGATCGACAGCGACGGCGAGATGGGGCCCGAGCCGTTCGCGGAGCTATGGGCGGTTCGGGAGCACTACGACCTGCTGCTCGGCTGTCGGGGCAATCGACAGACATCTCTCGCGCGCCGCGTCATCTCGCGAGGATCACGTCTGGTCGTGCGGACACTGTTCGGCGGCGGGCTTTGGGATGTCAACACGCCGTACCGCCTCGTGCGCAGTCGCACGCTCGCGTGGATGCTGCCGTCGATTCCGCCGGACGCGTTCGCACCGAACGTGATGATGACGGGGCTTGCGCGTCTCGGCGGATTGCGGATCCACCAACAGTGGATCGCGCATCAGCCCCGCCGCTCCGGTACCAGCTCCATCGCGGGCTTCTCGCAGTGGGCCGTTGCCGCCCGCTGCACGGCTGAGACGCTGGCCGTCGCCAGACGCGCGCGCGGACGAGCCACGGCACGCGAGGCCCTCACTCGAGATGGCCGCTGATCCCGGACGCATTCTGATACTCGGAGCCGGCCCAACCGGGCTCGGGGCTGCCTACCGGCTCCACGGCCTCGGCTTCGAACGCTTCGCGATCCTCGAAGCCGGCAGCGGTCCTGGCGGTCTGGCCGCGAGCTACCTGGACGATCGCGGCTTCACCTGGGATGTGGGTGGGCACGTCGGCTTCAGTCACTACTCGATGTACGACGCCGTTCTCGACGAGGCGCTCGGAGACCGATGGCTCTGGCATGAGCGGAACTCGTCCGTCTGGATCCGGGACCGCTTCGTCCCCTATCCGTTCCAGCACAACCTCCACCGGCTGGATCCGGCCGACCGCGATCGCGCGCTCGCCGGTCTGGACGAGGCGAGCCGGCGCGCCGGCCTTCGGGAACCGGCGACCTTCAAAGAGTGGATCGACGACAGCTTCGGCCCCGGCATTGCCGAGCTCTTCATGTACCCCTACAACGTCAAGGTGTGGGGGTATCCGCTCGATCGAATGGCGGCGAACTGGGTGGGCGACCGCGTCGCGCTGCCCAACGTCGAGCGGATTCGCGAGAACATCCGGTTGCACCGCGACGATACGTCGGTGGGACCCAATCGCCGGTTCCGGTTTCCCGCACGCGGAGGGACCGGGGCGATCTGGACGGCGATCGCGAACCTGATTCCGCCGGCGCGCATCGAGTACGGCCGGAACGTCGCGATGGTCGATCTCGGCGCACGCACCGCGCGTTGCACGGACGGCTCGTCACACGAGTTCGACACGATCCTGTCGACCATTCCCCTCGACACGCTCACGCGCATCGCGACGCCGCTGCCCGAGCGCGTTCGCGAAGCCGGCAGGGCGCTGCGACACAGCGCGGTTCACGTCATCGGCATCGGCCTACGTGGCCCCAGGCCAGACGCGCTGGCGACGACGTGCTGGATGTACTTTCCCGACGCGCGCAGTCCGTACTATCGCGTGACGGTGTTCTCGAACTACTCGCCGCACAACGTGCCGGAAGGGGCAGGCTGCTGGTCGCTCATGGCCGAGGTGTGCGAATCGCCGTTCACTCCGGTGGACGCCAGGACGGTCGTGTCCACCACAATCGAAGCCGCGCGGCGCGATTGTTTGATACCCGCCGGGACCGAGATCGTCAGCAGATGGCACCATCGGGCGGAGCACGGCTATCCGACACCGTTTCTCGGCCGCGACGACGTGCTGCAGGCCATTCATCCAGCTTTGGAGTCGCGCGGTGTCTATTCTCGCGGCCGGTTCGGCGGCTGGAAGTACGAAGTCTCCAACCAGGACCACAGCTTCATGCAGGGGCTGGAGTGGGCGGACATGGTGCTCCAGGGCACATCCGAGGTCACCTATCACGACGCCGCGCGGGCGAACTCGGGGGAGTTCCTCGGGCGCCCGGAGGTCTAAAAACGCAAAAGGGCGGTGCTGTTTCCAGCACCGCCCTTCTCCGCTGCTCGCGCAGATCCGCTATTCGCCCATGTCGCCCGTCGTGCGGGGCCCGAGCGCTTCTTCTGGCTCGACGAAGTACTCCATGTCCCGCTCCAGTTCGAGCTCGTCGTCGCTCGGCTGCGGCGGGGCTGGCGGCGGCGGCGGTTCGTCCGGCGGAATGGAGACGTGCCGGTAGTACTCGAACCCGGTGCCGGCCGGGATGAGGCGGCCCATGGTGACGTTCTCCTTGAGGCCGCGCAGGTAGTCGACCTTGCCGGAGATGGATGCCTCGGTGAGCACGCGCGTCGTTTCCTGGAACGACGCGGCCGAGATGAACGAATCGGTCGACAGCGACGCCTTCGTGATCCCGAGCAGCAGCGGCCGGCCCTGCGCCGGGCGTCCGCCCGACGAGATGACCCGCTCGTTCTCCTCGAGGAAGCGGAACTTGTCGGTCTGCTCGTCGATCAGGAACTCGGTGTCACCGACATCCTCGATCTTCACCCAGCGCATCATCTGCCGGGCAATCGTCTCGATGTGCTTGTCGTTGATATTGACGCCTTGCAGCCGGTAGACCTCCTGGATCTCGTTCACCAGGTACGCCTGCAGCGCCTTCTCACCGAGCACGTTCAGGATGTCGTGCGGGTTCGACGGCCCGTCCATGAGCGGCTCGCCCGCCCGCACGCGTTCACCTTCCTGCACGTTGACGTGCACGCCGCGCGGCAGCGCGTACTCACGCGGCTCCGCACCGGGCTCGTCCGGGACGATGACGATCTTGCGTTGTCCCTTCACGATGCCGCCGTGCTTGACGATGCCGTCGATCTCGGAGATGACGGCGGTTTCGCGCGGCTTGCGCGCCTCGAACAGTTCCACCACGCGCGGCAGACCGCCCGTGATGTCCTTGGTCTTCGTCGTCTCTCGCGGGATCTTGGCGAGGATGTCGCCCGCCGACACGTTTTCGCCGTCCTGCACCATCAAGTGCGCGTGGACCGGCATGTGGTACTTGCGGGACGCCTTGCCTTCCTTCGTCTTGATCTCGATCGCCGGCTGCTTCTTCTCGTCCGGCGAGTCGACGATGATGTAGCGCGACAGGCCGGTGACCTCGTCGACCTCCTCGTGCACGGTGATGCCCTCGAGGATGTCCTTGAACTTCACCTGGCCCGGATCCTCCGTGAGGATCGAGAAGGTGTACGGGTCCCACTCGACGAGCGTCTGTCCCTGCTCGACCGACTGGCCCTCCTTCACCTTCAGCCGCGCGCCGTAGACGATCGGGTAGCGCTCGCGATCGCGCCCCTTCGCGTCCTGCACGACGAGCGATCCGTTGCGGTTCATGACGACCAGATTGCCGTCCTTCGCCTGCACGATCTGGAGCCCTTCGAACCGGATCGTGCCGGCGTTGCGGGCTTCGAGCGTCGACTGCTCGGACACGCGCGACGCCGTGCCGCCGATGTGGAACGTCCGCATCGTGAGCTGGGTGCCCGGCTCGCCGATCGACTGCGCCGCGATGACGCCGACGGCCTGGCCGAGCTCGACCGTCCGGCCGGTGGCGAGGTCGCGCCCGTAGCACTTGGCGCAGACGCCTCGTCTCGATCCGCAGGTGAGCACCGAGCGGATCTTCACCTTCTCGATGCCGGCGTCCTGGATCGCCGCCGCCTTCTCTTCGTCGATCTCCTCGTTGACGTCGATGATGACGTCACCGCTGAACGGGTCGGTGATCCGTTCGAGCGTCACGCGGCCGATGATGCGCTCGCGCAGCGGCTCGATGATCTCGCCCGACTCGACGATCGACCGCGCCTCGATGCCGTCCACCGTGCCGCAGTCGTGCTCGTGGATGATGACGTCCTGCGCCACGTCGACCAGCCGGCGGGTCAGATAGCCCGAGTCGGCCGTCTTGAGCGCCGTGTCGGCGAGGCCCTTGCGGGCGCCGTGCGTCGAGATGAAGTAGTGCTGCACCTCGAGGCCTTCGCGGAAGTTCGCCGTGATCGGCGTCTCGATGATCTCTCCCGACGGCTTCGCCATCAAGCCGCGCATGCCCGCCAGCTGGCGGATCTGCTGCTTGCTGCCGCGCGCGCCAGAGTCGGCCATGATGTAGACCGGGTTGAACGTCCGGCCCTCACGGTCCAGCGCCTCCATCTCGTTGAACATCGCGTTCGCGATGTCCTCGGTGGCCTCCGACCAGATGGCGATCACCTTGTTGTAGCGCTCGCCGTTGGTGATGGCGCCTTCCAGATACTGCGACTCGACGCGGATCACTTCTTCGCGCGCCTGCCGCACGAGCTCGACCTTCTTCTCCGGAATGATCAGGTCGTCGATGCCGATCGACAGCCCCGACCGCGTGGCGTAGGTGAAGCCGAGGTTCTTGAGCGCGTCGAGCATCTCGACCGTCTTCTCGATGCCGAAGCGCAGGTAGCACGACTGCACCAGCTGCTGCAGCCCCTTCTTCTTCAGCAGGCCGTTGACGAACGGCATGCCGGCCGGCACCGCCTGGTTCAGGATGACCCGACCCACCGTGGTGTTGATCACCTTGTTGACGACGGGGAGGACCTCGGTGCGGATGACGTCCTGGTCGTCGCGCGCGGCGGTCAGGTCCTGCAGGTCTCCCGTGAAACGGAGCCGGATCGGCGACAACGTCTCGAGCTCGCCCGCCTCGAGGGCCAGCATCACGTCCTCGGCGTTGCCGAACGCGCGCCCCTCGCCCTTGGCCCCGCTCTTCGCCTTCGTCAGGTAGTAGCACCCGAGCACGATGTCCTGCGACGGAATCGCGATCGGCGCGCCGTGTGCGGGCGACAGGATGTTGTTCGACGACAGCATGAGCACCGAGGCCTCGATCTGCGCCTCAGGCGACAGCGGGATGTGCACCGCCATCTGGTCTCCGTCGAAGTCGGCGTTGAACGCCGTGCAGACGAGCGGATGAATCCGGATCGCCTTGCCCTCGACCAGCACCGGCTCGAACGCCTGGATGCCCAGGCGGTGCAGCGTCGGCGCGCGGTTCAGGAGCACCGGGTGCTCGCGGATGACCTCTTCGAGCACGTCCCACACCTCGGGACGCTGCAGCTCCACCATCTCCTTGGCCTGCTTGATGGTGGCGACGAGGCCGCGCTCCTCGAGCTTGTTGTAGATGAACGGCTTGAAGAGCTCGAGCGCCATCTTCTTCGGAAGACCGCACTGGTGGAGCTTCAGCTCCGGCCCGACGACGATCACGGACCGGCCCGAATAGTCGACGCGCTTGCCGAGCAGGTTCTGACGGAAGCGCCCCTGCTTGCCCTTGAGCGTGTCGGACAGCGACTTGAGCGGGCGGTTGTTCGCGCCGCGCAGCACGCGCCCGCGGCGGCCGTTGTCGAACAGCGCGTCGACCGCCTCCTGGAGCATGCGCTTCTCGTTCCGGATGATGACGTCGGGCGCCTTGAGCTCCATCAGCTTCTTCAACCGGTTGTTCCGGTTGATCACGCGCCGATAGAGATCGTTCAGGTCCGACGTGGCGAAGCGGCCGCCGTCGAGCGGCACGAGCGGACGCAGCTCCGGCGGAATCACCGGGATCACGTCCAGGATCATCCACTCGGGCCGGTTGCTCGACTTGCGGAACGAATCGGCGACCTTCAGACGCTTCGCGTACTTCAGCTTCTTCTGCGCCGACTGCTCCGTCTTCATCTTCTCGCGGAGCTCGATCGACAGCCGATCCACGTTGACGCGCTTCAGCAGCTCCTTGATCGCCTCGGCGCCCATCTGCGCGCGGAACCGCGGCATGCCGCTACGCGGGTCGGAATGCTCCTCGCGCGCCTTGCGGTACTGCTCTTCGTTCAGCAGCTGGTTCTGCTTCAGCTCCGTGTCGCCCGGATCGACGACCACGTACGCCTCGAAGTAGAGGACACGCTCGAGGTCGCGCAGCGAGATATCGAGCAGGTGCCCGATGCGGCTGGGCAGCCCCTTGAAGAACCAGACGTGGCTCACCGGCGTGGCCAGGGTGATGTGCCCCAGCCGCTCGCGGCGCACCTTCGCCTGCGTCACCTCGACGCCGCACTTGTCGCAGATCACGCCGCGGTGCTTCATGCGCTTGTACTTGCCGCAGAGGCACTCCCAGTCGGTGATCGGGCCGAAGATCTTGGCGCAGAACAGACCGTCCCGTTCGGGCTTGAACGTCCGGTAGTTGATCGTTTCCGGCTTGGTGACCTCTCCGTGCGACCACGAGAGGATCTTCTCCGGAGACGCCAGACTGATCCGGATGGCGTCGAAGTCGCTCGTCAGGGCCGAGCGATCGTGAAATGAGGGTCGCATCTATCTACACCTCCTCCAGAACGGGTTGAGGAGTCGCTTCCGTGGGTTTCTTCTTGGTCTTCATGAGCTCGACGTCGAGACAGAGCGACTGCAGCTCGCGAATGAGCACGTTGAACGACTCGGGCAGGCCCGCCGTGAACGACGCGTCTCCCTTGACGATCGCCTCGTAGATCTTCGCGCGGCCCGTCACGTCGTCCGACTTCGCCGTGAGCAGTTCCTGGAGGATGTGCGCCGATCCGTAGGCCTCGAGCGCCCAGACCTCCATCTCGCCGAACCGCTGTCCGCCGAACTGCGCCTTGCCGCCGAGCGGCTGCTGCGTGATCAGCGAGTACGGTCCGATCGATCGCGCGTGGATCTTGTCGTCGACCAGGTGCGACAGCTTCAGCATGTAGATGTAGCCGACCGTCGTCTTCTGCTCGAACGGGTCTCCGGTCATGCCGTCGTAGAGCGTGACCTTGCCGCCGCCCGGCAGTCCGGCACGATCGAGCCAGTCCTTGATTTCGGACTCCATCGCCCCGTCGAACACCGGCGTGGCGAAGTACAGACCGAGCGCGTGGGCCGCCCACCCGAGGTGCGTCTCGAGAATCTGCCCGACGTTCATGCGCGAGGGGACGCCGAGCGGATTCAGCACGATCTCTACCGGAGTGCCGTCCGGCAGATACGGCATGTCCTCTTCGGGAAGGATGCGTGCGATCACGCCCTTGTTGCCGTGCCGGCCGGCCATCTTGTCGCCCACCGACAGCTTGCGCTTCATCGCCACGTAGACCTTCACGAGCTTGATGACGCCCGGAGGCAGCTCGTCGCCGCGGCGGATCTTCTCCTTCTTCTCCTCGAAGAGGTTCTTGATCACCTCGACCTGGCGCTCGGTACGCTCCTCCAGATCGCGGAGGTCGTCCTCGAGCCTCGAGTCGTCGGTGGCGATCTTCAGCCGCACCAGCGTCTCGTACGGCAGGCCCTGCAGGGTCTCCTCGGTCAGCTCCGCCCCCTTTCGCAGGAGGCGCTCCCGGCCGTATTCGTCGAACAGGTCCGACCGCAGCTGCTGGCCCTTCAGCATCACGATCACCCGCTTCTTCACTTCGTCGTGAAGGATGCGGATCTCGTCCTGAAGGTTCTTCTCCATCATGTCGAGCTCTTCCTGCTCGATGGCCTTCGCACGGTCATCCTTCTCGATGCCCTTGCGGGAGAAGATCTTCACTCCGACGATGATGCCTTCGATGCCCGGCGGGCAGATCAGCGACGCGTCGCGCACGTCGCCGGCCTTCTCGCCGAAGATCGCCCGGAGCAGCTTCTCTTCCGGCGTGAGCTGCGTCTCGCCCTTGGGCGTGACCTTGCCCACGAGGATGTCGCCCGGCTTCACGTTCGCGCCGATGCGGATGATGCCGCTGTCGTCGAGGTCGCGCAGGAAGGTCTCCGAGACGTTCGGGATGTCCCGCGTGATCTCCTCGGGCCCGAGCTTGGTGTCGCGCGACTCGATCTCGAACTCCTCGATGTGGATCGAGGTGTAGTAGTCGTCCTTCACCATCCGCTCGGACACCAGGATGGCGTCCTCGAAGTTGTACCCGCGCCACGGCATGAACGCCACGAGGACGTTGCGGCCGAGCGCGAGCTCGCCCAGCTCCGTGCAGGGGCCGTCGCCGAGCACCTGGCCCTTGTGCACCTTCTGCCCGACCCGCACGATCGGCTTCTGGGTGATGCACGTGTTCTGGTTCGAGCGCTTGAACTTCGTCATCGGGTAGATGTCGGCGCCCATCTCCTTGCCGTCTTCCGTCTCGCTCTCCACGCGCACGACGATGCGCTGGGAGTCGACGTAGTCGATGGCGCCGGACCGCCGGGCGACGATCACCGCGCCCGAGTCGCGCGCGGTGATGTACTCCATCCCGGTGCCGACGAACGGCGACCGGGCGCGCAGCAGCGGCACCGCCTGGCGCTGCATGTTCGATCCCATCAGCGCTCGGTTCGCGTCGTCGTTCTCGAGGAACGGGATGAGCGAGGCGGCGACCGAGACCAGCTGCTTCGGCGACACGTCGATGAACTGGATGTTCTCGCGCGGCGCCAGCAGGAAGTTGCCCGCCTGCCTCGCGTTCACGCGCTCCTCGACGAGGTTCCCGCTGGCGTCCACCTTCGCGTTCGCCTGCGCGATGACGTACTGGTCCTCTTCCCAGGCGGAGAGGTAGAAGGAGTAGGGCTCGAACTCGACCCCCTTCTTCTTCGGCCGGCCGTCCTCGCCGACCAGGTCGTCGGCCTCGATGATGTCGCCGGCCTTGTACTTCTGGTTGCCGCCGGCGTTGGTGACGATCACGAAGTCGGTGACGCGTCCGTCCTTCACCTTGCGGTAGGGCGACTCGATGAAGCCGAACTCGTTGATGCGCGCGTAGCACGAGAGCGACGAGATGAGGCCGATGTTCGGGCCTTCCGGCGTCTCAATCGGGCAGATGCGGCCGTAGTGCGTCGGGTGCACGTCGCGCACCTCGAACCCGGCCCGCTCCCGCGACAGGCCGCCCGGCCCGAGCGCCGAGAGACGCCGCTTGTGCGTGATCTCGGAGAGCGGGTTGGTCTGGTCCATGAACTGCGACAGCTGCGACGACCCGAAGAACTCGCGAATCGCGGCCATGACCGGCTTCGCGTTGATCAGGTCGTGCGGCATGGCGGTCGCCATTTCCTGGTAGA
>JBFXAT010000070.1:0-23579 GCA_050183995.1 Vicinamibacterales bacterium
GGGGCTGCCGGTCGACCGCGGGGCGCTCGACACGCAGCTCGGGCTGGCCGACGAGGGCCTCCGGCAGCTCACCGAGAAGCAGCGCGCCATCGTCGGACACCTCGTCCGCTTCCCCTGAGGTCATGCGGATCGATCGGGCGATCGTCTCGACGCCGGTCGGCCCGATGCTCGCGCTGGCGAGCGCCGACGCCTTGTGCGCGCTGGAGTTCCAGAGCGAAGGGCGCCTCTCGCGCCTCCACACGAGGCTCTCCCGCTACTATCCCGACGCGGTCGTCGCCGACGGGTGGAACGACGTGCTCGCCGCGACGCGCGGCTGGCTCGACCGGTACTTCGACGGCTCCTCGGCTGACCACGCCGAGGTCCCGCTCGACGCCAGGGGCACGGCGTTCGAACGATCCGTGTGGAGCGCGCTCCGGACGATCGAGCCCGGTTCGACGTCGAGCTATGGCGAGGTGGCTCGGCAGATCGGCGCGCCCTCCGCATCGCGCGCCGTCGGTCTGGCCAACGGCGCCAACCCTGTCGCGATCGTCGTGCCCTGCCATCGCGTGATTGGTGCGAGCGGAACGCTGGTGGGCTACGGCGGGGGACTCGACCGCAAGGCGTGGCTGCTCACCCACGAGCAGCGCCACTGGCCATCCCCGGAGCCGCGGCCGCGCGCGGTACCGCGCAGACGCGACCAGGCCGATCCCCCGAATCGGCTGCCGTTCGAGCGCTGATCGCTCAATCCACGATCGACCCGGGACCCGTCCGGCCTTTCAGCCATCGTTTCAGTTCGCGAAAGGCCTGGCCGCGATGGCTCACGGTCGACTTGCGAGCGCCCGCTTCGGCGAGCGTCTGACCGAATGGGGGATAGAAGAAGATCGGGTCGTAGCCGAAGCCACCGTCCCCGCTGGGCTCCGGCGCGATCCGCCCTTCGATGACGCCACGGGCCTCGAAGAGGATCGACCCGGCCCGGGCCACAGCCAGGGCGCAGACGAACCGGGCGGTGGCGTCCCCTGCCCCTTTCGACTGAAGAGCACGGTAGAGGATTGCGAACTTTTCCGGGTAGGTGCTCGCTATTCCACCGAAACGCGCTGAGTGAACGCCGGGCGCTCCGTCCAGCGCGTCGATCTCCAGGCCCGAGTCCTCCGCGACGCTGGAGAGGCCAGTGGCGGCGGCATAGTAGAGGGCTTTCAGCCGCGCGTTGTCGGCGAAGGTGGCGCCGCTTTCTTCGGGAGCGGGAATGTCCGGGTAGTCGTCGAGCGTCCGCAGCTCGAGAGGCACGCCCGCGAGCAGTTCGCGGATTTCGCGGACCTTTCCTTGATTGGTGGTGGCGAGCAGGAGACGCACGTCACGAGCGTACTTCCATTCGCCGCGATCCGGGGCTATGCCGCGGATGCCCGGGTCTGTGGGTGGCCTGATGCTTTCGCCGGCCGCGCGTGCTCGACGCGCATGAAAGCTCCGTCGCGCGTGCGGAACAGGAATCTGGTATCGACGAGCGTCGTCAGGAGCGCCTGGCACGACGCCGCATCCAGGTTCCAGAGCCGCCGGGCCTGCGCTTCGGTGAGCCGCAGCCCGGGCATCTCCAGGAACTCGCCCTGTACGCGGCGCAGCACATCTTCGTTTGCGCAGAGTGACTCTGGGTTCATGTCCGATCTCTCCTCTGTGTCTGTGTCTGTGTCTGTGTCTGTGTCTGTGTCTGTGTCTGTGTCGTCGCGTGCCGCCGTGTGCGCGTCGGTTGCCTTCTTGGTGCCGGTCAAGGGGTCGGTTCCGGACGGACGTCGACTTGGCCGGTTCCGAGCGAAGCAACCTGTGTGCCGATCGGTCGCAGTCCCTTTCCTTCGCGCCTGTCTCACTCCTGCCGCTCGGTGGACACCGTCCGTACGAAAAGTGGTCACGGCCAGCCGGTCGGCACATGTCCCCGAAATTGCATCTCGGCTTGACCATGGAACCCATCGATCGATCTGAAACGGGCAAGGGAATGAATCTCACGCAGCCGCGGTCAGGCCAGAGCGTCTGGACTCGCCCGGGTTGGGACGGCAGGCCGGCGCACCACGTGGCGACGCGGCTGCTGGTTGGACTGGGAGGCACCGCGCTCGCGCTGCAGGGTTTGAAGGTCGGCCGGTGGCGGGGACACGCGTTGGCGTGGCTCGGAGGCTCGCTCGCGTGGTGGGCGATCAGCGGAGAGGGCGAACTCGAGAGCGCACGCCGCTGGTTCGATGAGGTCACGCATCAATGGCTCTGGCGGTCCGCGGATCCGGTCGCCGAGGCCTCGGACGAGTCGTTCCCCGCGAGCGATGCCCCATCGTGGACCTCGGTGGGCACCGGACTCCGCCGTACTCCGGACGTGGCGTGATCCGAACCGCCTTCCGACTGCCGATCAGCTACACCGATCTCGCGCGGCGCACGGCGAGCGAGGTGGTCGCCGACAACTGCCTCGGGCTCGCGGCTCAGCTCGCGTACTACTTCTTCCTGGCGTTGTTCCCGGCGCTGCTCGTGCTGGTCGCGCTGTTGAGCTTCGTGCCGGTCGACAGCCTGATGGAAACCGTCATGGGGACGCTGTCGCGCGTGGCGCCTCCCGACGTCCTCCAGATCATCCGCGACCAGTTGGAGACGATTACCAGCGAAGACGGTACCGGACTACTCACCTTCGGCATGCTTGGGGCCCTGTGGAGCTCGTCGAGTGGCATCACCGCGGTCATGGACTCCTTGAACCAGGCCTACGACATCCGCGAGAGCCGCCCGTGGTGGAAAGTCAGGCTCACGGCGGTCGTGCTGACGGTCGCGCTCGCCCTGTTCATCATCGTCTCCACCGTGCTCGTCGTCGGCGGACCGGCACTCGCCGAACAGGTCGCCGAGTGGTTCTATCTGGGCGACGCGTTCGCCTGGACGTGGAAGATTCTCCAATGGCCGGTAGTGTTTCTCCTGGTGTCGATGGCGATGGCGCTCATCTACTACTACGCCCCTGACGCCGAGCAGGAGTGGACGTGGATCACCCCAGGGTCGATCGCGGCCACGCTGCTCTGGCTGATCGTGTCGCTCGGGTTCCGCTTCTACGTCACCAGCTTCGGCAACTACAACGCCACCTACGGCGCCATCGGCGGGGTGATCGTGCTTCTGCTCTGGTTCTACCTGTCGGCTCTGGCCGTGCTGGTTGGAGCCGAGTTGAACGCGGAGATCGAGCACGCCTCGCCCTACGGCAAGGACCCTGGCGAGCGGAAACCGGGCGAGCGCAAACGCATCGGCAGTCTCGCGGCGCGTGTCTGGGAGCAACGCAAGCAGGCAGGGACGCTGGCGCCGGCCTGGGCCGGCGCGAATTGTCTGGTGGACGCGGAGCTGCCGCAGGCGGTCCCGGCCCGGTGGGCACCGCCGCGCGCGAGCGACTGGTTGCGCAGCGCGATCGTCGTGGGTGAAGCGGCGCTGCTGACCTACGCGAAACTCCGGGCGCGTCTTCGAAAAGTCAAGTCGTAACCGTCCGCGGACGGCCGCACCATCCTTTTCGTCGTGACCGGCGTCTGTATCTGTAGGAGTCGTTTGGGCCGGGCTATGCTTGCGCGCAGCTCCGGGTAGAATGGCGCCAGGCGAGCCGAGATGGGTTGGCTTTTTACCGTCCTCTTCAAGTACCCGGCTTTCGTCTTCGAGCAGGGCGACTTCACGTTCGCGGCGTCACGCTCGGCAGCGGCGGTCATCGCCGTCGTCGTCGCACTGGCGCTCGCGAGCTTCCTGACGTACCGAGGTATCGCCAGTCCCGGTCATCCGCGTGAGCGGGCCGTGCTGCTCGCGCTGCGTCTCGGCGCGCTCGTGCTGCTGACCTTCTGCCTGCTGCGCCCCTCGCTCATCCTGCGCGCGGCGGTGCCGCAGCAGAACTTTCTGGGCGTGCTCATCGACGATTCGCGCAGCATGACCATCGCGGATCGCGGCGAAGAACCGCGCACCGCGTTCGTGCAGCAGCAGCTCGGCCCCGACGGTGCGCTCGCCAAGGCGCTCTCCGAGCGGTTCGTCCTGCGCTACTTCCGATTCTCGTCATCGGCGGACCGCCTGGGTGCTCCCGCCGACCTGAAGTTCGCCGGCACCTCGACACGGCTCGGCGCCGCAATCGAGCGGGCGCGCGACGAGCTTGCCGGGCTTCCGCTCGCCGGGCTCGTGATGGTCACCGACGGTGCCGATACGTCGGATGCGACGCTCGACGAGCCGCTCGCGAGCCTGAAGGCGAGGACCATTCCCGTATTCCCCGTCGGCGTCGGCGAGGAGCGCTTCCAGCGCGACATTCAGATCACACGGGTCGAGACGCCGCGCAGTACGCTGAAAGGCACCTCCCTCGCCGTCGACGTGGTGGTCTCGCAGACGGGCTACGCCGGATCCACCGTCGCGCTCGTCGTCGAAGACGATGGTCGGATCGTCAACTCGCAGGACGTGAAGCTGCCGCCCGACGGCCAGTCGACGACCGTCCGGGTGAACTTCACCGTCCACGAAGCGGGCGCGCGCCTCTTCCGTTTCCGCATCGAGCCGCAGGGCGGTGAACAGGTCACGCAGAACAACGCCCGCGAAGCGCTGGTCGAGGTGCTGGATCGCCGGGAGCGCGTGCTGTATCTCGAGGGGGAGCCGAGGTTCGAAGCGAAGTTCGTACGCCGCGCGGTCGCCGACGATGAGAACCTGGCGGTGACGATCCTGCAGCGCACCGCCGAAGACAAATATCTGCGTCTGGACGTCGAGAGCCCCGACGAGGTCGTCGGCGGCTTCCCGAAGACCCGTGAAGAACTGTTCGGCTATCGCGCGATCATCCTCGGCAGCGTCGAAGCCGCGTCGTTCTCTCCGGACCAACTCCGGATGCTCGCCGACTTCGTCAGCAAGCGAGGCGGCGGGCTGCTCATGCTGGGTGGACGCCGATCGTTCGCCGAAGGCGGCTGGGCCGGTACTCCCGTCGCCGAGGTGCTCCCGGTCCAGTTCGACGGCGGCCCGCGCGGCAACAACGACGCACCGTATTTTTCCCGCCTCACTGTGCACCCGACGCGTGCCGGTGCGGTGTTCCCCGTGGTCCAGCTGGCAGACGACGAACGTGGATCGGTGGCGAAATGGGACGAGATGCCGGCCGTCAGCGCCGTCAACCAGGTGCGCTCGGTCAAGCCCGGCGCAACCGTCCTGCTGACCGGTACGACCGACACGCGCCAGGAGCAGATCGTGCTCGCGTACCAGCGCTATGGCCGCGGCAAGGCGCTCGCGCTGCCGATTCAGGACTCGTGGATCTGGAAGATGGACGCGACGGTGGCGGTGGAGGACATGACCCACGCCATGTTCTGGCGGCGCCTCGTTCGGTGGCTGGTCGACGGCGTGCCGGAGCCGGTCGCCCTCACGTCGGCGATCGATCGCGTCGAGCCTGGGGAACCGTTGAACCTGACGGCGGAAGTGGTCGACCCGGCCTTCGTCGAGGTGAACGACGCGCAGGTGGTTGCGCAGATCACGTCGCCCACCGGGAAGATCACCGAGGTTCCGCTGGAGTGGACCGTCACCAAGGACGGCGAGTACCACGGCCAGTTCGTGACCGACGAAGCCGGGACGTACGAAGTCAAGACCAGTGCGACGCGCGACGGCAAGCCGCTGGGGGCCAGCACGCTGCATACGCGCGCCTCGGCCGGCGACGCCGAGTACTTCGACGCGGCCATGCGCGCCTCGCTGCTCGAGCGGGTCGCGGAGGAGACCGGCGGCCGGTTCTTCACACCGGACACGGTCGCCTCGCTGCCAGAGGCGATCAACTTCAGCGGACGCGGCGTCACGGTGGTCGAGGAGCGCGAGCTCTGGGACATGCCGATCCTGCTGCTCGCGCTGCTCGCGCTGATCGGCGCCGAGTGGGGTTACCGCCGCGCGCGGGGGTTGGCGTGACACGTTTCCTTCGGGCCGCCTGTCTGGTCTGCGTCACGCTGTGCGGCGCCGCGTCGGCCAGCGCCCAGGACGTGCACGTGCTGGTGATCACCGGCGTCGGCGGCGACGAAGAGCACACCGCCAAGTTCCAGAAATGGTCGGGCGCCGTTCTGGACGCCGCAAAGAAGAGCGGCGTGCTCGAGGCCAACATGGCCTGGTACGGCGAGACGACCGCACCGGCCAAGGACGCGCGCATCGCGGATCGCTCGACCCGCGAAAACGTCACCAAGGCCTTTGGCGATCTCGCCAGACGCGCCAAGCCGGACGACCAGATCGTCGTGATTCTCATCGGCCACGGGAGCTTCGACGGCAAGACGGCCGCATTCAATCTCCCAGGGCCGGATCTCACCGCGGCCGACTACGCGCTGCTGCTGGATCGCTTTCCGACGCAGCGCGTCGCCTTCGTCAACACGGCCAGCTCCAGCGGTCCTTTCGTGCAGGCGCTGGCTGGTCCGGCGCGAACGATCGTCACCGCCACGCGAACCGGCGGCGAGCGCAACGAGACGCAGTTCCCTGAATTCTTCATCGAGGCGCTCGACAGCGAGGCGGCCGACCGCGATCGCAACGGCCGCGTCTCGATCCTCGAGGCCTTCGACTTCGCCACGGCTCGGGTGAAGGCGGCGTACGAGCAGGGCGGCCACATCCTGACCGAACACGCGACGCTCGACGACGGGAGCGAGGGCAAGCTGGCCGGCGCCGTGTATCTCGCCCCCGAACGGTCGAGGACCGCGGCGGCGCAACAGGCCGATCCTGCGCTGCGCGCCCTGCTCGAGGCGCGCGACGCGCTCGAGCGGCAGGTCAACGATCTGCGGCTGAAGAAGGATGGGATGGATCAGGCGGCGTACGAGAAGGCGCTCGAAACGCTGCTGACCGACCTGGCGGTGAAGACGCGAGAAATCCGGGAGCTCGAAGGCAAGCGATGAGGCGCCACCTGGCCGCGGCGGTGGCCGTGGCGGCGGTCGCCGCCACCACCTTCGCGCAGGGTCTGCGCTTCGGGGGGCCCGAGATCAAGGCGAATACCCCGTACGACGGGCAGTTCACGTTCGTGCGGCTTCGGTACGGTCCGCCGGTTCCGTTCGCATCGCAGCGCATCCCCTGGACGCACGACTACCCGCTCGGCGAGCAGCACTTCATGCAGATCATGAACGAGGTCACCTATCTGCGGCCGCACATCACCGAGACCAACGTCATGGCGCTCGACGATCCGCAGCTGGGCCTGTATCCGGTGGCCTACATGGCAGAGCCGGGCTACTGGACGATCACCGACGACGAGGCGGACGCGTTCCGGGCCTGGCTGCTCAAGGGCGGCTTCGTGATCTTCGACGACTTCGCCGAGAACCGCGGCGGATGGGACTACTTCGCCTCGCAGTGGAACCACGTCATCCCGGGTGGCCGCTGGTTCGAGCTGGACGGGACACATCCGATCTTCCATTCGTTCTTCGAGATTCCGTCGCCCCACGAGTTCCTGCCGCCGTACGATCGCGGCCTGCGCCCGGCGTTCATGGCCGCCTTCGAGAACAACGATCCGGACGGGCGGCTGATGGCCCTGGCGAACTTCAACAACGACATCTCGGAGTACTGGGAGTTCTCGAACGAAGGGTTCGCGCCGATCAGCGAGACGAACGAGGCCTACAAGCTCGGCGTGAACTACGTCGTGTACGCCATGACGCATTGAGGGGGTTGGGAGTAGTAAGTAGTGAGTTGTGAGTAATAAGTAGTGAGTGGTGAGTGGTGAGTGGTGAGTGAAGGCAACGACGCGAACGTGAAAGAGCTGACGGCAGACATAGGGGGACGAGCGTGGCTGACACCGTGAATCTGGACTCGCCTGACGACATCGCGCTGGCCGACCGCATGAACGAGGGCCGCAAGCAGATCCTTGCCGAGCTGCACAAGCGCATCATCGGCCAGCACAACGTGATGGAACTGGTGCTGCAGACCCTGTTCGTCGGAGGCAACAGCCTGATCATCGGCGTGCCCGGACTGGCCAAGACGCTGCTGATTCAGACCCTCGCGCAGGTGCTCGAGCTGAAGTTCACGCGCATCCAGTTCACGCCGGACCTGATGCCCTCCGACATCACCGGCACGGACATCATCAACGAGGACCCGGCGACGGGTCGGCGGCAGATGGTCTTCGCGCCTGGGCCCATCTTCAGCAACATCGTCCTGGCCGACGAGATCAACCGCACGCCGCCGAAGACGCAGGCCGCCCTGCTCGAGGCCATGCAGGAACATCGCGTCACGATTCAGGGGCGCACCTACCAGCTCGACGAGCCTTTCTACGTGTTCGCCACGCAGAACCCGATCGAGCTCGAAGGCACCTATCCCCTGCCCGAGGCGCAGCTCGACCGCTTCATGTTCCACATCCTGATCGAGCATCCACCCGAAGACGAGGAATTGGCCGTCGTCCGCGAAACCACGGGCATCGTCGATCCGCACTTCAATCGGCCCGTGTCGGCCGCGGACCTGATCGCGTTCCAGCGTCTGGTGCGTCGCGTCCCGGTGGCCGACGCGGTGCTGCGCTACGCGCTCTCCCTGGTGCGAACCAGCCGGCCGAAGGCGCCCAACGCACCAGAATCCGTGAAGAAGTGGGTGGCGTTTGGCGCGTCGGTCCGGGCCGCGCAATATCTCGTGCTCGGCGCCAAGGCGCGGGCGCTGACGAGCGGCCGCTACCACGTGAGCTTCGACGACATCCGCGCGATGGCGCATCCGGTGCTCCGCCACCGCGTGCTCGTCAACTTCCGCGCGGAGTCCGAGGGTGTGTCGACCGACTCGATCATCGACGAACTGCTGGACCGCGTGCCCGTGCCCGCGTCCGGGATGTAGATCCGACGGAACGTCCGGCCTCGACCGGACCGGGATGCGCAGAACATGGCCGTAACCGAACATGGCGCGATAGCGGGGGCTCGATTCGTCGATCCCGCGATCCTCGCGCGCATCGGCAATCTGGAACTGCTCGCGCGGAGCGTCGTCGACGGCTTCATCAACGGCTTGCACCGCGCGCCCTTCTTCGGTGCGTCGATCGACTTCGCGGAACACCGCGGGTACGTCGCGGGCGACGACATCCGCCGCGTCGACTGGCGTCTGTACGCGCGCACCGACCGTTACTACATCAAGCAGTACGAAGCCGACACCAACACGAACTTCACCATCCTGTTCGACATTTCCAAGTCGATGAAGTTCGCGTCGCGCGGGGTGAGCAAGGTCGAATACGGCTCGTTCCTGGCCGCGTGCCTCGCCTACCTGGCCCACCGGCAGCGGGACCGCGTCGGCATCCTGACCTTCGATTCGGAGATCGTCACGCACGTGCCTCCGTCGGCGAAGCACTTCGACATGGTGCTGCACACCCTCGACCGCGCGAAGCCCGAGCGCCCCGGTCACCTGAGCGAACCGCTCAGCAGGATGGCCGAGCACTTCAAGCGTCGCGGCATCCTGCTCCTCATCTCCGATTTCTACGACGAGCCGGACGCGATCCTGGACGCGATCAAGCCGCTGCGGTTCCTCGGCAACGACCTGATCGTCTTCCACGTCCTCGACCCGCAGGAGATCGACTTCGATTTCGACGACGCCTCGACGTTCCAGGATCTCGAGAGTGGCGAGCAGGTCCCGGTCGTGCCACAGTCGTTCCGTGCGGAGTATCGCCGGCTGATCCGCGAGCACATCGACCGGCTGAGCGCACGCTTCTCGGAACAGCGCATCGACTACGCACTCCTGAACACCAGCGAGCCGCTGGACCGCGCGCTGTTCAGCTATCTGTCGAGCCGCGAGAAGCTGATGCGGGTGCGGTAGCGCATGTCCTTCCTATCTCCCTTCCTGCTCTTCGGCCTCGGCGCGATTGCCGTGCCGGTGCTCGTGCACCTGATCCAGCGCGAGCGCAAGCGCGTCATCGAATTCCCGTCGCTGATGTTCGTGCAGAAGATTCCGTACCAGTCGGTGAGACGACGACGGATTCGCCACTGGTTCCTCCTCCTGCTGCGCGCGGCGGCGATCGCGCTGATCGTGGCGGCGTTTGCGCGGCCCTTCTTCCCCGCCAGCGCGGCGGCAGCGCTCGCGGCGACCGGCGGCAGCCGCGAGGTGGTGATCCTGCTCGACCGATCCGCAAGCATGGGGTATGGCGATCGCTGGGATCGCGCCAAGAGCGAGGCCTCTCGCGTCATCTCGTCGCTGAATCCCGACGATCGCGCCACGCTCGTGCTCTTCGGCCGAAACGCCGAGGAGAACATCCGCGCGACCTCCGATCGCGGACGGCTGCAGGCGGCCCTCGACGCCGCCACGCTCAGCTCGGGCAGCACCCGCTTCGGCCCGGCGCTGAAGCTGGCCGAGAGCATCCTGGTCGGGTCCACGCTGCAGCGGCGCGAAGCCGTGCTGGTGTCCGACTTCCAGAAGAGCGGCTGGACCGGCTCGGAAGACGTGCACTTCGGCGAAGGTCTGACGCTCACGCCCGTGTCGGTTGCGACTGAGACCGTCGCCAACCTCGCCGTCCCGTCGATCACGTTCGCGCGCTCCTCGTTTTCGAACCAGGAGCGCATCGCGGTCACGGCGGGGATCGCGAACAAGAGCGCCACGCCGGCCAGCGGCGTGCAGGTGTCGCTGGACATCGACGGCCACGACATCGAGACCAAGACGGTGAACGTGAGCGCCAACGCCTCGGCGTCGGTCGCCTTCGCGCCGTTCACGTTGACCGGTCCGTCCATGCACGGCGTCGTCCACGCGGGCACCGACGCGCTGCCCGCCGACAACACCTTCGATTTCGTGCTGACGCCGAGCCAGGCCGTGAAGGTGCTCATCGTCGAAGGCGGCAGCGCGTCGAGCTTCTTCCTCACGAAGGCGCTCGGCATCGGCAACGCGCCGACCTTCGAGGTCGAGGTCGTGCCGTCCGGCCGCGTGACGCCGCAGATGCTCGAGGGCCGCGGGGTCGTCATCCTGAACGACGCGCCGCTGCCGGCATCGCTTGCCGGCGGAGCCCTGCGCCAGTATGTCGAGCGCGGCGGCGGTCTGGTCGTCGCGCTGGGGGATCGATCGACATGGCCGCCGAACGACACGGCGCTCATGCCCGGCGCGCTCGGCCCCGTGGTCGACCGTACCGACGGACGGGGCGCGACGATCGGCTTCCGCGACTACAGCCACGCGATCTTCGAGGTCTTCAAGGCGCCGCGCAGCGGCGACTTCTCCGCCGCACGCGTGCTCCGCTACCGGTCGCTCCAGGCGGCAGACGATGCCCGCGTGCTGGCGCGCTTCGACGACGGCGCGGTCGCCGCGGTCGAGCGTCGCGTGGGCGACGGCCGCGTCATCGTGCTGACGACGACGCTGGACGACAGCTGGAGCGACCTGGCGCTGAAGCCGGTCTACCTTCCACTCGTGCACCAGATCGCCCGCTACGTGGCGCAGTACGAGCAGACGTCCGCATGGAGCACGGTCGGCCAGGTCGTCGACCTGAACGTGGTCCTGCGTTCGCAGAGCGAGCGCGTCGTGGTGACGCCCGCCGGGGAACGCATCCGCTTCGCGCGCGATGAGCCGGCGATCGTCGAGCTCGCCGAGCACGGCGTCTACGAGATCCGCACCACGGACAACGCCGCGCGCGCCGATCGCATTGCGGTCAACATCGACCCGGCCGAGTCGGACCTGGCGCCGATGGATCCGAACGAGCTCGTGGCGGCGGCGACCGGACGCGCGGCGGCGGCGCCGATCGCCGCAGCGCAGACACCCGATGAGCTGACCCCCGCGGACGCGGAGAAGCGGCAAGGCTTCTGGTGGTACCTGCTGATCGCAGGGCTGGGACTGCTGGTCACCGAGATGGTGGTGGCCAATCGGCTCTCGCAGCACGAGCGATTTACGTAAGGACGCGCCGTTGGCAGGGTGTATCCTGCGAACAGGTGTGGGAGGAGGCCCACGATGGCTTACGAACCGGGTGGCTCGGATCGCCGTGAAGAGCTCGTCGCCGTCATCCGCCGCGTCCGAAATCGCTGGCGCCTGAAGCTCGCGCTGCGCGGCGTCGTCATCGTCGTCGCCGGCACGCTGCTGGCGCTGCTGCTCTCGGCCTCCAGCCTCGAAGCTCTTCGATTCAGCCCCGCCGCAATCACGGCGTTCCGCCTGATTGCGCTCATCGTGTTCGCCGGGCTGGTGTTCATCGGATTCGTGCAGCCGCTGCGCCGGCGCGTGACCGACGGCCAGGTCGCCCTGTATCTCGAGGAGCGGGACCCGTCGCTCGAGGCGGCGATTCTGAGCGCCGTCGAGCAGGTACCCGACGCCGATGGCGGCACGCGTGGACCATCGCCGAAGCTCGTCGAGCGGCTCATCGATCAGGCCATCGAGAAGTGCCGGCAGCTCGAGGACGGCGCCGCGATCGAGCGTCACAACCTGCGCATGCAGCTCTACACGCTGGGTGGCGTCGTGGCGGCCGCGGCCCTGCTGATCGTCTTCGGACCCGCGTTCCTGCGCAGCGGCATGTCGGCCCTTCTCGTGATCTCGCGCAGCGCCGAGGCGGCGAGCCCGTACAAGATCGACGTCACTCCAGGCGACACGCGGATTCCGCGCGGCGCCGATCAGGCGGTCAAGGCCAAGCTCCTCGGGTTCTCATCGTCGGACGCGACGCTGATGATGCGGACCGACCCGGCGGGCAGCTTCGACCGGGTCCCGCTGATTCCCGCCGACGAGTCCGGAACCTTCGAGGGGGTGCTCTTCCACGTCGAGCAGACCGCCGACTACTACGTCGAGTCGAACGGCGTCCGTTCTCCGATCTTCAAGATGGACGTGGTCGATCTGCCGACGGTCGAGCATCTGGCCATGGAGTACCGCTTCCCCGCCTACACCGGCCTGGAGCCGCGCACGGTCGATCCCGGCGGCGACGTCGCGACGCTGCAGGGCACGGAGGTACGCCTCGCCGTCACGCCGACGATGAGCACACCCGGCGGACGCGTGATCCTGAACGAAGATTCGTCGGTGCCGCTCAACAAGGAGGCGGACGGCACCTTCAGCGCGAGCTTCAAGGTCGCCAAGCAGGGGTTCTACAAGATCGAGCTCGACGGCCCCGACGGCGAGAAGGTGAACGCCTCGCCGCAATACACGATCGACGTGCTGACCGACACCGCCCCGTCGGTGCGCTTCAACAAGCCCGGACGCGACACCAACGCCACCGCCGTCGAGGAAGTGTTCGCCGAGGTGCGCGCCGACGACGACTATGGGGTCAAGCAGGTTCAGATGTTCTATTCGGTGAACGGCGCACCCGAGAAGAGCGTCAACCTGTTCGGCGGATCGAAAACGCTGCAGGAGGTCGTCGCGAGCCACACGATCTACCTCGAAGAGCTGGGGCTGAAGCCCGGCGACTTCGTCTCGTATTACGCCAAGGCGTCGGACAACGACGGGGTCCAGGGCGCGAAGACGACGACCAGCGACATCTACTTCGTGCAGATCCGGCCGTTCAAGACCGACTACCGCCAAGCGCAGTCGATGGCCGGCATGGGCGGCGGCGGTGGAGGCGGCCAGGTGGGCCAGTTGTCGCAGCAGCAGCGCGAGATCGTCGCCGCGACCTTCAACATCGTGCGTGACCGGGCGAAGATGTCCGCCGAGAAGTTCCGCGAGCAGACGGTGTTCCTGACGCTGGCCCAGGCCAAGCTGCGCGAGCAGGTCGAAGAGCTGAGCGCAAAGATGAACAGCCGGCTCGACGCGGTCGATCCGGCCTTCAAGGAGATCGCCGGCGCGCTGCCGAAAGCCGCCGAGGAGATGAAGAAGGCCGAGGCCAATCTCAAGGGGCAGCAGGCCAAGGACGCCCTGTCGCCGGAACAGCGCGCGCTGAAGCTCCTGCAGGAGGCCGAGCAGCAGTACGAGGTCCAGGTGGCGCAGCAGCAGGCCGGCGGCGGCGGAGGCGGCCAGAACCAGATGGCCAACGACCTCGCGGACCTGTTCGAGCTCGAGCTCGACAAGCTCGCGAACCAGTATGAGATGCAGCAGCGCGCCAGCCAGCAGGGCGGCGACCGTCAGGTCGACGAGCTCGCTGAGCGGTTGAAGGAGCTGGCTCGGCGGCAGCAGCAGGAAGCCGAGCGACAGCAGCGCCTGGCGGCGGCGGGCCAGGGGGGCGCGGCGAGCGGCGACGCGCAGCGGCAGCTGGCGCGCGAGGTCGAGGAGGCTGCGCGACGGCTCGAACAGCTGACGCGTGAACAGCAGCGGCAGGACCTGCAGGACGCCGCACGTCAGCTGCAGGATGCGGCAAACGCCATGCGGCAGGCGGCGGCGAACGGATCGCGCGACGCCGGCGCGCAGGCGTCCGCGGCGCTCGACAAGCTGCGTCAGGCACAGCAGCGGCTGCAGCAGAATCAGAGCGGGCGCGGCGAGCGCGACGTGCGCGATGCCATCCGGCAGGCGCAGGAGCTCGCCGAGGAGCAGGAGCAAATCGCGTCCGACGTGCAGGGGCTCGAGGGGCTGCAAGGGCCCGCGCGGCAGGCGAAGTCCGATGCGCTCCGGCAGCGCAAGGATGCGATGGACGAGCGCGTCGGCGACCTCCAGGATCAGCTCGAGAAGCTCGCCAACCAGGCGCGGGGCGACGCGCGGGACGCGGCGCGGAAGCTGGACGAAGCCGCAGGCAGCATCACGGACCGCCGTCTGCGCGAGAAGATCCGGTATACGCGCAATACGCTGCGAGGTCAGCCGAGCGAATACGCGCGCGCGATGGAAGCCGACATTCAGTCGAACCTCGAGGCGCTGAAGAACAAGATCGGCGAGGCGCAGTCCGCCTTCGGCGAAGCGGACAAGCAGGACGCGCTGGGCCGAGCCGTCGACAAGACGCGCGACCTCGTGCGCGGCATGGAGTCGCTCGACCAACGCATGCGCGATCGCTCGCAGCCGGGGCAGCGCGGGCAGAACGGACAGCAGAACCAGTCCGGACAGCAAGGCCAGCAGGCGCAGGGCGGCCAAGAGGGACAGAAGGGTCAGCAGGGTCAAGACGGCCAGCAGGGTCAGAGCGGCCAGCAAGGCCAGAGCGGCCAGCAAGGTCAGCAATCGGCGCAGAACGGGCAGAGCGGACAGGGCGGCCAACCCGGTCAGTCCGGCCAGCAGGCGCAGGCTGGCAGCCCGCAGGGGGGCCCGACCTCCGGCGCGAATGGCCGCACGGCCGACGGCACGTACGCCGGGGGTGCCTGGAACGGCCGGTACGACAACAACCGGAACAACGGGAGCTATCGATTCAATCCCGAGGACGCGCGGCAGTTCCGCCGTGATTTCCGCGAGTGGCAGAACGACGCGCAAGCCCTGCGGCGCGAGCTCTCGCAAGCCGGCGTCGACACGCGGGATCTCGATCAGGTTCTGCGCGACATGCGGGCCTTCGACAGCGACCAGGCGTTCGTCGACGGGAACTCGCTCGCACTGCTGCAGGCCGCTGCGCTCGACAAGCTGAAGAAGTTCGAGTTCCAGCTGCGGCGCAAGCACGAAGGCGGCGACCAACCGCTGTCCCTGTCGGGTTCCGACGAAGTGCCGGCTGGTTTCCGCCAGGCGATCGAGGAGTACTACCGCGCGCTCGCCAAGAAGCAGCAACAGTAACGGCGACGCAACCGTTCCCTTCCCCGCAGAATGCGCGACTGCCGGCTGACCTGCCTGCCGAGCTGGCTATAATCGACCCTCGTCTTCGCACCCGCTCACACAACCGAAAGAGACAGGTGACCGCCATGCGACGTCGATTCCTGGTGCGGTGTGTCCTCATCCTCCTGATCGTGGGGGTAGTGCTGCCGGAATTCCGGCGGCCCGTTCAGGCGTTCGAAGGGGAGCACTTCGTATGGACCTACTACCTCGCATTGCACGTGGGCTACACCAAGCGTCAGGCGTATCAGATTGCCAGCGCGGCGTACGCCGTTGACTGGGATCCGAACACCGGTCCGATGGAGGCGGGGCCGCTCGAGGTCGTCATAGGCGCCCAGCATCCGGGCATGTGGTACCTGAATCCGACAGGGCCCAACGACAAGGTCGTCGGCATCTGGCAGAAGTTCCATGCCTTCGCCAACGTGACGCACTGCGTCCTCACGCAGGAAGAACAGGAGTGGCTGGCCTCTGCGTCAGAGACCGTTGCCGACGTCGTCGGCAACATCGGCATCGTCGGCAGGCGCCAGGACACTGGCCGGCTGCACCTCACATCCGTGGAACGCGACGTCTTCAAGGTCCTGCCGCTCTGCACGGCGGCCGACCGCCAGCGGATCGCCGACGAGCGCCGCCAGGCACGCGCCGACCTGTGGGCGTTGGCGCGATCGGAACGCAATCCCGGTCCGCTGATCCACTTCGTGCAGGACACCTACCCGCACGGGGACTACACGGTCGTGCGCGGACACGCGATGCTCGGCCATCTGCCGGATTTTCTCGATTCGGATATGGCAAAGGCATGGGCCATGACCGAAGACACGATAGCCGTCCTCCAGCAGTTCATGCGTGAAGTGCTGGGCCAGGAACCGAGGGAACCCGATCGCGACGCCATCCGGCGCGTGTTGACCCAGCTGGCTGCCGCCAATCCGGCTTCCGATCGTAAGACTGTCTACTACAACTGGTCGACGTGGGACCCTGGGGGTAACCCAACGCTGACGGATGCGCTCCGGGCGGTTTCGCTGGAGGTCGGCAGCCCCCTGCTCGATCGATCGCTCGAGGTGATCCGCCGGATGGTGGATATCGACGAACGAACCGGACGCCTCCCGCCAAAGTTCCCCAATGCGCCGGCCGCCAACCTGACCACCGATGCCCAGTCACCGCCGTTCGTGGACGACAGGATCCCTTCGCTCTGGATACCGTTCCGCTTCAACCCCGGCGGGTACGTGGCGCCGACGGCGACCGTCGGCGGCCGCGCCGTCGAACCGCGCTACGGCGTCGAGCGGGTCGAGGTGACCCTGGGCACGCCGCAGGCTGCGGTCCAGGCACTGGGGCGCGATCGCGCACGCGTGACGTTCCGATTCCCATACCGCGTGGCCAACGCGGCGACGTTGAGGGCGCCGAGCGGCGCGTACCTGAGTCCGCTGCCCGTGCTCGAGACACTGACCGAGGCCGGTCAGGCCGTGCACCACCACAGGCTGGAAGGACGCGGCGAGGGGGAACACGCCATCGAGACGTGGATCGAACGCGATGTCACCGACCTCGAACGTGCGGTCGTCTGGGACGTCACCGTGCATCCGTATGGTCTCGATCCCGTCCGTCAGCAAACGACGGTGCGGCCGGACGTGGGCTGCGCCGCCCTGCCGCAGGTGGCGCCGAGTCTCAACCGGCTCCGCGCCTTGGCGAATGGCATGGGCCAGACAGTGCTGAATCAGCGCCAGGTTCGGAATCGCGCGCTGAACGAGGATCTGCCAGGCATCGAGCGCGACCGCGTGGCGGCCGCCGCGTACTTGACGCAGGTCGAGGGCGTCTACGACCAGGTGCAGGCGGCGTGTCGAGCCGCGAGTCTGATGGTCGGCCAGGTGGGCTTGGTGCGCAATCAGTTGGACGAGGCCGTCAGGCAGGCGACGCTGCTGCGTTCGACGGCGCTGAACCTGGCCGGCGTCACCTGCGAAATTGCCGCTCGCATCGGCACTGCGTCGACCGATGATGCGCGGGCGAACATCCGGGCGAACGCTGCCGGCTTCGCCGCGCAGACGCGCGCCAAAGCTGCCGAGCTCGAACCCGTGTTCACCCAGGCGCGGGCGGCGCAGGGCGAGATCGAGCGGGTCATTCAGCAGGCACGGCTTCGCGAGCTCGTCGAGCAGGACGGGAAGCGCCAGGCGGCGGTGGCCTGGTTCGGCGAAGCGCTCAAGACTCTCAACGAGCGGATCGCCCGCGTCGAAACCACCGTGGCGGACCTTCCAGACCCGCTGGCGGAGAGCGAGACCCTTGCATCGGCGATCCGCACGCCGCTCAACAGCTGCCTCAGAACGACAGCGGTGCGCGCCGTTGAAGTCGAGGCGGAGCGCCTGGTCGGACTGGTGCGCGACGCAATGTCCGGAGACGACCTCGACCTCGAGGACGTGACGCCCCTGGCCGACTGGACGCGTCAAAGTGTCGCGGCTTTCGAAGCGGTGGTCCGCCAGTCGCGCATTCAGAGGCCCGCCTGCCAGGGCGCAGCGGACCTGATGGCCCAGCTCGAGCCGCAGCCCCGCGACCTCTCCGCGACGGTCGACACCATCGGCGTCTTCGTGCAGAACAGCCGCGACGCGTCTGCCAAGGCGGAAAGCTGTGCCGCGGACGCGGCTCGCGCGCGGGCGCCGGCCGGACCACCCGCCCCCTCATCGACCGTCGCGCGCCCACCGGCAGCGCCTGGCGTTCCGGTCTACCGCATCCTCGAGACACGCATCGAGCCACAGATCATCAACAGGCCGGACGTCCAGATTCAGGTCGTACCCGGTCTGCAGGCAAGTTTCCAGCTGGCCAACAGAGTCGGTGCCGCATCGGCGGCCGGTCAGTTGACGGTGACTGCGCCTCAGGAAATCCGCGGCCACGACGAGGAGTTCACCATCTCTGGTGTGGCTGTCGGCCAGTGGAACCTGGGCGCGCAGGTCTTCCAGTGGCTCAACGTCAACGTCAACGTGATGGGGCGCGGCGACAATCAGACCACCGGGCAGGAGATGCATCCGCCAGGCGCCTATTCGGCGCGCGCGACGGCCAGTGTCACGTCCACCGTGAACAAGGAGCCGCAGTTCGCACGCCGCTGGGAGGAGGGTGGCCGCCGGTACCTCGAACTGCGCGTGGGCTTCGGCGTGGCGCTCACCGAATACGGCGTTTTGGTCAAATACATCTACGCAACCGACCAGTAGCGCCACGGCGCGCGTTCGACGTGTCCTACATCGCGTGTCGCTCATCGAGGTGTCGCTCATCGACACGCGAGAACGCACGCAGCGCCAGAGGGAGAAGCACGGAATATGATGCGCATACGGCCCGCGACCCTGCACGACCTCGACTTCATCGTCGACGGAAATCTGGCGCTGGCCGTCGAGACCGAGCAGCTGCAGCTCGATCGCGACGCGTTGCGGGCAGGCGTGCGCGCGGTGCTCGAGGCGCGGGTGCCGGGGCGATACTGGATCGCCGAGGTTGAAGGGACGCCCGTCGGCCAGCTGCTGATCACCTTCGAGTGGAGCGACTGGCGCAACGGCATGATCTGGTGGATCCAGTCGGTGTACGTGACGCTCGCCGCGAGGCATGGCGGCGTGTTCCGGGCGCTCTACGAGCACGTGCGGCGCGAGGCGCAGTCAGCGAGTGCGTGCGGACTTCGCCTGTACGTGGACACGCGCAACGTCGCCGCGCAGCGCGTCTACGCGGCGATCGGCATGAACGGCGAGCACTACCGCGTATTCGAGGACATGTTCGACACCCAGTAGGCGTCCGCCGCGCACGTTCGTGTACGATGGGAAGGCGCACGAGCGCGTTGCCCACTCTGGTGCATCCAAGTTCATCGTGCTGCGAAGTCGGACCGGCGCGCCGACTCCGGGCCAGCACCCGTGATTCCTGACGTGCAGAACAGCTGGCTGGTTCTCTCCTGCCTGGGGCTGACGATCGTCAGCGCGCTCGTGCCGTGGATCAACGCGGAAGTGATCCTCTTGTCGTTTGTCGCGCAGGCGCCTTCTCCCGCAGCCGTGATCGGGTTCATCGTCGTGGCGACTGTCGGGCAGATGGTCGGCAAGTGCCTGCTCTACTGGACCAGCCGGCGCACGCTGCAGCATCGGTTCAAGTCCGGGCGCGTCGCCGCGTCGTTCGAGCGTCTCAGGACCGATCTGGCTGGGCATCCCCGCCGGGCAGTCGGCATGGTGCTTCTGAGCTCCAGCGTCGGGCTTCCGCCCTTCTATCTCGTGACGATCGCGGCGGGGACGCTGCGGGTGAACTTCCGGCTGTTCGTGGCGGCGGGAGGCGTTGGGCGCCTGGTCCGGTTCGCGGCGATCGGCCTGGCCGCGCGTCTGGCCCTATGAGCGCGCGGGCGTTGCTGTGCGCCGCTCTGATGCTCTGCACGGTGGTCCTTCCAGCGCAGACGCGAAATCCGGCCGGCGAGCCCGGCACCGCGGAATCCGGCACGCGCATCGCGGCGGCCGCGCCCCGGGTGTCGTACTGGAAACATCCGAAGAATCACAACGTGATGCGGCTCGAGGAGCGGCCCGACGGCGAGCTCCGGTTCTGGGCGCATCAGCTCGATCCGGAGGATGCCGCTACCCGCGAGGTGCTCGCCCGCCGCGGGCTCGAGATCGACGTGCGGCAGATGACCCCTGAATACGTCCTGCGGTTTTGCGGGTTCGGGTACGACAACGGATTGAAGTATGTCGACGTGAGGCCTGGCGACGGCGCCTTCGAGGCCGTCGTGGCTGTCGGGTTCGATTTCTTCCGTGGCGTGGAGCATCCGCGGTACGGCGAGATGCGGTGGAAGGTGACCGTGCGCCGGGTGGACGAGCGGAGGCTGCACATTGCCGGCCGGCTCATTGGGTGGCGGGGCGTGTTGATGTTCGGGCAGGCCCGCGCGGAGACCGAGCTCGTGCGGATGGCGCAGCCGCCGGATGCGTGCACGCCGTCACCTGTCTACCCCATTGGGCTGCGCGGAGTGACGGACGCGGGCGCTCTGGCGGGCGGGAGGTCAGACGCCCCGGGAAGCCTGGGCGCGGTGCCGCCCGTGGCGGGTGTGAGCGGCGGTGATCGGTCGGCGACCCGGGGGCGGTGACTAACGCTTCACGGGAGGCGGAGGACCGCAGTAACATTGAAGGGCTCGCCGAGTCGGGGCGTGGCTCAGCCTGGTAGAGCGCTCGCTTTGGGAGCGAGATGTCGCTGGTTCGAATCCAGTCGCCCCGACCAATACAACCAGGGTCGTTCTCGAGCAGGGCCGAAGGCTCACGTTCGAGAGTGCGACGCCGCGCCTTCTATCACGCCTGCGGCGTGAGCGACCCCTCCCCGGCGAGTGTCATCGTTCCCGACGAAGCGCGGTCTCGCCGATGGGTCAAGTCGGCGCTCGTCGTGGGCTCGATTGTCCGGACAGAAATGTCGAGCACCGCTGAAAGGCGTGCCTGCGCACAATGCGCAGATCTGCGCGCGATTCGGTGAGCCGGGGGCTTGCAACCCGCGCCGGTATCGACCAGCGGTCCCACAATTGGATTCGATGTCCGCGAGGGCCTACCAAGAACTACTCCGGTTCATGAGATCGTTCGCTGATCGCGCCGCACATATGCGCAAGCGTTCGATCATGCGCCTGGCCTTCCTCTTGTCGTTGTTTCTCGTGTCAGCACACCTGCCAGCTCGGTGGCAAGGCGGCCGCACAGGACAGACTGCAGACATCCCGCTTCGCCCGATGACGGCCGCTGAAGCTGCGGTCCTGCTGACGGAGCGCCTGGCGGCCATAGAGAATGTCGACGCCGCATCAGTGGCCATCAGGACCAGGGTCTATGTGCTGCAATCACCAACGCGTCCAGGCGGGTGCTATCGCACTCTCATGCACCACGGGATCTCGTATCACGTGTGCTCTGCGAGCTGGGACAACTATCACGTCCGGCAATACGTCGGGAGAGCCGCACTCGAGCAGGAGCTCGGACGCGACATTAGTGCATCCGAGGTCGATCTGGCTTTCCTCGCGCGCTCGCGAGCTTCGTTCTCCAGCGACCTGGTGCCGGCGTACTTTGCGGTGGAGGTGGCGTTTCTGACGGCATGGAGCAGCGGATTCTTTCTCTTGCTTCGGCGTCGACCCCATCTATTGCTGATCCCTCCGATCGTGTTCCTCTTCTGCGCCGCAGGAGCCGTGTTCGCGCTGTTCTATTCTCCGGCGTTCGTCGATGCCGATTGGTTTTACCAAAGGGTCGTCGTCGAGGAATTCATTGGCGGACGAGGACCGTTCGGCTTTCCTATCGCCGTGATAAGGAGCATCGCCGCACCGCTCGCGGCATTGTCATTGTTGCTGTACCTGATGAGGGCTGTCGTTCTCGGATTGCAGCGACTGACTGGGCAGCCGACTCCTAAGGTGTGATGCGTCGTCGTCACGCCCTCTGCGGTGCTGTTGGCCGCGGAAGTCGATCGCGATGCCGTGGATACGCAGCCGTGCGTTCGCGTGGGCAACAGACGATGAACTCAGTCGTCGAGAACCTCACGCCGTCCGCGATGGATGGGCTGTTGGGCGAAGCAGCCGATCACGTCGAGAATTCGCGGTGGATCGGCAGTGCGCCCTATCCTGCCGCTGAGGCGCTTCTGAACGGAATTCGGTCCAGGGCACGTCCTGGTGACATCGAGGTGTTCCTCAGAAGCCGCGATGAGCGTTACCTGTACATACAGATTGATGCCAGCTCGTCGTATGTCGACGTTCGACGGCTCGCACATGGGAACACCCGAGTGATTCAACACGATATCGTGGCGCCTCTCCTGGGCCGGGTCGAGGATTGCGCTCACTGGAACGTCTCTGGCTCGATCGCGCACGCCTGCGACGCAGGATCGCTCGACGCTGACGATGGCGGCCTCCCCTTTCACGAAGACGAAGCCGAGGTCGTTGCCTGCGCATCTGGCGTGCGGCACGACGTGCACACCGGGTGGACGAGCTCGCCGGAGAGGCCGAAGCGGTCATTCCAGTACTGGTCGATGCGACTCATTGTCGGTAGCGGTGCTTCTCGGCTTCAATAGGCGGCGGAACTACGCTTGCGTGCGCCGAAGCGAGAGCGGGAGCTTCACGTTGAATGCCTGCTCGAGCGCCTGCATGTCCGCCTTGTCCTTTTCGGCCGGTTGGTACCCCTGAGCATGACAGAGGACCTGGGCCTCGGGCGAGAGGCACAACACCGGGGTGCCATCGACTGTGCCCGTGCCGCTGAACGCGCCTTGCTGAAACACCCATTCGTTGCCGTCATCCATTAGGTGCACGGCAGTCCCGTCGGGACGAAACGTGACGGCGTGTATGTCGAGCCCCCGGCCCTGTGAATCTCTCAGGACGAACGCGTGTGGCGGACCGCCTTCGCAAGCTGCGAAGCCGGCCGACTCGCAGACACGCAGCAGCCTGACGACATCGGTCACGCGCACGAGGAGGTCGAGATCGCGGTGAGCCCGCGTCTGTCGGCCGAGCAGGGCGTCGACGCCCCAGCCGCCATCGAGCCAGACTGGGATGCCGGCTTCCTGAAATCGCGCGACGAGTTGGCGGACGGTCGATGCATCCACGTGGCTCTCCGACTATTCCTTCAAGCTGCGGCGGTGGCGAATCCCCTGGCGAACCACGAGCCTCTCACCTTCGTCCGCGATCACGCGAGCTGCCCGCAGGTGAGCAACCGACGGGCCGCTGTCTACCGCGTGCTAACATGCCGGCGGCGCACGAGGGACCGTCATCACCGAGCGCTTTCACGTGTGGCTGGTCTGGCTGATTGTACCCGGCTCAGAACCGCCGAATGTCCCATGGCCCAAGAAGACATCGTCATCAAAGAAACGGACGTTGCGGATGATGGGCTGCGAAATGCCATCCTTGCTCCGCTGGTCGAGTACAACGCCGCCCAGACCAAGCGGCACGATCACCGGCCCCTGATCATCGCAATCGAAGATCTGGACGGGAACGTGATTGGCGGTCTCTGGGCCCACACCGCGTATGACTGGTTGTTCGTGCAGTTGCTCGTCGTGCCGGAAGGCTTTCGCGGTCGCGGACTTGGCTCGGAACTGATGAAGCGCGCAGAAGACGAGGCACGACGACGCGGGTGCCACGGTGCGTGGCTTGACACGTTCGAGTTTCAGGCGCGAGGGTTCTACGAGCGCCTCGGCTATCGCTGCTT
>JBFXAT010000071.1:0-22569 GCA_050183995.1 Vicinamibacterales bacterium
CGCTCCCCAGAAATCGGACGTCGTCACGAGCCGTGCGAGGGCCATGGCCGTTTCAGACGCGCTCGGGAACAGCAGGTTGTGCGAGATGCGGCCTGCGACTTCCCAGCCGCAGGCCAGCGCAACCGGAACACCGATCTTCCACGCGACCGGCACACGAGCGCTCCACCAACGACCGTCGGAACGTCGGCTAGTGTGCGCTGGCAAGCGCGGCCTCGAGGGGCGTCAAGTCGGCGACGGCGTCCACCGACAGCTGTGCGTCGAGCCTCGAGTAGCGCTTGAAGAACGCCAGCGTGCTCTCGACGTCGGATCGGGTGAAGCCGCCGCGTTCGGGCCATATCTTCGCATCGAGGTAGGCGCGCGCCGTCGCGGCCCAGTCCTCCGCGCGGCCGAGGTGTTCGCCGGCAGCCGCGACCAGCAGCGACGGGTCGGCCTCGACGTCGTGATTGGCGGCGAGGAGCGCGGCCACGTATTCGCGGACGATGTCGGGATGGGCTTCGGCGAAGCCCACGTTCACGTGGACGCCCGTTGTCTTGATCCCGGGCCAGCGCGTGGAGAAGTCGCTCAGGATCGTGAATCGTCCGGGAGCCTGCTTCTGGAGCCAGAGCACGGACGCGAGCTCGAGGGCGCTCGCCTCGACGCCGCCTCCGAGAAGTGCGGCCGTCCGATTGCTCGACTCGGCGATGAGCAGCTCCTGTGGCTTTGCGTTCCCGCACTCCTCGTCGATGAAGGCACGGACCAGTTGCGTGCTGACCGAGCTGCCGCCTTGCAACGCCAGCCGCCGGCCGTCCAGATCGCCGCACCTGGAGACTGCGGGAATCGCGACCAACCGGTACGGGTCGCCCACATGGTCCATGACCGTCGCGATCTCCGCCCCGCGGCTGATGGCCATCCACGCTGCGATCATCGAGCCGTGTACCACGTCGACAGACCCGCCGGCGACCGCCTGGATCGCCACGTCCGACCCGCTGAAGAACGTCGTCTCCACCTCGTACCCCCGAGCGCGCAGCCGGGCCTGCGCGATCAGCGATGGCAGATCGATGAAGTCCGCCTCGCCGGCATAGCCGACATGGAGACGCCGCGCATCGGGACGTCGGCTCGACGAGGTGCACGAAGCGAGCGCGGCCAAGGCCGCGACCACCGCGACGGCCGCGGCCACCGCGAGAATGCGAGCGCGCAACATCAACTGTCTCCTGATCTCGGGCGCGAGACGTGCAGGGAGAGAATCTTTCCGGCACTCGTGGCGTACGGTTCTTGCCGCACGACGCGCAGGGTTCCTCCGTCGCGCCAGAGTCCGCTCATCATGCGATTGGCAGCGTCCCTCGCGCCGAGCGCATTCAACACGGCGGCTTGTACGTCCGCGTCGGCCGCCGGGCCCAGCCTCGGGCTCATCACGAGGCTGACGGCAGGGAGGCCGTTCTGCTCTTCTTCGACGAACTGGTAGTCCGTTGGGGTGCCACCGAACCGCGCAGGCAGCACCTCGTCGACGAGCGCGATCAGGTCGGCGCCGAGAAAATGCATGCCCTCGCTCGTCAACTTGTCGTAGCTGCGGATGGTCGAGAGGTGTTCGGTGAACCCGAGCCGATCCCACGTGCAGCCGCACGAGCGTGGGCCCTTGACGGCGTAGTCACCGAGCTCGACGTTCAGCATGATCTTCGGCACGCTCCAGAGCAGCGTGCTCAGCACGATTGCCGGAACGCGCGCCCCGCCGGCCAGCTCGATGTCGCGCTGCAGGAAGGCGACCTTGCCGTCGAGGACGTGCACATCGTCGAGCGTCGAGGGATTGCCGCACGCCATCGCCATGAGCCCGATTTCGGCAGTGGCGAAGTGGTTGCGGATCACGCAGCCTGACTGGGCCACGCTCTCGGCCTTGGCCGGTGAGAGCGGTTCGCCAGAGCCCCGGAAGAACGTTCCGGAGATGTCGAGGCCGTGGTCGCGTGCCGCGACACACACGCGGACCGCGCAGGAGACCGTCGTGCTCATCCAGGCCGGTGTTCCTCGTGCGCGACAGTCCGCGAGCCACCGTGCGACCTTCACCGCCTCCGACACGTGGACGTATTCGGGCTGCACCACCGGGCGGCCTGCAAGCCGGCTCACTCCCGCGACGGCGCGCATGAACGCGGCGTGCCGACCACTGTGCCTGAGCGAGACCGGGGACTGCGAGAACCATCGTCGAACGGGATGCCCCACGCGGGCGAAGCGGATCGCCCATCGCAGGCCGGCGGAGCCGGGCGGCCCAGGATGCCAGAGCGAGCCGGGCCGCGAAGCCAGGCCGAACATGTCGATGAAGACCTTGTCGTTGTGCGTATCGTGTTCGAGCAGATCCAGGTCGACGTTGATGCGGGTGCCGCCGCTGCGCGAGCCCCCAGTCCGCGATGCGAAGTGCCTGGTCAGGAGGGGGTTGTCGAACGAGTGCGTGTCGGTCGGTACTGACAGCGCGCCGCGCCGAATCGGACGGCGGCCCTTGAACTCGTCGAGGGTGACGCGGACGCCTGCATCATAGAGCCGTTCCAGTGTCCCTTCGACGCCAGCCTCGGCGACCAGCCGATCGAGATCGCCATAGGTGATCCCCGCATCGCGCAAGAGTGGAAGGTAGGGGCTGGAGGCGTGCTCGTAGATGCCGCGGCGAACCAGTTCGAGAAAAACCTGGGAGCGCTCGCGTCGTGACCGTGTCAGGGCGGCGTGGCTGGCTTCGGTGGACGCGGCGTAGCGCAGGAACGCTGGCAGGCCGGCCAGGACGCGCACCGCCATTGCGCTCTCCCGAACGGTCGACTGCCAGCTCATTCAGGTCGGCGCGGCCGAGCGAGCGTTCGTGCAGTCACCGAGCGTATCCTACCTCGTTTCGCCGAGCCCGTGGGGGGGACGGACGGGATGTGCGCGCTACTTCTTCTTCATCTGGAGTATTGGACTGCGTGGCGCGATCCGCGGTCGGGACCGGCGATCCACGATCCATGAGCGGCCCGTGAGCGTCGGAAGGGCTGAGGGTCCGCGGGCATCACGGCGAGGGCTTGCGGCCGAATGGCGACGGTCCGTGGCCGAGGCGCTCCGTCAGCGTGGCTTCGAAGTCCTCCGGGAGCTCTGCGTCCCGCGAGATGGCGAGTGAGCGCGTCGCACGTGCGAGCGATTCGAGCTGCCGCTTGAAGGCGCGGCAATGCCGGCACATCGACAGGTGCAGCCACACCCCCAGCCGCGTCCGCAGCGGCGCATCGTCCATCGCCGAAGCCGAGAGCAGCGTCGCCACGTCCCTGCAGGTCTTCATCGCGAACGCCCGAGCCCCTTTCCGTTCAGACACGCGCGCAGCTTCAGCCGGGCGCGATGCAGCAACACGCCGACATGGTTCGCCGTGCAGCCGACGATCCGCGCGACGTCTCCCGCCGGCAGCTCTTCGACCTCCCGCAGGTGAAACACGTCGCGCTGGTGCGCGGACAGCGTGTCGAGGCAGTCTCGCAGCATGGCCTGCGTCTGCCGCGATTCGACGAGGCGCTCGGTCGCGATGGGGGGACGCAGCCACGAGCCGTTGGAATCGAAACGTTTCAGAAACGCCTCCTCGACGTCGCCGGCCGGCTCCTCCCGTGCGTGCGCACGCCGGCGTTCCTGCGCCTTGTGGTGCAGGATGCCGAACAGCCAGGTGCCCACCGCCGATCGGCCCTGGAACCGGTCGAGCGTTTCGAGGAAGGTCAGGAACACCTCCTGCACCAGATCCTCTGCGTCGGACGACGGGAAGCCAAGGCCGCGCGCCGCTCGATAGATCCGCCGGCCGTGCCGATCGATGACCTCGCGAATGGCGGCGGGATCGCGCTCGCGCAGGCGACCGAGCCGTTCTCGTTCTATGGGCGCCACTGCTCCATCTTATTGGGTGCTCCTCGTCTCGCTCGGGTGCGCCTGATCTCACCTCTCGGGTTGGCCGTCAGCTGTGTCGATCGATGAGTGACGCGAGCGGGGCTAACATTACAGCGCACTCGCCCAAGCGTCGCACGGCGTCTCGGCCTGGCATGTCACCCACGCATGAGCGCCGTGCCGTGCCGCCGGGCCTGGCGCGGATGACCTTTTGGCACGGACGGGACGCGTCGGGCCAGTTCCAGGCTTCGCGGCGGCGTATACGACGTATACTTGTGGCTCCGCTTTCTTGAGCTCTGAGACCTTCCTGGTCCTGGCCCTCACCAAAGCCCAGGCTTGAGAGGGTCCCCATATGTCTGGTCCGTTCGTTCGCGCCATTTCCGGTCTTGGTGTCCGGCTGGCGAGGTCGGCCCGGCTCGAGTGGGCGGTGAATGCCGTCGGTGTCCGATAATGAATCGGCCGCCCGGTATGGGCGCGTTCGAATTCGTTGCAGTCGCGGTGCTCCGCGTGGCCCAGCTGGCGCGGGGCTGTCGGCCCAGGATCGACGGGGCCCATACCAAGGCGTTCCTCGCGCAGCGTGAGGTCGCCGAGGGCAAGGTCATGCCGACGTATCGCTCAACCATAGAACCTGACGTCTGAACCGGCGAATGATGCACACGACTGACTCACCACGTGTCCACCTGGTCAACCCGAGCGACGTGTCCTTCGGTGTCGCGGTCATCACGCCGCGCTGGCTGTACGTCCTCGCCACAGCGACGGGCGTCCGCTGGGGGGATCCCAACATCGTCGACGAGACCCTCGATCCCATCGACCCTGAAGTGATCCGACCCGGCGACGTGGTCGGCATCGGCATCCACACGGGGAACGCCCTGCGCGGCTATGCGATCGGTCAGATGGCGCGCGAGCGCGGCGCGTGGGTGGTGTTCGGCGGGATTCACGCGACGCTCTTCCCCGACGAAGTGCGCGAACAGGGAGCGGCGCACGCGGTCGTCCGCGGAGACGGCGACCTGGTCTGGTCGAAAGTGATCGAAGACTGCGTCGCGGGACGGCCCTTGCCTCTCTACGAAGGCGGGCGGGTCGACGCCGACCACTTCGCGCCGGCACGGTGGGACCTGCTTCCCGAAGGCCGCTACATGTGGGGATCGGTGCAGACGGTGCGTGGGTGCTCCAAGCACTGCTCGTTCTGCTCGGTCTGGCGGACCGACGGCCAGAAGCCGCGGCAGCGCGGGGTCACCCAGGTGGTGCGCGAGGTCGTCGAGCTGCGCCGGCGCGGATTCCGCTTCATCGCGTTGGCGGACGACAACTTCTATCCAGTCAGCTTCGAAGATCTGGCTCAAGCGCGCCGCCGCAAGGATCCGACCCGGCTGGCGCAGCTCGAGGCGATACGCGACGAACGTCTGGAGCTCATGGCGCAGCTCGCGCGCCTGCCCGACGATCTCGTGTTCTACACCCAGATCACGATGGAAGCGGCGGAGGACGGCGCGTTCCTCGATGCGATGCGACGCGCGCACATTCGCGGAGCGCTCGTCGGCGTCGAATCCGTGACCGCCGAGGGGTTGAAGGACGTCTACAAGGGCTTCAACCTGGCGGGTGATGCGCTCGTCGAACGCCTCCGTGCGTTTCGCGAACACGATATCCACGTCCTCGGCTCGTTCATCTTCGGCCTGCCCAGTGACGCGCCCGACAGCTTCGACGCGACGGTGGCGCTGGCGGAACGGGCGAATCTCACGTTCGCGCAGTTCGTGCTGCTCACGCCGTTTCCCGGGACCGTCGACTTCGAGAAGTGGGCCGCTCAGGAGAGCAACCGCGACCGGTTGGTCCACGGCGTCCCGGTCACGAAGCACTGGCTCATCCCGAAACATCTGCGGCCAAAGCTCTATACGCCGCATCCGGTCATGTCGCTCGAGGACATCCGCCTCGGCACGCAGCACGCGTGGGATCGGTTCTACAGCTGGCGCAACGTCTGGAGCCGATCGAATGTCGTCAAGTCGCTCAAGGCGCGGCTCGCGTTCGTGCTGGTCTCCCGTTTGTACCGGCAGATGTACGCCAACACCGGCATCGCCACCGACAGCGCGCGCGTGGCGCGCTCCACGCGGTGGGCCCGTTGGCTGGGACTGGTCACGAGGCGGCTCTTCCTGACCGCGCCGATGCCGCACCTCGAGATGCCGCAGCTCGACCTGCCGGAGCCCGAGAGCGGTGCCGTCCAGTTCGTGACAATCGGCCGGCGCTGACCGCGCCGCGTTGACCGAGCCGCGCTGACCGCGCGGCGCCGACCCGCGCGATGCTGGCGGGTGCAGCACCAGTGCATCTCGACGTCCGCACGAACGACTCCGACGATGTGGCTCCCGGCGACCGCGTGATTCACCGATTGGCGTGGGTGCTGCTGCACCAGGTCGTGGGTCGCGGATCGGTCTTCGCGTTTTTCGCCCTGCTGCCGCTGTGGCTGCCGCTCGAGGCGGCCGGCGCCTTCGCCCTGGCGTACTCCACGATGCAGATGGTGTTCCAGCCCGCCTTCGATACGGCTGTGAACACGATGCTCGTCCGGGCGGTCGCGCGCGGTGATTGGACGACGGTCGGACGCGTGGTCCAGTGGACGCTCGCGCTGCTCGGGGTGCTGTTGACGGCCGGCGTCGCGGCGGTCGCCACAGCCGGTGTCGCGCCGCTCTGGTCCTGGCTGGCGGGCTACTTCGCGCTCTCACTCCCGCTCAACATGGCCTTCGCGATCTGCCGCGGACGCGGACGCTTTGACGTCGAGGGTATCGTCGGTTCGCTCCAGAAGCTCTCGCTTCTGCCGCTCCTTTGGGCCACGCCAGCTTCGGCGAGCGCTCCCGCCCAGGCACTGTTCCTCTCAGCCATTTTCGGATGGACGGTGTTCGCAACCGGCTTCGGCCCCGCCTGGCGCGGCGAACGAGCGGTACCGCCGGTTCAACCCGCCGGCCCCTTCATACACACCGCGCCGCTTCGCGAAACGCTCTATCTGACCGCGCTGGCGGCCGCAGCCCTGCTTTATCTTCGAATCGATCTGGTACTGCTCGGCGCGTTCTCGGGACTGCGAGACGTCGGTGTCTACGCGACGGCGTCGCGATGGATGGAGGCGGCCTTCGTCCTTCCCGTCGGCTTCATGCTCGTCCTGTTCCCCCGGCTGTCGAGCCGACCCTTCCAGAGCGGGGAGCTCCGGTTCGCGTTCCGGCTGTTTTCGACCGTCGCCGTGGTGACGTTCGCCGGCAGCCTCGCCGTCGCATGGTTCCTCATACCCGTCGTCTATCGCGGCGCGGTTGGGCAACAGCTCGCTCGGCTCGTCCTCCTGCTCTCTCCGTGTGCGATCGCCGTGTGCTTCGGCACGCTCTTCAGCCAGACGCTGGTCGCCTGGGGCCGCACACCCTTGGCGCTGGCCGCGGCTCTCGTCGGGCTCGGCGCGAAGCTGACGATCGCCGGCGCAGCGATTCCGCGCATGGGAACCACCGGGGCTGCCCTGGCGTCGGTCGGCACGGAGGTCGCCGTTGCCGTCGCTTCGGCTGTTCTGCTGCGCCGCGTCATGCACGAGCAACGTCCGGTGCATTCACCGTCCGGCTCGCCGCCCGTTGACCCGATTGAGAGGCGGAGACCAGCGAGACATACAGGCGCACCAGCCTCGTCGTGAGAACGTCGCGATCGAAGCGCGTGGCTGCCAGCCGGTGGGCCGCGGCCCCGAGCCCGCGCACCAACGCAGGCGAGGCGAGACAGCGCAGTACCTGCTCCGCCAGGCCGGCCGCATCGTCCGCCACCAACAGGTGCTGATCGGACACGCAATCAAGCCCCTCCGCGCCGGCGCTGGTGGTGACGATCGCGCGTCCCTGCGCCATCGCCTCGATGATCTTCACCCGCACACCACTGCCCGTGCGGACCGGCGCGATCAGCACGCCGCCGCCACGAACGTAGGCGTCGGCGTCCGCCACTTCGCCATCCCAGACCACGTTCGGAGCCCGATGGCCGGCGGCGAACTGCGCGACTCGACGCCCCGCCAGGTGGAACACTGCCGACGGCTGCTTCGCGAGAATCCGCGGCCACACGTCGGCCAGGAACCAGGTGATGCCGTCCGCTGTGGGAGCCCAATCCATGGCTCCGATGTGGAAGAGGCGCGACGGGTCTGTGATCGGCGGAGGCTGGGGTGGCACCGCCAAGCCGACCGGCAGGTCGATCACCGGAGCGGCGGTCGCAGCGGAACAGGCGCGGGCGACGGCCGGGCTGATCGCGGCGACGGCGTGAGCCGAGCGCCAGTACCCGACCTCCAATCGCTCCACGCGTTCCGCCTGCATACCCAACCATGACGAAAGGGGCCAGCGCGAAGTCCGCGCCCGTTGCCGCCATAAATCGGCGTCGACGTTGTGGGCCCGGACGACGACGCGCGCGCCCGCGTCGTGGGCGAGCCGCTGATACGGCGCCACGTGCAGACCCTCGAACTGCACGACGTCCGGCGCCTCCTCTTCCAGCAACTGCCCAAGACGACGCGCGAACCGCGGACTGAGGAATCGCGCGACCGAAAAGGGCAGCTCGCTCCCGGGATGCGCCCGGGAAGGCCAGAGGCTGCTCAACCCCGAAAGCGCGCGTGCATCGTCGACCGCGATCGTTTCCTGAACCACGCCTGCGGGAGGCACGCCTCGAAGGTCGGGGTGCTTGCGCGTGGCGAGCGCGAGAACGTGGACGGCGTGGCCCTGCCCGGCCAAACCGGCGACCAACTCGGCGATCGCGCGTGTGCCGCCGTCGACGGACGGAAACGGCGGTTTGGAGCAGACGACCAGCACCCGAAACGGCATGAGCGCGGTCAGGTTCCGACTTTCAGAAGCGAAAGTCCATGGGATAATTCCGGCCTCAGTGACAGCGACGCGTTCGCGGCCATCTTCGTGGGACGTGCCTCTCCTCGGCGTGCTCCTCGTTTCAACCGTGGTCGAGGAACTGAAGATGCCCGGCGTTCGCGTCGGCGTGCAGAACCTGATTCTGCCCGGCAGCGCCGTGGGCCTTCTCGTCCTGCATCGCGATGCGATCGGCGCCGTGTTGGCGGGTCACCGGCGGCTTCTGACACTCGTCGCCGGGCTGCTCGCCTGGACCGGCATCGCGGCGCTTGTCAACTCCGAAACCGCGCTCGGTCTCCGCGTGCTGGCCAAGACGTTCACGTACGCCCTGCCGTTCCTGGCGTTCCTCGTCGTCTTGTCTCTTCCCGGCCGGCAGCGCGCCGTCTACCTGACGGTGCTGGCGTTCATGGTGCTGTTGGCGTTGGGCGGCGTGGCAGAAAGCGTGTTCCCCGACAGCGCGCTGTTCTCGCTGCTCCGCTCTCCCGCATCCCTCGCGATGCAGCCGAGAATCTCTTCCTTCCTGCCCTGGCCGAATCCGTTCGGCGTGGCCATGGTGAGCGGCGTCGCGCTGGCCGCGGCGCTCTTCTCGCACGGCTGGATCGGGCTGCGCGGGTCGCTGTTCTGTCAAACCTTGTTCATCATCCAGGCTGCGCAGTCCGGCAGTCGGAACGCGTGGGCGACGTTTCTGGTCATCCTCGTCCTGCTGGCTCTGGGCCCCTTCCGAATTCGCACGCTGTTCCCGGCGCTGGTCTTCGCCGTAGCGTTGTTCGTGCTTCCGGTGGCCGCCTGGCAAGCTGGCCTGCGCGATCGGCACGAACACGTTCCCGTGGTCGAGGCGTTCGTCCCCGAGAGCGCGCGCACCGCGACCTCGATTGCTCCCGTGGCGCTGTCGGTCGACTTGCGCAGTCTGCTCTGGCGGGCGGCGGCGGAGAACGTCGCACGACGGCCCTGGCTCGGCATCGGCCCCGGCGTGTTTTCGACGAAGGTGGCGCCGGGCGTGGTCGATCGGCCCGGCTTGAACACCCACTCCCTGGCGTTGAACATCCTGGTCGAGTTGGGGCTGCCCGGACTGGCTCTCGCGGTCTTCGCTCTTCTCGCGGCGCTCCGATCGGGATACGTCACAGGCGGAGCCGTGCACCCTGCGTGGGCACCACTCGCGGCTCTGCTCGTCGGTCAGATCGTCGACTGCTTCTTGTACGACCCGACGTCGGTCACGCTGCTGCTGATCTTCGCCGCGTCCGCAGCCACCCGTCCCGATCGCCGGTCGCCGCGCGATGCGCCGGCTGCCGCTCTCGCCGTCGCCTCGACGACTTCGGCGTAATGAAGCTCCTGGTTCTGCTCTCGCGGTTCCCTCACCCGCTCGACAAGGGCGACAAGCTGCGCGCGTTTCACCAGATCGCCGAGTTGGCGCGGCGCCACCAGATCACGCTGTGCGCACTCAGTCATTCGCGCGTGAGCGCGCAGGCCATCGCGGCGCTCTCCGCACACTGCGATCGGATCGAGGTCGTGCGCGTCGGGCCGCTTCGCGCCGCGCGCGGCGTGCTGGAGGCGCTGGTCACGGGGCTGCCGCTGCAAGTGGGCTACTTTCTCTCGGCGAGCGCCTGGCGCAAGGTCGAAGCGTTGGTCGCTGACGTGCGCCCGGACCGCGTGTTGTGCCAGCTGGTTCGCACCGCAGAGTACGCACGGCGTCTGGACGTGCCGGTCGTGTTCGACTACATGGACGCCTTCTCGTGGAACCTGAAGCAGCGCGCGGCGCTGCAGCCGGCTCTCCTCGGCTTCCTGCAGCGCCTGGAAGCCAAGCGCCTGGCGCGTTACGAAGCGGATCTCGTCGGCCGATTCCTGAGCTCGTCGATTACGTCGACGCAGGATCGCGAACAGATCGCCCACCCGAATCGATCGAGCATCAGCATCGTCGGCAACGGCGTCGACTTCGACACCTTCCAGCCCCGCGCCACGCGCAAGCAGTACGACCTGCTGTTCGTGGGCAACATGGCCTATATGCCCAACGTGCTGGCGGCCGAGCAGCTCGTGCGCGAGGTGCTGCCGCGCATCAGGCGCGAGCGGCCATGCAGCGTGTTGATTGCCGGATCGACGCCGTCGGCGCGGGTGCGGCGGCTTGCCGGCAACGGCGTCACCGTCACCGGCTGGGTCGACGATATCGGCGCCAGCTATGCGAGCGCCCGCGTCTTCGTGGCGCCGCTGCCGATCGGCACCGGCGTCCAGAACAAGCTGTTGCAGGCGCTGGCGATGGAGATGCCGTGCGTGACCAGCGAACCGCCACGACGCGCCTTGGGCGCGGGAGACGACGAGATCTGGGTGGGCGCCAACGCAGACGAGATCGCCGATCGCACCGCGTTGCTGCTGCGCGACCCGGATCGCGCCGCCGAGCTCGGTCGCCGCGGCCGAGCCTTTGCCCTCGAGCACTTCCAGTGGTCCGCCACGGCCGCCGCCTGGGAAGCGCTCTGGGCCTGAGTGTGCCGGACCACCAGCTGTCGGCCAACCTGCGCAAACGATCTTGACGACGCTTCGGGTTGGAATCGACGCGCGCAGCTTGCTCGAGCCCGTCGGCGGACTGCGCCGCTACGCGACCGCGTTGCTGCCGGCGCTGCTCTCAGCCGGGCCACACGTGGATTGGCGCTTCTACTCCAGCGAGCCTCTCGCCGAGACCTGGGGCGTCCCCACGCGAGTCGTACCCGGCCGGCGGCAAGCGCTGCTACGGCCGTGGTGGGAGTCGGTGGCTCTGCCGGGCGCGCTTGCTGGCGAGGGTCTCGACGTCTTCTTCTCGCCGTACGGAGCGGTGCCACCGCTGCGCTGTCCGGTTGTGGCCATGCTGCACGATCTCGCCTTCCTGGATCGACCTTGGCTGCTCTCCTGGCGCCACGCTCCCTACTGGCGGCGGGTCGCGCGTCGGCTGCGTCTGGCCGCGACGGTCATCGCGATCTCGGAGGCGAGCCGAACGGCGGCGCTCCGCCGGCTGCCGCTGGTCCCCGAACGCGTCGTGACCATCCTCAACGGTGTCGATCCCGAGTTCCGTCCAGCGCCGTCGGCACATGTGTCTGCGCTCCGCGAGCGCCTGGGCCTGCCGGGTGATTTCGTGCTGGCCGTCTCGGCATGGGAGCCGCGCAAGAACCTCCCGCTGCTCGCAGAAGCGGTCGCGCGTGCGAGCCGGCTGCGTGGTCAGGCGTTGCCGCTCGTGATCGCCGGACGCCCCGACGGCGTCGCCCAGCGGCGCTTCCCGCACGTGGTCGCGGCCGGCGCGGTCGACGATGCCACGCTGCGTGCGTTGCTGACCGCGGCCAGTGTGTTCGCCTTGCCGTCGCTCGACGAAGGCTTCGGCCTCACGCTGGTCGAAGCGATGGCGTGCGGCGCGCCGTGTGTGGTATCCGACGTGGGCGCGCTGCCGGAAGTGGCCGCCGGAGCGGCGCTGCTGCTGCCACCGGATGACGTCGAGGCCTGGGCTGCCGCGATCGTTCGAATGCTGGCGGAGCCGTCGCTCGCCCCGGAGCTGCGCGCGCGGAGTCTGGCGCGGGCGTCGGCATTCTCGTGGAAGGAGACGGCCAGCCGCACGCTCGCGGCGATCGAGGCCGCCGTATGACTCGCAGGCTCGAGACCGCGTTCGCTATTGGCGCTCTGCTGCTCCTGCCCGGCAGCGAGGTGGTGTGGGAGGGCCTGATATTTTCGGTCTACGCCGTCACGCTCGGCGTGCTCGTTCATCACTGGCGTTCAGTCCGGGTGCTGCTCGGCGCGGCGTGGCCTCTTCTGTTGCCGGTCCTGCTCGCAGCGTGCTCGATCATCTGGTCGGTCGATCCGGCGTTGACCGCCTACCGGGTCCTCGCGCTGACCGGAACGACGGCATTTGGTTTCTTCCTGGCGATCCGCTTCAGCCTCGAGGATCAACTGCGTCTGCTCGTCGTGATGCTCGGAATCGTGGGCTGCGCCAGTGCCGTCGTCGCGCTGGTTCCGCCTCATTACGGAGTGATGACCGAGCCCTACTACGAGGGTGCGTGGTCGGGCATCTTCTACCACCGGAATCCGTTCGGCCGCATCATGGCGCTGGCGAGCGTGGTTTTTCTCCTGCACGCGATGGGACGCAGGCCTCCTCGTCCCGTCGCGGCATTGGGCGCCGCGCTGTCGGTCGTCCTCCTGCTGCTGTCATCGTCACGAACGAGTGTGATCGCGGCAACGGGATGCCTGATCGCGGGCGGCGCTCTGACGGCGCTGCAGTCCCTGGCGGGGCGCAGGCGGGTTGCGTTCGTGATGACGGGCGCGGCGCTCGCCGTGGTGACCTCGATCTGGGTGGTCCAGCACCGGGTGGACATCCTGGAGTCGATGCAGCGGGACCTCACGCTGACCGGCCGCTCGACGTTGTGGGCCATGTTGTTGGACGTGGCGCGCCGGCATCCATGGCTCGGATATGGGTACGGCGCCTTCTGGCGAGGCGACACCGGCGTGTCCGGCGAAATCCAACACGCGTTGCAGGGGTGGTATCCGGTCCACGCGCACAACGGACTTCTGGACGTGGCACTCGAGCTGGGCATCGTCGGTGTGGCGATTGTGGCGTTCCCGTTGGGAATGTACGCCCTGCGGACGTGTCGCTGGGCGATCGAACGCCCATCGTCGGTCCGCCTCTGGCCCGCGGTCTATCTGTGTTTCTTCGTCCTGAGCAACCTGACGGAGAGTGCGCTCGTGCGGCAGAACACACTCTACTGGGCGCTCTACGTCGCCGTCGTGCTCACCGTCCACGCGTCCGAGCCTGCGTCGTGAAGAACGGCATCAAGGCCTCGCTGCAACGGATCGTGGGCTACCGCCGGTACTTGCGGTGGTTCGCGTGGTTCAAGGTGACGACCCTGCATGCCGACAAGCGTGAGGACGATTTCTTCGCCTTTCGGTCGCTCCTGCCTGCCGCCGGAATCGTGTTGGACGTCGGTGCGAACCTCGGCTTCCTGACCGCACATCTTGCGGCGCACGTGAGGCATGGCCGGGTGATCGCATTCGAGCCGATGCCCGACAACCTTCACGCGTTGCGCTATGTCGTGCAGCGATTCAAGCTGCGGAACGTCACGATTGAGCCGTGCGCGCTCGGCGATCGTGACGGCGAAGCGGAGATGGTCCTGCCGATCGTGCGCAAGGCCCGGCTGCAGGGCTTGAGCCACATCGTCGACGGCGCACCCGGGACCAATCCTGGCGCACCGAGTGGTGTGAGGGGGATTGAAGAAGGGATCCGGTTCACGGTGCCGCTGCGGACGCTCGACGGCTTCGCCTACCTGTTCGCGCCTGGCGCCAAGGTGACGGGCATCAAGATCGACGTCGAGAATTCCGAGCGGCGTGTGCTGGCCGGTGCAGGCCACCTCGTCGCGGCTCACGCTCCTCTCATCTACCTGGAGCTATGTGAGGACCACAACAAGCAGGCCTGTCTCGATCTATTCCGGACGTGGGGCTACGAGGTGACGGTGAACGTGAAAGGGACGCACGAACCGTACGACCCCGTCGCACATGCGGGACGGATCAACTTTCTGGCCCGGCCCCTTCGCGACCGCCGCGCGCCGGCACGCGGTAGTGATGCAGCGAGTACAGCCAACGAGTCTAGTTTCGCGTGAGGGCGGGCGCGTAGAGCCGCACAGGGGACCCGTCGGTCAGTCGAAGCGTCACCCGGTAGCCCGCTCTTCCCGAGAGGCGCTCGTCCAACGGCACGACGATGCCGTGCCAATGGAGGCTGCGCTCCGGCCTCTCCTCCGCGGCCGGGATGTCGAATCGCCGCTCTTCGATCACGTCGCCGTCCCAGGAGGTCTCCACCAGCAACACCGCCGGTGCGTTTGGCGGGCGCCGCACCCCCATTCGGAGAAACCGGGGAGCCGCGTCGCGCGTCCGCGCGGTCCACGTGAGAACCGTGCCTTCGCCGGCGAAGACCTCGGGATTCGGCAGGAGGGCGTCGATACCCGACCAGTCTGCCGCGTTCATGTAGGTGATGAAGAACGCGTCGGAGATGTCCACCTTGCGCATGAACTGCCAGGGCGGAGCGCCTTCGTCGGCGATCTCATAGAAGGTCGCGTCGATGCGATACGGCAGACCCTGCAGGGTCCCGAGGTAATACTCGTAGCCGCCCACGACAATGGCGTCGGGACGAAGCGTCCGGACCATCTTTCCCCAGTCTCCCCGGTACTGGAGGGTCCTGTCCGAGTTGAGCCCGGAGTGATCGACGACGAGGGCGGACGTCCAGGCGCTCGGCAGACCGTGGCCGGCGAGCAGCACGTCGCCCGCGACCGTGTGGGTCGCGACGTACTTTCCGATGGCCGACCGCTCGCTTTCGAGCGACCTGAGGTATGTCGTGAACCCCCGTACGCCCCACGCGGCATCGAACAGACACAGCGATCCGAATGCGACCAGCGAAAGTGCGACGCCGCGCTTCCAGATGGCACCGGGCAGCGCGTCTCCCACGAACTGCAGACTCAGCAACACTTGAAGGACCAGGAAGAGATCCGGGAGCGCGTAGTACCACTCCATCCGTTCATCGGGGTTGTAGACGAAATACAGGACCAGCAGACCGACAAACGCCCATCCTGCGGCGGTATCCGGGTCGAGCGAACGAGCGCGGCGCCACTCGAGGGCCACGTGGGTCGGCCAGATGACGAGAAAGAGGGCGAAGACGACGCGCAGCCAGGCACCAGTGAGGTATCGCTCGAGGAACGGGAACCAGTGATCGAGCGTCGAGCGATGCAGCAGGAGCTTGGCGGTTGCGGTATGGGGCAGCGGCGATCCGAAGTACCAGGTGGAGAACGCGATCCAGAGCGTCAGCGGGATCCCCGCGAACAGCGCGGCTTCCACCAACGAGTGGCGCACCACCTGCGACCACGCCGTTCGCCGCTCTCGGGGGGCGGCCGCGGCGCTCCACAGGTGCAGCGCGCCGAAGGCGACGGCGATCGGCACCGCGTCGAGCTTCGAGATCACGGCCATCGAGAGCCAGAACCACAGCGCGGGTCCCTGGCGTCTGGCCAGCGCGAGAAGGGCGGCCAGAACCACCGCCGTGTGAATTGGTACTTCCATTCCGGTGGCGCCGATCCTCATCCAGCTCTTTGCACCGAACAGGGCGATGAACGCCAGGGGCACCGCCAGCTGCGGTCGCAGGCGTAGGTGCCGCAGGATGCGAAGCAGCAGCCATGCCGCGAGGAACGTGCCCGCTGCGTTCGTGGCGAGCAGGCATCGCTCGGGGCTTCCAAACCCCACTTGGTACAGCAGGAGGTTGATCGCGCCGTGGCTGAACGAGGAGATGCCGAACATCGGGCCGTCGGCGGCGTTGAAGCAGTACCAGCAGCCCGCATCCGACTGCAGCAGATACCGGACGATGAATCCCGCATCGTCCACCAGAATGTGGGGGTGCCAGGAGAAGTAGAAGGTGGTCATCAGGAGAGCGATGACCGCCTGGAACACGAGCTCGCCGCGGGACTCGCGTGCAGTGGCCCCGAAGCGTCTCTCGGCGATGAGACCCGCCACTGCAGCGAGAGACAGGCCGGTGAGCAGCGCTGCTGCTCCCCCGAAGTCCGAAAGCGTCAAGATGCGGTCATCCGATGGGGTCGATGTCGCGATGGAGTTTACTTTTCGAGCGACGGAATGGTCTATTACCAGCGGTGAAGGAGCCCATGCGCTTTCCAGTCCTGCTGACCGGCGTGCTCGCGACGCTGGTTGCGGCGACCGTGCTCACGGCCCGCGTGCGGGACTACACGCTGTCCGATCCGCAGTTGACGCTGCTGACGTCGCAGGTGCTCTGGGAGCGGCACTCGCTCGATCTCGGCCCTGAGCTCAATCGCCTGGGCCCGAGTGCCTTTGCGAAGGACTCGTGGAAGTATGCGATCGGTGAGGGCGGGCGGGTTCTCTACGCGTACCCGCTGGGCACGTCCCTTCTCGCCGTGCCCGTGGTTGCCGTGGGACGGACCTTCGGATCGGATCTCTCGAACTGGGAGACCGACCGGCGGTATCAGATCGCGATCGCGGCGGCGTGTTGTGCCGCGGTCTTCGCGCTCCTGGCCAACATCGGTTGGATCCTGACCGGGGGCCGCATCGCGATCGTCGTGGCATTCGTGATCACTCTGGGCTCTTCGCTCGTCAGCACGCTCGGCAGCGCGCTCTGGAGCTTCGACGTCGAGCTCGTGTTCGCACTGCTCGCGGTGCGGGAAGTCGCGCGGACCGAGACGCGCGAGACGCCTCGCGCGTTCTTGGTGGGCATGCTCATCGCGGCCGCGTGGATCTGCCGGCCGAGTGCCGTCACCCTGGCCATCCCCCTCGGCATCGTCATGCTCGCCGCCGGCGGCCGTCCCCTGCTTCGATTTCTCGCGGGGGCCTCGTGCGTGTTGCTGCCGTTCCTCGTTTTCTGCAAGTGGGCCACCGGATCCTTCGTGGCCCGCTACTATGCGGTTGGCCAGTGGGCGCGCGTCTCGAGTCTGGCGGCGTGGCCGATCAATCTGCACTCGATTCTGCTCTCGCCGGCGCGCGGCCTTTTCGCTTTCACCCCGGTGCTGCTCTTCGGGATACTCGCGATCGCCCTGCCTGCCGTGCGACGGCGTCTCACGGCGCGTCTGCTCGCCGCCTGGGTCGCGCTGACGATTGGAGTGGTGGCGACGCAGACGAACTGGTGGGGCGGCTGGGGGTTCGGCCCCCGGTTGCTCACGGAAGCCGTGCCGGGCCTCGCTCTCCTCGGCCTCATGGGATGGCAGGCCGCTGCTACTCGAGCGCGCTGGCGCCTGGGCTGGGTGGTTGCGCTTGCGCTTGCGTGGGGTGTTGCGATCCACATCGGCCAGGGGCTGTATTTTCGAGCCGCGTACGACTGGAACGATCGCCCCAACATCGACGAGGCTCCCGAGTACTACCGGAACAACTGGAGGTTCCCGCAGTTCCTGGCGACCTCCGCCCGGAACGACGCCAAGGCCCGGGTCGCTCCCAAGGGCCGGGACGATCGCGGGACTCCGCGCGATGCCACGGCCGGTCTTCACTGATTGCCGATGCCGAGCCTCCGTCCGAGCGCCTTTGCACCGTGGCCGAGCGAGTCGGTTATCGCGGGCAACGGCAGCGACGATCCGGTGTGGAGGTCGACGCGCAGCTCCAGCGTGTCGCCCGGCGTGATGTGAATCCGCCGTGTGGCGAGGGTGTAGTCGGGGTGACTCACGCGGATCTTGTACGAACCTTCCTTCAAGGCGCGCCTGGCGTAGCCGGACGAATCCGGCGTGAGGCTGGCCAGCAGCGCGTCCTGCAGTGTCAGGATTTCGATCGTCGCGCGCGGCACGGGATCGTGAGAGGCCGCGTCGCGCAGAATCGCGACGACCTCGCCGGACGATGAGGCGGGATGGAGGAAGCTCGTGAACGAGTACAGCGCGCCGACGATCGAGATCACGCCGGTCGTGATTGCCACGAACGACTGCGCCTTCGACAACGACAGGCTGGCGGAGGCCTGCCGCATCCGCGCCATGAGGGACGTCCAATCGATCGCCGGCATGATCCGCGCGCTCACTTTCTCTTGATCTTGCCGAACGTGGCCTTGCCGGCCTTGCCGATCACCGACCCCGCCTTGACCACGCCCTTGCCGACGGTCTGCGGGATTTCCTTCAGCGTGCAGCGTTTGAAGGCAGCCATATTCGACGCCTTCGTCACCTCGTCGATCGAGTAGTGGACCATGTCCTCCTCGATCCCGTAACAACCGCCCACGAAGCCCGCCTCGATCATGAACGGCTGGGCGTCGTGCCAGTTGTTCAGGTCGAGCGCCATGCCCGCCTCGTGGAACGACCCTCCGGCGACCGCCACCTTTCCTTTGCCGGCAATCTTCTTGTACAGATCTGCCTGCACCTGGTTCGAGCGGAAGCCGTAGTTGATCGCGAGGTGTTTCTTCTTCTTCGCGAACATTGCCGCATCCGCCTTGAGGAGCCGGTCGCGGATCGACTTGCGCAGGAACACCGTGTTGCCGCGCAGGTCCTTGACGTAACGGCCGCCGATGAGCACCGGAACCATTTCGTCGTGTCGGCTCCGCGCGCTCACTTTGGGTGAGAGGTAATTCCCGGTCTCCTTGTCGAACTTGAAGTTCTTCGCGAGGAACTGGGTCTCGAGCGCGGCCGGGGGTTTCTGGGGCGCGAAGATCGGGGGCATCGGCAGGTCGGCGGCGAGCACCTCGTGGGTGTCCACCACCCGGCCCAGGCGGGCGGGCGACACGAACCAGACGCACAGCGCGACGGACGCTGCCATCCGCCGGCGGGCGGGGACGCAGCACCGCTCCATCTTGGCCACCAGGTGTCTCTCTTTAGCTGGGCAGTTTACTGCAGACGGCGGGCGGCTGGCGACCGGGTTTGGCGTGCGTGGCTGCCTGGCTGTTCGAGGGGTGTCGGGCGTCGCGACGTCCGATTGCGGCGGGATCTGAGGGATCTCCCGTCGGACACGGAGCGAACCTGCGGGACTTCAGTCAGTCGTTTGAGACGACGAGGAGCACTGCCCGGTGGTGGCGTTGAAGATGACGTTCATGAACGCCGGAGGAAAGGCGCCGGACACGTTCACCTCGCAGGTCAGCACGAGGGCGCCGTCGCTGGCCACGATCCGGTAGCTCCCGTCGGGAACGGTGAACGGTCCGACCTCGAAGAAGCACTCCGAGGCCCCGGTCTCCAGCGGCTGAACGACGCGCGCCAGGACGCTCGCCGGCTCGCCGTTCGAGAGGATCTTGATCAGGAACGATCCCCACGACTCCTGCAGCGCGCACGCCCCCGGCGTCCCGCCCGGTGGCTGCAGGAAGCCCGCTTGCAGGCGCAGCTTGAGCCCCGCCGCCTGGGCCTGACGCAGGAAACCTGGCGCCAGACAGATGACACCCGCCAGGACGAGGCTCGCCGCCGCCCTTCTCCTTCTCGTCATCGTGGAATCCCATCTCCCGGATTCAGGTCGCATCCGGGCATGCCTCGCGTGAAGCGGACGACGTTGTTCTGCAGAGTCGGGCCCGTCTGGACGAGAGTGACGGTGCAGGTGGCGACCCATGACGCCTCGTCCGTTGCGCGCACGGACCATTCGGCGACCGTGGACGGCGGCGTGGCGAGCGACGCGGAGTAGACGCAGGCGCCGGCAGTTTGGCTCGCCTGCCGCGCGTCGGGGATGGCGGCCACGACGATCTGGGCGGTGACCTCGCGCTCGGGCTGATACAGCACCCATCCGATGCCGCCTTCGGCGGCGCAGGTCGGATCCGCCGGATCCACAGCGGCGAGCAGGACATTTGCCGAGGTCGGATCGGCGGCCTGGTCGAGCGGCCGGCACGCGCACAGGAGCGGCATCATGGCCAGGACCGGACACAAGAGCCAGCGGCGGCGAACGCGACGCGGAATGGAGTCGCTCGTCATCGCACCTGAAGGCAGCATTAGGAATCACCTCGGACGGCAAGTCAAGGCACCGCTCCGGCTGAGATGGGAACGTGCGAATTACGAGACGCTCACGACTCCGGCCGCCAGGGGTATGTCAATCGCGAAGATACAACCCCGTCCCGGCATGTTTCGAATGGTGATCTCACCGCCGTGCACTCGCACAGCCTGCCGCGCAATGAAGAGGCCGAGACCGAGCCCTGAGCGATCGGTTCCGCGTCGCTCGCCGAAGGCTTGGAAGAGCTCGGCTTTGCTTTCCGGGATGCCACCGCACTCGTCTTCGATCTCGACGAAAAGGCGCTGGCCGTCCGCTTGGGCGCGGAGCAGCACGGAGCCGCCGGTCCGAGTGTTCTTGAATGCGTTGTGCAACAGGTTCATCACCGCCGAGGCGAGCAACTGCGCGTCGGCCTCGACGATCAACGCGGGATCGACCGGCGTCACGGTGAACCGGACGCCCCGATACTCCGAGTGGAGCATCCCGGTCGCGCTGATCTCGTCGATGAACGTGGCTACGCGAATAGGCTCGTGCTGGTGCTGTGAAGTGGCCAGCCGAACCTCAGACAGCGAGCGATCAACGAGGGAGGCCAGTCCGGTCAAGCTGCGGCCCAACACCGCTCCGGTACTGCCGTTGATGGGGACCGTTCCGCGCTTCAGAGCATGAAAGGCGAGGAGTGCACCATTCAGGAGGTCCCGAAGCTCGTGAGCCGACTGACCGAGGTGCTGGACTTCCTCCTCCGACCGTCTTTCTGCGACGAGGCGGGTGTGCTCCGTGACCGCTCCCGCGATCGCCGAGTCGAGGCAATGGTTCAGGGTACGAAACTCGTCGACAGTGATCGGCGCCTGCCGCTCCGATGCGATCTCGGTGATGGCCTGGCAAATGTCACCGTAGTCTAGAACCACCTGCGACACGCTGAAGCCCGCCGCCAACATCTCCGCGCCGTGGCGTGTCGCGGTGCATCCGATGGCGTCGCTCGAGAAGGGGGTGACCGTCGCCTCGAGCCGTAGGGTCTCGGACAGCTGTGTCAGAAAGAGGGGCACCCCGTATTCGAGCTCACGGCTCACGACCGACGGCCACGGCCGACTTCGAACGCGGTCCCTCGTGCGGGCCACGATGTCGTCGCGATGCAGTGTGATGAAGTCGTACAGCACAGACCCTCCCCCGGACCGCCCAGGCTCCAAGCCGCCGAGATCGCCGCGCGCGAAGCGTTGTCTCCTGGCGAACGGCTGACGCTGGTGCCGCACCCGTGGGGCCGGCTTGGTCTCGCGCGTTCGACTCACCCTTCGGCTGGGGGCCCCCCATCGTCGGTCATGACCGCCTCGACGAGGCTCTGGTCGTATGTGTTGGCGCGCGACACGGTCTCTGTCAGCTCCTCGATTTGCGCCACGGCCTCCCGCCGGAGCTGCTGCGCATCGCTGGCGATTTGAAGTTCACCAGGCCGCTCGGTCTGAGAAGCGCGACGATCGAGCGCACCTACCAGCTCACGAAGCGCCGCAAGAATGCGGGTCGGTCGCGAAGTGTCACCCGGCCTCGTGTCGGTCAATGTCCAGCCTCCGCTGCTCCTGAAGCGGCGCCTCTACCCACCAGCCTGACGGCCATTGCAGTCGAGCCCGCTGCGGGGGGTTCCGCTTCGGCGATCAATGCAAGCGTATCGGGCATCGACTGGCGACGCTGTTCCAGAGCGCACACCGCCTGGCGCGGACACTCCTCGGGACGTCTCCCTGCTCGAAGATCGTTGCGCCGCCTCGTATTCGGCGCGGTGTACCTGGATCCCGCCCCAATCGATCCCGGCCGTGGGCAGCGTGGGTGGCGCGTGCCTCGATTTCGTCATCGCTTATCAACCGTCCCAGGGCGCTTCACCACTTCAGGTTCACGACACAACAAGAGCTGGATCCTCGCGTCGGCCTGACACGAATATCGGGTCGCCGCAAACGGCCGCCCATGTGTGCACTTGGGAACAGCGCCATTCAGCGCAGGCGCGTACGCTTCACACATGCAACTCATATCGCTCAAGGTCGCACTGGCGACCGTCTGGGTGTCGGCGGTGTTGGTCGTTGGCCTCACCGGGAACCGGCACTCACTGTCGAGCTGGGCCGTGCTGGCTGGCGTCGCCCTGCTTCCTCCGATCGTGATGATGTGGCGGTGGAACCTACCGGGCCAAACCATGTCCGAGAGCATTCAGGAGGCGCGCCGATGACAGACCAGGCCGCGATCGTCGCCGGCCCTGACGTCGCCCTCCGGTGGCGGAACTGGCAGGCGCGAGGAGCTGAAGGTGATCGCCGAATGGTCACGAGGATGCGCGGCGTGACGATTCTCATCGCCGGCGCCCTTCTCGTGTGGTTCGTCGTTCAGCTCGCGTAGATCACCGGGCCTCCTCCCGCCTGCACCAGTCCACGCTGGCCGCCGCAGTGTGTCGAACGGAACAGACCTGACCTGACCTCACACGCTAACGTTTCAGATGCGTCCGTGGCCTCGAACGGGGCAACGACGCGGTCCATCCTCGGATTGGCGTGGCGCCAGTCACCCTCGAGTCACCCTC
>JBFXAT010000072.1:0-22213 GCA_050183995.1 Vicinamibacterales bacterium
CTCGAACATGGCACCCAGCGCGGCCGCGGTGTTGAGGTCATCTCGCATGGCGTCGCCGAATGCCTGGCAGGCCTCGTCGATCCGCGCGCGGACAGCGGCGTTCGGCGCCCCCGCCGCATGTGAACCTGCCGCCGCTGGCGTACCGGGACCGGCGGCGATCGCATCGACGCGCGCCAGGAAATCGGTGAGACGCCGCAACGCCTCCTCGGCCTGCTGCAGGCCGACCCAGGTGAAGTTCAGCTGCTTGCGGTAGTGGGCAGAGAGGAGCAGATAGCGCACGGCGGACGGCCGATAGCCGGCCCGCACGATCTCCGGAATCGTGTGCGTGTTGCCGAGCGACTTCGACATCTTCTGCTCGTCGACGATCAGGTGCTCGACGTGAACCCAGAAGCGTGCGAAGGGGCGTCCCGTCGCGCATTCGCTCTGCGCGATCTCGTTCTCGTGATGCGGGAAGATCAGGTCGACGCCGCCCGTGTGGATGTCGATCGGCGGCTCGCCGAGCAGCCGCAGCGCCATCGCCGAACACTCGAGATGCCAGCCCGGGCGCCCGGCGGCTCCAGCCACCTCCCACGACGGTTCGTCGGGCTTGGCCGCCTTCCACAACACGAAGTCGCGGGCATCGTCTTTGGCATAAGTGTCGGCGTCGATGCGCGCGCCCGGCTTCATCCCCTCGTGATCCAGGTGAGCGAGCTTGCCGTAATCCGACATCGCCGCAATCTTGAAATAGATCGACCCTTCAGACCGGTACGTGTAGCCCTTCTCCTCGAGCGTCCTCACGAGCTCGGCCATCGCGGCGATGTTCTCCGGGTCGGTCGCGCGCGGGTTCTCCTCCACCTGTTCGAGACCGAGCGCGGCGGCGTCCTCCCGGAACTGCGCGACGAACTGGTCGGTGTAGGCCCGCAGATCCATGCCCGCCTTGAGGGCGCCGGCGATCGTGCGATCGTCCACATCGGTGAAGTTCATCACGTGCCGCACCGTGTGCCCGAGCAGGTGCCGCAGCGTCCGGCGGAGCACGTCGACGCAGACGAAGGTGCGGAAATTTCCGATGTGACCCCGTGCGTACACCGTGAGCCCGCACGTGTAGATGCGGACGGTGTTGTCAGGACCAGGCGTGAAGGGCTCCTCGGCCCGCGTCAGCGTGTTGTAGAGGCGCATGCGTGTGAAGGGAGTTCAGGGAAGCGCGCAGGAAGTCTGCCAGACCTGCTCGCCGTCAGTCGACACGAGAATGTCGAGCGTTCGATCGTTCGACCGGAGTCGCACATCACAGCGGACCGTTCCGGCGAAGACGCCGCTGGCCCTTCCGCGCTCCAGCGCGGCGCTCACTTCCGCCGCGGCGCTCGCAGGACACCCGAGCTGATTCAGCAGCGCATCGGCCATGCGCTCGAGCAGCGGCACGTGCACGCCGGCTCCCTGGAACTCCAGCGTGAACGTAAGAGGTGATGGCGCCACAAGGGGCGATTCTACAGTGAAAGACGCTCGAACAGCACGCGCGCGCGGGCGCAGTCGCTCTCGATCTGCGCACGAAGCGCCTCGACCGATGCGAACGTGCGCTCGTCGCGGAGCCGCTGCACGAAGCCGACACGGACCGGCGCGCCGTAGATGTCCGCGTCGAAGCCGAAGAGGTGCGTCTCGATCCGCACACTGCCGGACTGGTCGACAGTCGGGCGCACGCCGACGTTGGTCACCGACGGATACACGATGCCGTTCACGCGCGCCGTCGTCGCGTACACGCCATTCGGCGGCAGCAGCTCGTTGTCGCTCCGGAGGTTCGCCGTCGGAAAGCCGATCGTGCGGCCGCGCGCGTCCCCGTGCTCCACGATGCCGTCGATGAAATACTGATGACCGAGCAGAGCGCCCGCCTCGTCCACCCGGGCTTCGCCAACGAGACGGCGCACGCGCGTGCTGCTGACGACGAAGTCCTTGTATCGGACGGGATCGATCTTCTCCGTGTTGAACCCGAACCGCGCGCCGAGCGCACGCAACAGCGTGAAGTTGCCCGCGCGGTCGTGTCCGAACAGGAAGTTCGCGCCGACCCAGACCTCGGACACGTGCAGCCAGTCGACCAGCACGGCCCTGACGAACGTCTCGGGATCCCACCGTGACAGCTCTCTCGTGAAGCGTACGATCGCCGTTCCCTGCATCCCGGTTTCGCCGATCGCCTCGAGCTTCTGCGCCATCGTCATCAGCAGCGGCGGCGCCTTGTCGGGCCGGACGACGCGCGGAGGGTGCGGGTCGAAAGTCATGACGACCGAGGTCGAACCGCGCTCCGAGGCGACGCGACGCACGCGCTCGAGGATCTTGCGATGCCCGCGGTGCACGCCGTCGAAGTTGCCGAGCGCGAGCACCGGGTGAACCCAGCGGACGGGCCTGGGATCTTCGGGAAAGTGAATGACGTCCATCACGGGGCGGCAGGCGAGCTACGCGACATCCAGAACGAGCCCATCATAGGCCAACTCCACGCCAGCCGGCAGCCGCGCGCACGTCTCCGCGTGAGGGAGATCGTGGCACACGTGCGTGAAGTACGTGCGGGCGGCGCCGATGCGTTCGGCCGCCCGCAGGGCTTCGGACAGCGAGAAGTGCGTCGGGTGCGGCCGCTCGCGAAGCGCATCGAGCACCAGCGTGCGGACTCCCGCCAGCAACGGCCACGACCCGTCCGGAATCGCGTTGCAGTCGGTCAGGTACGCGAAGTCGGCGATCCGGTAGCCCAGAATCGGACGGCGACCGTGAAACAGCGGAACAGGGACGATCTCCACCCCGCCGAGCGTGAACGGCCCGGCGATGCGCGACAACCGCACCTGCGGGATGCCGCCGCCCTGTTCGGCAGGCGGAGCGAAGATGTAGAAGAAGGTCCGCCGGAGGTCGTCGATCGTGCGCGCGTCCGCGTAGGCTGGCAGCGCGCTGCGCTGCAGCACGTTGAAGCGCCGCACTTCGTCCAGACCGAGGATGTGATCCGCGTGGCTGTGGGTGAACAGCAGCGCATCGACGCGGGTGATGCCGTGCGCAAGCGCCTGGGCGCGAAGATCGGTCGACGTGTCGACGAGGATGTGCTGCACGCCTTGCGCGAATGCCTGCGATTCGGAACGAGCACCCACGAGCTCGATCAGAACCGAGGGACGGCTGCGCCGGTCGCGCGGATCCGACGAGCGGCAGACGCGACACTCGCACCCGATCATCGGCACGCCGTGCGACGTGCCGGTGCCGAGCAGTGTGACTCTAAGGCTCAATAATCCGCTTCCCGCCGCCCGCCGCGTCGACATACCGGAGCCGCAGCTCGTACAGGACCTGCTCCAGCACCTGCCGCTCTTCGGCAGTCAAGTTGCCGCGCGTCTTCTGTTCGAGCATCGCCAGAATTTCGATCATCTGCGACGCGCCGTCGAGATTGGGCTCGACGCGCTGCCCGCTCTCGGGGTCGGGAAGATCGCCGAAATGGATGGCGGCCGAACTGGCCAGGGAGAGGACGAACGTGGTGAACGAAATGTCAGCCATCTGTGCAAGGGCGCCTGACACGTGGCGCATCCGGGTGTGGACGTGATGAAATGACCCGGTGACGTCACAAAGCTTAGCAGATCCGCCGTCGGCGGAAGCCGCGCGCCAGTTCGCCCGCCTCATCGACATCGTCGCCGCGCTGCGGGGGCCCGGAGGGTGCCCCTGGGATCGCGAGCAGACGATCGACAGCCTGAAGAAATACGTCCTCGAAGAGGCCTACGAGCTGATCGAGACGATCGACCAGCACGACCACGAAGCGTTGCGCGAAGAGCTCGGCGACTACGTGTTCGAGGCCGTGCTGATCGCTCAGGTGGAGCACGAGATGGGGCACTTCTCCATCGCCGAGTCGGTGGCGGCCGTGGCGGACAAGCTGGTGCGCAGGCATCCCCACGTGTTCGCGCGAGCCGAGGGCGAGCCGCCGCTCGAGACCGCCGGGCAGGTCCGAGTCCGCTGGGAGGAGATGAAGGCGCGCGAACGCGAGGAACGCGGAACGACCACCCGCCCGGCGACACTGCTGAGCGGCATTCCAGCGGCGCTCCCGGCACTCCAGCGTGCGTATCAGATCGGCGCCCGCGCCCGCTCGGTCGGCTTCGACTGGGACCGCGCATCCGACGTGGTCGAGAAGATCCGGGAGGAGGTGGAGGAGGTCGCCGAGGTCGTATCAGGAGACACCCCGGTCGATGCCGCTCGCGCGGAAGAGGAGATGGGCGACCTCCTGTTTTCGATTGCCAATCTGTCGCGTCAGCTGGGCATCGAGCCAGAGGCGGCACTGCGGAGAGCCAACGACAAGTTCACCCGCCGCTTCGACGCGATGGAGACGCGAATCGCAGGCGCGGGACGTCGTATGACAGACCTGTCGAAGGAGGAACTGGAGGCGGAGTGGGTGATCGCCAAAGCCACCCCCGCGTGACGGTGTCCAGCGCTTGGAGACCGCTGAGCCGCGCGGAGTGGAGTGATGACACGTGAGCGCGTCAACGTCCCGCCCCTCCGTGCGCAGCCGGCCGGTGCGCAGCCGGCGCCAGATGCATCGACCGCCCGGTGTAGGTGTGAACGTCCAGCCCCGTGCCGTCGGTGTCGATCGTGACGGCACCGTCCCGATCGGTCCGGAATACCGCGGCCCCGGACCGTCGGTAGCGCTCCAGCACCAGGGGGACCGGGTGCCCGAAACGATTGCCTCGACCGACGCTCACCACAGCAACCGCAGGAGCCAACGCCTCGACCAGCGCCTCCGAGCTCGACGTGGCGCTGCCGTGGTGCGGAACCTTGACGACTCTGAGCCTCGAGCGAGAGAACTGCGGCGCGATCTCGCGCTCGACGTCCCGGCCGATGTCGCCGGTGAACACGACCGACGCCTCGCCCCACCGCAATTCGACCACGACTGAATCGTCGTTCCTGACCTTCTGCCGCTCCCAATCAGGCACACGCGGATGGTGGACGAGTACCTCGACGTCGTCGATCGACACGCGATCGCCGGTCTGTACCGTGGTCCATCGGATACGCTTCTCGGCCGCTTCGCGTCTGAGGACTTGCAACAGCTCGTCGTGCGGCACGGGAACCCCTTCCCAGAGATCCCACGGCCGGAAATCGTGCAGCACGGCGGACATCCCGCCGGCGTGATCGGCATCCCCGTGGGTCAAGACGACGGCGTCGAGCCGGTGCACGCCCAGACTCCGGAGCACCGGTCCGACGACGCGGTCGCCGATGTCGAACGCCGCGGTCCCCGTCAGCCCTCCCGCATCGACGAGCATTGCCGAACCCGCAGGGAACTGAACGACCGCCGCGTCACCCTGCCCCACATCGATGAACGTGACACGGAGACGTCCCTCGGCCGATGGCCGGGCCGCGATCGTCGACACGCCGAGCATCCAGCCGGCTGCCGCAACCGCGGCTCCGCCGCACACGCGAACCGCCGTGACGGCCCGCCGCCGGCGCAGCGCGAGCACACCTGCCCAGGAGCCGTAGTAGAGGACGACGACCCAGGGAACCGGCGAAGGTACACGCCACGTACTCCACGGAACCAGCGCGACGAGCTCCGCGGTGCGCACGAGGCCCTCGGCGCCAAGGTGTGCTGCATAGCCGCAGAAACTCGACAGCCACGGCGACACCACGTGCATCGGGATCGCGGCCATGCCCGCCAGCTGAGCCAGGCTCATCAGCGGAATCGCACCGAAGTTCAGGACCAGCCCTGCGACAGTGACGCGCTGGAAGATGGCAGCCGAAATCGGAAAGAGCGCGGCCTCCGCCGCTGCCGAGGCTGCCGCCAACCCGGCCGCCGGGACGAGCACGCGCGGCACACCCTTGAACGGAACAGCGCTCGCGACCCAGATGATCGCCAGCGTCGCTCCGAAACTGAGGAGGCTCGCCACGTCGACGATGGCCAGCGGATCGGCGATCACCATGATCCCGGCAACCAGCAGGAGACCGTGCAAGGGCGGCCCCGCGAGGTCGAGCGCACGTCCGACGAAGTAGGCGATGGCCATGAGCGTCGCGCGCGTCACCGACGCGCCGCCCACGACGATGTATCCGTAGACGGCAAGACCGGCGGCGGTGCCGAACATCGCCGCCCGACCGAGCCATCCCACCACTCGAAAGGCGCCGAGCGCAATCGCGGCGAGAATGGCGACGTTGCCGCCGGAGATCGCGATCACGTGATAGGTGCCGGCTTCTTGGAGGCGACGCTCGACGTCGGACGCGAGCCCGGTGCGATCGCCAATCAGAATGGCGCGCACGATACCCGCGGATCGTGCGCGCCACGTGCCGACTGACGCGTCGACGGCGCCCCTCGCGTAAGCGCGGACCGCTGCCGCCCACTCGGCCGCCAGGCCCCCGCGCGCCACAAGGTCGACCAGCGCGCCACTCTTGACCGAGCCGACCAGGATGGTGCCGCGCCGCGCAAGCGCGCGCTCCTGGTCGGGCACGCCAGGGTCGAGGTACCGCGGCGCGCGCCGGAGGAGCGCCGGCGCCCGAATCCGTCGGCCGGCCGTCCATTCCGACATCCGCAGCGGCGCCAGTTCACCGCCGACGGTCAGCAGCACCCCACCATCCACGGCCTTCAGCCCACGACCCGCATGCCGCTCGCTTCCTCCGGCGGAGTTCCGTGCGTCCTGCTCGAACGCCACGCGATCCACGCGGAGGGACAGCGACACAGCGCCCGATGCCGAGAGCACCGCGTCGGTCCTCAGCACTCCCTCCAGCACGACGACGGCGGCGCCATCGGCGAAGCCGCGGTCATCCGTGGCGACGGCGGACCGAACCGCACGGCCGCGGCCCGACTGCACGACCCGATCGAACTCCACCCTCAGACTCGGCCGCCACGCCTTCTGCCAGGCGTCGACGGCGAGCGCGAACCCGCCCGCCGCGAACGCGCCGCAGACGCTGATGGAAAGCAGCAGAGCGCTCCCGACGCGGATCGCGTGGAATGCGAGCGCCAGCCATCCGATCAGCACCGCCAGGGGAACGAAGGCCGGCAGACCACTCCAGCGCACACCGGCCACGGCCCCGGCGAGGAGCCCGAGCACCGGTATCGCAATGACGAGCCGCACGCCGCGGCCGGCTGCAAGGAGGCGACCGGCTGGTCAGGAAGGCAAGAGTCGGCCGAACCCACGACCGATCAATGACTTGAATCGGGGTGTGATCGTGACGCGTGCGAGCGGGCAGCAGCTTCTGCCCACCCGACGCGAAATGAGGTGGGCGAATTCAGCCGCAGCCGCGGAGTCAGGACTGCGAACGGCGACTGCGGCGGCGACCGCCGAGCCGATCAGACCGGTTCCGCGGTGACGCCGGCGTAGTAGTCCTGAAGCGCCCGGACGGACACGCCCTGCTGGCGCATGGCGCGAATCGCGCTGACCGCGGCGGCGGCCCCCGTCAAGGTGGTGATGCAGGGCACCTCGTGCATCATCGCGGCGCGGCGAACCGCGCGGTCGTCGAAGAACGACTCGCGGCCGAGCGGCGTGTTGACGACGAGGTGGATGTTGCCGTTCACGATCTCGTCGGCAATGTTCGGCCGTCCTTCGTTGACCTTGAACACCACGTCGACATCGAGGCCGTAGGCACGGAGGTAGACCGCCGTGCCGCGCGTCGCGAGCAGCCTGAATCCGAGCGCCGCGAGGTCGCGCGCGATCGGCACGAGGTTGGCCTTGTCATCGTTGTTCACGCTCACGAACGCCGTCCCGCTGTCGGGCAGCCGCTGCCCCACCGACAGCTGTGCCTTCGCGAACGCCACGCCGAACGTGCTCGCCCCACCCATCACTTCGCCGGTGGACTTCATCTCCGGCCCGAGAATCGTGTCGACCCCAGGGAAGCGCACGAACGGGAAGACCGGGCTCTTCACGAACACCCCGGCGACTTCCAGGTCCTTGGTCAGCCCCATTTCGGCGAGCGTGCGGCCTGCCATGACCTTCGCCGCCACCTTCGCGAGCGAAACGCCGGCCGCCTTCGACAGGTAGGGGACCGTCCTCGACGCCCGCGGGTTCACCTCGAGGACGTACACGACCTCGTCCTTGATCGCGTACTGCACGTTCATCAAGCCGACGACCTTGAGCGCGCGCGCCAGCCGCCGCGTGTAGTCGCGGATGGTGTTCAAGTGGCGCTCGGGGCAGATAAAGGGCGGCACGACGCAGGAGCTGTCGCCGGAGTGGATGCCTGCCTCCTCGATGTGCTCCATGATGCCGCCGATGACCACCGCGCCGGTCGCGTCTGCGACCGCATCGACATCGAACTCGAACGCATCCTCGAGGAACTTGTCGACGAGGATCGGATGCTCCGGCGACGCGTCGGACGCGTGCGTCATGTAGCGGTCGAGCGTCGGCATGTCGTACACGATCGCCATGGCGCGCCCGCCGAGCACGTACGACGGTCGCACGACGACGGGGAATCCGATGCCGGTGGCTGCCTCGCGGGCCTCGTCGCGCGAGGTCGCCGTGCCGCTCGCCGGCTGCGGAATCTGCAACTGCTCGAGCAGCGCGGAGAAACGCTTGCGGTCCTCGGCCAGGTCGATCGAATCGGGTGACGTGCCGAGAATGCGCACGCCGGCCTGCTGCAGCGCCAGCGCGAGCTTCAGCGGCGTCTGCCCGCCGAACTGCACCAGACAGGACACGTCGCCGCCCGCCGACCGCTCCTTCTCGACGATCGCCATGACGTCTTCGAATGTGAGCGGCTGGAAGTACAGCCGGTCGGCCGTGTCGTAGTCGGTCGAGACGGTTTCGGGATTGCAGTTCACCATCACCGTCTCGAGGTTCTCCTCGCGGAGGGCGAACGCGGCGTGGCAGCAGCAGTAGTCGAACTCGATGCCTTGGCCGATGCGGTTCGGCCCGCTGCCGAGAATCACGACCTTGTCGCGTCCGTTCGGGTCCGCTTCGCAGCTCGGTTCATGGGAGCTGTACAGGTACGGCGTGAACGATTCGAACTCGGCCGCGCACGTGTCCACGCGCTTGTAGACCGGCTTGATCCCCTGGCGCTCGCGCGTCTCGCGGACCTTCGACTCGCTCGCCCCGGTGGCAAGCGCCAGCTCGGCGTCGCCGAAGCCGGCGCGCTTCAGCCGCCGCATCGTTGGCAGGTCCAGCGCCTCGATGCCGCGCTCGGCCGCGAGAGTCCGCAGGTCGCGGATCTCGGCGAACTGGCGGAGGAACCACGGATCGATCTTCGTGATGTCGTGCAGCTGCTCGATGCTCCAGCCGCGGCTGAGCGCCCGGAACAGGTCCCACATGCGGCGGTCGTGCGGGACCGCCAGCCGTTTCCGCAACGCCGCGTCGTCTTCCTCGTCGTGTGGGGACGGCGCGAACAGCAGGCCGCTCTTTCCGAGCTCCAGCGAGCGAACGCCCTTCATGAACGCTTCCTTGAAGGTGCGGCCGATCGCCATCGCCTCGCCGACCGACTTCATCTGCGTCGTGAGGGTGCGATCCGCCTCCGGGAACTTCTCGAAGTTCCAGCGCGGGATCTTCACCACGACGTAGTCGATTGTCGGCTCGAAGGAGGCGGGGGTGACGCGGGTGATGTCGTTCGGGATCTCGTCAAGGTGATAGCCGAGCGCGAGCTTCGCGGCAATCTTCGCGATCGGGAATCCGGTGGCCTTCGAGGCGAGCGCGGACGAGCGCGACACGCGCGGGTTCATCTCGATGACGATCATCCGGCCGTTGGCCGGGTTGACGGCGAACTGGATGTTCGAGCCTCCGGTCTCGACGCCGACCTTGCTGATGATCAGCCGCGCGGCGTCGCGCATCCGCTGGTATTCCTTGTCGGACAGCGTGAGAATCGGCGCGACGGTGATGCTGTCGCCCGTATGCACGCCCATCGGATCGATGTTCTCGATCGAGCAGATGACGACGAAGTTGTCGGCGACGTCGCGCATCACTTCGAGCTCGAATTCCTTCCAGCCGATGACCGACTCCTCGATCAGGATCTGGTGAACCGGGCTCAGCTCGAGGCCGCGTTCGACGATCTCGTCGAACTCCTCGATGTTGTAGGCGATGCCGCCGCCGACGCCGCCGAGCGTGAACGACGGCCGGATGATGAACGGGAAGCCGATGCCGGCCTTGCCGAACTCGCGCACCAGCGTCCGCGCCTGCTCCAGCTCGGTGACGACGCCGCTCTGCGGGACGTCGAGTCCGATCGAGCGCATGGCGTCCTTGAACAGCTGCCGGTCCTCGGCGATCCTGATCGCTTCGATCGACGCGCCGATCAACTTGACGCCGTAGCGGTCGAGAATGCCGGCTTCGTGGAGGTCGACGGCGAGATTGAGCGCCGTCTGGCCGCCAACCGTCGGCAGAATCGCGTCCGGCCGCTCGCGCGCGATGATCGCCTCGACGAATTCGGGCGTGAGCGGCTCGACGTAGGTGCGGTCGGCCAGCTCGGGGTCCGTCATGATCGTCGCCGGGTTGCTGTTCACCAGCACGACCTCCAGGCCTTCGGCCTTCAGGGCCTTGCAGGCCTGGGACCCGGAGTAGTCGAACTCACAGGCCTGTCCGATCACGATCGGCCCTGAGCCGATCACCAGCACGCGTTTCAGGTCGGTTCGTCGTGGCATCTCTCTCTTCAGGCGCTAGGCGTGAGGGGTCGGGCGTTCGGCCGCAGGCCTATCCCCGCTTTTCCTCGATCAGCTTGATGAACTCGTCGAACAGGTAGTCGGCGTCGTGCGGTCCCGGCGACGCCTCGGGGTGATACTGCACCGAGAAGACCGGCTGCCCGACGTGCCGCAACCCCTCGACCGTGCCGTCGTACAGGTTGCGGTGCGTGACCTGAACGTCAGGCGGGAGCGACTCGGCGTCGACCGCGAACCCGTGGTTCTGCGACGTGATCTCGATCTTCCCCGTCGCCAGGTGCTTCACCGGATGGTTCGCGCCGCGGTGGCCGAACTTCAGCTTGAAGGTCTTGCCACCCATGGCGAGACCGAGCACCTGGTGCCCGAGGCAGATCCCGAACACGGGCACGCCGGAGGCGGCGACGGTGCGGGCATTCTCGACCGCATAGGTGAGCGGCGCCGGATCGCCGGGGCCGTTGCTGAGGAATACGCCGTCGGGGTCGTCAGCCAGCAGCTCGGACGCGGGTGTGAACGCCGGGTAGACGCGGACGTCGCATCCGTGGGCGCTCAGGCGCCGCAGGATGTTCCACTTCATGCCGAAATCGTAGGCAGCGACTTTCAGCCGTCGCTTGGCGCGGCGCTCGGGCGTCACGCCGAACTCGCCCGGGTCCTCGCCCGGCCAGTCGAAGGCCTCGGACGAGGTGACACCGCGGACGAGGTCGGAGCCCTCCATCTTCGGCGTCGTGCGGGCGCGCTCCACGAGGGCACGCTCGTCCAGCTGGTTCCCCGTCGCCACCACGCCGCGCATGACGCCGGCGGACCGCAGCTTGCGCGTCAGCTCGCGCGTGTCGATGTCGGAAATCGCGACGATGCCGTTGGCGACGAGGTACTCGCGCAGGGTGCCCTGCGCGCGCCAGTTGCTCGCCACCGGCGACTCGTCGCGGATGATGAATCCGGCCACCTGCGGTCGCCGCGACTCGACATCGGCCTCCGACACGCCGTAGTTGCCGATCTCGGCGGAGGTCATGGCGACGATCTGCCCTGAGTACGAGGGATCGGTGAGTACTTCCTGATACCCGGTCATGCTCGTGTTGAACACGACCTCGCCGCGGGCTTCGCCCTCGGCGCCGGCGGCGACGCCGCGATAAATGGTTCCGTCTTCCAGTGCGAGTATGGCTTCGGTCATGTCCTCGGTCGTGTTGCGTCAGGGTTCGAGCGAACCGCTCACCCGCGCGCGCTCGCCGGGCGACACGGTCACCGCCGCCGTCCAGGCGCTGAACCCCTCCAGCTCCAGACGCACGGCGTGTTGGCCCGCGCTCACGGCATCCATCAGCATCGGCGTCGTGCCGACCAGTTTCCCATCCACGCGCACACGCGCGCCAGTCGGACGCGAGTCGATCATCAGCGTCCCGCTGCCGCGCTCCGGCGCCTGCGCGCGGACACCCACCGGAGCGGCCCCGCGGGCGGCGCGTGCCGCAACCAGATTCACGTCGATGGATTGTGCGGGCTGGGCTGCACTGATCCTAACGCGTCGGTCCGCAGTTACATAGCCCCGAAGTGCAATTCGCACGCGATGGGCGCCCGGCCGCACGTCGCGAAGCGTCAGCGGAGTCGTGCCGGCAGCGCGGCCGTCGAGGGTCACGCGCGCGCCGGACGGCCTCGATCGTACGAGCAGACGCCGGGGCCCTGCCGCGGCGGCTGCTCGGGGCGGCGGGCTGGCCGGCGGCGCAGCGGCCGGCGGCGTCGGCGCAGCAGCGGCGACCCCGTTACCTGACGCAGCATCGCCCGCCGGCGCACCGGACGAGCCTGATGGCGAAGCGGCCGTGGGGCCCGCAGGGGGGGCCGAAGGGCCCGCCTCTGAGGAACCGAGCGGCGGGGCGTCCGAAGGCGGCCGCGATGACGGCGGCGCAACCGAGGAGGCGCTCTGCGCGTCGTCGCCGCGATCGCGGCTGCCGACGCCGAAGCCGAACGCGAAGCCGACCATCACGCCGACGAGCAGCGCGAGCGCGATCGGCCAAATCGACGAACGGTCCCGTTCGGCGCCGCCGGCGGCCCGATTCACGAGCGGTCCATTGTCCGAGGCGGACCAGCCGTCGTGGATCCGACCCAGCCCGGAGTCAGCGCGCGGTGCGTCCGCCGGCGCCTGATACGCCGCTCGATGGACCGCGCTCGAGACGACGTCGGCGTGCGCCGCGGGCTCGTCTGCGGTGTCTTTCGCAATGTCCGCGGCATTCAGACCCGGATCGCGCGCCTCGACAGCGGCAGCCGGCTCGTCGGCCCACGCGGACAGAGGGGCGTCATCGCCCCCGTCGGCACCGGACGGGACGTCGGCATCGGCAGAGACGGGATCCACTTCTTCTTGGCCGTCCAGGTCGAGTTGTTCGCCGTCCAGGTCGAGGACCGGAGGCGGCGCGACGAAGTCGGTCGGCATCGTCGGTGCGATGTCGGCCAGATCGGCCCGGGAATCCTCCGCTCGACGCAGCTCGAAATCATCGACGAGCGGGAAGTCGTCCGGCCGCGCGAGCAGCGGCTCGAGGGGCGGAGCAAGCGGCGGCTCCAGGAACGGAGTGAGCTCTGGCTCCAGGGGCGTGCGTTCCGGCTCGTCCCGTGGATCGGGCACGGAGGCGTAGAGCGGCAACGCCGCCGTGTCGGCCGGTTGTGTCCGGCGTGAGGTCAGATCGTCGCTCCTGCGCCGGCGCTTCGGGGGTGCAGCCAGCGCCGCCTGGTCGAATGCGCCTTGGAGCGCCTCGACGAACGCAAGCGCGGTGTCGAATCGCTCGTCCGCGTTCTCGGCGAGCGCGCGCGCGAACACCTCGCGCAGCGCGTGGGAATCGGCGCCAGCGAGAGCGGGCACGGCAGCGGCGGCTTCTTCGGCTGTCCCGGCCAGCGGCCTGCCGCACAGCATCTCGTACACCAGCGCGGCAAGACTGAACACGTCGGCGCGCCGGTCCCAGGTCCCGCCCGCGACGCGCTCCGGTGCGGCGTACGGCCGGCGCACGGGCGCCGCGAGTCCGATGGCTTCGAGCGCCTGCGCGATGCCGAGGCCGGTGACGCGCGTGTCTTCAGTCGAGACGAGGACGTCGCCAGGATGGAGCGACCCGTGGCAGACGTTGACGGCAGCGGCGAAATCGAGCGCGCTGCCGAGCTGACTCGCGACCCGCAGGGCCTCGCGCACGGGCGCGGGACCGTAGTCGCGGACGACGATGTCGAAGGAGTCGGCGGCCACGAAGTCCATGGCCAGGTACGGAGCGCCGTCCGCCGTTCCAGCAGAAACCGGCGCGGCAATGCCCAAGTGCCCGAGGTCGGCGGCAATCAACCGATCGAGCGCGGCAACGAAGTAGTGAACTTTGTCCGATGAAACGTCGAGGCGGAACAGCTTGACGGCGACCAGACGGCCGGGGTCAGGCTGATAGGCTCGGAAGACCGGTCCCAGCGCGCCGGTTCCGATCTGATGCAGAACCCGGAACGGGCCGAAAGCGTCAGGAGGAGCGGTGCCAGAAGCGTCCGAATGCAGCGTGGATCCTCCTCGACAAAAGGTGGGGGATCGTAACACTGAAACACTGCCTGTTCAATCGTTTAGCGTGCTACAGTAGGTCCCCGGTGTCCCCGAACTCAGCCGACTCCGCACTCCATTCCGATCCTCCCGGCGACGCGTCCGCCCTGCTGGCGGTTGACCTTCGGCGCTTTCCGTGGATTCGCCGCCTGGCAGCTGATTACGCGTTCAACTACGAAGCCGTCGCGCCGTTCTTCTCGGGTGACCCCGCGAACTCGGCGGCGTGGGCCGATGCCATCCGCCGAACGCAGGCGCACCGCCGCCAGCGCGAGGTCGTCGGGCGCATCGTGCTGGCACAGCAGGAACGGCGCGGGGCTCCGCGCGCGGCGGTCGACGCGGCGCGGCTGCTCACCGACACCCGCACCGTGGCGGTCGTCACCGGACAACAGGCGGGGCTGTTCGGCGGCCCGCTCTTCACGCTGCTCAAGGCGCTGACGGCGCTCAAGCTCGCGGCGCGGGTCTCGCGCGATCACCAGGTTCCCGCCGTCGCGGTCTTCTGGATCGACGCCGAGGATCACGACTGGGACGAAGTGCGGTCCTGTACGGTTCTCGACAGCGCGCTGGTTCCACACGACGTATCGCTGCCTGCGCGCACCGGCGGAGGGCAGCTGCCGGTCGCTTCCGTCGCGCTCGATGCGACCATCGAGGCGGCGCTCGACCAGATCGCCGCGCTGCTGCCGCCCACCGAGTTCACACCCGCGATCCTGGCCGACCTTCGCGCCGCCTACGTCGAAGGCCGCGGCATGGCCGACGCGTTCGGCCGCTGGCTCGAGACGGTGCTCGGCCCACGCGGCCTGATCGTGTACGACGCCTCGGATCCGGCATCGAAGCCCATCGCCAGCGACATCTTCGTTTCGGAGCTCTCGCGGCCTGGCGAGACCGCCAGGCTCGCCGCCGCCGCCGGCGCCCATCTCGTCTCCTGCGGCTATCACTCGCAGGTTCAGGTGCACGACGATGCGCTGGCGCTGTTCCGAATCGAGAACGGGCGCCGCGCCATCCGCGTGCAGGACGGACGCCTGATCGTCGGCGACGAGAGTCTGCCGCACGCCGCGCTCGTGCAGGAGGCGTCGGAGCGGCCGGCCTCCTTCAGTCCGAACGTGCTGTTGCGGCCGATCGTGCAGGACACGCTCTTCCCCACCATCTGCTACGTGGCGGGTCCGAACGAACTGGCTTATCTCGGTCAGCTCAGGCCGGTCTACGAACGTTTCGGCGTGCCGATGCCGCTGATGTATCCGCGGGCCTCGGCGACCCTGCTCGACTCGGCCGCCATGCGCTTCCTGACCAAGTACGGATTGCCGATCGAGGCGCTGCAACCGCAGGACGAGTCGGCGCTGAATCAGCTCCTGCAGCAGCAGATTCCGCCGTCGGTCGACGAGGCGTACGTTCGTGCGGCGCAGGCGGTCGACGCCGGCATGCAGGGGCTGATCGAAGCGATCCCGGCACTCGATGCCACGTTGGCGGGCGCCGCGCAGTCCACGTTGACGCGCATGCAGCACGACCTGCACACGCTTCACAACAAGATGATCAACGCGGCCAAGCGCCGCGACGAGACGCTGCGCCGGCAGTTCCTCCGCACGCGTGCGCTGGCCTTCCCGGGCGGTCATGCCCAGGAGCGGGCCATCGGCTTCGTGTCGTTCTTGAACCAGTACGGGTCGGCCCTCATCGATCGGCTGGAGGACGGGCTCCCGCTCGATCTGGGACATCACTGGGTTGTCTCCGTCTAGACCTCCGCGCAGGCGCACACCGGTGCGAGCGGTGCCGCTCTGGCAGCGGCGGGGGGTGCGTGTGGCCGCGGTCGCGGTGGCCGTGCCGACCCTGCTCCTCGTCGCCGCGGCGGCCTACTACTACGCCACGTTCGGCGCGCTGCTCGAGGCACAGCTGCACGGAGAACGGGAGCGCGTCTTCCCGCGCATCTTCGCGCGTCCGTTGGAGCTCCGGCTCGGGCAGGCGTTGACCGAGCGTCAGCTGATCGATCGGCTGAACGACCTGGGCTATTCGGAGCGTGAGCAGGCGAGCCAGCCGGGCGAGTTCGCGGTCGAGGACGGCAGCGTGGCCATCGTGCCCCGGCCCGAGTCGTTCAAGGGCCGGGAAGTGCGGGTCTCCTTCCGCAAGCCGACGCCCACCGTGCAACGCGCCTCGACGCGCGCGGCGCCGCGGCCGCAACGAGCCGACCACGTGGAGCTGCTTCAGCTGGCGTCGGAGTCGACCGAGAGCCTCACGCTCGAGACGCCGCTGCTGACCTCCATCCTGTCCGAGCGAGCGAAACGCCGCCCCGTTTCGCTCTCCGCGCTGCCGCCGCACGTGATCGGTGCGGTTCTCGCGATCGAGGACCGGCGCTACTACTACCACCCGGGTATCGATCCGATCCGCTTGACCGGAGCGCTGCTGAGCACCGTGGTCGGGGACAGCAGCCGGATCTCGGCGACGAGCACGATCACGCAGCAGCTCGTGCGCAACGTCTTCCTGCCACAGTTCCCGGGATGGACGCTGAAGATGGCGCGCGAGCGGTCCACCCGCCGCAAGCTGCTCGAGATGTGGGTCTCGCTCGTCCTGTCCCGGCGGGCGACGAAGGACGAGATTCTCGAGATGTACCTGAACGCCGTGCCGCTCGGCCAGCGCGGATCGTTCGCGATCGTCGGCGTCTCGGAGGCGGCCCGGCTCTTCTTCGCCAAGGATGTCAGCAACCTGTCGGTCGCCGAGGCGGCGACGATCGCCGGAGTCATTCAGTCCCCGTCGGCGCTCTCTCCCTTCAACAATCCCGATCGCTGCCGCGACCGCCGCAACGTCGTCCTGCGGGCGATGGTGGACGGCGGGTTCATCGATGGGGCCGCGGCCGAGGCGGCGTCGAAGGAGCCGCTCACGGTCGTGCAGCGCGCGCTCGACTCCGAGGCTCCCTACTTCGTCGACTACGTCGGCCAGACGCTCACCGAAGAATATCCGGGGCTCACGACGACCGACACGCAGCCGGTCGAGGTCTACACCACCCTCGACATGCATCTACAGCGGCTGGCGCAGGACGCGGTCCGCGACGGACTGGCGAAGGTCGACGAGCTGCTGAAGCGGCGGCGCAGGAAGGGCAACGCGGAGGCCGCGCTCGTCGCGGTCGATCCGCGCACCGGCGAGATCCTGGCGATGGTCGGCGGGAGGTCCTACAACCGGTCGCAGTTCAACCGGGCGGTCTTCGCGCGGCGTCAACCAGGGTCGGTGTTCAAGCCCTTCGTGTTTCTCACGGCCTTCGAACAGGCCGCGCTCAACGGCGACACGGACGTGACGCCGGCGACGATCGTCGACGATTCCCCGACGAGCTGGGAGTTCGACGACCAGATCTGGGAGCCGGTCAACTACGACCAGAAGTACGGCGGGCTCGTGACGTTCCGCTATGCCCTGGCGCACTCGCTGAACATCGCCACGATCAAGGCCGCCGAGCAGACCGGCTACGGCAACATCGCCGAATTGTGGGGGCGCCTCGGCGTCGGCACGCAGCCAAAGCCGTTTCCGTCGATCGCGCTCGGCGTTTTCGAGGCGACGCCGCTCGAGATCGCCACGGCTTACACGATCTTCCCGAATCAGGGGCTCGAACGCCGGCTGCGTCACATCGTCCGGATCACGAGCGGCGAGTCGGATGTCACCAAGCCGGTGAAACAGGAGACCCGGGCGATCGCGCGGCCCGACACGACCTATCTCGTCACCGACATGATGCGCAGCGTGATCACCGAGGGATCGGGGGCGGGCGCGCGAGCGGCCGGCTTCACGCTCGACGCGGCGGGCAAGACCGGCACGACCAACGACCTGCGCGACGCGTGGTTCGTGGGCTTCACGCCCGAGCTGCTCACGGTCGTCTGGGTCGGCTTCGACGACAACCAGGTGGTGGGACTCTCGGGATCGCAGGCGGCGGTGCCGATCTGGGCGCAGTTCATGACGCGAGCCCTGGCCGGCCACGCCAACATCCCGTTCGAGGTGCCGTCTGGCGTCACCTTCTCCGACATCGATCCGGATACGGGGCTGCTCGGCGCGTCGTTCTGCCCGCGCATCGCGAGGGTCCCGTTTCTGGCGGGCACCGAGCCGACCGACAGCTGTCTCGAGCACCGGTTCTGATCGGCCGGCGCCCCGGCCGGGCGCGGCATCGGTGCGGCCCGTGTCTACAATGTAGCCATTCACCATGAACCGCGAGGTGTTTGCGGCAATCGCCGAGGCGCTGGAGCGAGGCGAATCGGCCGCGCTCGTCACCATCGTGTCGACCACCGGCTCGACGCCGCAGCGCGTCGGCGCCAAGATGCTGGTCTTCGCGGATGGCCGCACGGTCGGGACGATCGGCGGCGGCTGTTACGAGAACGACGCGTTCTGGAAGGCGCGCGAGGCGATCTCCGCGCGCAAGCCGCTGATGCTCGAGTACGAGCTCGACGACGACTTCGCGCAGGAGACGGGGCTGGTCTGCGGGGGTCAGATGAGCGTCTATATCGAACCGATCGAGCCGTCGCCCGAGCTGTACGTCATCGGCGCCGGCCACGTCGGGTTCCACCTGGCGCGCATGGCGCACGACGTCGGGTTCCAGGTCCACGTCGTGGACGATCGCGAGAAGTTCGCCAGCCGCGACCGCTTCCCCACGGCCGCCGAGGTCGTGGTCGACGACATTCCGGCCTGGATCGGGCGCACCGCGATCCCGCCTCACGCATACGTGGTGGTCGTCACGCGCGGCCATACCAACGATCTCGACGCGGTCCGTGCGCTGGTGCCGCGTGACCTTCGCTACCTTGGGCTCATCGGCAGCAAGGCGAAAGTGGCGAGAATCTCCGACCAGCTGATGGCGGAGGGTGTCGACCCGGCGGCGCTCGCGCGGGTGCACGCCCCCATCGGACTGGATATCGGCGCCGTCACACCAGCCGAGATCGGCGTCAGCATCCTCTCGGAACTGATCGCCGTCAAACATGGCAAGGTCCGGACGCGCGACAGCGGTGAGCTCTCGATGAAATGGACGAAGGTCAAGGGTGTATAATTCCCGTTAGCAGTCACGCGTCTCGAGTGCTAATGCCCCCTACTGAACGATCCCGACGCCTGTTGGCCACCCTCGTCCGCGAGTACATCTCCTCGGGCGAACCGGTCGCCTCGTCACTGCTGGTCCGCGCGGCGGGACTCGGCGTGTCGTCGGCGACGGTCCGCAACATCCTGGCGCAGCTCGAGGACGAAGGCTACGTGCAGCAGCCCCACACCTCGGCCGGACGGATTCCGACCGACCGGGGCTACCGCTTCTACGTGGACCAGCTGCTGGAATCGAAGCGGCATCACCGCGCGGCGAGCGTGGTCGAGGCGCGTCTGCGCCGCGATACCGTGGCGCCGCTCGCCGACGCCGTCCTCTCGCAGGCCTCGCACGTCGTCTCTCAGGCCTCCGGACACGTGGGCCTGGCGCTGAGCCCGGCGCATCAGTCGTCGGTATTCGAACGGATCGAATTCGTCCCGCTCGGCGCCTCGCGCGTCCTGGTCGTGATCGTGGCCAAGGGCGGCCATGTCGTGCAGAAGGTGATCGACACCGGAGACGTGCTGAGCGCCGACGATCTGCGCCATGCCGCGAACTATCTCAATTCGGAGTTCTCAGGTTTGTCGCTGAGCGGTGCGCGCCAGGCGGTGCTCGAACGCATGGACGAGGAGCGTCTGCTCTACGACGCCCTGATGGCCCGCGCGCTCCAGCTGGCGTCCTCGTCGTTCGACGATCTCCCGGTCGACCACGAGCTCTTCGTGGACGGAGCGGCGACGCTGCTCGGCGACGCGCAGGGACTGACGCTGCAGACGTTGCACACGTTGGTCGCGATGATCGAGGAGAAGCAGCGCCTGGTCCGCCTGTTGAACGAATACATCGACGGCGCGGGCCTCACGGTGGTCATCGGCGCCGAACATCTCGAGCCGAGCCTTCGTCCATTCAGCCTCGTCGCCTGCACTCTCCGCAACGGTGCCGGGGCGGGGACGACGATCGGGCTGATCGGGCCGACGCGCATGCGCTATTCGCGTGCCATCGCGGTGGTCGACGGCGCGGCTCAAGCCGTGTCCCGCGTGCTGCGGGACACCAATCACTAGGCAGGTGGCTGAAGAGTTTCACTTCCCACTTCCCAATTTCATTTTCCGCTTCAGGCTGCGTTCTTCGGCAGCCTGCTAGGCAGGTCATGACAGAGGACAACGTGAAGGACCCGGCGGATCAGACGCCGGATGTCGCAGATCCGCCCGGCGCCCAGGTCGACGTCGCGGCGCTGCGACAGGAACGCGACGACTACTACGATCGGCTGCTCCGCAAGAGCGCCGAGTTCGACAACTATCGCAAGCGGATCGAGCGGGAGCGCCGTGAACAGGCCGAGCAGGCGGTCGTGGACCTGCTGCTCGATCTCCTTCTCGTCGTCGACGACTTCGACCGGGCGCTCACGGCCGAGTCGGGAGCGGCCGACGCCTCGTCGTACCGGAAGGGCGTCGAGCTGATTCACGGCAAGCTGCACGACCTCCTCAAGAAGCGCGGCGTGACGCCGATCGAGGCCGTTGGGGCTGACTTCGATCCCAACCTGCACCAGGCCGTGCTCCACGAGCCGACCCCGGGCCGTCGCGAGAACGAGGTGATCGAGGAACTGCGCAAGGGCTACATGCTCCGCGATCGTCTGTTGCGCGCTGCGCTCGTCAAGGTGGCCAAGGCGTGAGCAAACGCGACTACTACGAGGTACTCGGGGTCTCGAAGACCGCGTCGGACAACGAACTGAAGAGCGCATATCGCAAGCTCGCCATGAAGTGCCACCCGGATCGCAATCCGGGTGACAAGGTGGCCGAGGAGCAGTTCAAGGAGGCGGCGGAAGCCTATGCGGTTCTCGCGGATCCGCAGAAGCGCAGCCTCTACGATCGCTTCGGTCATCAAGGCCTGGGCTCGGCCGCTGGCGCCGGGGCCGGCTTCGACCCGTCGGTCTTCAGCGATTTCGGCGACTTCGCCGACGTGCTCGGCAGCATGTTCGGCTTCGGCGACATGTTCGGCGGGACGAGGCGCCGTGGAGGTCCGCAGCGCGGAGCCGATCTCCGATACGACCTCGAGATCGCGTTCGACGAAGCCGCGGCGGGAACGGAGACGACGATCCAGATCCCGCGTCAGGAGAACTGCGAGTCGTGCGACGGTTCCGGTGCGGCACCCGGCACCTCCCCGACGACCTGTCCCCTCTGCCGGGGCCAGGGGCAGGTCCGGCGCCAGCAGGGCTTCTTCACCATCGCCACCACCTGCCCGCAGTGCCGCGGCGTCGGACGTACGGTCTCCAAGCCGTGTCCGGACTGCCAAGGCGTCGGACGGGTCAGCCGGGACCGCAAGATCACGGTGAAGATCCCCGCCGGCATCGCCACCGGCCAACAGCTCCGGCTCCAGCACGAGGGTGAGGCGGGGGTGTCGGGCGGGCCCGCCGGCCACCTCTACGTGGTCGTTCACGTCCAGGAGCACGACTTCTTCAAGCGCGACGGCAACAACCTCTTCTGCGAAATACCGGTCAACTTCACGACGCTGGCGCTCGGCGGCGAAATCCTCGTGCCGACGCTCGATGGCAGTGAACCGGTGAAGGTCCACGAAGGCACACAGACGGGCACGACCTTGCGGCTGAAGGGCAAGGGCATGCCCGATGTGAACGGACGCGGACGCGGGGATCTGTTCGCCACGGTGCAGGTGCAGACACCCAGGAAACTGAGCAAGGAGCAGCGGCACCTCATCGAACAGCTCGCGAAGCTCCTGCCGAAGGACAAGTTCGAGCCACGCGCCCACGGGGAAGAGCACGACGAGCGCAATCTCTTCGATCGCGTCAAGGACATCTTCGGATAGCTCGATCCGTGCGCTTCCCAGCCGTCGACGTGCGCGGCGCCAATCCGGAGTTCGCCCTCGCGGTGGCCGACGACTTCTCTCCCTCGGCGGTAGAGGATCTGCCCGACGGCATCGCGATCTTCTTCAGGACCACGGCCGACCGCGACGGCGCCCACGATGCCCTCGGCCGGGCCTTCCCCTCCGCGGCCATCACGGCGCGGGAGGTCGACGATGAGGACTGGGCTCGACGATCGCAGCAGAACCTGACGCCGATCACAGTGGGGCAGATCACCGTGCTGCCGCCGTGGGCGCGAGACCAGACGATCGCCGGCGATCGGATGCCCGTCGGCGATCGGATGTC
>JBFXAT010000073.1:0-21502 GCA_050183995.1 Vicinamibacterales bacterium
GCAATCCGAACGGCGTACCGGTCACGATCAACAGCATCGCCGTCACGCTCGGCGCGGCCGAATTCGCGCGGATCGGCGGAACGTGCGGCGCGTCGGTGCCGGCGAGGATCGGTTCGGTGCTCGGGACCTGCACCGTCGACCTGGCGATGACGGCGACGGCGGCGGGCGTTCGAGCGGGCACGCTGACCGTCGACGTCGATGCTTCGGGCGGACCCTTCACCGTCGATCTCAGCGGCACGGCAACCTTTGCGCTGAAGGTGTCGGCGGCGGCGATCAACTTCGGCACCGTCGCCGTCGGAGCCACAGGCGGCACCAAGACCGTGACGCTGACGAACGTGAATGGAGTGCCGATCGCGTTGACCGCCATTCCGCTCGGAGCGATCGACTCGTCGGGTTTCGTCCGGACGGGCGGCAGCTGCGACACCAGCGTGCCGGCGAAGGTCGGGATCGTCAACGGCACGTGCACGATCACGCTGGCGCTGGCGCCTGTCGCGGCCGGGCCTCAGGCCGCGACGCTGACAATCGAAAGCGCGGCCTCCGACAGTCCACATGCCGTGTCGTTGTCGGGGAACGCGACACTGCCGCTGACGTTCAGCCGTTCGAGCTTCAACTTCGGCAACAAGGCCGTGAGCTCGACCACCTCGTTGACGGTCACCGTGACGAACGCGACAACCGTTGATGCGTCCAATCTGGCCGTGAGCTTGAGCGGTTCGACGCCGCCGGACTTCGCGATCGGCGCCGGCACGACATGCGGCAGTGCTCTGCCGGCGAACAGCTCCTGTGCCGTGTCGATCGACTTCAGCCCCTCGTCTACGGGGACGCTGTCGGGCCAGCTGATCGTCGACTGGGACGATCGTCCGTCGGTCAAGGCGATGGGATTGTCGGGGAAGGGGATTTAGGGGGGGGTGGGCTGGTGAGTGGTGAGTGGTGAGTGGTGAGTGGTGAGTGGTGAGTGGTGAGTGGTGAGTGGTGAGTCGTGAGTATGACGTTTCGGGCGCGACGAGTTCTGAGTTCTGAGTCCTGAGTCCTGAGTCCTGAGTCCTGAGTTGTGAGTTGTGAGTTGTGAGTACGATGTTTTGAGCGCCGAGCGCCGAGCGCCGAGCGCCGAGCGCCGAGCGCCGAGCGGAGTGGCGAGGTCCTGAGTCCTGAGTCGTGAGTGGACACTCAGAGAACTCAGAAACTCAGAACTCACCACTCACAACTCACCACTCAAAACCAGAACCCGATCAACCTCCGTGCAGGACTACCATCAGCTCGAGATCTGGCAGCGTGGAATGGCGTACGTTGTCGAAGTGTATCGTTTCTCCGCGCAGCTGCCGGACGGCGAGCGCTACAACCTGACGGCGCAGATGCGCCGGGCGGCGACCTCGATTCCCCTCAACATCGCCGAGGGCGCGGGCTGTGTCACCAACGCCGAGTTCGCCCGCTTCCTCGGCTACGCGTATCGATCGTTGAAGGAGGTCGTCACCTGCCTCGAGTTGTGCCAGCGGATCTATCCGGTGCTTCCGGCCGAGTCGCTGGAGGCGCTGGTCGACGAAGGCAACCAGATTTCACGGATGACCAGGCGGCTGATGCAGCGCCTGCAGCCGCGTGTGGACGACGGAGAGGCGGGGGGTGGTGAGTGGTGAGTCCTGAGTCGTGAGTCCTGAGTTCTGAGTGGTGAGTCCTGAGTGGTGAGTGCTGAGTGGTGAGTGCTGAGTGTTGAGTCCTGAGTGGTGAGTGGTGAGTCTGAAGTTCTGAGTTCGATGAATGGTGCCTGCGACCGCGATTTCGCCAATAGCGCGCAACTCAGCACTCGGCACTTCGGAACTCACTCACCAACTCACGACTCACGACTCATGACTCATCACTCATGACTCATCACTCACGACTCATCACTCACGAGTCACCACTCACGACTCACGACTCATCACTCATCACTCATCACTCAGAACTCCCCCTCCCCCCTTCCCCTCCCCCCAGGCAGCCGCTTGGTCCAGAAGAGCGGCGTCGCCATCGCACGCAGCCTGGGCACCGGCCAGTACGCGAGCAGCGCCCGCGCCCGCTCGCAGCGCGCGTCGCGCCGGTCGAGCCCGCGTGGCAGAAGAGCGCGATCGACGAGCGCGTCGAAGCAGGCGCCGATCGGCCACGCCTGGCGCCACATGGACGCACGCTCGAGGAGCGGCGGTGGCACGGGCGTGTTCAGCACACGCGTGAGCGTTCGCAGCGCCGCGCCGCACGGGATGCGCAGATCCAGCTGCGCCGCTCGCCGCGGCAGCTCCTCCCAGAATCCGGGATCGCCGCCGAACTGCGTTGCCATCGCGTTCATGTCCATCAGATCCCGCACGGCATGACCCCACGCCCCGTTGCGGAACAGGTGTGCCGCGCTGTGAAGGAACATGTCGGCCGGGGCGAGCACGCGGAGCCGTCGACCCGGCAGCGGCTCGGACGCCTCGAGCAGCAGCGACGGATCGACCTCGAGCCTGTCGGTCGGCGGAAGGATCGTGTGATGGACGTCGAGCACGGTGCGCCGCCGGCGATGACGCAGCGGCGGCAGCTCGTGAAGCCAGCGCCGGAAATACGCCTGATCGCGGGCGTCGATCGGTGCCACCTCCCAGCCGTTGTCGAGCAGCGCCCGTTCGACCGCACCGAGCCGGTCGCGCGGGACGAGCAGGTCGATGTCGCTCGTCAGCCGGCCGGCCGCCGTCGAGAGAGCGCGCGCATGATAGGCGGCACCTTTGAGCAGCACGAGCGGACCAGCAATCTCGCACGTCGCGTGCTCGATGCGATCGATCTCCCACTCCACTTGCGCGCGTTGACGTTCCGCGAGGACGTGCGCCGACTCCAGGTGAGGTCTCACCTCCGCTGGGATCCCCTCGAAAAGCAGCTGTTCCTTCGCGCCGTGCGCGATCGACGACAGCACCCCCGCGTCAGCCGCGGCCGGAAGGAGATCGTCCCACTCGCGCAGCGAGAGCCCGCGCAGCGACGCCGGGTCGCGCAGCGTCCGCAGCAACAGGGTCCGCGATGGCGCGCCTGCGGAGCTCATGCGCGCCCAGGCCTCTCGTCGGAAAGCGTGGCAACGGCATCGGTGAGGTTGCCGTACGCTAGGCTGCTGCAGGTGCAGCCCTCTACCACGCCCGCGAGATGAGTGAATGCCGCCGCGCCGCGGACGCCGTAGTTCATCGACTGGGCCGCGATGTTCGTGAACGCGTCGGCTGGCGCGACCGGCGTCCAGGTGGTGTCGGCTCCAGGGCGATACTGCACGAAGACGATTCGGGCCAGATCCGCCGGCTCGAGCATCCGCTCGACGCTTGTCGACGGCGGCCGCACGTGTCGAATGACGCCCTTGCGAAGCGTCCTGGTCAACGGTCCGAACGTCGCTGACGGATCGAGCTGCTGAACGATCGCGATGCTGTCGTTCTTCAGGCTGATCGGCCGGGTCAGCGGTATGACGGTGGTACTCCCGGGAACGATCAACGCGAGCTCATCCGAGAGCAGCCGCCAGCCGGCGATCGTCAGCGCGGCGCACAACGTGCTCTTGCCGGATCCCGACGCGCCCACGAGCGCCGTGACCTTGCCATGCCTCTCGACGACGGCGGCGTGAACGATCAGGTACTGCTGGGCGCGGCGTGCGATGCACGCGTTGAGTCCCCACTCGAAGAATGCCGCTGCGAGCGGTCGGTTGAACGGGTCGGTCGCGAAGTAGCCGCGCACGCCGAACACCGCCTGAGGCCGCACCCATCGGCGCAGCCCGGGCCGCGGCAGCACATCGACGTGGAAATCGCTGAACGGCGGATCCTCGATGATCGGAAAGTCGCGATAGAGCGTGGCGATCGCCTGAGCCACGACCGGAATGGGCGATCGGATCGACAGCACGAAGGGGCCTGCCGTGATGCACAGGCGCGCGCGCGCGAGCCGCTGCGCGATCTCGCCTGGCGCCAGCTCGCCGAGTGTCATGGCTGCACCGGCTCGATCAGCCCGAGCTCGGTGAAGTCGTTCAACAGTCGATCCGCGTACTCGAGGAGGTTGTCGTCGGCCGGAACCTCCAGGCGCCGCGACAGCGCGTCTCGCAGGCCCGCGGCGCTCAGCGCCTGGGACTCGAGGCACCGCAAGCCGGCCGACGCAACGAGGTCGAGGCGATGCGTGTCACCCGATGCGGGGTTGAAGACAATGGCTTCGCCGTCCCACGTCTTCCAGAGAAGCGAAGACGCGCCGCCGATGCGATAGACCGTATGCTCGTTCGGCCGGGCCATGCCCGTGAATGACGGGTTACGGCGGGGGCTCGCAGCCGGGCGTTTCGGGCGGCAGCGATTCGCAGCCGGGCGAGGGCTGGTTCGAGGGGCCCTGCGCGCTGACGGGTCCCGCAGTCAGCGTGAGGATCGCCGGCACAGACGCGATAGCGGCCGCGATCACGCGACGCCGACGTACGTCCGCAACAGTGCGCGCCGGCACATTCGTGTCGGCCTGAGGCGACGAGGGGGCGGTGGTCTGATCGTCCACTAGTCTTCAAGTGTGCGCCCAGCGGGCAGCTGGTCGATCTGGGGGATGCGCACGACGACGAGCTTAGGACAGCGCCCGGGCACTGTCAATCTTCGATCCGGGAAACGTGTTGTATCGTGTCCTCACAGCCCGCGATGTTCAATGGCAGAGCTACAGACCAGCGCTCGAGCGGTTCGCTCGAGGAACGCACCCGCGCAGCTGTCGCTGGAGGTATCTCGACGCGCTCGGCCCGATGGCCGACGAGACGGACATTTCTGTCTGTGTCCGGCGCGATCGGTCTGCTCGCGATCTACCTGAGCCTGATCCCGTTCGAGCTCCGTCAGGGCGGCCTCACAGAGGGGGCGGCGCGGTTTCGCGTGATGCTCACCCTGCCGGTCGCCGCGACCTCCCGCGCAGATTTCATCGCGAACCTGGTGTTCTTCACGGCCCTCGGTGCGTTCGGCTGCGGATCGATGGCGCTCGATCGGACTCGCGGCCGCCAAATCGTCGCGGCCGCCGTGACCGTGACCGGGGTCTTGTGCCTCAGCTCCGCGCTCGAGCTCGCGCAGCTCTTCTTCGCACGCCGGAGCCCCTCGATCTTCGATGTCGCGGCCGGCGTGACCGGCGGTGCGTTCGGGGCCGGGCTCTGGCTCGCGGTGGGGCAGCGCAGCGTCGACTGGCTTCGCGAGGGGCAGTCCGATCGCGGCGCCGCGGGCTGGCTCATTCGCGTGCTCTCCCTCTACACCGCCGCGCTCGTCGTCATCCGTCTGCTGCCGTTCGACTTTTCGGTTGACGTGGGGGAGCTTGCGGCGAAGTTTCGTGCGGGGCGGATCGTTCCGATTCCGTTTGGCGACGTTCACACGATCGGCGACCTGTTCTGGGCGCTCGGGTGGGATGCGGGGACGATGGCGCCCGTTGGCGCGCTCGCGGTTCTCGCCGCCGCACGGCGGGGGCTGGCGCGCCCGGTATGCGTGGGCATCGCAACCGGCTGTTTTCTGGTGGCCGCGTTGGAAGTGCTCCAGGTGTTCGTGATCACGCGCTACGCCAGCATCACCGACGTCATCGTCGGGGCGCTGGGAATCCTGGGAGGAGCGGCCATCGTCGACCGGCTGGCGCCCGCCGTCCGGCACCACGCACACCGTAACCGCCGGACCGTGGAGGCGACGTGGGCGGCGGCGTTGATGGTGTGGATGGGTGCCCTGCTCGTCTATCACTGGGGTCCGTTCACGTTCGACCTCGACGCGCATGTCGTGGGCCTGCGGCTCCGGACGCTCTCGCTCGTTCCGTTCGCGGGTTACTACGCCAGCAGGCCGGACGTGGCGATGGAGCAGTTCATCGTCAAGTTCGCGTTGGCGGCACCGGGCGGCTTTCTTCTCGCGCGCCGGCTGTCGCTCGGTCGCGATTCCTCGAATCGCATCGTCCTCGTGCTCGTGGGCATGATCGCCGTCGCGTTGCTGACGATTGTCGAGGCTGTGCAAGTCCTGCTGCCGGGCCGGGTCCCCGACCTTGGCGACATCGTCGTCGGAGTCGCCGGTGCGCTGGCGGGTGCCATTGCGTGCAGCGCGCTGAAGGGCACGTCGACATCGGCTGCCGAGACGTCGCCGGCCCGCGGCGGCGGCTGGTAACATCCTTCCGTGGCTCAGCTGCTGGCGGACGTACGCGAAATGCTGGTCGAGCAGGTCCGCTATCGCAGCCTGCTGCGGCAGCTCGCGCGGCGCGATCTGCTGGTCCGCTACAAGCAGACGGCCATTGGCCTGGCGTGGGCGGTGTTCATGCCGCTCGTGAACACCGTCGTGTTCTCGATCGTCTTCATGCGGCTGGCGCCGATCGCGACGCCGGTGCCGTATCCGGTGTTCGCGTACTGCGGACTCTTCGCCTGGAACTTCTTCGCGGCCTCGCTGAAGGCGTCCGTCAGCTCGCTGACCGGCAATGCGGGTCTGGTGACGAAGGTGTACTTCCCGCGCGAGATCTTCCCGTTTTCGGTCGTGCTCGTCTCGCTCGTGGATTTCGCCGTCGCCTCGGTCGTGCTCGGCGGGCTCATGGCGTATTTCCGCGTCGGGGTGTCGGCGTCCGTGTTCCTGCTGCCGGCGGTGCTCGTCGTTCACGTGGCCTTCACCGCGGGTGTCGCCTTGCTCCTCGCGATGGGGAATCTCTTCTATCGCGACGTGCGGTACATCTTCGACGTGGTCATCACCGTCTGGATGTTCGTCAGCTCGGTGCTGTATCCGGTGGACCTGCTCGAGGGATGGACCGGGCGGCTGATGCTGCTCAATCCGATCACGCCGATCATCGACGGGTATCGCCGCACGATCCTGTACGGCCAGAGCCCGTTCACGCCGGCCTTCGCGTTTGCGTCGATCGTCGCGTTCACGGTTCTCGCCGTCGCGTGGGTGTCGTTCCACCGCGCCGAGTTCGAGTTCGCAGAGAGCATCTAGTGCCGGAGCCCACGGTCGTCTTCGAACGGGTCTGGAAGAAGTTCCGGCGCGGCGAGCGGCACGACAGCCTGCGCGATCTCGTGGCGGCGATCGTGTCACGTCCGTTCGCGCGGCGTGCGACATCCGAGCTGGCCGAACAGGAGTTCTGGGCGCTGCGCGACGTGTCGTTCGAGGTCCGGCCTGGCGAGGCGCTCGGCATCATCGGTCCCAACGGCGCAGGCAAGTCGACCGCGCTCAAGCTGCTCACGCGCATCATGAGGCCCACCCGCGGGCGGTGCGAGGTTCACGGACGGGTGGGTGCTCTCATCGAGGTCGCGGCCGGTTTTCATCCCGAGCTGACCGGACGCGAAAACGTCTCGCTCCAAGGCGCGATCATGGGGATGACCCCGGAGGAGGTCGCCCGCCGTTTCGACGCCATCGTCGACTTCGCGGGCATCCCGGACTTCATCGACACGCCGGTCAAGCGCTATTCGTCCGGCATGAACGCGCGGTTGGGGTTCGCGATTGCCGCGCAGTCGGACCCGGACGTGCTGTTGATCGACGAGGCGCTCGCCGTCGGGGACATGTCGTTCCAGCAGAAGTGCTACGACTACCTGCGGACCGTGCGGCAGTCCGGCGCGGCCGTCGTGTTCGTGTCGCACAACCTGCAGGCGGTGGCGAGCATCTCGGACCGCGTGCTGCTGCTGCGGCCGCAGGCGGAGCCGCTCGTGGGAACTGTTGCGGAAATGTTGAGCGCGTATCGTTCGCCCGAGACGCAATCCGGCGACAGGCGTGCCTCGCTGGTCCGGGCCCTTCTCGCCGCAGAGGGCGACGACGCGGATGCCACGATCGTCGAGCCGTCCACGCAACTGGTGCTCGAGGCCGCCGTCCGTGCGGAGGGGGCGCTCCCTCGTTGCTGTGTGGGTTTCGAGGTCGTGAGACAGGACGGCCTCGTGGTCTTCGACGGCAGTCCGATGCTCGAAGGAACGCCCTCGGCGGATCTGCCTGCAGGTGCGGTCCTCACGATGCAGGTCCGCTTCCAGGCGAACCTGCTGCGGGGGCTCTACACCATCAACCTGCACCTGATCGACGAACGCCGGCGGTGGCGGCCGGTCCGGCTGGGATCCGTCGCCACGTTCGCCGTCGAGGAGCGTTCACGCGTGCAGGGCGTGGCGGAGCTGCAGCCGGTGTACCGGGTCGTATGGGCCTCGTGAACGCCTCGGATTGGCTCGGCGGCTATCCACTGCTCCCTCTCACGACAGATGCCGTGTGAACGAGTGTCCATGCGTGCATCCGTCATTGTTGTCACCTATCGCCGAAATCGCGTTCTCGTCGATACCGTTCGCGCGTTGCTGCCGGTGCTCTCAAGCGACGATGAGCTGATCGTCGTGGATCAGACGGATCGACACGACACCGCAACATCCCGATTCCTGGCCTCACTCGCCGACGATCCAAGGATTCGCGTGATCAGACTTCGGATTGCCTCGGTGCCGCTCGCCCGGAACGTCGGGATTCGTATCGCCAAGGCTCCGATCGTGGTGTTTGTCGACGACGACGTGCTGGTGGCCCCTGGATTCATCGAAGCCCACGTGGGGCACTACCACGACCCTTCGGTCGGGGCCGTCGCCGGGCATTCGTTCTCCACCAGCGGCAGGCCGTATTTTGTCGCGACAGGAAGATATGCGTCGAAGCTGGTCGGCGCCAACATGTCTTTCCGGCGGGATGTGTTGTTCGAGATAGGTGGCTTCGACACGAATCTGTTTAGCACTCTGCGGGAAGACGGCGAATGCGGCGAGCGGCTGCTTCGCCGAAGATGGCGCATCGCGAACGGCGCTTCGGCAGCGTTGATTCACGTCGCGGCGGTCGAGGGCGGGGCCGGGGGGAGGGAGCGTTCGGACGAATGGTACCGCAGGACTTATCACAACTACATGTACTCCCTGCTCAAGCGCTCTCCGCTCGAAATTCCGGTTGCGCTCGCTCGGTACGCAGCCGGGACATTCCGCTACCGGTTTCCTGGCGCCAAACGATTCTTCCGGCCGGATTTCCTCCTGCGAGTATTTGCGCGTGGTCACGTCGACGGCATTCGGACGCGGCTGTTTGGTGACCGCGGTCCTTATCTGACCCTCAGTCGCCCTGCGCTGTCCGAGGTGATGACTGAGACGGAGCGCGGCGATGTCTGCTAACGACCCGGTCACGCATCACGACCTCATCTACGATCTCGGCATGAACAACGGCGACGACACCGCGTACTACCTGCTGTGTGGGTTTCGAGTTGTCGCCGTGGAAGCCAATCCGGCGCTCGTCGCGGCCGCGCGCCACCGCTTTGCGTCGGAGCTCGCCGCCGGTCGACTGACGCTGCTCAATGTTGGAGTCGCCCCGGTCAGAGGCACCGCGACGTTCTGGATTTGTGACGAAAAGGATGCGATCAGCTCATTCAGCCGTGAGCACGCGGGACACCTCGGCCGTCCTGTCAGGGCGGTGGATATCGAGTGCTGTCCCTTCGACGAATTGGTCGGACGCTTCGGCATGCCCCACTATCTGAAGATCGATCTCGAGGGCCTCGATCTCCACTGCCTCTCCGTCTTGACGAGCACCGCCAAGCCACGGTTCATCTCCCTGGAGCTCAGCGACGCGGACGCGCTCTGGCGCCTTCGCGAGCTCGGCTACAAGCGATTCAAGATCATCGATCAGCGCAACTGGCACCGCTCCTTTCATCACGAGCCTGGCTTCGACAGAGTCAGACGCGCCGTGCGGGATTGGCCGGGTGTCGGCGTCATGCGCCGGGTTGTCAGACGAGCGTCACGCGATCTGCTGGGTAGAGTGATGGCATCTCGGGATGCGACGGAGGTGACGGTTGGTGACGGCTCGCGGGTGGTATGGAAGTTTCCCTATGGTTCTTCGGGTGCCTTTGGCGACCACGCTCGAGGGCACTGGCGAAGTTTTGACGACGCAGTCTACACTTGGCTCAGCTATCGGCGGGGCCTGACACGATTCGACGAGCGACCTCATCGTCGACTCGAGTGGTTCGACGTTCACGCAACGGTCTGAGCTCCGTGTGCATGGGTGTCCGGCCTCCGTCACGCATCGATCTGACTGTGATCATCAGCCCGTCGTGTTGCACGTCCAGATCGTCGCGTGGTGAGGATCGCTCTATGGGATGCAGGCGGTCCTCGCCGGAACGTTCTTCGTATCGGGCGACTCGCCGCCTGGGCCGGCCACCACACTCATCGGCCGTCGCGAGGTACCGGCATCGGATCGTATGGGCCTCCTGAACGCGGCCCGGTTCCTGCTGACTGGGCACCCGCTACGGGCAGGGCGGCAGCTTCGCATGTGGACGAGGCTTCGATGGCCGCGCGCTCCTCTCAAGCTGCATCTCGGCTGCGGCCGCAGGCGCATGGAGGGCTTCGTGAACATCGACCACGCCTTCAACTATGCGCTCGACTACGTCGGTGACATCACGAAGCTCCCTTGCCCGGACCATTCAGTGTCGCGGATCGAGAGCTATCACGTGATCGAGCACATCGGGCACCAGCAGGTCCCGGCCCTCATCAGGGACTGGCGGCGGATGCTCGTACCGGGCGGGAGCGTCGTCGTCGAATGTCCCGACTTCGACCGGGACGTTCTGGAGTACCAGCAGGGGAACCTCGATCGGCTCTATTCGGTGTTCGGCCGCCAGCGCTTTCCTGGCGATGCCCACTTCTTCGGATACAACCGGGCGCGCCTCGAAGCGCTCTTCGAAGACGCCGGCTACACCGCCATCGTCTGTACCGAGGGGACCGATTACCATAGCGAGAGCGAGCCGTGTCTGCGGCTGGAGTGCCGCACGCCGGAGTTGGCCGGACGGAAGTAGGACGCACGCGCGTGGAATTCAAGACGCTCACGGATCTGAGGGCTGCGATCGTCAAGGGCAGCGCGACGCTGCCGCGGGACATCGACCTCGTCGTCGGCGTGCCGCGAAGCGGCCTGCTCGCCGCGAACCTGCTTGCGCTGCACCGCAATCTCCCGCTGACCGATGTCGACGGTCTGCTCGCCGGACGGCTGCTTGCCGGCGGTCAGCGCGAGCGGTTCAACCGGCGGGGCGAGGTCGACTCCGCGGCAGACTGGCGCAGGATCCTGGTGCTCGACGATTCACTCGCGTCGGGGACCGCGATGCGCGCCGTGCGCGAGCAGCTTGCCGGCTTTCCGCTTGCGGATCGCCTTGTGTATGGAGCGGTGTACGTCACGCCCGGACGTGAGTCACTGGTCGACTACGCGTTCGAGTCCTGCCGCGGGCCGAGGTTCTTCGAATGGAACTTCATGCACCACTCCATCCTGGCCATGAGCTGCGTCGATATCGACGGCGTCCTGTGCGTGGACCCAACCGCGGATCAGAACGACGACGGGCCGAGATACAGGGACTTCCTGACGAACGCGTTGCCATTCCACGTCCCCTCGGCGCAGATCGCGACGCTCGTGACGTGCCGGCTCGAACGCTACCGTCCGGAGACGGAAGCCTGGCTCGCCGACCACGGTGTGAAATACGGTCAGCTCGTGATGCTCGACCTGCCTTCGAAGGCGGAGCGGCTGAAGCGCCGCATTCACGCGAGCTTCAAGGCGGAGGTCTACCGTCGGACACACGCCCGCCTGTTCATCGAGAGCAATGGCGCTCAGGCGGCGGAGATTGCGGCGTTGGCGTTGCGCCCGGTCTTTTGTGTCGAATCAGGGTCGACGTATTTCCCGCCGGCAAGCCGTCTGGTGCACGCGGCGGCGAAGAAGGCGCCGAGAGTCACCGCGCGACGTGTCACGCGTGCGAAGACTGCCCTGCGCGACTGGTTCATCGAGCGTTTGAAGTACTGATCAGGGACTGGCGCACGACCCCGCGCAGGTGATGATGCGCGGCGAGCGCCTCGAGGGCGCGCACCCGCTGGCCGGTCAGCCGGGCCCAGCCCCACTCGGCGCCTGTTTCCACGAGGCGTCGAACGGCCCAGAGCGGAGCTCCGGCGACGCGCCGGCCCTGTCGAAAGCCCCCGAGGCGCACAGCCGCCCGCCCGCGCCCCTCGTAATAGCGCAGGATGTAGCCGAGCGACATGCGCTCGCGCGGAACGTAGTGACGCACGCGCATCGAAGGGATCCACACCACCTGCCCACCCGAACGGCGGATGCGCGCCAGGAGGTCCGCCTCCTCTCCGCCGATCAGCGCGTCTCCGGTGAACCCGAGATCAGGGTCGAATGGCGAGGTCCCGAGTGCGTCGCGCCGGAAGGCCATGTTCGCGCCGACGATGCTATGTGGCGCCTCGAGCGGACCTTCCGGTGCGTCGAAGTCGACGCCGCAGAAGCCGTTGCGAAGATGCAGAAACGCATCGACGTAGTCCTGGTCGGGAGGTTCGGCGAACCAGGGCTCGACGATCCCTCCAAAGGCGGCCGCGCGTGGATACTTTGCTGCCGCGGTGACGAAGCTCGTGAGCCAGTCCTGATCGACCAGGACATCGTCGTCTGTCCAGAGAACGTAGGTGCCGGCGGCTTCTGCCACCGCGCGATTTCGGGCGGCCGAAAGCCCGGTGACCGGCTCGACGAGCCCGCGCAGCGGAAGACGTGTTGCGTACTCCGTGACGACCTGCGCGGTCGTGTCGGTGGAGCCGTTGTCTACGACGAGCAGTTCCCATCCGAGACCGGATGGTACCGTGAGTGTCAGGAATCGCTCGAGCGTCCCGCGGAGGAGCGACGCTCGATTGCGCGTGCAGATGACGACGCTGACGAACAGGGAATGCGACGAAGCTGGCATCATCGAGTGAGGGTCGCAGAGCCCGGCCGGCCGTCTTGGTCGTACAGCGCCTGCATGCCGAACTGTTCGAGTACGCGCACCGCCGCGTCGCGGTCGCCGGCGTCGACCTCGTTCTTCCATTGGTCGAACGCCGGAAGCGGCTGATGGCTTCTGTTCCAGTTCGTGTCGGACGGAGCGGACAGCACGGCGCCCAGGTCGTCTGGCAACGGCTCGCCGACGAACGTCAGCAGGCGTGCGACTTCCCGTGCAGGCTCGAGCAGGACGTGCTCGTAGTAGCACAGGTGAATGCCGCCGCCCGCGAACTGTTTCAGCGGAACATAATTCTCGGCGCACCAGCTGACGACGTTGCCGACGAAGGCGCTGCGGCGCGTTTCGAGAAGGTCGCGAAAGGGGTCGAGAAAGTCCTCCATGACCGCGGGCTGCGCCAGGAACGCGTCGGCGAACGGCCCCCATCCGAGCTTCACGCGCGAAGCCGCCACCGCGCACGGGTGGCGAAGCAACAGGATGATGCGGATGTCGGGTCTTTGTGCGGCCACCCATTTGAGCAGCAGGTTGGTGCGGATATCCTTGACGAGCAGTTTTCGCGCGTATCTGTTCTGATTGCGACCATCCATCCACGGGTGGCGGATGCGCCCGCGGAGCAGCCGTGTCATCGGGTCGAGATAGGTCGGATCGCTGTCGCCTGGCCGCAGGTACTGCCGGTTGTGGAACTGGCGAAATTCCGGGACCTTTTGATGGTGGACCGGCTCGAACAGGACGCGATAGTCGTGGCGATGGGCGATGAGGTTGCCGATCCAGGTGGTGCCGCTTCGCCCCGAGCCCGCCAGGAGGACCGTGCGGTCGAACGGACTCCGTCGTGCGGCGCCGGCCAGAAGGGCACGAAGGTAATGGCGTGCAATCGCCGGTATCGACTCGGGGCGGGGCATGAGCGGCGTTGCCTTCAGCCTACAACGGACGCGTCCGGCGAGCCACGCTGGGACCGGGGGCGGTGCGCGTGAAGGACCTGGTTGGCGCGGAACCCCAGGATGTGCTCGTGCGTGGGCTGGTCTCAGTCGTGATCCCGAGTCGCGACCGCGCCGCATTGCTCGTGGATGCCATCGCGTCCTGTGCGGCTCAGATCTGGCGCCGTGTCGAGATCATCGTCGTCGACGACGGTTCGGATGAAGACCTCGGGGCGGCAGTCTCGAAGGCTCGCGCGAGACACGGGCTCGACGAGCGCGTGCGATGCGTCAGGCAGGAGCCGCGCGGTGGAGCGGCGGCGAGGAACCTGGGTCTCAGAGAGGCCCGCGGCGAGTTCGTTCAGTTCCTCGATTCAGACGACGTGCTGCACCACGAGAAGCTGTCGTTGCAGGTGCAGCGGCTCATGGTTCGGCCGCATCTCGACTGCGCTCTGTGTCTGGAGGAACTGTTCGACGTCACGCCGGGCGATCGGTCCGTCTTGTGGAACGTTCCCACCCGTGCGGATTGCCCCGACGATCTCGATCGCTTCTTGATCGAAGATGCGCCCTGGTCGACAGGAGCGCCGTTGTGGCGGCGCGAGAGCTTGTTGCGGATCGGCGCCTGGGACGAGACGCTCACCTGTTGGCAGGACTGGCAGTTCCACGTGCAAGCGCTTGGCGTGGGCATCCGATACGAGTGGGTCCCGCGCGTCCTGCACTACATTCGCGAGCACAACGGCCCGCGCTCGAGCCGCGTGCGAACGCTGGAGGCTCAACGCTCTTGCTTTCGGGCCGGGCTGGCGGCGATGGAATCTCTTCGTGGTCGGAATCTCCTGACCGCTCGCCGGCAAAGTCTGCTGCTGCGATATTTCGAGCGCCATCTCGAGACGGTGGCGCGGATCGACGACAGGGGGCGGGCCCGGCTCGTGCGCGAGATGCTGAGCGTCATGCGGCCGCTGGCGAGGAGCCCCAAGCGCCGAGTCCTGTTGCGGATCCTCGCCGCGGCGAGCGGCAGCCGGTTCCTGCACAGGCTGGTGAGCCTGTCTCGTTATCGGCTGGAATTCGGATCGCCGATCGTTCCCATGAGAGCGACCGTCTCATGCGCCGGGCTCTTCGAGCGGGACGGCGACTCGGCGTCGGATGAGAGCCTGCCATGAGCCTTCTCGCGAATCAGCTGGTCCAGGCTATACATGGCGCAGACATCTTCGAGGGCTACGTCCCGGAGTTCCCCGAGGATCCACACGGCGGCGGCTTCCCTGATCTGTTCGAGGCACTGATCGTCGAACTGAAGCCGGGCCTCGTGGTGGAGGTGGGCTCGTGGAAAGGGCGCTCGGCCATCATGCTGGCCGGCTTGCTCGAGCGGCACTCTCCGGACGGAGCGCTCGTCTGCGTCGATACTTGGCTCGGCGGCCTGGAGCACTTGCCGCCCGAGCTCTCCGAGCGCTGGTCGATTCGAAAGTACCGACAGCACGGGTACTCGCGTCTGTATCATCAGTTTCTCTCGAATATCGTGCGGGCTGGCGTGGCCGATCGGGTCGTCCCATTCCCCAATACGAGCAGCATCGCCGCACAGTGGATGTCACGTCAGGGTGTACGGCCGGATCTCGTGTTCATCGACGGGAGTCACGAGTACGCGGATGTGCTGAATGACCTCGAGCGCTACTACGCGCTGCTCCTCGACGGCGGTGTGCTCTTCGGGGATGACTATGGATCCTTCCAGGGTGTGGCGCGAGCCGTGGTCGCGTTCGCCGACTCCCGCGATCTCGAAGTGGAGATCAGCCAGGGGCAAGTGTGGTTGATCCGAAAGGGTCAGAAGCGATCGCCTCTCAGGCCGGGTGAGCGGCCATGGGCGGCCAAGAGCGTGCTCAAGCGTCTCGCACATACCTTGGGCTACCGGCGTCCTCGTCCAGGCGCCCGCGGTCGAGGGTGACCGGCGCCGGGGCTTTTGGATGCGAGCCGCCACCAGGGAACGATGTCACTTCCTCATCTCCTGACGTATACCCGTGACGTCGTCCTCCGGCATCAGATCCTCAGTACGTTTGGAAGATCCGTAGACGACAGACGTCTTCATGTCGACTGCCGGCTGCCCTGGAATCGGTACTTCTATCTCACCTTGCGATTCCTCTCCGAGATCGACACCGGGATCTCCGTTCGAGCCACGCGCCCGCACATCGTCGGGCCGGCGACCTACGCCCGGTTCATGAACAAGTACGCGAAGCTGGCGTTCACGTTGCCAGGCGTCCGCTTCACGGCCCACCCGCCTCGGCGTCGCGAGGAGAAGATCGGTGTCGTGGACGGAGACGCCGGCCTCGGCGCCAGCGGCGGAGATTGGGGGCGCAGGATCAGACTTCGCTCGGACATTTCCGCAACCCGGCCAAGCGGCAGCGACTGGTTGATGGCGCCGTATCCGATGCACCCGCTCCGCTACCATGCCGGCGACGACCGGCGTCTGGAGACGCTGCGCCGGGCATCCCGGAACGTCCGGTTGATGTTCGCCGGAAACGTGGATCGAGCGGCCTACCGGAGCGAGCACATGCTGCAGCTGTGTGCGCGATTCGGGTATGCGACACGCCCGGATCTGTTCGACGCCTTGATCCGTGCGGCAGGTCGAGTCGACTATCTTGCCGCCGACGAACACCTGGGAGCCATACTCCGGGGCGACTCGTCACACGAGCTGCTCGTCTCAACCGCCGACAAGTATGCGGTGCCACAGCGCGTATGGATGGATTTCCTGGCCAGAGCGGACTTCTTCGTGGCCTTGCCGGGGGTCTCGATGCCCATGTGTCACAACGCCATCGAGGCGATGGCCGTGGGGACCATCCCGATCGTCGCCCACACCGACTGGTTTCACCCGCCTCTGGTGCATGGCCGAGACTGTCTGAGTCCGAACGGGCCCGAGGGTATGCGCGACGTGCTGCATGAAGCGACGGCGATGTCAGGATCGAGACTCGACCAGATGAAGCAGAACGTGATTGATTACTATGAGCGGCATCTTTCACCGAGCGCATTCGTCCAACGCCTGCTCGCTCATCCTTCGGATCCCCTGACGGTGTACTTCAACTTCGAGGACACCTCGGAGCTCGCACGAACGGTTCCGAGCTCGCTCGCGCTCTCCGAGCAGCGGTCGTACGCCGGCGCCGGAGCACCATGACGTGATCAGACCCTTGAGTGCTCTGGCGAAGACCGGCTTCGATTTGTCAACGTCGTGTTCATCCGGCGCGATATCGCCGACCGTCCCGTTGCGCGCAAGAAGCGGGGCTGATCGCCGGATCGCGTTATCGTGACTCTCCTCCAGTGTCGCGGCGATACACGATAAAGCCCGGCACCTTCACATCCGCCTCGACGAAATGGCGGCGCAGCATCTGCTCCCACTCGCCTCTGAACGATTCGGTGCCGACCAGCGAGCCTGACCTCGGCACGACCACGAACCCGACATTGTCCGGACCCGTACCCGCCAGGCGGTCGAGCAGGACGTCTTTGGATGTGTGCCTGATCACGGAGACGGGATTCCCCGCGTAGAACTCAATCGCGCGTGTGGTCGCCAGCACTCCCGCCTGCGGCTGATCGGCGGCGGCGATGTAGCCGGCCGCCGCGCGGCTCGCGTTCACATACGGCGGCATGTAGATCCGCGGCGGCACACTCAGGAACTGAACGACCGCCGCCAGGCCGAGAACTGCGAACGCGTGCCGTTGCGTCAGTGCCTGCGCCACCGACGACGCGGCTGCTCCCGCGAGCACACACCCGGCAGGCACGGCGCTCAGCAGGTAGTACGAGCCTGAACCCGGCATGTTGAAGACGATCACGTTGAAGGCCAGGGTGAGCCCGACATAGGCCGCGAGGACGATCGAGAGATCCCGTTTCCTGCCCTGCAGCACCGGTAGGAACGCAGCGACGACGAAGACCGGGCCCAGCCAACGCACGCAGCGGGTGCACGCGTCGAGCATCGCACGGAAGGTGGTCACGGGACCCAGTCCGAAGACCAGCATGCGGCGCAAGTTCGATGCGCCGGAGTCGGCGATATCGGAGCCCGTTCCGAACGCCATGTAGTACACCACGAGCGCTCCGATGCCGGCCGCGCCGGCTGCCACCTGCCAGGCAAAGGGGAGCGCGAGACGCTTGATTGCGCTGGCGCCTTCGGTTCGCACGGCGTATATCGTGAACAGCGCGACCGCGCCGGGTATGCAGATCGACTGAAACTTGGTCCAGCTTGCGGCCGCCAGTGCAAAGCCAGCCAGGAGCGCCCAGCGTCGCGCCCGCGCCGAATCGACGCACGCGCGCTCGAAGCAGACCAGGGCGATCAGCGCAAAGAGGCCGAGCGGAACGTCCATTTGCACGTACTGGGTATCGTTGACGTAGTTACCGCTGGAGAGCAGTGCGGCGACCGACATGAGTCCTGCCAGCGGGCCGTACGTGCGCCAACTGACGAGCCACACCAGGAGGTAGGTCGGCAGCACGAACAGCGCCGCGTGCACGAGGCGCGTTGGAGTGTCGTCTCCCGGAAAGAACCGTTGCGTGACGGCCGCCACGTAAATCGCCAGCGGCGGACTGTCCCGGAAGAGGGTGAACTGCGTGAAGTCGTCGAAGCTGCGCCGCAACGGAAGGCCGGTGTCGACGATCTTCCTTGCAAGCGTGAGGTAGACCGCCTCGTCGTAGTTCAAGTCGGTCGAGAGATAGGACGCGGTGAGCACGGCCAGCAGGGCGATGCCGGCAAGGGCCAGCCCAATGAGAACCGTGTCGTGCCGACGCGTGCCGGCCTCGAGTCCCTTGTCGACGTCAACGAGCATGGGTCCGGCCCGCTGAATCGGATGGTGCCCGCGAGGCACGCTGCAGGCGGGTCTCGAACCAGCTGGAGTCGCTGCTGGGGTACATGCGCCTCAGCCTTCGCCGCACGGCGTGCAATCGCGGCTGCGCCATGAGACGGCGGCCCGCGGCTTCAAGTCGCGCCAGGATCCGCCTGTTCACGTCGTCTACTGTCGCCGGAAGATCGGCGAGATCGAGTTGGTCCATCTCGGGAATCTGCAGCTGTCGCAGAGCATATGTGATCTGCCGGTTCGCGTAGATTCTGCAGTCGGCCCATCGATAGGGTTGGAGAGGACGGAACGTGAAGCCGGCGTCCGGGCGGTGGATATTCTGGGTCCAGGCGAGCCGTGTCGGACGGATTGTCTCGGCCGCGGCGAGCTTGCTTATGAAGTGGTCGGTGCCGCAGAGCCCCACAGGCAAGTACGCGTTGGCCGCACGGATCTTCGTGAGCTGCGCGCTCTTGACCGCATACAGGTTGCCGAACAGCCAGTGCCATTGCTCGATGTACCGCAGGTAGCGCTCGTGATTGCGGCCGGACAGCGGCACGCCGGCAATGGCCATCGCCCCAGCGTCCGAGGTCAACGCGCTCTGCATGAGCTCGAGCGATCGCGGAGAGCACGTCACGTCTCCGTCCGTGAAGAAGTGGACCGGACTGTCGTCGGCGAAGTCCCGGACGTAGCTGTTCCACGCGTGTGCCTTGTCACCGAAGGGCAGCTGCACGACACGTATCTCGTCGTGCGACCGGGCGAGCTCGCTGGCGATATCGAAAGTGCGATCGGTGCAGCCGTTGACCATGACGTGGACGACGAGATCGCAGCCGTCCGGACACGCGTCGAGCAGGGCGCGAAGGCACGCCGCTATGCCACGTTCCTCGTTTCTGGCGAACACGGCCACTCGATATCGACGTTCCGCTGTCATCGTCACTGCGAGGTTCCCATGTTGCTCGACGTCGTCAAGATCTGATCGTACGCCTGCTGGATCCGCGCAACGTGCGTATCGATTCCGAAGTGCTCGAGCACTCTCTCCCGTCCACGTGCGCCCATCCGTGCCGCGCGTGCCGGGTCGGCCGCCAGCCCGCCGATGGCCGCCGCCAGAGCGCTCGCGTCCTTCGGTCTGACGAGCAGCCCCGTGTGTTCGTGGACCACGGTCTCCGCGATGCCGCCCACGTCGGATCCGACCACCGGCCTCGCTGCCGCCATGCCTTCGAGCGCCGAGAGCCCGAGCGGCTCCACGTGCGACGGGACGGCCACGAGATCGAAGGCCGGCAGCAGCGTGTGGGCATCTCGCACGAATCCGACGAACGTGACGCGCGCCTCCAGCCGATTCCGGCGAACGCGTGACTCCGCCTCCTGCCTGAGCCTTCCCGCCGTCCTCAGATCGTCCCCGATGACGGAGAAGTGCACGTTCATCTCCTGCGCGTCGAGCATCGCCGCCGCGTCGAGGAACTCCCAGATGCCCTTGACCTCAGCGACTTGACCTGAGAGGACCACGCAGAACGCGTCTCGCGGCAGGCCGAGCCGGCCCCGCAGTTCCAGGCGCTCGCGTGTATCCGGCTCCGGCATCACCTGGACGCCGTCGTAGATGACCTCGCTTCTCCCGCCGAAGAGCTTCGGCGCCTCCTTCAGCGCGCTCTGCTGAAAGCTCTGCGAGATGAAGAACGTCCGGTCCGGCTGCGGACGCAGGAACCATTCGTATCCCCGCTTCGTATCGGGGAAGCGCAGGTGACACGCCGAAGGGACCCCCAGCAGTCGCGCCGCGTAGCCGGCCGGCTGAAAGCTCTGAAGATCGTTGCCATGCACGAGGACGGCCCCTGTTCGCCGGAGGACGCGTGCGAATCCCGCGACGGACCTGGCCCATCCGATTGCAGTGCGCACGCCGGAGTACGCGATGGGCACGTGCACCGTCTCGATGCCGCCGGCGCGCAGCCGCTCTGCAAGCTCTCCCTCGGTACCTACGGCCACCACGGGTCGAAACCGCGATCGGTCGAGACGCTCCGCGAGGAGCAGCAATGCGCGCTCGGCTCCGCTGAAGAACGGTGCGCGGGCCACATACAACACCGTCGCGGGTCCGGTACCACATCCCTCGCCTGCTGAACGCACGGTCACGCCCCAGGTGGACATCTGCCGGCCGCAAGATCGGTGTACAAGCGGTGGTACCGGTCGACGGCCCGCTCCAGGGTGTACAGCTCTCGAACCCTCGCCGCGCCTCGTGCTCCCATTGCACCCGCGCTCTCCGGGAAATCGAGCAGATTGCCCAGCGCTTGGCCCATGGCATCGGCGTCGCCCCGTGGGACGAGCAGGCCCTCGACGCCGTTCCTGACGATCTCGCCGTTTCCGCCGACATCGGTGAGACACACCGGCACGCCGGCGGCCATCGCTTCCAACGCGGTCAGCGGTGCCGCTTCGCTGACCGAGGAGAGCACGAATACGCGCGTCCACGCCAGGATGTGCGGCACGTCGTCGCGCACGCCGAGAAAGTGCACGCGGCCCGACAGGCCGGAGGCCTCCACCTGTCGAGTCAGCGCCGGCCGGAGCTCACCATCGCCGACGAGCAGGAGATCCACGTCGTCGCGCGTGCGGCACGCGACGGCGAACGCGCGCAGGAGCGTGGCGTGATCCTTGACCGGATGAAAGCGGGCCACGCAGGTGACGAAGCGTTTCCCCTCGCGCAGCCCATGTGGCCTCTCACGAAGCAGGGCCGTCCGATCCGCGATCCGCGACGTGTCCACGCCGTTCTCGATGATCGAAATGCGCGAAGCGGCGAACCCGTCGCGCTCGACGAGCGCTCGGGCGCTGAACTCGCTGACACCCGTCACCGCGTCGGCGAAGTGCGTCAAGAGAAGGCGATTGCCGACTCGGCGGCGGGCTGAGACTACGTCGGGCCAGTGCCGACCGTGTTCGGTGAAGATCACACGAGCGCCGACGCCGGCCAGCTTCGATCCGAGAGCCCCATAGAAGAAGGGCGTGTACTGATGGGCGTGAACGACCTGGAGCCGGCGCTCCCGGACAATGCGTGCGATGCGGAAGGCGGTCCTCGGATCGAGGCCCGGCCTGCGGTTCACGCTCAACGCCGGCACGCCGTCACGCAGCATTCGCTCCCCGAGGGCTCCCACATCGTCGAGGCAGATGATC
>JBFXAT010000074.1:0-18836 GCA_050183995.1 Vicinamibacterales bacterium
TTCTCGGGGAGAAGCTCGGCGCGCTGCTCTTTCAGCTGCCGCCGAGCCTGAAGGTGGATCTCGCGCTGCTCGACGCGTTCCTTCTAGAGCTGCCGCCGCGTGTGTGTGCCGCGTTCGAGTTTCGTGATCCCTCGTGGTTCGCGGACGAGGTCTTCGAACGGCTCCGCGCGCGCAACCTCGCGCTCTGCGTGTCGGACAGCGAGAAGCTGTCGGCTCCCGTGGAGGTGACCGCGGACTACGCCTACTTCCGGCTGCGCGACGAAGGCTACTCCGCAGACGGTATCGCGCGCTGGGCCGATACGATCGCAGCGAAGACCGCCGCTTGTCGTGACGTCTTCGTCTACTTCAAGCACGAAGAAGAAGGGAAGGGGCCGGAGTTCGCGCAGCTGCTGATGCGGCGGCTTGGCATCTGACAGGCGGACAAGGGCCGTTCGCGGCTCCAGGTTAGACCGCGAGCTCCTGACGTTCGGTGCCGCGGCTCGAGCCCGTCCGTGCCGACGCGAGGTCCGCCTCGTCGTGGCGTGGACGTCCGGTGAGCGCGGTGCGCGCCGTGTGCTGCGACTGGGCGAAGTCGACGATCTGCGTTTCAGCCCAATAGCCGTCGTCCGCATCCGAGGGGTCGGTGATGAACCCGCAGTGGCCGCCGAAGGTGCACAGCCTGAGCTCGATGTTCCTGTTGGCCGCGATCGCGGGCTCGCGAAACGGATCCGGCGGCACGAACGGATCGTCCTCGGCGGTGATGACGAGCGCCGGCACACCCACACGATCGATGATCCGCATCGCGCTGCACCGGTAGTAATAGTCGTCGGCGTCCTCGAAGCCGAAGTGCGGCGCGGTGTACGCGTCGTCGAACTCGCGGACGCTGCGGATCTCGGCGAGACGGGCGAGATCGAACCGCCCGGGCCAGAACTGCGCTTTCCGGATCATCCGCTTCTTCAGCTCGCGCACGAAGTTCCACTGGTAGACGATGTTGGAGCGCTTCTCGAGCGCGCGGACGCAGGCGCCGATCTCGAGGATCGGCGATACGGCGGCAACCGCCGTCAGGACCTCCGGCGGGCGGCTTCCATATTCTCCGGCGAGCTTCAGCGCGAGATTGCCTCCGAGCGAATACCCGGCGACCACGATCGAACGAATGCCGTCGCGTCGGGCGAGCTCCTCGATCACGTGCCGGGCGTCTTCGGTCAGGCCCGAGTGGAACAACCCGGCGGAGAGGTGTTCGGTGTTGCCGCAGTTGCGCTGGTTGAGTCGGACGACGTTCATGCCTCGCGCGAACGCCTTTGCGGCCATGCCTCGCATGTAGTGCGAATAGCTCGAGCCGTTGAGGCCGTGCAGGGCGAGCAGCGTCGGCCGCGACGCCGCGTCGTCCTGCCAGTGGCAGTGCGCCAGGACGCGGCTCTCGGGGGCCGTGTCGAAGTGGCGTTCGGTCGGCTCGGGAAGCCCCGGAAACTGCCGCCGGTTGCCCCAGCCGAACAGGGTCATCCGATGACCCCCGGCCAGCCACTTCCGCGGTACAAACGCGTTCATTGCCTCGATCATACCCGCTATGATTACGCGCATGTCGAAGGGGCCGTTCTACTCGAACCTGTACGTCCAGGTACTGATCGCCATCGCCATCGGCGTCGTCTTCGGCGTCGTGGCACCCGAAAGCGCCGCGGCGATGCGCCCGCTCGGAGACGGATTCATCAAGCTGGTGAAGATGATCATCGCCCCCATCGTGTTCACGACGGTGGTGGTCGGCATCGCGCACATGGGCGAGATGAAGGACGTCGGCCGCATTGGCCTGCGTGCGCTCGTGTATTTCGAGGTCGTCTCGAGCGTCGCGCTCGTGATCGGCCTGGTTGTCGTCTCGGTGCTCAAGCCCGGAAGCGGACTCGGCTTCGATCCAGCCAGTGCCGATGTCAGCTCGGTGTCGGCCTACACGAACGCGTCGCAACACCTGAGCACGGTCGACTTCGTTCTCAATGTCATCCCGGACACGATCGTCGGCGGCTTTGCGCGCGGCGAGGTGCTGCAGGTCCTGCTCTTCTCCGTGCTGTTCGGCCTTGCCCTCCTTCGGCTCGGCCCCCGCGTGCACCGGCTCGTCGAGCTCATCGAGATGCTCTCGGCCGGTCTGTTCGAGGTTGTGTCGCTCATCATGCGGCTCGCGCCGATCGGCGCGTTCGGAGCGATGGCGTTCACCGTCGGCCGGTATGGACTCGGCTCCCTGATCGCGCTGGGCAAGCTGATGGCTGGTGTGTACCTGACCTGCCTCTTCTTCATCGTCTTCGTGCTGGGGTCGATCGCGCGCGCGACAGGGTTCAACCTGTTCAAGTTCCTGAAGTACATCGCCGAGGAGATCCTGATTGTCCTCGGCACCTCCTCGTCCGAGTCGGCGCTCCCGCGGATCATGGCGAAGCTGGAGCACCTCGGCTGCGCGAAGCCGGTGGTCGGCCTGGTCGTTCCGACCGGATACTCCTTCAATCTGGATGGAACCTCGATCTACATGACGATGGCGGCCATCTTCGTGGCGCAGGCGAGCGGCGTGGATCTCTCGATTGCGCAGGAGCTCGGCATCCTCGGCGTGTTGCTGCTGACGTCGAAGGGGGCCGCGGCCGTGACCGGCAGCGGGTTCGTGACGCTCGCCGCGACACTTGCGGCCTTCCCCACGATTCCGGTCGCCGGGCTGACGCTGCTGCTCGGGGTCGACCGATTCATGTCCGAGGCGCGTGCGATTACGAACCTGATCGGCAACGCGGTCGCGACCATGGTCGTGGCGAAGTGGGACGGCGCGCTCGACCTCGAGCGGGCGCGCGCGATCCTCGATGGCAAGGAGCCGGCGCGCGAAGAACCGGTCGCCTCGATGCAGCTGCCGACGCTCGTCGGCGAGATCGACTGACGCAGTCCCCATGTCGTCGGCTATCAACGCTCTGTGCCTGGCGGGCGCGCGCGAGCTCGCGGCGCTCATCCGCCGGCGGGCCGTGTCGGCACGCGAGGTCATGGAGGCGCACCTCGACCGCATCGCGCGCGTCAATCCGTCGCTCAACGCCATCGTGGCGAAGCTGCCAGACGAAGAGTGTCTGCGCCTCGCCGACGAGGCCGATCGAAAGCTTGCACGCGGCGAGGCGGTAGGTCCGCTGCACGGCCTGCCGATCGCCTTCAAGGAGTTCGAGCCGGCCATCGGATTTCCGCACACACTCGGATCGCCGATCTTCGCCACTCGGATGGCGACGTCGGATTCCGTGCTGGTCGAGCGCCTCCGTGCGGCCGGTGTCGTGCCCATCGGCAAGACCAACATCTCGGAGTTCACGATGGGGTCGCACGCCTATAACCCGGTGTACGGCACCACCGTGAATCCGTACGACCTGACGAAGAGCGCCGGCGGCTCGAGCGGCGGGGCCGCGGCGGCGGTCTCCGCGGGGCTGCTGCCTCTGGCCGACGGCAGCGATCTCGGCGGATCCCTCCGCAATCCGGCGAGCTTCAACAACCTCGTCGCGCTTCGACCGACCGTCGGACTGGTGCCGAACGCACCAACGCCTTTTCCGCTGATCGAACTGCTGACGAAGGGACCGATCGCGAGGACCGCGGGCGACGCGGCGCTGATGTTGAGCGCGATTGCAGGTCCGGACTGGCGCGATCCGAGGACCTATCCGTACGACCCGTCAGAGCTCGATGCCCCCCTCGATCGCGGCGCCGTGGGCGTTCGCATCGCCTGGTCTCCGGACCTCGGCGGTCTGCCGCTCGATGCCCGCGTCCGCGCCATCGTCGAGGCTCAACGCCGGACCTTCACCGACCTCGGCGCCGTCGTCGACGAAGCCGCGCCCGACTTCACGGACGCAGACGACGTCTTCCTGACGCTCCGGTGCTGGATGTCGGCACACGTGTTGGGGCCATTGCTTGCCGAACATCGCGCGCTGATGAAGCCGGAGGCGGTGTGGCAGATCGAGCGGGGACTGCGGGTCACCGCGGCCGAGGTCGCGCTCGCCCTTCGGCGGCACGCCGAGCTCGTGGAGCGGTTCGCCCGGTTCCAGCAGCGCTACGACTTCCTCGTGTGCGCCGTCAGCCAGGTGCCGCCCTTCGACGCCTCGATTGCGTGGCCCACGTCGATCGACGGCGTGGCGATGGCCAACTACGTCGACTGGATGAAATCGGCGTACTGGATCAGCCTCACGTTGTGTCCAGCCGCGTCGGTGCCTGCCGGGTTCACTGACGATGGGTTGCCCGTCGGCATCCAGATCGTCGGACGGCGGCGCGACGATGTCGGCGTGCTCCAGATCGCGCACGCCTTCGAACGCGCGGTCGGCGCTGGGCGCAGGAGACCGGTTCTTGCGACGCATGACGCGGCCTGAGGAGAGCTGACATCAAATGACCACTGCTTCCGCTCCGCACGTCGCGTTCATCAGGCACATCGCGCCGGTCGTCGCCGGCGCCACCGTGACGCTCCTGCTGATCGTCGTCACAGACAGGTGGCTGATCGCGCGCGGTGTGTTGCCGGGAGCCGGACTCCCGTCGTACGGCACCGCCTCGCTGGCGCTGGCTGCCGCGTACCGCGCCCTCTTCGCAATTCTCGGCTGCCACATGGCCGCCAGGCTGGCGCCCAAGGGCCGACCTCGGCTGCCCTATGCCATGGCGCTCGGTGTCGTCATGGTCCTGCTGAACGTGACGGCGGCCTCGTCCATGTGGGGCCAGACGCCGCGATGGTATCCGCTGATGGGCATCGCGCTCCCGCTGCCGTGCGCGCTGATCGGCGGAGCCACAGCCGTCCGCGCGATCGCGGCGCGACAGGCGGGGCGCGGCAGGGCTGAGATATGATCGATGGTCTGCTGCTGTCGCAGCGGTGAACCCGATATTCCAGAGGTGTTGAAGTCGTATGGAGACGATCAATTTCACCCGCGGTGTGCCCGCCAACGAGTCCTTCCCGCTCGAAGAGGTCGCCGCCGCGGCCATCGACGCGCTGAAGGCGCGAGGCCCCGCGATGCTGCAGTACGGTCCCGCTGCCGGCTTTCAGCCGCTGCGGGAATGGATCGCCGAGTGGCAGGGGGCCGCGGCCGATCGCGTCCTCACGGGCAACGGATCGCTGCAGCTGGTGGAGTTCCTGTGCCTGGGCTTGTTGAAGCCCGGCGACGTCGTGTTCACGGAGAACCCGACCTATGACCGCACGATCACGATGCTGCGGCGTCACGGCGCCGAGATCGTCGGGATTCCGCTCGACGCGGACGGACCGAACATCGCCGCGCTCGAGCAGGAGCTCGCCAAGCGGGTTCCCGCGTTCTTCTACCTGATTCCCGACTTCCAGAATCCGTCCGGCACGACGTGCTCGCGCGCGAAACGCCAGCGCCTCGCCGAGCTCGCCGAGCAGCACGGATTCCTAATGGTGGAGGACGCGCCGTACCGTCCGCTGCGTTACCGCGGACAGGAGGAGCCGTCGATCTATTCGCTCGCGCCGGAGCGGACCCTGTTCATGTGCTCGTTCACGAAGCTGATCGCGCCGGGCGTCCGCACGGGGTTCATGATCGGACGTCCGGACGTCATCGCGAAGCTGGCGAAGGTGGCCGAGGACACCTACATCTCTCCGGGATACCTCGCCCAGGGCATCACCTACGAGTGGTGCCGGCGCGGACTGCTGCACCCGCAGATCGAACGGCTGAAGCAGCTCTACCTGCCGAGGCTCGATGCGTGCCTCGCGGCGCTGGATCGCTACATGCCCGGCGCCGTGGACGCGCGCCCCGACGGCGGCTTCTTCATTTCGTTGACCCTTCCGGCGGGCGTGCCGACCAAGGCGGTGCGCGCTCAAGCTGCCACGCGCGGACTGAATCTCGCCGACGGCGAGGCGTTCTTCCCGAACGGTGGTGGTGAGCGCTTTCTTCGCCTGCCGTTCTGCGCGCTCACGCCGGCCGAAATCGAGGAAGGTGTCAGGCGACTTGCGGAAAGTGTCGAGGCCGCCAGGTAGGAGAGCCCGACAGGAGGGCCCCGACGACTCGCCAGGCGGGCGGCGACGAACCGCCAGGCAGGATCGGGTCGCGAAGTCCAGGTCAGAGCGCGGACATCGTGTCGGCTGTCGGACCGTAGATGGCCGGCACGGCGATCTCGTTCAGCCGCAGATACACCGTCAGCTGCCCGCGATGGTGGACGATGTGGCCGAGCACGAGCGTGCGCACGGCGGCCGCACGCGGTACGCAGAAGATCTCGCGGCCCGAGCGCTGCAGCGACCAGAGCGCGTCGAGCTCGGCATCGCCGCGGTCGAGCAGCGGACGCGCCAGCGCCACTTCCCGATCGAAGTTGTGAAGAATCGCTTCGACCGCGTGCGGGTCGAGGAGACCCTCCGGATCGAGCGCCGCGGGAACGGCGTCGTCGAGGTCGAAGCGGGGCGCGTCCACGATGTGACGCGTCCAGCCAGGGATTTCGGCGAGGTGGGCGGCCAGCGCGCCGAGGGAGCGTGAGCGTTGGTGCGGCGTCCAGGACAACCGATCCGCCGGCACGCGCTCGAGCAGCCGTCTGGTCGACGCGACTTCGTGGTCGAACTCGGCGAGCAGCGCCTCCCGTGTGGCCATGAGCGCTAGTCTAGCGCGACCCCTCCACGCGATCCTCGCGGCGGCGGCGATCACCGCCGCGTGCGGAGGGGGTGCGCCCACTCCGGAAGCGCCCCGCCCTCCGCAGACGTCGGGCACGATCGCGATTCCCGGTCTGCGGGACCGCGTCAGCGTCATTCGGGATCGGTGGGGCATCCCGCACGTGTCCGCCGCCAACCTCGACGATCTGTTCCTGGCCCAGGGGTTCGTACAGGCGCAGGACCGGCTGTTCCAGATCGATCTGTGGCGCCGGTCCGTCCAAGGGCGCCTCTCCGAAACCCTTGGAGCGAACTTCATCGAACGCGACGCGATGACACGGCGCTTTCGTCACCGTGGTCCGATCGGAGACGAATGGGCGAGCTACGGTCCGGACACCCGTCGATTCGCGACGGCGTTCACTCGCGGCATCAACGCGTGGGTGGCCATCGCGCGAACGCAGCCGCCCGAAGAGTTCGTGTCGGCGGGCTGGCTGCCCGAGTTGTGGGTGCCGGAGGATCTGCTCAATCGCACCGACGCCTTCGTCGCGAGCGTCGATGCGCAGGGCGATCTCCTGCGCGCGCGGCTCGGCGCCGCCGTCGGCGTCGCGCGCGCGGCGGCGCTGCTTCCATCCGCGGATGGCGAACCCGCCGTGGCGCCGGCTGGCATCGACCTTGGGGCCATCACGCCGATACTCCCGGAGCTGCTTCGCCGCGTCGGACCGCCGGCCGTCTTCAGTGCGCTGGCGGCGCCGGTCACGCGCGAACCGCGAGTGCGACGGACGGTGACCGATGCCGCGCGCTCGCGGATCGATGGAGACAGCAACGCTGCGAACGACCGTCCTCCGGCCGCGAATGCCTGGGTCGTCGGTCCGCCCCGCACCTCCAGCGGACGGCCGATCCTGGCAGTCGACGCGCAGCACACGTTCGACCTCCCGGCGTTCCGCTATCTCGTGCACCTCGAGGCGCCCGGGTTCCGCGCCGCGGGCGCGACCGCGCCGTGGATGCCTGGCATCGCCGTCGGGCACAACGAGCGCATCGCGTGGGGCATGGCCGGCTGGCCGGTCGACACGCAGGACGTCTTCGTCGAACGCGTCAATCCCGAGGACGCCCACCAGGTCGAGTATCGCGGGCGCTGGGTCGACATGACGGTCGATCTCGAACGGGTCCACGTGAAAGGACGCGACGAACCGTTCGAGTACGAGCGCCTCTACACGCGCCACGGTGCTGTCATCGGGCTGGATCGCGACCGGCACCTCGCGTACACGGTGCGGTGGAGCGGCATGGAGCCGGGCGGCGCGTCCGAGCTGGCCGCCCTCGGGATCGACCGCGCCTTGTCCTGGCGGGAATTCAGCGAGGCAGCCGATCGCTGGCGCATGCCGGCCGTGCGATTCGTGTACGCCGACGTGGACGGCCATGTCGGTCTCCGCGAGGCCGCACGGGTGCCCGTGCGGCTTCGGGCGACGGGCCTGCTGCCTGCGGCGGGTTGGACGGGTGCCGACGATTGGCGGGGCTTTGCGGACCCGTCGACGCTTGGCGCCGTTCTCGATCCCGCGGACGCCGTTCTGATCGCGCCCAATCGGGATCCGGCCCGGCTCTCGCGCATCCGAGCCGTGCTGGACGCATCCGGCCTGCTTCGGATCGAGGATCTCATGCGGCTGCAGGTCGATGTCCTCGCGGCGCGCGCGTCGGATCTGCTTGCGCGGCTCGACGATCGCGATCTGCGCGAGCCCGCCGTGCTTGCCGCCCGCAATCGGATGCGCGACTGGGATGCGCGGGTGACATCGGACTCGGACGCCGCGGCGCTCTACCTCAGATGGCAGCAGGCGATCGGACGCCTTCTCGCGGCGCGGAACGCACCGCCCGAGCTCGCAGGCGAGCTCGCGTCCCGCATCGACCCGCTGGACATCGTGACGCGCGCCCCGAGCGGCTGGTTCGAAGGCGGCTCGAACGCGAATGCGAGCCGGCGACAGCTCCTTGCAGACGCCCTGGCCATGGCTGTCGCCGCAGGAGGCGACCACCGGCCGCGGCAGGTGGTGTTCGCACATCCGCTGGGCATCTTCGAAGACGCTGCGCGGCGGTTCAATGTGGGCCCCGTGCCCTTGGCCGGCGGACCGCACACGGTGTTTGCGACGGCCGGGCATGTCGGCCCGACATTCCGCGCCGTATTCGACGTCGGCGACTGGGACCGCTCGGTCGTGATGAACGCGCCTGGTCAGTCTGGAACGCCTTCGAGCGATTACTACGACGATATGGTCGATCGGTGGGCGGCAGGAGAGTACGTGCCGCTGCTCTTCAGCGAAGCGGCCGTGAACGCGGCGGCGCGGGAGACGCTGACGCTGCTGCCTACAGGTGCGCCGTGATGGGCTCGTGCCCGAGGTGTCCTTCCTCGAGGAACGTGAGCACGATGTCTGGCGTGACGGGAGCGCGCCTGAAGGCGTCCTCGCCGATCGCGTCCAGAATCGCATTCATGACGGCGCCGTAGCCGGCGCCGACCGGCGGCTCGCCGACTCCACGGGCCCCCACCGGCGTCTCCGGGTCGGCCAGATTCAACGCTTCGGTGCGCATCACCGGGGGGACGTCGAGAATCGTCAACGGTTTGTTCTGATAGAAGCGCTTCGCGAGCGGCACGCCGTAGCGTTTGTCGTAGACCCAGCGCTGCGTCAGCGCGTGGCCGATGCCGAGACAGCAGCCGCCGAGCAACTGTCCATGAAGGCTGCGCGGATGGACGACCGTTCCGACGTCGCCGACGGCGAGGAAGTCGACCAGCACGACCTTGCCCGTCTCGACGTCGACTTCGACCTCCGCGAATCCCGCGACGAACGAGTACGTGTCGCCGTCGCGCGGGTAGGTGTCCTTGGCGACACCCATCAGACCGAGCCCGGCCAACGCCGCCGCGGAGGCCTTCGTCATGGGATGAATGTCGGGCGGCAACTCGTGTCCGTCATAGACGCCGCCCAGACGGATGGCGTGCTCAGCGGCTTGTGCGAATGCCAGCGACCGGCCCGGGTTGCCCTTGCGCACCACCCTCGCATCTTCCAGCTGGTAGTCGTCGCGGGTGCCGCCCAAGATCTGCGCGGCGATGTCCTTGAGCTTTCGCGCCGCGTCCTCTGCGCCCGCCATGTTCGCCCGCGTCATCGCGTGGGTCGTCTGGCTGCCAACCGACATGCAGGACCACGGCACATGCTTCGCGGTGTTCCCCCAGTTGACGATCACGCGGTCCCACGGCATCGAGAGCACGTCGGCGGCCACGCGTGCGAGGTCGACCATCGAGTGCGTACCGAGATTGCCGACGCCTGACTGCACGTACAACATGCCGTCGGGCCTGATCGTCATCAGGCCGTCGTAGCCGATGGAACCGGACCCGTGCGGGCCTATCGCGACACCGACGCCGCGGACCTTCGACCCCGTGCGCTGGCCGGAGCGGCTCTTGCGGGTGTTCCAGTCGAACAGGTCGCCCCCGCGATCGAGCGCCTGCTTCACGAATGCGCTCGTCACGTACCTGCGCGAATTGCCGGCGGGTGGCCCGTACGGGGCCTTGCCTTCCGGCGAGTTGATGCGCCGGATGGCGATCTGATCGAGCCCCAGCTGCTTGGCCGCTTTGGTGACGACCGGCTCCATGATGCCGTTCGCCTGCATCGGCCCGGGCGAGCGCTGCTGGGTCCGTGGCGGCGTGTTGGTGAGCACCGCTGCGCCGCGCCAGCGCATCGCCTTCGGCTGCCATATCAACGACGCGGCGTTGCCGGCTGAGCGGAAGTCACCCATCGGACCGTATGCGCCGTTGTCCTCGATGATGAAGAGGTCGAGCGCCGTGATCCGGCCGTCGCGATCGAACCCGACGCGCGCCCGTCCGACCATGCCGGTCCGGGCTCGGCCGATGTAGTGCTCTTCCTCGCGGCTGATGCGCATCATCACCGGCGCGTTTGCTTTCTTCGAGAGCAGCGCCGGGATCGACATGGACACGGCGCCGGCACCCTTGCTGCCGAAGCCGCCGCCGCAGTACTCGCTGACGAGGACGACGTTGCTCGGATCGATGCCCACCCAGCTCGCCAGCGGATCGACGGTTCGCGCAAGGCTTTGCGTGGATCCGTGCAGGAAGAGCTTGCCGTTCTGCCAATACGCCATCGCCGTGCGCGTCTCCATCGGCTGATGGCCAGTCGACTGCACGACGAAGGTTTCGTCGATCACGATCGCCGCCTCACGGAAGCCGGCATCGAGATCGCCAAACGCCCACTCCTCGGGGACAGGGCCGATGGGCAGCTGGTCGGCTTTGGCCGCGGCAAAGTCGGCCGCGTCCCACTTCAACTCCCGGATCTGCGGGCGCGGCGGAGGACCGCCTGTGCTCGAGGCCTCCGCTGGTGCCGGATACCAGACATTTCCTTCCAGGCGCGCGTTCGGGCTGCCGGGTCTCAGGCTGTCGACGGGATCGACGACGAAGGGCAGCGGTTCGAGATCGAGGTCGATACGCTCGATGGCTTCGGCGGCCGTGATCTCGTCGACGGCGGCAACGGCGAGGATCGGCTCGCCCTGGTAGAGCGGCTCGTTGGTGAGCGCGCGCTCCGCGCCGCGCAGGTCGGGGAGGTCGTCCGCCGTGAGAATGGCCTTGACCCCTGGCATCGCCAGGGCCGCGCTGGTGTCGATGCTCCGCACCCGCGCATGCGGCATGGGGCTCAGGAGCAGCTTCGCAAACAGCATCCCGTCGACGCGGTAGTCTTCGGCGTACTTGGCGCGCCCGGTCACCTTCGCCACGAGATCCGGCGTGGTGTAGTTCCGACCAACCAGCTTCTCAGCCATCAGCGCTCCCTCGAGTGCGGTTCCGCGGCCCAATTATGCCGCCTGGTTCGTCAGCGGTTCGAGAAATTCACGCGGGGCACTTCGCGCGCTTCCGGCGGCGCCTCGAAGAACGGATGTTCTTCGAACCCGAACAGCCGGGCGGTCAGGTTCGAAGGGAACTGTCGTCGTGACGTGTTGTAGGCCTGCACGGCTTCGTTGTACCGCATGCGTTCCACCGCGATCCGGTTCTCGGTCCCCGAGAGCTCGTCCATCAAGCGGTTGAACTGCTCGTTCGCGCGGAGCTGCGGGTAGTTCTCGGCGACGGCGAGCAGCCGTCCGAGCGCGCTCGTTTGCTGGTTGGCGGCCTGGATCGTCTCTTCAGGCGAGCGGGCGGCCAGCAGCCGCGAGCGTGCCTCCGCGATGTCGCTGAACACCTTCTCCTCGTGCGACGCGTAGCCCTTCACGCTCTCCACGAGGTTCGGAATGAGGTCGTTGCGCCGCTGCAGCTGGTTCTGCACCTGAGCCCACTGCGCCTTGATGGCTTCTTCCTGGCTCACGAAGCGGTTGTACGAGCAGCCGGTCAAAGGAAGCAGCGCAACCAGCAGGACGATCACTCGAAGCGCGGATCTGCGGAATGTGGCCATGTGCCGATTCTACCAGCCGGATCCGCCGCCGCCGCCGCCGCTCCGGCCCCCGCCGAAGCCGCCGAACCCGCCGCCGAAGCCGCCCCCGCCGAACCCGCGTCCGCCGAACCCGCCGCCGAACGGTCCGACGCCGCTGGACCATACGCCGGTGCGTCCGGACCCCCAGCGCCGCACCCCGCGGCGCGGCCCTCCGCCGGATCGGCTGAGAAGGATGAGGATGACGATCGCGACGATCAGCCAGTTGGCCGACACCTCCGGGGGCCGCGACGGACGCTGGGCGGCGAGCGGCGGCACGTCGCTCAGCTGCACGTTGCGCCCTTGCGCGATCCGCGCCGCGATCGCGTTGGTGCCCGCCAGCAGACCGGCGCCGAAGCGTCCGGCCCTGAACTCCGGCGTCATGAGCTCGCGGCTCACCTGTCCGGCGAATCCGTCGGTGATCCACGGCTCGAGCCCGTAGCCGACCTCCACCCAGACGCGCCGCTGCTCCATGGCGAGCAGCACCAGGAGCCCGTTGTCCTTTCCGCGCTCGCCGATGCCGCGCCCGCGGTTCTCGAACATCGCCACGGCGTACTCGCGGATGTCGCTGTACGGTTCGACGGTCGGGATCGTGGCGACGACGATCGTGTCACCGCTCGCGCTCTGCAGCGCGCGGATCGTGCGCTCGATGGCGGCGGTGCTCTCCGGATCGATCACTTGAGCGAAGTCGTTGATCGGGGCGGTCAGCTCCGGCGGCTGCGGACGCGAGGTCTGCCCGACTGCCGGCGCTGGCGAACGCATCACGAACATCGCCAGTGCAATCGCCGCGACTGGTACGACGCGGCGGCTGGCGAGTCGAGCCACGCCCATGCGCGCCGGGTCGACGGGCGCTCCGGGTCTCTGGTGGTATCTCACGGGTGCGTCCATCGATCGAGATCAGAGACCAACCGGGTGACGGCTTCGAGATAGCCGGGGAACAGGCGATGGGCCTCTTCGGCCGAGAGGGTGCCGGCGGAACCCAGTTCCGCGACACGCGCGAGCACCGGCGGCACGTCGAACGCCCCGAACAGGCGCGCCACGTGCTTCAGCAGGGCCGCGAGCGCCGGCGCCGATCGCGCGATGAGGTCCGCGACGGCCTCGCTGCGCGCCGACACTTCGAGGTAGCCCTCACGCAGGTGCAGGAGATGGCTGCGGGCCCGTACCTCGCACGCGCGGCGCAGGTCCGCGGGATCGACGGCGAGGCCGTCGAAGGGATCCGGCCCCGACACGATTTCGTGCTCGGCGAGGATCGATCCGAACTCGAACGGGAACGCGTCGAGCGACCGGTCGAACTCGCCGGCTTCGAGCACGAGCGGTGTGGCGAGCCCACGCCCGCGCCAGATGGTGCCCCGCTGCGCACACGTGCGCAGGTCGTCGGCCGTCAAGCTCTGGACGATGGCCATCGTCGACACCGGTCCCTCGTCGTCGTCGGTACGGTAGGTGACCAGCGAGCGGAGGCGATTGCCGAAGACCGCGCGCAGATCGCGATCGAGGGCCTGGAGAGCATCGGCATTGCGCATGACTCAATTCTAGCGGTCGTGGCCGACCGCTTAGAATATGGCGCGATGCGTCTGCGCGAACTGAACGTCGGCTGCTTCGGCGGCGGAACGGGGCTGCCGAGTCTGCTCGGAGGTCTCAAGACCAACCCGTGGCTCCACGCCGATGGCGTGGTGACGATGTTCGACAGCGGCGGGAGCTCTGGTGTGCTGCGCGACGAGCTCGGCGTCCTGCCGCCCGGAGACATCCTCAAGTGCGCCCTCGCCCTCGCCCGCAATTCGCGCGAGGCGCGACGCGTACTGCTCGCGCGGCTTCCCACGCTCGAAAACACCCGCCTCGGCGGGCACACCGGCGGCAACCTCCTGCTCTCCATGATGCAGCGCTACAGCGGAGACTTCCTCGACGCGATCGACGGGCTGCGCGCCCTGCTCGGTTGCCGCGGGCGTGTCTGGCCGGTGAGTGTGCAGCAGGCGTCGGTCTGCGCCGAATACGGCGACGGGTCGATGACGCGCGGAGAAGTCGAAGTCGACGCCGGTCAGTTGTCCGGGCGATTGGTGCAGAGAATCTGGCTGGAACCGCCGGTCGCGATTCACCCCGCGGTAACGCGCGCGATCGCCGGCTTCGATGCCGTCACGATCGGGCCTGGCAGCTTCTATACGAGCCTGATGCCGATCCTCCTCGTCGGGGGCGTCGCCGACGCCTTGAAGGAGATGAAGGGCCCGGTGATTCTAGTGGCCAACCTGCTGACCGAAGGACGCGGAATGGCGGGGTTCACGGCCGCCGACGAAGTGGCGTGGATCGAGCGGGCCATCGAACGGCCGATCGACGTCGTGATCACCAACAGCCGGTGGCCGCGCCAGGAGGTGCTCGATCGCTACGCGGTCGAGCACAAGCATCCGCTCGCCACCGGTGCGCTGCCGGCGCACTGTGAAGAAGTCAACGCGGAGCTGTGGTGCGGTGAAATCGCGCGTCACGACCGACGGCGCCTGGCCTACACCGTCTGGAGCGTGCTGTCGCAGCGCCTCTTGTCCTGATCGGCCGACCTCGCCGCGCCGTTTTCATTTCTTCCGTTTCGAGCCGGACGCCGCGCGAGCCGGCTTGGGTCGTCCCGACGATCGCGCGGCCGATTGTCCGGGCGATCGTGTCGCCGATCGTGTCGCCGATCGCGTGGCCGGGCCCGCGGACGATGCGTTCGCCGCGGCCTTCTTGCGGGCCGTGGTGCGGCCAGCGTTCGCAGGACGCCTCTCCACGACCGTTCCGGCGTCGCGGTCCGCTTTCAAAAGGGCCGCGCGTTCGATGATCCGCGCGAGCATCGTTCCGGCTTCTCCACTCTTGGCCGGGCGATTCGACGTCCAGATCGCTGGCGCTTCGGCGCCGAGAATGTCCTCGAAATCACCGCCGCTCTGAACGCTGTGAGGCGCGAACGCCGTGATGTCGAGATCTCCGCTCCATTCATCGCGGTGCTTGATGAGGAGCCAGGAGCGCTGCTCCGAGCCTGCGCCTCCGCGCGCGCCCGGGTAGCGTCCGCTCGTGCGCACGAGGACCCATGAGCCCTTCAGCTTGTAGCCGTTGAGTGTGAACTTCAGGTCGCCCTTGCGGAGCGCGGCATCGATGTCGTCCACCTCGGGCGTCCAGGTGCCGGTGTCCCAGAGCATCACGATGCCGGCCCCGTATCCCTCCGGGATCACCCCTTCGAAGGACCCGTATTCGACCGGATGATCTTCGGTCTGCATCGCAAGCCGCTTGATCGTCGGATCGAGAGACGGGCCCTTCGGCACCGCCCAGGACAGCAGCACGCCATCGTGCTCGAGACGGAAGTCGTAGTGCAGGTGGCTCGCCAGGTGCTTCTGTACGCAGAAGTAGCGCTCGCGCCCCTCGCGCGGTCCCACGGCCCCTTCGGGTTCCGGCGTCTTCGTGAAGTCCCGTTTGCGCTTGTACTCGGCTAGTGACATCGCTTCTCGCTTGCGTCGACGCGTTCGACGACGCGCCGTATTCGCGGCAGCGCGGCGGCGAGCACGAGGGCCGCGACGGCCAGGGTCGCCGCGACGTCCAGAAAGTAGTGGCTGTGCGGCATCAGGATCCACCAACGGCCGAGTACGCCTGATGCGTACCCGCCGGCAGACAGGCTCACGAACCAGGCTCCCATCATGACACCACGGGTGCGCGGCGGCGCCACCCGGCTCACGAGCGACAAGCCCATCGGGCTCAGACAGACCTCGCCGTGCGCGATCGTCAGATAGGCGGACACGAGCCATGCCGGCGAGACGCGCGTGGTATCCCCGCCGGCGAGTCCAGCGATCGCGAGCAGCACGAAGGCCGCCGCGGCGATCAGGATGCCGGCGAGCATCTTGACCGGCGTCGACGGCTCCGAACCGCGCGTCCGCAACATCGTCCAGATCGCTGCCGCGGCCCCGGAGAACAGGATCACGCCAAGCGGCTCGATGGCCTGGAAGGTTTCTGGTGGCGCGCTCGTGCGCACGTTGTCTCGAGCGAACAGCGTCAGCGTGAATCCGCTCTGATAGAAAGCGAGCCAGAACACCGCGGACACGAGGAACACGACCAGCAGCGTCAGGACGCGTTCACGCGCTTCGGACGTCGAGAGCGGCGCGGGGGATGATGCCGCAGAGACAGCGTGCACGGCGTTGTCGAGCCAGCGCCGGCCCGCCACGAACACCACGAGGGATGCCACCATCGCCAGGGCCGCCGAACCGAATGCGACGCCCCACCCGAACCGCGCGCGCAGCCAGGCGACGCCGAGCGGGGCGATCAGACCTCCGAGATTGATCCCCATGTAGAAGATGTTGAAGCCGGCGTCTCTCAGTGCCGGGCGATCGCGGTACAGATTCCCGACGAGTGTGGAGACGTTCGGCTTCAACAGCCCGCTCCCGCAGGCGAGCAGGGCGAGCCCGCCGTAGAACGCCGGCTGCGCGTCGAGCGCAAGCGCGAGATGGCCGAGGGTCATGATGACGCCGCCCAGGACGACCGCACGCGAGAATCCCAACATGCGATCCGCGAGCAAGCCACCGGCCAGCGGCATCAAGTACACGCCGCCGAGATACGCTCCGTAGACGCGTCCGATCCGGACGGCATCGAACCGCAAGACTTCGTCCATGTACAGTGTGAGAATCGCCATCATCGAGTAGAAGCTGTAACGCTCCCAGAGCTCGGTGAAGAACAGCACGTACAGGCCCGGAGGGTGGCGGCTAGGGCCAGAGAGGGCAGAGGGCATGCGCGCCTTCGACGGCTGCTCAGTGTAACGGCGGGTGCTCACTGTAGCAGACGCGCGACTTCCGCTTGCGACGCGCGGTGTACAATCGCCTCATGGCGGACAACACGACGAGCTCGAGTGGACACACGGTTTTTTGCGTCAAGTTTCAGCGGGAGCTGCCAGGACTCGACGCGCCGCCGTGGCCCGGGGAACTCGGACAGCGAATCTACGACAACGTCTCGATTGACGCGTGGCGCCTGTGGGAGGATCGGATGAAGATGATCCTCAACGAATACCGTCTCATGCCATTCCAGAAGGAAGCGCAGGAGCTGGTGGCGAAACACATGGAGGACTTCTTCTTCGGCGAGAGCGCTGCACTGCCGCCCGGTTACCTGCCCGAGAACAAGTAGGCCCCGAGAACACGTAGGGAGGGCGTCCGCAGCGACAGCCCATCTCGATGTCCGAGCCCGAAGCCCTCCACCGCGCCTGCTGGTACGGCCGACGAACACCGGACATTCCCACCACAATCGGCGTTCATACGATCGAAGACGGGCAGCTTCTGTACTGTGCCCATCCGATGCTCTTTCCGGTGGTCGGTTACCACTTCGATGTGCGCAACTGCATCGGGTGCGACTACCACCGGCCGCGGCCCACGCGCGAGTGACATTCGTGTTGATCGCCAGCTGAGTCGGGCCGCGGCGGCTCCCACCGGCCCTCCTGCTGGGATCGACTCCGATCGCTACTTCCTCCTAGCCCTTCTGTAGTGATCCGCTGCACGCGGTCCGTGCACCGGATCCGGCCCGCCGCTAAGTCGTTGTCCACTGGTGCTTAAACTCGCCGGGATCAAGCACGGCCTGGCACCCCTTTTGATCATCGGAAATGATCAGTGTCTGGCGAGCGTCGTCATTCGTCCGTTCGATTCGAGAGTCCGTCGGACGACGACGAGGACGATCGCGATCCTGAGGAGGCGCCGGAAACGCCGCTCGACGAGCCCCCTCCCGTACCGGTCACGGATCCCCCCCCGGAACCTGACCGGCGCGGACCCTATGTCGTCTAACCAGGGCTCCGGCCCAAGCAGGGAGGAAACACAGTGACTACAGAACGGAAAGAACGTCGCGGATTTGCGTCCATGTCTCCGGAGAAGCAGCGCGAGATCGCCAGCAAGGGTGGACGTGCCGCTCATGAGAAGGGAACGGCTCATGAATGGACTGCGGACGAGGCGAGAAACGCCGGACGGAAGGGCGGTCAGGTGAGCCGCGGCGGACGCGGACGGCTGATGCCGACCGATCCGATGCCGGCCTCGACCACCGACGGCACCGGCCAGTGAGGGCCGCGACCGTGGTGGTGCCGTTCGTGGGCGGACGGCCCACAGGGGAGGCGACGAACAATGTTCAGACGTGTAGCCGTGGCGACGGCGCTGATGCTCGCCGTGGCAACAGGCGCGAGCGCGCAATCAGGTACTTCAGGGACATCCACGGGTCAGAATCCCTCGGAAGTCCAGATGGGATCCGGCTCTCAAGCCCAGAGCGGCGCGCGTCGAGCGACGACGACGTTCTCCGGCGACACGGGTCTGTGGTTTGTGCCCACTGCGGAGGTGCTGTCTCACGGTAAGTGGTCGGTGAGCGGATACCGCCGGGGCACCAACTACATATCCGGATTCTCCAACATTGGGGATTTCGCCGGCACTTTTGCCGTCGGTCTCGGCAACCGCGCCGAGCTGTTCGGATCCTTCCTCTTCGACACCCGCGTCGAGCGCGATCTGCGTCCTCTCTACGGGTCCGACCCAACAGTAGGCGGCCTACTCGATCGATACCCGCGGCAGGTCTCGGGCTGGAGCGGCAACACCGTTGGCGACCTCTATCTGGGCGCGAAGATCAGTCTGATGTCCGAGGCCAACCAGCAGCCATTCGCGTTTGCGATCCGCCCGACGGTCAAGGTGCCGACCGGCAACGAAGACAAGGGCGCATCGACGGGGAAGGCTGACTTCGCGATCGATGCCGTTGCCAGCAAGGAACTGCAGCGTCTCGTCGAGGTATCCGGGTTCGCAGGGTACGAATGGCGCGGGCAGCCGGAGGGTATCGAAATTCCGAATCGGGCCTTCCGGGGGGGTGCCGGCGCCGGGTTCCCGAGCCGCAGTCCGCTTCGTGCGGTCGCGGAGTTGAGCGGGTACGTGAACAAT
>JBFXAT010000075.1:0-18218 GCA_050183995.1 Vicinamibacterales bacterium
GGCTCGGCAGCGCGAGGACGTCGCAGAGCGAATAGAAGTTCGCGAGCGTCTGCGGGTCCTTCAGCAGCCCGACCGACAGGACGCGGCCCGCGCTGCGATCGATCAGCGGCCGGCACCGCTCGTAGAAGCGCTCGTACACAACGCGATGTTCGCCGGCGAACAGCAGACGAACCGAAGGCTCCGCGGCGACCAGGTCCGGCAGCGCCTGGAGGAGCACGTCGAACCCCTTTTCCTCGACGAATCGACCGGCGAAGCCGACGACGCGGGCATCAGACAGTCCGAGCTGCTCCCGCCACCTCGTAGCGGCCTCCATGTCGGGGTGCGGCATGGCGACTGGAGGTGAAATCGCCGTCACTTTGTGCAGGTGCGCACCGAGGAAGGCGGAATGCGCCGCGTAGTCGGCGCTGAGCGCCGTCACGCCCTTGGCCAGACGCGCGGCGCCGGTCATCGCTCCAGTCACCATGGACTCCACGATGCGGTTACCGATCCCCGCAGGCATCACGAGATCGCCGTGGTGGGTGATCAGCAGCGGACGGCGCATGATCCGGCACAGAACGGCGACCAGCAGCGACTCGGCCAGCGGCGTGTGGATGTGCACGACGTCGTTGCGCGCAATCAGCCTGGCGGCGCGCCACGGAAACGACGGCGCGATCGCGCCGCGGCTGACGAAGAGCGCTGGCGTCAAGCGGACGATGTCGACGCCGCCAATCGTTTCGTGGGCCGGCAGCGTCTTCGCGTGCCGCGTGGTGAGTACCGTGACGTGGTGGCCGCGCGACGCGAGCGCCTCCGACACCCGGCACGCGATCGTCGACAGCCCCGTCCAGTGCGGATGATAGTAGGTGAGGATCGACAGAATCCGCATGCCGCTCGCGAGAATGTACAACAGCGCTTGCCCGTGTCCGGAGCCTGGACTATAGTCGGCCCGTTCGACGTTCACTCGCCTGCCAGGAGCGACATGACATGACTTCTCCGGACATGCGCCGTCGTCTCGAGGTCGCCGTGATCGCCGCCGCATTCGTGGCACTGATCGTTGGCACCGCAATAGGTGTCAACGGCTGCGCGCCAGCGGCGCCCTCGCGGGAAGCGGCCACTCCCACCCTCGCGCCCACTGACCCCGTCGTCGAGCCGACGCAGGTGCCCAACGCTCCGTCCCTCGACGGCGTCTGGGGTCCTGGCACCTTCACCGGCGGACCGGACAGCTGTTCACCGCCGTTCTTCGGGCCGGCGTACACGGGGACGGTCACGATCTTCAACAACGGCCAGAGCGTGTCGATCGGCGAGTCGCAAACGAGGACCTCGACCGGCAGCTTCTCAGGCAACGTCGGGACGTTCAACGGCTCCGGGGTGATCGGGTCCCAGCCGGGCAACTGGTCGGTCACCATCACCTATTCGCCGACCGGCAACTCCATCATCGCGGTCGAAGCCGACCGCTTGACGGATCGCAACAACTGCGGGCGCACCTACACCAGCGCGTCGTTGACGCGCCAGTAGCCGGGGAGGCTGCGCCCTTCACTACCGCAGGCGCGCCGCGCCGGCGACGAGCACGATGAGCGTGCTCACGCCGGCGTGCAGCACGAGCGCAGGCCAGATCGACCTGAGGCGCAGCGACACGACGCCAAGCGCAAGCCCCCCTGGAAAGGCCGACAGGAATTCTCCCGGGTCTTTCGAGGCGTGGATCGAGCCGAAGATCAACGCCTGTCCGAGGAGCGCCGGCCAGGCGTAGACCGGCACCCCCAGCCAGTCCGAGACTCCGCTGCCACCAGGCGACGCGCCAAATCCCAAACCCCCGAGGGGACCGCGGCGCGGAGGCCCCGGCTGGCGCGGCGGGAGTCGTCCACACGGCAGCATGAGTGCGAGCATGACGCCGGGAATCCAGACGTGCTCTGCCACCGTGACCGTTGCATAGACGGCGGCCAGCCTCCAGACATCCGGAGTGAAGAAGCCTCGGTAGTAGTGCTGAACGCCCGATCGCATGCCCAGCGCGAGAATCACGGGGGCTGAGACCAGGACACCTGCGGCGACGATCCGCCAGTCGTGCGGACCGCTCGTGCCCCCAAGTCCCAGGTCGTCGAAGGGACGACCGGCCAGTCGCAACAGCAGCAGCGGAATGCCGACGAACGTCCAGCTGCGCACGCTCCAGGCCCACATCACGTCCAGGCCAGCGGTGTCGACGAGGACCAGGGATGCGAACTCGTCCACGGCCCTGCGATAGGGCCACGACTCGGCCGGCTGGAACCAGAACAACGTGACCCAGACGAAGCCGGCGGCCGTGAGGGCCGCGGCGCGGACGCACGCGGCCCCGAGTGGGGCCTGACCGGCCGGACCGCCGTGTGTCGTCGCGACGATGGCGCCCGTGTGGTCCAACGACGCGGATTATAGGGGCGCGCGCGCCGGAGTGGGGCTATTTGACGTGACCACTGTCGTCGCTGTGCTCGGCATGGCCGCCGTGGTCGGCGTGGTTGGTGTGGTCTGCGTGGCCACTGTCGCCGTCGTCGCCGCCGTGCATCTGCATCATGCCGGAACCGCCCATCATGTGTTCGCACATGGGCGCGTGCTGCTGCACGACCGCGGTCAGCAGCTCAGCGATGGCGTCCACCTTCGATGGTCCGGTTGCGTCGTTCATCTTCGCAACCAGCGCCTGGAGGCGTTCCGGCGACGCCATGCCTCCCATCATCGAGCACATCTGCCCCTCGTGCACCGGCTGCGCGTCGTTCCTGGCGCTCGCGCCGCTCTGCGGCGTCGCATGGTTGTGCGAATTTGCGCCGCTCTGCGCCCGTGGATTGTTCTGCGCGCTCGCATCGCTCGGCGTCTTTGCCTCGTCGGTTTGCGCCGGCGCCGGCTGATGGACGTGATGATCCGCCTCATCGTGATGCGGGGCGGCTGTCTGCTGCGCGGCCGCGGGGGCGGCCGCGGGGGCGGCTGCAGATCCGGCGGAGGGAGCCGCGGCAGGGACAGCGGCGGATCCGGATCCGACGGCCGATCCGCCTCCGATCATGGAGAACAGGGCAACGAGCGAACCGAGCGCCAGCTGTTGCATGCGAGTCATGACGTGGTCTCCAGGAGGAACGTCGGCGTCGTGCGCCATCGCGACCGGCGGGCGGCCAGCGAGGGGCTGCGCATGACGGAAAGGCAACTTGCATACCGCTCGTCCCGCGCCGCGGTCATGGGGTGTTTCCTGCTCTTTCCTCTGCGCCCACGGCCGATGCCCGATCGCGTTGCGGGGGAAACTTCCCCAGGCCGCGCAAGAATCCACCCGGCGTGACCGGCGCAACGCCGCGTCGCCGCGCTGATTCAGCGAGAACAGCGCGCGCCGGCAGCGAATGAGCCCGATCTCGACCGGGTCTGGTCCTTGCTCTCCTTCTCGGCAGCCATGCACACCATCCTACGCACCTCACCCCTACGCACCTCACCCCGGCGCACCTCACCGTTCTCGATGGCCATCAGGGCGGGACTCCTCCTGCTCGCGGCCGCGTCCGCAGCGCCGCGCGCATTTGCTCAGACCGCCGAACCGGCCGACTGGCAGCAGGGCACGACCCTCTCGGCGTTTGCCGGCGCGGCGTCGTCTGCGGAGACGACGAGCGGCGCGACCGGACTCTCCGTCGGGTGGGAGTTGACGCCGCGGTTCGGCGTGGAGGGCCGCACCCTCTGGATCCGCGGGGGCAGCAACGCCGATGCGTTCGCCGCTACGCTCGCGGCCCGGGTTGCCATACGGCCGGCACGGCCGTTCGTGCCGTTCGTGTCGGCTGGACTGGGTCTGTATCGGGCCTCGTTCGACCCGGCGACGAGCGACGTCCCGGAGTTCTATAGACGACGGCTGTCGGCCGTCGGCTTGGGCACCCAGACGTTCACCGACCCGATGCTATCGGTCGGCGGCGGCGCGGACTTTTTCCTGACCCGGCACCTTGCCCTGCGGCCTGAGGTCCACCTACTACTCGCCGCCGCGCGTTCGGACGTGCGTGCGGTAGCGGTGTACGGCGCGCAGCTCGCCTATCACTTCGAATCGCATCCGGTGACGCCGCATCGTCGATGAGCGAAAGGCGGGCAGGAGCTTTCGAGGCTACGGCGAGCGCGTGGTGTTTCCGAGCGGGGCAGGCGGCCGCGAAGAACGACGCTGCAGTACGACCCAATGCACGCACGTGCTCGTGTCGGCGTACAGGCGCTCGCAATCGTCGCATCGGACGCACTCGGACCTGACGATCCTTGGGCCTCGGATCGCTCCCCACTCGCACGCCCGTTCACAGATCCTGCACGTGCGGCACTCCTTCCAACGTTTGATGCGAAACACGGTGCTGACCTGTGCGACGAGGCCCAGCAGCGCTCCAACGGGACAGAGGAACCGGCAATACAGGTTTCGAACGACCAGCGTGGCAAGCAGAAGGACGGCGAGCATGCCCCACAGGAGCGGCGTCGCGGAGCCGGAGAACATCCAGAACGGCTCCACATACCGGTACACAGCCGCGTCATCGGTCGCCACGTAGTACGCCAGAACGAGGGCGAGGATCCCGTACTTCAAGAGAGCGGCCCGCTCCTCGATCCACGGAGGAGGCTCCCGCCGGAGTCGGGTGGGGACGACGGCATCCAGGAGTTGTGTCAACGCACCAAAGGCACAGATACGACCGCAATAGAGCCGGCCCCAGAGGACGGTCGAGGCCACCGTCAATCCGGCGACCAGATACCACGCCACGCTGTACTCGATGGGAGGAAGGCTCAGGTCGATCAGCCGAAAGATGTCGGTCACCGACATCAGCATGCTCCGCAGCGCTCCGAGGTAGACCAGCGAGAAGCACAGCGTCGCGTATTTCAGAGGGATGCTCTTGCGAAAAAAGCTGACGAGCGCCAGGGTCACGAACGCGATCGTGGCGACGATGTCCGAGACTTGCGGTCCGAGCACCGACGCCAGCGTCTCTCCAGAGGACTCACCGTCGAAGTTCCAGGGGTCGGCCTGCGACTGTGCCAGCAGCGGCACGACCGCCAGCGAACCAAGGACGACGACGATCCGGCTGCACCAGCCGGCGAGCCGCATCGGGCGCCGCGGCCCAAGCGGGATCACCGCTTCACCGCGTCTGGATCGAGCAGCGCCTTCGCGACCAGACGCGAGCTGTCCCGGATCGCCCGCGTCGCACTCGCCACGGTGATGGACGCGCGGGACACCGCGTCGACGTCCCTGCCGACGACGAACCGGTCGAAGATGGTCTTGCCCTTGAACTGAGCGGCAAAGGCCGGCGGCTCTACGGAGAAGTAGCCATACGGTTCCGAGTCGTAGTCGACGATCACGCCGGTGAGCACCCCGGATGGATCCATGCCGACCAGGATGTGAATCGGGCCATGGTAGCCATGCTCGTCCGGAACGAGGTCGGTGGTCCAGAACGCGTAGCCAAGCAGGGGCGGGTTCCGCGCCGCCTTGGGATCGGCGGCGTAGGCCTCGAAGTGGAGCGGCGCTCCGGAGAGCGTCGAAAATGCAGCGGCCGCGGGGAACAGACTCCGCAGGTGCGCCTCGGGATGGGGGTTGGTCGCAATGCGATCGGCAGCGTCGACGAGAACGCCAGCGCCGCAGAGCACGAGGAGGAACCAGAGGCTTCGCGGCACGGCACTTCTGCCGCCGACGATCGGATCGGCCGTCGGCGTGCAGTCGCCCAAGCGGGTTCGTCTCCAGCGAGAGAGGGCCGCGCCGAGCGCCATGGGCGTTCGACGCGGCCGTGGAACGTCAGAAGCTATAGGTCGCACCGACCTCCGCCACGCGCGGGGAGAGGATCGCCGTGGCAAAGCCGAAGCGTGCACCCGACTGCTGCGTGATGGCTGTCGGGGTGTTCGCGTTCATGACGTTGTACACGTTCAGGCGAAGCGACACGCGCCTCCTCGAACCGCCCATCGCGAAGGACTTCTCGAGACGCATGTCCAGCAGGTTGATGTTGGGCGTTCGCCGCGCGCCGATCTCCTCGACCCTGAGCGTGATCGACGGAATCTGCACGCCGCCCCTGAACGATACGGTTCGGGCGAACGGCGTCCCGCTTCGGTGCTCGAAGTTCGTGGAGAACTGGAGCCGATACGGGAACATGTACGACCCGGACAGGCGGGCGAGCCACTCCCACGTGTTGTTCCTCGCGAAGATCTCGGCGTTCGGGTCGTCGGTGTACGCAACCGGTGACGTGACGTTCGTGATGATGGGAACGTTGCTCTTGGTCGCCGTGTACGACGCCATGAACTGCCAGCCGTCGGCGTAGCGCTTGCTTCCGGCGACTTCGAAGCTGCTGTATGTCGGCACGAGTCCGGAGTTGACCAGGGTCGGCTGCTGGAACGACAGGCCGCGATACTGCGCGGGGTAGTCGTAGTAGGTCACCGAGGTGCCCGTATCGTCCGCGGTGCCGAGGCGTCCATCGACGCCCGGGTCCATGTTGGTGATTGGGATCGTGTACACGTCATAGGGACGCAGCAGATTGGTGACGACGTTCTGCCGGTACGAGCGGACGTGCACGCCGGTCAGCCGGAGCGCCAGCAGCGGCAGCACCTCGCGCTCGATGCCGAGCACGTATTGATCCTGATACGGCTGCTTCTCGTTCGGGTTCGGTACTGCGTTGGCCAGCCCAGACCCCACGCCCTGGAAGGTCCGCGACACGAAGTCCGGTCCATCGAGGCGGAGATCCACTTCACCAGGGTCGTAGAGCTTGTTCCCGTTCGTGTCGCGCCACGTGAACACGGTGGTGGTGCTCGCGTTCTGGTTGGCGTTGGTCATCGTGTCGGTGCTGCGCATGGACGAGAAGCGGTTCCAGCCGCCCTTGATCACGGTCTTCGCGCCGAGCGTGTAGGCCAGGTTCAGCCGAGGCGAGAACGAGTGCCAGTTGGCGAACGGCACGGCGTCGAAGCACCCCGCGGGGGCCAGAACGGCGAAGGGCTCCGGCGCTGCCTCCCGGCACTGGCGCGGAATCACGCCCTTGTCGTAGGCGTATCGGACGCCGAGATTGAGCGTCAGCGCACGGCTCAGGTTCCAGCTGTCCTGGAGGAAGAACGCCAGGTGCTCTCCGGGCGTCTGCGGCCGCGTCGGAGCGTTCCAGACGCCAATCTGGAACGGCACGCCGTCTCTGAAGATTCGCTGATAGTTGCCGGCGGCGCCGCGGTCGTTGCGGTAGCGATCGCCGACGGCCCATGAGTGCTCGCCGCCGAAGCGGAACGAATGGTCGCCGCCCAGGAACTCCGGCTTGAAGTAATCGACCGTCCCTCGCGTCGTCAGGCGCTTGCTCAGCGTCTCCTCGTTGCCGCTCGAGTGCAGGCCCCAGTTCAAGAGCGTGATCTGGTCGGTCGCCGAGGGTTCGTTCGTGTAGCCGGTGAACTGTGAGGCGTTCCACCAGTACCCGAACTGGACCGTGCTGGAGATGTTGTTGCCCTTGATCCCGCTCCAGCCGATCCGCCCGACGTGGTTCGGCGTCTTCTGGAGGATGCGGGAGTCCCACTGATTCAGAATGCTCAGTTCTCGACCATCCTGGGTCTTGAACAGCCAGGTGTCGAACGCCTCGATCTTGTTCGACTTGCCCGCTTGATAGGACAGCTTCCAGGTCGTGTACCGCTGCGTATCGTCGATGCTCGCGATCGTCCCATCCGGCTTGAACACGCCGGGTATGGTGTCGCTGTTGCTCCGCCGCCGCGCGCTTCCGTAGAACCAGAGCTTGTCGCGAATGAGACGCCCGCTCAATTCGCCCTGGATCTCGCGTCTGTATCGAAGCGCGCCGCCCTCGGTGATTCCCTGGGCGCGCAGGTCGTCGTCGATGTTCTTGCTCTGGAACTTGTCGCTCGTCGTGGAGCTGAACAGCTGACCGTGGAAGTCGTTGCCTCCGGACTTCACGATCGCGTTGATGTGCACGCCGATGAGCGGCACTTCCGCCGAATGCGCGAGCGTCCCGACCTTCGCTTCCTCGATCGCCGCGTAGTCCCAGAACGTCCCCGACCCGTTGTTGGTTCTGCCGTTCGACGTCGGGACGTTCTCGACGGCCTGCCACGACTCGCCGGCGATTCCGAACGCGCGGAAGCTCGGAACTTCGTTCATGCTGCTGCCGGCGACGTCGATGTTCGGCCGTGCGCCTGGCGCCTGCTGCATCAGACCAACGACCGAGTTCCGGCTGGTGGGCAGGAGCTCGAGGGTCTCGCGTGTCATGACCGTCGACGTGACGGTCGACTTCAGATCCACGACAGGCGAGGCGCCCGACACGATCACCGTCTCCTCCAGCCCGCCGAGACCCAGCGCCACGTTGACGGTCGCATTGAAGCCGACGGTGAGCCGAATCCCCTCGCGCTTCACGCTCCTGAAGCCCTGAAGCGCGTATGTGACGTCGTAGACGCCGATCGGAAGCGGCGTGATGCGGTACTGACCGCGCTCGTCGGTAACGGCAATCTGTTGGCCCGTCTGGAGAGCCGGGCTCGCCGCGGTGATCGTGACACCGGGCAACACCCCTCCACTCTCGTCCGACACTTGCCCGATGATGCTGCTATCCTGCTGCCCTGCGATCGCGGCGCCTGTCGGCAGGTGCAGGAGCGCAATGACCGCGACGATCCGCCACCGACTCCACGCAGGATGGAAACGGGAACTCATAACCTTCACCTCCAGGACGCTGAACTTCCGTAGGGAACGTCGGCGACTCGATCGGTTCGATCGGTGGCCAGGAACAACGTCCGCAGACCGCGCGCATGTGCGTGGTCAGCAGCGTGATTCCTGACGCCTCAGGCCTGGCGCATTCTCTGAGTGGCGATGGGAGAGGTCAACTACCCAGTTGCAGTTACGCACCGACAGGACGCGAGAGATGCGCGCACGTTCGGCACCGGACAGCGGCTGCGATCGACGATCGCGCGCCGGCGATCACACGCACGGATACCAGGGCGCGCAGTCGCATGCGCATCTCACCGCGAGACATCACCCTGGAGACAGAAACGCTCCTGAGACGCCTGCCCTCGCGCGGACGCGACCTGCCGCCGCCTATCGGGACATCCCCGCGTTCGAACACGAGGCCGCCCACTTGGCTTGCAGGCGGGCTCGATCCACGGGTCGGCCTCTCAGGTACACGCGCGAGATTCGCCGGGTATTCCGGATGTCGTCGAGCGGATTGGCGTCGAGCACGACGAAGTCGGCACTCTTCCCCGCCGACACGCTGCCGAGATCGGTCAGGTTCAGCGCTCGCGCCGCCGTGCCGGTCGCCGCCACGATCGCCTCGTGCGGCGACATGCCGACCCAGTTCACGAATGCTTCGAGCTCCATGTGGCTGCCCCACCCGAAGATCCGATTGGTTCCGGCGTCGTGACTCCCGAGGGCGATCCGCACGCCGGCCTTTCTGATGGCGACGACGTTCTCGACGCCGAGGCCTCCACCCGCTGGGGGAATCCGGCCGCTCTTCTCGAACGATCGGGCAAAATTCTCGAGATAGGCCGGACACTTGACCCCCTGAAGCAGAGGATCGGCGAACCAGGCGGGCCTCGCGCCCGCGATCCTCGGTGCGCTCCCGCCAACGAGCGCGGGCGTGATCACCGGGATGTACAGGACGTCAGGGCGCTCCTTCAACAGCTGCAGCAGCTCATCGTCGACTGGCAGATCTCCGATTGGATGCGTCCAGCCGTCTACTCCTGCGCGCAGCAGATCCTTGAGGTCCTCGCGGGTCTTCACGTGCGCGAGCGTGCGGAAACCGAGCCGGTGCGCCTCGGCAATCGCCGCGCCGTAGATCTCGGGTGTCAACTGACTGGGTTTGCCAACCCTGGGAATGCCGTGCTCGTCGACGAATCGCTGGCGATCGGCGCGGTCGGGCGGCACTTCGTAACCCCCGCGATCCTCGAGCCAGATTTTCACGAACGAGACGTTTCTGGCGGCGAGCTCCCGCACGGCAAGCACGGCCTGCCAGACGCTGACGATCGGATAGGGTGTGTCGTTGCGCGTCGATTCGGTCGGACCCGTCCCGGGCCATGCCAGACCGCGGCCCACGGTCAGGAATCGGGCGCCCGTGAACGACGAAGCACGAGAGTCCTCGCGCAGCTGCCACACGAACGCGTCGGGAGCGTCCGATCCGAGACTCTGCGTGAGAGCGTGCCCCGTGTACGCGAAGCGTTCGAGGTGATCGACCAGGTTCTCGCGAGTGAAGTTCTGCTTGGCCTCCGTGCCGAGCGTCGTGTTTTCGTATCCGATGTGGCTGTGCAGATCGATGAGCGCCGGGATGACCGTCTTGCCGGTCAGGTCGAGGCGCGTCGCGCCCGCAGGCGCGCCGAAGTCGCCGCGGCGCCCCACGCGCACGAACCGATCGCCCGCGACGATGAACGCGCTGTCGTCGATGGGCGGACTGCCGTCGCCGACAATCAGGCGCGCACCCTCGATCAGGATCGGGCTGCCGGCCGAGCCCTGGCTCGACACACCGGCAGTGCAGCCCTGGACGACGACGCCCGTGATGATCGCTGCCGCAACGGATCTGCGGGTCACCGCGCACCGCCTGCGGCCTGGCTGAAGCGCACCTGAAAATCTCCCGCGTGCCGAGGCCCTTACTGCGGCCCGGCGGGACGCCTCTGTCTCGGCCTCAGGTTCGGGACCGGCTCGCCACCCTCTTCGCCACCGAGGCTCCTGAGCAGCGCCGCCGTTTCCTCGTGGAACCCCAGGCTGTCGCCGCCGCGATTGCGACGAGGCGCCATCGCGAGATCGAGCGGTGTCTGCCGGCGGCCATTCTTGGGATTGATGTTCACCTTCCGGCTCGCGAGGAACTCGATCACGCGGTTCAGCCCCTCCGCCGCGGCGACATGGATGGCCGTATCGCCATCGTCGTTCGCCACGTTCAGGTCCACGTTTCCCGTGCTCAGGAACGTGACCATCGCGAGCACGTCGTTCTCTTCTTCCTCTGGCGACTTCGGCTTCACATCGTCAGGCGACGTGGTGCGTGCCATGCGGAAGAAGACATACCGATCGCGTCGATCCCGGCCGAGCCCCTCCACGTCCCCGGAATCGGTCTTGGGCGTGTCCATCGCGGCCATGATTGGCGTGGTGCCGTCCGGCATCCTGAACGCGAGGTCGGCGCCGCCAGCCGCGAGCGCTCGCATGATCGGAATCTCCGCGAACTTCGCGGCCAGGTACAGGGGCGTCGCCCCGACCAAGGTGTGACCGAACGCGAAGTCGGCGCTCTGTCGTCGCGCGCCATTCGGTTTCGTGATCGGCTGGTTCGGGTCCGCCCCGTGCGCGAGCAGGGTTTCGACGAAGCCCAGGTTCGCCTTCAGGACAGCGGCGTGCAATGGGGCGAACCCCACCTCCGCGGCATTCGGGTCCGCGCCCTTGTCGAGCAGGAACTTGCCGACATCGAGGTGGTCGCTGTATGCGGCGACCAGGAGTGCGCTCATCCCATCCGGCGCGGTGTCGTTCACATTCGCCCCGGCCGCGATGAGGTGGCGGGCTGATGCGACATCGCCCTGCTGCGCCGAAAAGAGAAGCGCGGTGTACCCGCCCTGCTTCACTTCAACGATATCGCCGTCCTTCAGATGCTTCTCGTAGGCGCCGGGGTTGTAGCTCGCCTGCCGATTGGTGAGGATCAGGCTCTTCCTGAGGCGAACGCGAGAGCGTGCGTTCTGGTCGGCGCCGGCCTGTAGCAGCACGCGCACGACGTCGGGGCGCCGGTTGGCGGCCGCCCACATCAGTGCCGTCTGATCGTGGGTGGACTCGCGCGCGTTGAGATCGGCCCCGTGCGCCGCCAGCGCGGCGGCCGCGTCGGCGCGGCCCGCGCGGGCGGCGGCCATGAGCGCCGTCTGCCCGTTCCGAGTGGCCACATTCGCGTTGGCGCCGGCGGCCAACAGCCGCGTGGCCGCCGCGGGGTCTTCGTTGACGCTCGCCAGCATCAGCGGCGTGACGCCGAGGTCGTTGGCGGCATCGACCTTGGCGCCAGCGCGAATCAGCCGGTCGACCAGCGCCGCGTCTCCCCAGTACGCGGCCCAATGCAGCGCGGTCGCACCATCGCCCATCCGCTGGTTGGGATCCGCCTTCTTGTCCAGCAGCGCACCAACGGTGGCCGCATCCTTCGCTTTGGCGGCTTCCACGAGCCGGGCGTCCTGCGCCGAGGCCGGCGTGACCCCGGCAATCAGGCCGGCGAGCGCCGCAACCGCGAACACCGCACGCGGTGAACGTCGCGCATTCCTAGTCATGTGATTTCCTCACTTCCCCGCGCTCGAGCCGACGCCGGGACCGCTCAGCTGAGCCAGAGATGCTCCAACTCACCCGTGCTGTCACCCAGGCTGTCGATGTGGACGCCGAGCCGATCGAGCAGCGTCAGATGCAGATTCGGCAGCGGCGTCTCCGCGGGATAACGCACGTGACGACCGCCCTTGTTTCCGGCACCGCCGCCGAGCAGCACCAGCGGGAGGTCGCTGGTGGCGTGGAGGTTGCCGTCCGACATGCCGGCTCCGTACAGCAGGACCATGTTGTCGAGGAGCGAGCCCTCGCCGTCCTGGGTCGCCTGCAACCGCTCCACGAAGTAGGAGAAGATCTTGGTGTGAAACTCGTTGATGCGCGCGTAGTTCGCCTGCTTCTCCGGCGCGTTCTGGTGATGCGAGGTTGGATGATGCGCGTCGGGCGCGCCGATCTCCGGGTACTGCCGTCCGCTCAACTCGCGACCCAGCATGAACGTCGTGATACGCGTCAGGTCCGTCTGATGCGCGAGCACCTGCAGGTCGAACATCAGCTTCGCGTAGTCCTCGTACACGGCCGGCACTGACGCCGGCTGCTCCATGAGCGGCAGCTCCTTGTTCTTCTGCTCCTCGGCCTTCTGAAGGCGTCGTTCGACGTCCCGTACCGCGTCGAGGTATTCACCGATCTTCCGGCGGTCGCCGGCACCGACCTGATTCGTCAGCCAGTTCGCTTCGTCCAGGATCGAGTCGAGCAGGCTCTGGTCCTTCTTCAGCCGCGCCATCCGCGCAGCCGGATCGGTGGTGCCTGCGTCGCCGAACAACCGTTCGAAGACCACCCGTGGGTTGTGCTCCATCGGAAGGGGCGTGGTCGGCCCGCGCCACGAAATGGTGTTGATGTACGCGCAGCTGAACCCCGGGTCGCACGACCCGGCGAAGTCGTTCGGCTCGAGCGAGAGCTCCAGCGACGCGAACTGCGTCTCGCGTCCGAACACCTTCGCGGCGATCTGATCCATCGACACGCCTGCCGCCACCTGCGCCTGCGCCTGGACGCCTTTCGGCGGGACGCCGGTCAGCCATCGCGTGCTGGCGCGCGAATGGAGGCTCGCACCCGCATTCTTCGCGACGTTCAACCCGGAGATGACGGTCAGCGACTCCCGGAAGCGTTCCAACGGCTTGAGCGTGGGCGTGAACTCGAAGCCGAACCCCTCGGTCGGAGGCGTCCACTTGCTCATCAGGATCCCATTCGGGATGTACACGGCACCAAAGCGCCGTACAGGCTGGGTCGCGGACGCACGGGCGAAAGCCGGGACCATGCCGTCGAGGAACGGGAGCGCCAGGCTCACGCCCAGTCCCCGCAACACCGTGCGACGGGAGAGGGTCTTCTTGGTGACGATCATGATTCCGAACTCCTCATCTGGAAAGGCAGGCTCTTGACGATGTTGAGAATGATCGAGGACCAGCGATAGTCGTCGGTCTTGGACGTCCGTACGATCTGTCTGACCGCGGGCGCATCCAGGTAGGACACTTCGCGTCCGAGCGCGTAGGTCATCAGCTTCTCGACGACGGTGTCGACGAACTGCTCGCGGTTGTCGAGCAGGAGCTGTCTGAGCCCACTCGGCCCGTCGAACTTCGTACCGTCCGCCAGTTGCGCGGACGCATTGACGTCGGTCCCGGACTCGTCGACGTCTCTCCAGGCGCCAATCGCGTCATAGTTCTCGAGCGCGAATCCAAGCGGATCCATTCGGGCATGACAGCTCGCGCACACCGGGCTCCGGCGGTGCTCCTCGAGGCGCTCCCGCACCGATGCCAATTGACGCGTGCCGCCGTTCTCCGGCAGCGGCGGCACCCCTTCCGGAGGTGGAGGCGGCGGCGTCCCGAAGAAGTTCTCGAGCAACCACTTGCCGCGCAGCACCGGCGAGGTACGGTTCGGGTACGACGTGACCGTCAGAATGCTGCCCTGGCCGAGCAGTCCACCGCGCTCCTGGTTCGTGAAGGTGACTCGCCGGAACTGGTTGCCGTACACATTCGGTATCCCGTAGTGGCGGGCCAGCCGCTCGTTCACGAACGTGTAGTTCGCATTGATCAAGTCGACGAGGCTTCGGTCCTCGCGGATCTGGCTCTCCATGAAGAGCTGCGTCTCGGTGCGGAACGCCTCGCGCAGGTTCTCGTCGAAATCGGTAAAGAGGTCGGAATCGGGAACGACGTCGCGCAGATTGCGGACGACGAGCCATTGGCCGACGAAGTTGTCGACCAGCGCGCTCGCGCGGCGATCGAGGAGCATCCGGCGAACCTGTCGATCGAGTACGGCCGGCTCGTGCAACGTGCCAGAAGCGGCCGCGTCGAGAAGCGCCTCGTCCGGGATGCTGCTCCAGAGAAAGAACGAGAGCCGTGAGGCCAGCTCGAGATCGCTGACTCGATACGGTCCGGCACCGGCACTCGCCTGGGCGGGGCTCGCCTCCATCCGGAACAGGAACGAGGGGCTCGTCAGCAGACGCTCGAGCGCGAACTCGATTCCCGCGTCGAAGTCACCTTCCGCGCGGCCATCCCTGAAGAATGCCAGCAGCGGCGCGAGATCGCGCTCCGCCACAGGGCGCCGGTACGCGCGGCGCGCCAACGGCGTCAGGATCTTGCGCGCACAGGCCTCCTCTTCGGCCGCAACCTGCGGTCGGCAGACCAGCAGCCGCTGCCGCGTCGGCGAGTCGCTCGTGCCCTTCAGGTCCATTGGCCCACTGATGGTCACAATCGCAATCGCCGGGTTGCCATCCGGCAGTTCATTGCGGTCCCGCGAGACGCCCACCTGCCGCTGGATGACGCCCTCCGGCGCCCACGATTCGTCGACGAACGACGCCTGCACGAGACGATGGCCCGCCTTGACGGACGTGCGCACCTCGAGCTGCCGATCCATGTTGTGGGAGTAGTCTTCCCAGGTGTCGTCCGCCTTCAGATTCGAGCTGTAGTTCTCGGGCGGGGCCATCTTCACCCACTGGTCCCCACCAATCGTGAAGCGCTCGACGACACCGCCGTCGAGCCTGATCTCGAGCTCGTGTGGCGCGCCCAGGCCGATGATGTGATCGTTGCCGGTTCGATGCAGCGTGATCTTGAAGATGTACTCGCCGTCCACCGGGAAGTAGTAGGGAATCGCCGCGCCGCCGCGCGAGCCGAACGGCAGGTCTTCGCTCATCCGCTCGTTTTGCATCATCCACTTGTGAATCCGGTACTGCTCGAAGTCCGGACCGGCCGGCCGGCCGACGACGATGCGGCTGATCTTCCGCGCGGCCACCAGGTAGCGCTCCATCAGCGCGGGGGAGACCGACAGGATGTCAGCGTCGTTGTCGAATCCGTGCGCGTCGGTGCTGTCGCCGGGCAGGAGCGAACGCGCGTCGAGCTCGATGGCAAACAGGTCGCGAATCGCGTTCGTGTACTCCGTCCGGTTCAAACGATGGATGGCAGGCCTGCCTGGATGCGGGTGCGCCGCTGCAGACTGATCGAGCTCCGACTCGAGCCAGGAGACGAACGACAGCTGCGCAGGCTTGTCCGGCCGCGGACGGCCCATCGGGGGCATCGCACCGGTCCGAACCTTCCGCAGCACCTTCTCCAGGACCTCGCCGTGTTCGCCGATGGCCGTCAGGTCGAGGCTGTCGAGTTGAAGCCCGGCCGTCCGCAGGCGTGCGTTGTGACAGCCGACGCAGTACTTGTCCAGGAGTGCGCGGGCCGCCGCCGCGGGTTCCACGGCGGTCGCAGCCTCGATCTGCGCCACGGGAGTTCGCGCCTGCAGCATCGCCACGAAGAGAGCCATGGCCCAGCACGCGGTCAGGCCGGCTGTCAGTTTCGAGGTGCGCTTCATCGATTGCCTTCGTTCAGATGACGGAATACCGGGAGAGGACGGCACACCTGAGGATTCTCCGAGGGGGTCCTAGGCAAGTTCAACTACCCAACTACAGTGATGGCTGTCGCGGGCGAGCCTCTCGAACGGACGGGACGGGACGAGGCGAAGCGCCGACACCTGAGCCCAGGATGAGCTTCGACACAGGGACGCGGGGAGTGGATGTGCGCGGGGCCGCGGGGCCGCGCGCACGACGGGACGCGGGAGCTCAGCGCGCGTACGGCTTGACGTAGTCCAGGGCGAATTGCCGGCTGGTCTCTGACAGGCCGACGGCCTCGGCTTCCGCGAGCGCCCTGTCGACCGCCCAGTGATCGACCCTGACCCGCTTGATCAACCACAATCCCATCACGCGATGTGCCTGGGCGCTGTGCACGTACGTGGGCTGGTTCGCCGGATCGCCAATCGCCGTCAGGAACTGATCGACCACCTCTCGCGCGTTGGCGTTCGCCACGTTGAAGGGGAGGCCGATGTACTTCAGACCGGCCGCCCGCACCGCCTCGGCTTCCGCCTCGACGTTGGCGTTGCGCTCGGTCGGCATGCGAAGGTTGATCACGGACTTGAACCCGCGCTTCTTCAACTCGGGGAACGCCTCGACGGCGATGATCCCGCCGGCCGCAAACGTCTGGTCGATCCGCGTGAAGTTCTGTGCGCCGGCCAGCGTCTCCTTCTCTTCCGCGTTCAGGAGCGGCGCCAGCCCGGCGACGATCACCGCGATCGCAAGTGAGAAGCCTCTCAGCCGGTTGAAGTATCTGGTCATGCACGTCACCCTTGCGTTCCCGCCGCGCGCCTATCGCAGGCCGTGGCGCCCGGCGAGAAACGCGATAAGGGGCTCCCGTTCGTCGGTCTCGACGCGAGCGCCCCACGCCACCATCTTGTCGACTTCACGCCGCCACCCGGCGATGGGGAGGCGCTGCTGCTCGACGACAGCCAGGCCATGACAGCCGGTACAGCGCTTCTGGAACACGTCTGCGCCGGCCGCGTCGTTCGCGGCAGCCGGTCCGGCCTCCGTGGCCGAGCTCCCCAGTCCCTGGAGCGCGTCCAGCAACGCCGCGCGCTCCGCGTCTGGAACCGACGCGCCCCAGCGGATCATCTTGTCCACCTCGCGCTCCCACCCCGCACGCCCCAGGCGCTGTTGCGTGATGAGATCGCTGCCGTGGCACGAAGAGCACCGCGTCCGCACGGCGGCCGGCACCAGAGGAGCGGCGGCACCTGGAGCACCAACGCCGTCGACCGCAGCGGTCTGCGCGTGCAGCGCGACGCCGAGGAGCCACACGCCGGCAATCGCGATCGCCCTACTGCACATTGACCCGGATCCGCTCGACCGCATTCCACAGATAGCCCGACGGATTCCAATGGGCCACGATCGGTTGCGTGCGGCCCTGGTCGTCGGAGGCGCGTGCGAGCAGCACGAAGGATCCGGTCCGCTCGGCGCGCCAGATGAACGAGAACTGGCGCCACGCGTAGCGCGCCCGGTCGCGCCCCAGCTCCGCGGGAGACCAGGTGCTGCCGTTGTCGACCGACACCTCCACGCGAGTGACGTTGGCCTCGCCCGCCCACGCGAATCCTGTGATGGGAATGGGTCCAGGTGCGATCGCGGCGCCCTCCGCCGGACCCGTGATGATCGACTTCACCGCCAGCCCGCCCAGCGGCTGCATGTTCTTCGGATCGACCGCCGCTCCAGGCGCCACCCGCATCGTCGGATAGCGGTAGGCAGTCTGGACCCAGAATCCATCGTGCTCCCGATCGCGAACCTCGACACCGGTGAGCCACTTGATCGAATAGGCCGCTTCCCAGCCAGGCACGATGGCCCGCAGGGGGAAGCCATTGGCGGCGGGAATCGGCTCGCCGTTCATCTCGTACGCGAGGAGCGTGTCCACATCGAGCGCCTTGGCGAGAGGAATCTGCCGCACGAAGTCCGGCATCTTGCCAAGCGGCACGTCGGCCCCGTTCATCCACACGAATCGAGCCGTCGGCTTCACGCCAGCGGCCTTCAGTACCTCGGAGAGGCGTACGCCCGTCCAGCGTGCATTACCGACGGCGCCCTTCTGCCATTGCACGCCGGCGACTGGCGGCTCGAAGAATGCCCGGCCGTTGCCGGCACACTCGAGGGTGACCGGCAGCGAGACCGCCGGCATCCGCGGGAGATCCGCCCTCGTCAACGTCAGCGGCCGTTCGACGTCGCCTTGCACCGCGAGGGTCCATGTCGCCAGGTCGA
>JBFXAT010000076.1:0-17536 GCA_050183995.1 Vicinamibacterales bacterium
ACGTGCAGCGCGGTGCCCACGAGCTCGGCGCGCAGGCACTCGGCGAGCCCGACCTGCGCGAACTTGCTCGCGGAGTAGGGGCCCATGAACGGGATGCCTCGCTGGCCGACAATCGACGACACGATCACGATGTGTCCGCGCTGCTGCTGGCGGAAGAGCGGCAGCGCCGCGCGCGCGGCGTTGAACGTGCCGAGATAGTTCACGTCCATGATCGCGCGCATGTCTTCAGGCGCGATCCGGTCGATTTCGCCGTAGAGCCCGTACCCGGCGTTGCACATCATCACGTCGAGGCGGCCGAAGGCGCGGACGCTCTCCCGTACGAGCGCGTGCATGCCCTCCGCGTCGGTCACGTCGGCGACGTGCACGAGCGGTGTGCCGCCCGCGGACGCGATCTCGTGGGAGAGCTCGTCGAGGCGGTCGCGCCGGCGGGCGCAGATGACGACGGAGGCGCCTTGACGCGCCAGGCGCAGGGCCGTCGCGCGTCCGATGCCGGCGGACGCGCCGGTAATGGCTATGACAGTGTGCACGGGGGCTGTTCATAGCTAAACACGAGTCGGCAGGCGATTACGAGCGGCCTGGATGCGAGCTCGCGTGCGACTGGCTGAGGCTCTGGCGGATCGCGCTACGCCGCTCGCCGTTCGCGCCCGAGCATCGGCAGGCCCGCTGCGCGTGCGTGCGCGTCGATCGAGTTGGCGGCGGCCGGGCGCGCCTTCACGTCCCAACCTGGCGACTCGCAACCGCACGAGATGCAGCGGAGGAACATGCGCCCGCGCGCGAACTGCACGTAGTCTTCATGACCTTGCAGCCCACAGATGCGCTGGTGAATCCAGGCAGCGACGGTGGTCGCCATGACTTGCGGCTCCTCTCGAGCTTCGCGTCGCTGGTCCGTGCGACGCATCCGGCTGGGCCGGCGGACTAAGCGCAAATCAAGAGGCGTGCCCGGGTGGTACTGGAGGGGTGGCGCTTCAACAGCCGATCCACGTCCGTGGCGGACTCATCCCTTTCCGTCTTGAACGCGGAGACGGGACAGGCTGGGCAACCGGTTACCCACGATCCGCGGCCAGGCTTCGCAACACGAAGCCGAGGTTGGCGGGCCGCTCGCCGAGTCGGCGCATGAAGTACGGGAACCACTGCCGGCCGAACGGAATGTAGAGGCGGACGCGATACCCGTCGGCGACCAACGCGTCCTGCAGATCGCGCCTGATGCCGTAGAGCATCTGGAACTCGAAATCGTCCACGCCGCGGCCCAGCCGCGTCGCGTGTTCCCGGGCCAGATCGAGCATGACGATGTCGTGCGTGGCGATGGCGGGGTAGGTGCCGCGCTCGAGCAGCCGGACGAGCAGGCGGGCGTAGGCGGCGTCCACGTCGGCCTTGTCCTGGTACGCCACCGACTTCGGCTCCCGATACGCGCCCTTGACCAGCCGAACGCGCGCGCCCATCGCCGAGAGCCGCTCCTCGTCCTTTTCGGTTCGATGCAGATCGGCCTGCAACACGACCCCGATGTTTCGATGGCCCTGGTCCCACAGCAGCTCGAAGATGTCGAGCGTCACCTGGGTGTAGGCGGAGCTCTCCATGTCGATTCGGATGAAGAAGCCGTTGGCGCGCTCGAGAATCTTCCGCAGGTTGTCGACGGCCGTGGCCTTGTCCACCTCGAGCCCCAGCTGGGTCAGCTTGAGCGAGAGGTTGCGTCCGATGCCCGCTTGCGTCACCGCGGCGATCAGCTGGAGGTACTCGCGCGTCGCCGCGTCCGCCTCGGCCAGCGTTCTCACGCTCTCGCCGAGTTGGTCGAGCGTCTGGAGGAGTCCACGCGCCTCGACGGCGCGGGCGGCGGCGATCGCCTCGTCGACCCGTTCGCCGGCGACGAAGCGGCGCGCGAACGACGTGTCACGGCGCATGCCGAAGCGCGAGGCGAGGCGCTGCAGGATGTGGCTGCGTGAGAGGACGTGAAAGAAGGTCTTGGAGGTGTTGCCCAGCATGCGTTCGCCCGGGCGTTCCCGGCTAATGCGTGCGGCCGGTGGTCGCGAGCAGGTGCTCGATGGACCGCGCGTAGAAGCGAAGCACGTTGCGTTCCCGTACGCGGAATCGTCCGTTCTTGAGCGCGATGATGCCGCGGGTCTCGAGCGGCTCGGCCGCGGCGTCGACGACTGCCTTTCCGCTCGTCACGTCGAGATTCGCGTGCCTGGCGGCGAGCTCTTCGATCACACGGTCGATCCGCTCCTCGAGATCGCTCCGTGTGATCGACGGCCGCATGGCCGTCGCGAAGAGCATCGTCGGCATCACTTTCAGCTGCGCGCCGATGCGGGCCCGGATCAGGCGCGCCAGTTCGGCGACGTCGGCGCGGGAGTCCGGGTCGATGCCCGCGGTCGTGATCGGCGGACCGAAGGTCGTGATCGATCGCGACCAGTAGCCGACGGCGTACCGCACCATTTCGGCGACTTCCCTCGAGAACGGCCGCTGACGCTTCTTCGTGCCCTGCCGCGCGAGGATGTGGTCCTCGAGAATCAGGTCGTAGGCGATCGCCACGGGCACGATGACGAGATTCGCGCACTCGGCCTGTACGGTGGCGTGCAGGAGGCCCGTCTTCACCGGCTTGATTTCGCCGCTGTAGCTGCGCCCCCCCTCCGGGTAGAAGAAGAGGTCGTGCTTCTTGAGGATCTCGGCGACGTACGCCTTGAGCGTGATCAAGTACGCCGGATCCTTGGTGTTGCGCCGGATCGGAATCGCCCCGGTGACATGGCGATGGATCAGCCCGAGCGGCCCTCCGAAGAGGTTGATGCCCGCCGCGATCAGCGGCGGCCGGATGCCGTTGGCGTCGAGCACGAGCGGCTGCACCAGGTAGTCGGTGTGGCTCTTGTGGTTCGACGCGTAGACGACGCGGTGCTCGCGCACCGCGTCGGCCGCGAAATGCACGTCTTCGTGCAGGCGCGGAATCTTGCGCAGGATGGGATAGAGCGGATGCTGCAGTGCCCGGTAAATCGAGTGCCGCTGCGTCGTGCGCAGTTCTTCGATGTACCCGCAAATGCGCTCACGCGCCTGGTCGCCGCGTTCGCCGATCCCGCTGCGAAGGTACTTGACGACCTCTTCGCGCGCCAGGACGGCCTGGGCGATGTCATCCACCATGGAATGCCTCGGACTATAGCACGGGGCTCAAGCGATGGCCCGGCACACGGCGTCCGCGAATTCGAAGGTCGATGTCGTTCCTCCGAGGTCGCGCGTGCGCGCCTCTCCGGACTCGAGCACGCGTCCCAGGGCCGCCATGACGCGGTCGGCCGCCGACGATTCGTCGATGTGCCGCAGCATCAGCACGGCTGACAGCAGAAGCGCCGTCGGGTTCGCCTGGTTCATGCCCGCGATATCGGGCGCGCTGCCGTGGACCGCCTCGAAGACCGCCGTCTCGGTGCCGAGGTTCGCCGCGCCGACGACGCCGAGGCCGCCGACCAGGCCGGCGCAGAGATCCGACACGATGTCGCCGTAGAGATTCGGCATCACGAGGACGTCGAACTGCTCCGGCTTCATGACCAGGTGCATGCACGCGGCATCGACGATCTTCTCGTCGTAGGCGATCTCCGGGTAGTCGTGCGCCACGCGGCGGACGCTCTCGATGAACAGGCCATCGCTGAGCTTCATGATGTTCGCCTTGTGGATCGAGGTCACCTTGCGGCGTCCGTGCTTGCGCGCGTAGTCGAACGCAAAGCGCCCGATCCGCGTGGACGCCTGCTCGGTGATGATCTTCAGGCTCTCGACCACGCCGGGCACCACCTGGTGCTCCAGCCCGGCATAGAGGTCCTCGGTGTTCTCCCGGACGATCACCATGTCGATGTTCTGGTAGCGGCTGGGCACGCCCGGCATGCTCCAGACCGGCCGCAGGTTCGCGAACAGGTCGAGCGCCTTGCGCAGTCCGACGTTGACGCTCGTGAAGCCCGCCGCAATCGGCGTCGTCACCGGCCCTTTCAGGGCGACCTTGTTCCGCCGGATCGAATCGAGCAGCTCGGTCGGCAGCGGCACGTCGCCGCGCTCCACGGCGAGCACGCCGGCGACATGGCGGTCCCAGTCGATCGACACGCCGGCCGCCGCGACGATGCGGACGACCGCTTCGGTGACTTCGGGACCGATGCCGTCGCCCGGTATCAGTGTGATGGTATGGGTCATTGACGTCATTATAATTTGCCGGTGGATCGTGCCGCGATCGACCAGGCGGTGCACGCGGTGATGGACGCCTCGGGCGAGCGCGCGGAGACCTCGCCCGCCGTCGTCACCCTTCTGGTGCGCGAGTACGTCCGCACGGGAGGCAGCCGGCTGCGCGCGGGCGGGGAGCAGGCGATCGTTCGCGGGCTCGCGGCGTTCGACGCCGAGCGCGACCCGTGCGTGCGCATGCAGTGGATCCGCGCGTTCGCGGAAAGCGCGACGTGGTGCGAGGATGTCGGGCTCGGCGAGTGGACCGAACGTGCGCTGCCGGACGCTGTCGATGCGTTGGAATCGCTCGTGCGGCGCGAGTACGAACCGGGTGAAGGGCTCGTGGCCCGTCCGGTGGGCGAGCAGGTGCAGTGCGCGCTGTCGCTGCTGGCGAGCTTCGATCTGAGCAGCCGGCTGCCGTATGCGATGCTCGCCGAAGAGCTGCTGCAGTCGAGTCGCCGGGTGTGGTGGGACGCCGCGCACGCGTGGTTCCCGGGTGGGCTCGTCGTCAACTGCCGGGCGGCGCGCGTGTTGTGCGGCCTGGCCGCCCTGCGTGCCGATCCCGACTACGTGAAGCGCGCCGTTGTCGCGCCGGGCCAGTCCTATCGGGAGGATGCCGGGAACGTCCTGACTGGCTTGACCCCGGGTCCCCGCCTGGCCCCGGCTGATGCGGCGGAGTACGGTGTCGCGCTGCTCGACTGGTTCGCGCTGGATCGAAATCTGCACTAAAATCGGCAGGCGCTCTACGGCGCAGTTTTCGAGCTCGCTCCCGACTCGATCTTCACGTTCACTGCTGCAAATCTGGACATCTGCACGCCGCGCCTCAGAAATGTCTGACACCAGTATGGACCGCTCCGTTCTCGTCCCGGCTCTTACGAACATCGCCACACGGCTGCGCATCGATTCGGTGCGATCGACGTCCGAAGCCGGATCCGGCCACCCCACCAGCTGCTGTTCGGCCGCGGACTTGGTGGCGGCGCTCTTCTTCGCCGAGCTCCGCTTCGACCCGCGCGATCCCGGGCACCCCGGCAGCGATCGCTTCGTGCTGTCGAAAGGGCACGCGGCGCCGCTGCTGTACGCGGGCTGGGCCGAGGCCGGCGCCTTCGACCGCAGCGAGCTCTTGAAGCTCCGCGAGCTCGGATCCGACCTCGAAGGACACCCCACGCCGAGACTGCCGTTCGTGGACGTGGCCACGGGCTCGCTCGGGCAGGGGATCTGCGCGGCGGTCGGGTCGGCGCTGAACGCCCGGCGCATCGGCTCCGACTATCGCACCTACTGCCTCCTTGGCGACGGCGAGTCGGCCGAGGGGTCGGTCTGGGAGGCGGCGGAGGTGGCCGCGGTCGACGGCCTCGACAACCTGTGCGGCATCACCGACGTCAACGCGCTCGGGCAGAGCCGTCCGACGATGTGGCAACACGACGTCGAGCAGTTCGCCCGCCGGTGGCGTGCGTTCGGCTGGCACGCCATCGTGATCGACGGCCACGATCTCAACGCGATTCTCGACGCCTATGCCGAAGCGCGCTCGACCGCCGGCAAGCCGACGATGATCGTCGCGCGTACGGTGAAGGGCAAAGGCGTATCGTTCACGGAAGGGCAGAGCAACTGGCACGGCAAGGCCTTCAAGAAGGGCGAGGAGCTGGACCGTGTGCTCGCCGAGCTCGAACGGCAGTTCGTGCCCGCGCCGGAGAACCTCGACCTCGCGGCCTTGATTCCGCGCCCGTCTTCGCGCCCCGCGGAGCCGCCCGCGCCGAGTCCGCTGCCGCCGCCCGACTACAGCCTGGGGGCCCAGGTGGCCACGCGCGAAGCGTACGGCGCGGCGCTCGCGAAGCTCGGCGCCTCCGACACGCGCGTCGTCGCGCTCGACGCCGACGTGAAGAACTCGACGTTCAGCGACAAGTTCGAGCAGGCGTTTCCGGAGCGCTTCTATCAGAACTTCATCGCCGAACAGGTGATGGTGGGGTCGGCCATGGGGTTGGCGGCCCGCGGCGCCATTCCGTTCCCGTCTTCGTTTGCCTGCTTCCTGACGCGTGCGGCCGACTTCGTTCGCATGGCCGCCATCAGCAACGTCAACGTGAAGCTCGCCGGATCGCATGCAGGCGTCTCGATCGGTGAAGACGGTCCTTCGCAGATGGCGCTCGAGGATCTCGGGATGTTCCGGTCGCAGCCGAACTTCACCGTGTTGTACCCGTGCGACGCGGTCAGCACGGAACGGCTGATGGCGGCGATGGCCGCGCACGCCGGTCCTGCGTACATGCGCACGAGCCGGCCGAAGACGCCGGTCATCTACGGGAACGACGAGACGTTCGAGATCGGCGGGTTGAAGGTGTTGCGGCAGAGCGACAACGACGTCGCGACGGTCGTCGGCGCCGGGGTGACGCTCTTCGAAGCCTTGAAGGCGTACGACGCGCTGCAGCAGGAAGGCATCGCCATCCGGGTCGTCGACCTGTACTCGCTCGCGCCGATTGCGAAAGACGCGCTCGTTGCGGCGGGAACGGCCACGCGTGGGCGGATCGTCACCGTCGAGGATCACTATGCTGCCGGCGGCATCGGCGACGCCGTCTCCGAGGCGGTCTCTGAAGCCGGCGTGCGGGTCCACCGGCTCGCCGTGCGGGAGATTCCACGCAGCGGCAAGCCCGAGGAGCTGCTGGATCGATTCGGCATCTCCGCTCCCCACATCGTCGCAGCGGTCAAGTCGCTGGGTTGACGCCGGGCCCCGGGCTCCGGGAAGGTCAGGCGCGGCGACCCCGCAACCAGGAACACCAACGAACAACGCAGGAACGCAACCACGCAGCGATGCGGGTCGCGTTCCTGCGCCGTTTTCGTGCGGAACACTTGCGTGGACGCGTGTCTACGCGCCAACGTGCTCCAGCGAGCCGCCGTCCGTTACGGCTGGCCGGCCGCGCGGTTCTGCCGCCGCTGCTGCAGCTGCTTCATCCGTTCCTGCTGCTGCGTTCGCAGTTCGGCGAGCTTCTGCTGCTGTTCGGGAGTGAGGATCTGGTAGATCTCCCCGAACACGCGACCCTGGAGCACCGCCATGTCGGCCTGCACGCTCGCCACGTCGGCCGAGCGCGCGCGGATCGCGGCCTCGTCGAAGGTGGGCGAGGCGAGCACGTCCTGCAGCGCCTGGTGGGCGGTTCTCGCCCGCTCGGCGAGCGCCCGCTGATCCTCGCGGTGCGACTGCATCACCTGCCGGACGCGGCTTCGCTGATCGTCGGTGAGGCCGAGCCGATTCAGGGGCACGGGTCCGGCCAGCCCTGGCCCGCCCCTGCCCATCGGTCCGCCCGGTCCGCCGGGACCGCCGAAACGGCCGCCGCCGAACCCCGGACCCTGCGCGCTGATATTCTGTTGACCCGGCCCGAGCAGCATCATGGCTACGGCCGCCGCTCCCATGCCGAGTCCGATTCGCGTGAACGCTGACGTCATTGTTGTCCTCCAGTGGGGGCGAGCCCCGATCGTGTTCTGTATTGATTGGACGGCAGCATCGTGACGAGCGCGTGGTGGATCTGTGAAACATCGGTGACACCGAATGGCCGCTCCTGAGCCGGTTCGCGTCCTGGTCGTGGAGGACGAGCCGAACATCCGGGAGCTCGTCTGCCTGCACCTGCGCCACGAGGGATTCACGTGTGAGGCGGTCGCCGACGGCCGGGAGGCGCTCGCGCGCACCGAGGCGGAGCCGTACGACCTGATGGTGCTCGACCTGATGCTGCCAGGATTCGACGGGCTCTCGCTCTGCAGAGCGATCAGGAACGGTCAGACGAACAGCGACGTGCCCATCCTCATGCTGACCGCGCGCCGGGAGGAGTCGGACAAGGTCGTCGGGCTCGAGAGCGGAGCGGACGACTACCTGACCAAGCCGTTCGGCGTGCGCGAGCTCGTGGCCCGCTGCCGGGCCCTGCTTCGCCGGCCCCGCCAGCGCGGGACCGCCGGCGCGCAGGCGGCGCACGACGCCGGCGTCCTTCATGTCCGCGGGCTCGACATCGATCTGCCACGCCGAAAGGTTCGCGTCCGCGACCGGCAGGTGGAGCTTACGGATCAGGAGTTCCGCCTGCTGCACCTGCTCGCGTCGCACCCCGGGATCGTGTTCAGCCGCGAAGCGCTGCTCGCGAAGATCTGGCGCGGCGAAACGTTCGTCACTGTCCGCAGCGTCGATACGCTCGTAAAGCGGCTGCGCCGGCGCGTCGAGACCGACCCCGCCAATCCCGAGTTCATTCATACCGTGTGGGGCGTCGGCTACAAGTTCGCCGATGCGTGACGGCCCGTGCTGCCGCTCGAGCAGTGCGAAGATCGCTAATATCGAAGCGGCTGGCGTAGTGTTCGAACCACAGGCGTTGGGGCAGACCGGAAGGGTAGAAGTGTCCGCGCCAGTGCGCGTACAGCCAGCCTGAACATCCGACGCGTACTGCAGAGCTGAGACGGCGCTGCTGTGCTGTCATTTGCCTCGCTCGTCAGCTACACTTTTTCTGCGATTCCGTCCTCGGCGGAATTCCCACATCACAGCCGAACAGCAAAGCTTCGTCCCGCGCGACCAGCGGTGTCCCTCCTCGACTGTTGTCGATGCATGAACCGCTCTTTCTCGACGGGCGATCAGGAGCAGCATCACGTGGCGTCTCGTAAGTGGAACCGTTCGCGCGCACTCTGGTTGGCGGTCGCGGCCGCTCTCGTGCTCGTGGTTGCCGTGGTCGCGGTCCTCTGGAGCCGCGGCGCCGCGCTGCCGCCGCGCGTGGCATTTTCGGAGTTCCTGCAGGACCTCGACCGCGGGGTCGTCACCGAGGTCCTCGTCGACGGCGACAGGCTCGAGGTCGCGACCACCGAGCGGCGGTTCCGCACGACGACGCCGGCGAACTACGTGACGGCGAACGCCGCGTTCATTCCGTCGCTGGCGAGCAAGGGCGTCCTCATCGACGTGCGAACCCCGTCGGGCGAAGCGGCCTACAACTACGGCGCGCTGCTGATCGGCGTCGCGTTCCTCGCCATGCTGGGCTTCGCGCTCTACCGCGTCAGTTCCGGCCGCATCCCGACGCTCGATGGCAAGACGCGCGAGGCCGATCCGGAAGCCTCGCCGATCACCTTCGAGGACGTGGCGGGGGTCGACGAGGCCAAGGAAGAAGTGAAGGAGATCGTCGACTTCCTGCGCGAGCCGTCGAGGTTCTCCGCAATCGGCGGGCGTATTCCGAAGGGCGTGCTCCTGGTCGGACCTCCGGGCACCGGAAAGACGCTGCTCGCACGTTCGATCGCCGGCGAGGCGCAAGTGCCGTTTCTCTTCGCCAGCGGTTCCGATTTCGTCGAGATGTACGCCGGCGTCGGCGCCTCCCGCATTCGGCGCCTCTTTCGTGATGCGCGCCGCCATCCGTCCTGCATCATCTTCATCGACGAGTTGGACGCCGTCGGACGCAGCCGCGGCGGCAACTCGCTCAGCCACGAGGAGCGCGAGCAGACGCTGAACCAGCTCCTGGTCGAGATGGACGGTTTCGCGCCCAACCAGGGGATCGTGGTCGTCGCGGCAACCAACCGGCCCGACATCCTCGATCCGGCGCTGCTGCGGCCCGGGCGCTTCGATCGTCAGGTCACCGTCGGCGCGCCCGACGTGAAAGGGCGCGAGCAGATCCTGCGCATTCACGCCAGGAAAGTGTCGGTGGAGCCGGAGGTCGACCTCCGCCAGATCGCGCGCGGCACGCCGGGATTTTCCGGTGCCGACCTGGCCAACTTGATGAACGAGGCGGCGCTGCTCGCCGTGCGGGCGGGCCGCTCGGCAATCGCCGCCGACGATCTGGATCAGGCGCGCGACAAGGTGCTCATGGGCGTCGAGCGGCGCTCGCTCCAGATGACCCAGCACGAGCGCGTGACGTGCGCCTATCACGAGTCCGGCCACGCCATCGTCGCGGCCCTCCTGCCGCACGCCGACCCGCTGCACAAGGTGACGATCGTGCCGCGCGGCCGGGCGCTCGGCGTCACCATGCAGCTGCCCGAAGGCGATCGGCACACGCATACCCGCGAGTTCCTCGAGGCGCAGATCGCGATCCTGATGGGAGGCCGTGTGGCCGAGGAGATCTTCCTTCGCCAGATGACGAGCGGCGCCGGCAACGACATCGAGCGGGCGACGGACATCGCGCGCCGGATGGTGTGCGAGTTCGGGATGTCGGCCGCTCTTGGGCCGCTGGCCTACCGGCAGGCGAGCCACGGCTGGGACAGCGACCGGGGCGCAGGCATCAGCGAGGCCACGGCGCAGCGCGTGGACGAGGAAGTGCGCGAGTTGGTCATGCGCGGCTACGAAACGGCCCGCCAAATCGTGGCGAAAAACCGCGCGTCGGTCCGCGCCATGGCCGAGGAGCTCCTCGTCGTGGAATCGCTCGATTCCGACCGGATCAAGGGGCTGATCGCCGCCAACCTGAGCTAGCAGGCTCCTTCCCAGTTCTCGAAGCCGCCTGGCGGGTCGACCTTCGGCGCTATAATCCACCGGCGTCGTGACCCGGACGCGGCCACGACCGGAGGAGAACACTCATGCCGATCAGAATCAGGCCGGCCCGGTGCGTGCTGTTCGCACTGGTTGCCGCGCTCGTCGCGACCACCGCACGGGCCGAAGTCACGGGCGTCGAGATTCGCAGCCGGGCCGACGTGCTGAACGGTCGCACGTTCGGGGACGCCGGCGCCTACGAGAAGCTCTCGGGGACGATTCACTTCGCGCTCGACCCCAACAACCCGCACAACACGATCATCGTCGATCTGAACAAGGCGCCGAAGAACGCGCAGGGGAAGGTCGAGTTCTCCTCCGATCTCTTCATCATCAAGCCGAAGGATCCGTCGAAGGGCAACGGCGTGCTCCTGTTCGACGTGGTGAACCGCGGACGCAAGGGGCTCCTGGGCGTGTTCAGCCGCGGCACCGGCTCCGACGATCCGACGACGGAGGCCGACTTCGGCGACGCGTATCTGCTGAAGCAGGGATACACGCTCGTGATGGTCGGCTGGCAGTTCGACGTGCCGACGGGCGGCAAGCAGGTCGGCATGAAAGCGCCGATCGCGACGGACAACGGCGCCCCGATCAAGGGCTGGCTGCGCATGCCGCTCACGCTGAACGAGCCCGCCGCCGCCGCCGACTACACCGTCAGCTACAACACCCGAGCGTATCCGCCCCTCGATTTGAAGAACCCCGCCTACCGCCTGACCGTTCGCGAAGGCATCTTCGCGCCGATGCGTCTGATTCCACGCGATCAGTGGTCGTTCGCGAAGGCCGACGGGACACCCGATCCCTACTCGATCGCGGTCAAGGGCGGCCTCAAGCCTGGGCTCACCTACGAGGTGTACTTCGAGAGCCAGAACCCTCCGGTCGCCGGTCTGGGCTTCGCGGCGCTTCGTGACGCAGCATCCGCATGGAAGAACGGAACGGATCCGACGCTGACCGGCAAGTTCGCCTACATGTATGGGGCGTCGCAGACCGGACGCATGATTCGCGGTCTGATCAAAGAGGGCTTCACGATCGACGAGTCGGGCCGCAAGGCGTTCGACGCCGCGTTCGTCCACACCGGTGCCACCGGCTACGGGAGCTTCAACGAGCGATTCGCGGCGCCGAACGAGCTCGGGACCTTCACGCAGACGGTGTTCCCGTTCCACTACAAGACCGAGGTCGATCCGGTGACCGGCCGCGAGGACGGATTCGGCAAGGTCATCCCCGCGGGTCTCGAGCCGAAGCTGTTCCTCGTGGACTCGTCCTCCGAGTACTGGGACCGCGGCCGCGTTGCAGCCATGCGCCACCTGTCGCTCGACGGCAGCGAGGACTTCGAGGATGCGCCCAACGTGCGCGTGTACCAGATGTCGAGCACGAAGCACGGCGCGGGCGCGTTCCCGCCCTCGGACAGCGGCGGTGTCACCAAGGACAACGCCAACAACTACCGCTGGACGCAGCGCGGACTGCTCGCGGCGCTCGACGCGTGGACGCGGGCGAACACCGCACCGCCCGCCAGCCGGCATCCGCGGCTGAGCGACGGCACGCTGGTCGCGCACCGCGACTACCGCTTCCCGGCAGTCCCGGGCGTGCAGCCACCGACGTACGTGCCGGGCGGCTACCGTGCCGACGTGCCGACGCCGCAGTCGGCGCTCGCGTTCAAGGTGCCGAAGGTCGACGCGTTCGGCAACGATCTTGGAGGCATCCGCCTGCCGGTGATCGAAGTGCCGCTCGCGACCCAGACCGGCTGGATGTTCCGCAGCGAGAAGATCGGCGCCCCCTCGGTGCTCATCCCGATGGCAGGCATGTACATTCCGCTCCCGCTGACCAAGGCCGATCGTGAGCGCACGAAGGATCCGCGGCAGTCGATCGAGGAGCTGTACGCCGGCCGCGCCGACTACCTGAAGAAGGTGCAGGCGGCGGGCGAAAAGCTCGCGAAGGAGCGCTACATCCTCGCCGAAGACGTGCAGGCGATCGTCGAGGAAGCCGGCAAGCAGTGGGACTTCCTGGTGGCGGGTCCGCGCAGCAGCACGGCGCAGCAGCAGTAGTCACAGGTCGGCGGGCGCGGCCGGGTTTCCGCGGATGCGCGACCTGACAGCCGAGGAGTAGCGCGCATGTGGATGCTCAGCCGCGCCGCCTTTGCCGCGGCGCTTCTCTCGATCACCGCCCTCGCGTCGGCACAGGCGCCGACGCCCGGGCGCCTCGACATCGCCGCCATCGATCGCGCGATCGGACGCGCCGGCCAGAACCAGGCCGGCGACGTCTATCGCGTCTCCTTTCCCCGCTCCGATCTCGACGTCTCCGTCGGTAACGTGAAAGTGCGCCCGGGCCTGGCGCTTGGCAGCTGGGCAGCGTTCAAGTCGACCGGCGCGGCGGCGATCGCCCACGGCGATCTCGTGCTGACCGACGCCGAGATCAATCCCGTGATCTCCGCCCTTCAGGAGCACGGCTTCGAGATCACGGCACTGCACAATCACCTCGCGAACGCCTCGCGGTCGGTGATGTACCTGCATTTCTGGGGACACGGCACCGCCACGGAACTGGCGTCAGCGGTGCGCGATGCGCTCACGCACACCCGGACGCCGCTCGGCCCGCTTTCTCCGCCCGCGCCCGTCGCGGCTCCGGACTTTCCGTCCGACCAGTTCCAGGCGGTGATCGGCCTGCGCGGGGCGGTCAACGGCGGCGTGCTCGGCCTGGCCCAGCCGCGTCCCGAGACGATTCAGATGATGGGCGTGACGCTCCCGCCAAGCATGGGCATGTCGACGGCCATCAACGTGCAGGCGGCGGGCGAAGGACGTGTCGCAGCGACCGGCGATTTCGTGATGCTGGCCGACGAGGTCAATCCCGTGGCGAAGGCCTTGCGCCAGCACGGCATCGCCATCACCGCGCTGCACAACCACATGCTGCACGGATCGCCGGAGCTGTACTTCATGCACTTCTGGGCGGAAGGCGACGCGTCGACCGTCGCCACTGGGCTGAAGGCCGCACTCGATCTCTTGAAGCACTGACTCTCGAAGCACTGACATGGCCACCATACGCGTCGTTCATCTCGGTCTCGGTCCGATCGGCGCCGCCATCGCTCGCCAGATCGCCACGCGCCCTGGTCTTCGCATTGTGGGAGCGGTTGACGTCGACCCCGCGAAGGTCGGTCGCGACGTCGGCGAGGTGGCAGGGGACACGTGGCGGCTCGGCGTCCGGGTCGAAGCCGATCTCGAATCCACCCTCGCGCGCCTCTCCCCAGACATCGTCGTCCACTGCACATCGTCGTCGCTGCGCGTCGTGGCGCCGCAGATTCATGCCGTCCTGCGCGCTGGTGTCGCGGTGGTGTCGACCACGGAGGAGTTGTCGTATCCGGTCGGCCGGAATCGCCGTCTCGCGCGCGCCATCGATGCCCTGGCGAAGAAGGCGAACGTGGCGGTGCTCGGGACCGGCGTGAATCCCGGCTTCGCGATGGACGCGCTGCCGATCGCGATGACGGCCGTCTGTGAGCGCGTCGACCGCGTGACGGTGAACCGGATCCAGGACGCACGGATCCGCCGGCTTCCGTTCCAGCAGAAGATCGGATCCGGACTGACGCGTGCCGAGTTCAATCGGAGGGTCGAGGCGGGCACCGTCCGCCACGTGGGACTGACCGAGTCGGTGACGATGATCGCCGATGCGATGGGATGGAAGCTCGATTCGATCGCTGACACGATCCGCCCGAAGATCGCGCGCACGCCGGTCGAGAGCGCGTTCCTGCGCGTGGACGCGGGACGGGTCTGCGGGATCGTGCAGGACGGCATCGGCTACCGGGACGGCGACGCGATCGTCCGCCTGCACATGGAAGCGTACCTGGGCGCCCCCGCCACCTACGACGCGATCGCGATCGACGGTTCGCCGAAGCTGTCGGTGAAGGTCGATGGCGGCATCCATGGCGACATCGCGACGGCGTCGATTGCGGTGAATTCGATCCCGCAGGTGCTCGCGGCGCCGCCCGGGCTGCGGACGATGCGCGACATGGTGCTGCCGTCGTTCTTTCCTGGCGCGCGGCGCTGAGTCGCGCCCGGGGGGCAGGGCGCAGGACGGGGCAGTCCGCCCGCACAAACCGCTGCGTCGGCCGGCGACCCTCGCTCCGGCGACGGGTCGGCGGAGGACGCGGGGCCCCACGTCGTCACCCCGCTCGGCCGGCGTTCAGAAGAGCGTCACCTGGACGAGCGTTCCTTCGGCGACCGTGTCGGCGTCGGCCGGAATCTCGATGTAGCCGTCGGCGCGCGAGAGGCTCGTGATGTCGCCCGACCCCTTGAAGGCGGGCACCGCTTCTCCCTGCTCGAGGCGGACGGTGTAGAACTGGTGACGTCCGGCCTGCGAGACGATCGTGCGCGCGAGCCGTGCGTGGACGATCCGCGGCTCGTAGACGGGCAGGCGCGCCGTCGCGCGCAGGAACGGCGCGAGCAGGATGTAGGCGTTCGACAGGCAGGAGGTCGGATTGCCGGGCATGCCGAAGACCGGCTTCTCCTCGACCACGCCGAACAGCGTCGGCTTGCCCGGTTTCACCGCGATGCCGTGGAAGACCACGTGGCCGCGCCGCCGGACGAGATCCAGCACCAGATCGCGATCGCCGACCGAGCTGCCTCCGGAGAAGACGATGACGTCTGCGTCGCGGCAGGAGTCGAGGACCTGCTCCAGCGCGCCGAGCGTGTCGATCGCCGGTGCGTGGACCTCGGGCTCGCATCCGTGGGCGCGCGCGACGGCCGACAGCGTGAAGCCGTTCACGTCGTGGATCTGCCCGGGTCTGAGCAGCGTGCCGGGGCGCACGACCTCGTTGCCGGTCGACACGATGGCCACGCGTGGGGCGGCGAACACCTCGAGGCGTGCGCAGCCGATCGCGGCGACCGCGCCGAGCCGGCTCGGGTTGAGTACGTCGCCGCGTCTGACCACGACGTCGCCGAGCGAGATGTCGGCGCCCGCGCGGCCGATGTTCTGTCCGGGAACCGCTTCGGCGGCGATGTCGACGTGCGTGTCGCCGGCGGGCCGCGTCTGCTCCACCATGACGACGGCGTCAGCGCCGACCGGGATTGGGGCGCCCGTGGCGATCTCGGCGCACTGCCAAGCGTCGACGGCTTGCGACGGCAGGCTGCCGGTGAAGATCCGCTCGACGATCTCCAGCCGCACCGGCCGGCTCTGGTTCGCTCCGCGCGTATCCGCCGCGCGGACGGCATAGCCGTCCATCGCGGATCGCGCGAACGGCGGGACCACCACGTCCGAGACGACGTCGGCGGAGACCACGCGTCCGGCGGCGGCGAGCAGATCGATCGCCTCGGTCCTGGTGATCGCGTGCGCGTGCTGTCGCAGGAGCGCGCGCGCTTCGTCTATCGAGATCGTCGACGTGAAAGGGCGCATCACGCCGTGCCCTTTTTCGCTTGCTGCACCATGTGGCCCAGCTCAGGCAGGACCAGCTTCTCCATTCCCAAGCGAACGGCGCCTTCGGACCCGGGGAGCGAGACGACGATCCGTCCGCGGCAGAGGCCAGCCGTGGCGCGGCTCATCATGGCGGCGGCGCCGATCTCTTCGTAGCTCAGCATCCGGAACAGCTCGCCGAATCCGTCGAGCTGCTTGTCGAGTAGCGACACGATGACTTCGTAGGTCGAGTCCCTGGCGCTGATGCCGGTGCCGCCGGTCGTGATGATGGCGTCCACGGGCTGCGCGGCATCGAGCTGCGCCTCGATCGTCTCGCGCACCGCCGTCTGATCGTCCGGGACAATGGCGCGGCCGGCGACGTCGTGGCCCGCGGCCGTGAGCAGATCCGAAATGGCGCGGCCGCTCGTATCCGTGGCATCGGTGCGGGTGTCGCTGACGGTCAGGACGAAGCAGCGGATCCGGCGCGGTGCGTCACGCTTGTGCTCGTCGGCGGGCATGCGGGGATTGTACGAGATCGCGATCGCTATGCCCGATCACCGGGACTGCAGGTGACGCCTGGCGGGGCGCGTCCGGCAGCCGTTAGGATCGGGGCGTGCTGCTGCGGGATCGATTGCTCGCGCGAATGGCCGAGATGGGAGGCGACCGCGACGATGCGCGGCTCGCGCGGGAGGTGCTCGGCATTCGCAACGCGCCGCCGGAGCTCGCGAGGCGTCTCGTCGAGCAGGCGCTCGTCGTCGAAGACCGGCGGGAGGCGTGGATTCGGTTGGGGACCGAGATCTCTGATCGCGCGCCGGCCGTGCCTGGTGTCTACGTGCTGCGTGGGAGCGACGGGCGGGCGCTGTACGTGGGGAAGGCCAACAACCTGCGGCGGCGTCTGCGCACGCACTTCGCGGAGCGTCGATGGCGGGCGGTGAAGCCCGAGCTGACACGGACCGCGTCCGTCGAGTGGCACGAGGTTGGGTCGGAGATCGAGGCGCTCGTGCTCGAGGCCGAGTGGATCCGCGACCTGTCGCCTGTTGTGAACGTGCAGGTGTCGGCGCCGGATCGGGAAGGACGTGCCGTGCCGGCTGCGTTGTGGCGCGACACGCTGCTGGTGCTGCCGTCGGCGGAGGCGGAGCGCGTCGTGATCGTCGCCGTTCGCGCGGATGGTCCAGTGCTGATGATCGGCGTGCGGCGCGACGGCGGCGGAGGGACCGAGGGCGCCGGCGCGGAGGACGACGGTTTGCGGGAAGTGGCGGCGCGACTGCGGAGGTTCTTCGGTGCCGCGCCGTCTCGGGCGGATCGTTCAGAGAGCGGCAGCCGACGCGGGTCGAGGGACCTGGCACCGCTCGTGTTCTCGTGGCTCGCCGGCCGCGGTGCCTCGTCGACGAGGCTCGATCCGCACGACGCGCCATCGGCGCGCGAACTGCAGCGGCGTTTGGCGCTGATGCTAGGGGACGAGGGGCTCTTTACCGAACGGATCGGTGTGATAAGATCTCGGTTTCGCACCACCTCAAAGCGCCCTTAGCTCAGTTGGATAGAGCGTCTGGC
>JBFXAT010000077.1:0-17505 GCA_050183995.1 Vicinamibacterales bacterium
CCGATCTGACCGCGCTCGAGACCGTCACGGCGCCCGAGCGATCGATGCGTGTCCTGTCGATCGACGACGAGGAGACGTTTCGGTTCATCATCGGAGAGATGCTCGCCGAGCCCGGCTGCGAGTTCAGGTCCGCGGAAACCGCCGCGCAAGGGTTCAGAGTGGCCCGTGAGTGGCAGCCGGATGTCATCCTGCTGGACCTCAACCTGGGAGACGAGTCCGGCTCCGAGGTGTGGCAGGCGCTTCGCGCCGACCCGCAGTCGGCGGGCATCCCGGTGGTAATTGTCACCTCGCAGACCGTGCCTGACGCCGACCGTCGGCGCTACGGCCCAGACCGCGTGCTCTCCAAGGCGGATCTGTCGACCGAGCGGCTCAGGGCGGTCATTCGCGACGTGACCAACGGGCGGAACAGAGCGCCGGCGGGCCCCTGACCATGTCCGCCGAACTCGTCCTCATCGTCGACGACCACGACTCCGGGCGCTTCGCCAAGGCGCAGGTGCTCCGCCGTGCGGGCTTTCAGGTCGTCGAGGCCGTTACCGGTCAGGACGCCCTGCGCGTCGTCGAGCAGCGGTCGCCAGAGGTCGTCGTGCTCGACGTCAACCTGCCGGACATCAGCGGCGTCGAGGTGAGCCGCCGCCTGCGCGCCGGCCCGGAAGGCGAGCGGACGATTCCAATCCTCCAGGTCTCGTCGACCGCGGTTTCGCCCGCGGAGCAGGCGTACGGACTCGAGCAGGGTGCAGACGTCTACATCACCGAGCCGGTCGACGCCGCCGTTCTGGTGGCGACGGTTCGCGCACTGGTGCGGGCAAGGGTGGCGGAACGGGCGCTCGCGGACGCGCTCCGCCGGGAGCGGGCCGCCAGAATGGAAGCCGAGGAGGCGGTCGCGGTGAAGAACGACTTCATTGCGACGTTGTCGCACGAGCTCAGGACGCCGCTGAACGCGCTCCTCGGCACGGTGTGGCAGCTCCGGCATGCCGGCCTCGATGAGGCCGCGCGTGCGCGGGCGCTGCAACGGATTGAGCGGAACGCTGCCATCCAGGCCCAGCTGGTGAACGATCTGCTCGATCTGTCGAGGATCGCAAAAGGCAAGCTCGCGCTCGCGCTGCAGGTCGTCGAGATGTCCGGCATCGTGCGCGAGAGCGTGGATGCGGTGAAGCCGGCCGCCATGCAGAAGAACATCGCGATAGAGATTCGGGGGGAGACCGGAGTCGCGATCGCCGACCCGGCGCGGATGCAGCAGGTGGTGACCAACCTGCTGACCAATGCCGTGCAGTTCACCCAGCCCGGAGGCCGCATCACCGCACACTCCAGCATCGTGCGGGACGAGGTCGTGGTGCAGATCGACGACACGGGTGTGGGGATCGCCGCGGCGTTTCTCCCGCAAGTCTTCGAGCAGTTCCGGCAGGGCGAGGCGGGGTTGAGCCGGAAGCACGGTGGTCTTGGGCTGGGACTGGCCGTGGTCCGGCAGCTCGTGGAACTACACGGAGGACGGGTCAGCGCGTCGAGCCCAGGCGCGAACAAGGGCGCGTCGTTCAAGGTCGTGCTTCCGGCCGAGCTCAGCGGATCCGCAGCCCTGAAAGCACATTCGGGACCGCTGCTCGGCGGCTGTCACGTGCTCGTTGTCGCCGCCGCGGACGGGGCCGAGCTGCCGCAGTTGCTCGAGTCGTCCGGCGCGCGCACGATTGATGCGCTCTCGACCGGAGACGCCTTGGCGCGCCTGCCCACGATCCGGTGCGACATCGTCGTTGGTCCCGCGGGGGCGCGCGACGCCTTCCGCGCGGCGCGCGACGAGCGTGGCCGTGAGCCGTTGTTCGTCGGTGCTGACGGCGAACAGAGTCCGGTGTCGGTGGTTCGGAGCATCTACCGTACTGGGGCGCTGCTGCCGCGCGAGTGATCCGAGCGCGCAGCGGCGGGGATCGGCCTGCGGCGGTACAGGACGACGCCGCCACCGGCGCACGCGCGCTCGAAGCCATCCAGAAAGGCCGGCCTGGTGCGTGCGGCAGTGGCCAGCATGTCGCCACCCTCCGCCCGTTCTTCGGTGAGAATCCAGCCGGCGTACGGGCGCGGATTGTCGAGTGCGCTCAGCCAGATGTCGCCGTTGCCTTCGTGCAGGAAGTCGCGGATTGCGAAGCCTTCACGCGAGAGCGTCTGCATGTAGTGACCGAGCGAACCCATGCTGGCCATGATCGTTTCGCCGGCGTAGCCGTTCGCCAGGCATGTGGTGACGGCTCGCCGGGCCGCGGCGTTGGGGACGTCCCACTGAGCCTCGAGCACGACGGGAGACGGAGTCATCGGCGGTATCTCGAATACGGCCACTCCCACCAGCGCCGCCGCGAACCACCGCCGTCCCGGCTTCCACGCACCAAGGGCCACGCCGGCGCAAATCGCTTCGACGGCGAGCAGAGGGACGACGTAGCGGATCCGGTAGGGGTGTCCCGCCACGAACGCCGTGAACGGCACTGCGGCAGTTGCGGCGAGGGCGAGCGGAACCACTCCGGCGAAATCGCGGCGTGACCCCGACGCGCGCACCAGGAGGATCGCCGCCCCGAGCGAGGCGGCAAGCAGCGCGGCGGTGCCGCCGACTTCGCGCAATCCCCACAGGATCGACGCACTCGCGGCGAGCGGGTGACCCTGGGCCGGATTGTCCGGCACGAAGAACCCGCGTGCGTACCAGCTGCCGACGACGACCCGGCTGAAGATCGTGAATCCGACGATGGCCGCGATCGGGTAGGCCGCGATGTGGAGCACATCGCGCACGGCGGTCGGGAAGCGGCTTCCGCTCTCGCCAGTGAACGCGTTGAACCTCCACAAGGTGGCCGCACCCAGAGCGGCGACGGTGACGGGCCACGCCTCGTAGCGGGTCAGACAGGCCAGGGCGAACAACCAGCCGGCCCGGCGCGCGTCACGCCGCCCTCCGTGAAGGCACCACTCCAGCAGGACCGCGACGGCTGCGATCGTCAACCCGAGGAACAACGGCTCGGTCATCGGCGTGGACTGCAGATACAGAAGGCTCGGGTTCATCACGAAGAGGGCCGCTGCCGCCGTGGCGGCGACCCATGAGCGTGTGAGCGTCGCCACGATGTGCGCGATGCCTGCGGCGGCGGCGGCGAAGGCGAGTACCGAGAGTGCAATCGCGGATGCGCCGCTCCTGTAGAACGCTTCGATCTGCACGGGTCCCGCGTTCAGCAGGTGGGGGAGCGGGAGCCAGACCGCGCCGATCTGTTGCCAGCCCGGGGTGATGCTGTCGGCGATGCGCCGCGCCACCACGAGGTGACCGCGCGCGTCGTAGTGGCTCAGCGAGAGCCCCGCCCGCGAATAGGCGAGCGCCGCCCAGCTTCCCGCCGCCGCGGCGCCGACGGCGATCCAAACGAGCGGAGGCGCCGCGATCCCGGCGAACGGAGCAGTCGATCGATGGAAGCGCGTCACCCGACCAGTCTATCGAGGTCGCAATGGCCGGGCTCCGGGGGGGGCGGGTTGGCTCTGTTACAATTTCCCGTTTGCCCATGGGAAAACTCGTCGCCTGGATCGAAGGCGTTGCACTCGGCCTGGGAGCGCCGGGCCTGTTCATCGTGGCCCTGCTCGACTCGTCGTTTCTGGCCCTTCCGGAGGTGGTCGACCTCCTTCTGATCTTCATGGTGACGAAGCACAAGGCGCGGATGCCGCTGTACGCCGCCGCCGCTGTGGTCGGATCGATCGTCGGCTGCCTGATGCTGTACTACGTCGGGCGCAAGGGAGACGAGTTCATCGCCCGCCGCTTCGGCGCCAAGCGGGTGGAGCGGACGCTGGGCCATTTCCGCCGTTACGGCATCATGGCGGTGCTGATTCCGTCGCTGCTTCCACCGCCGGCACCGTTCAAGCTCTTCGTGCTGCTGGCTGGCGTGGCCGGCATCTCGCCGACCCGCTTCATCGTGGCCGTTGGCCTCGGACGCGGAATCAGGTTCTTCGGCGAGGGGATGCTGGCCGTCTGGTACGGCGATCTCGCTGTGGAGTTCCTGCGGACCAACGGACGGGCGGTGTCGCTGGGACTGGCGGTGTTCGTGTCCGTGGCCTTGGGAGGCTACCTGTTGTGGAAGAAGTCGACGGCGCCCGGGCGCCGGTGAACTTATACTGACCGCGATGCTGGATCTGAGCGTCGTCATTCCGATCCACAACGAAGCGCCGGGCCTGCAGGAGCTCCACCGGGAGCTGACCCGAACGCTCGAGGCCTGGGGCCGTTCCTACGAAGTCATCGTCGTCGACGATGGAAGCTCGGACGGGAGCTTCGACGTGCTCGCGGGACTCCAGGCCGCCGACCCGCGTTGGCGGGTCATCCGCTTCCGCCGCAACTTCGGACAGACGGCCGCCTTCTCGGCGGGATTCGCCCACGCACGCGGACGGCTGATCGCAACCTCCGACGGCGACCTGCAGAACGATCCCGCCGACATTCCCGGCATGATTCAGCGTCTCGAGGACGAGGAGCTCGACATCGTCTGCGGATGGCGCCGCAAGCGCCAGGACGCGTTCCTGTCGCGGCTGCTTCCGTCGATGATCGCCAACCGCCTGATCTCGTGGGCGACGGGCGTGCGGCTGCACGACTACGGCTGCTCGCTGAAGATCTTCCGCGCCGAAGTCGTCAAGCCGTTGAAGCTGTACGGCGAGATGCACCGCTTCATTCCCGCGATTGCCAGCGAGCAGGGCGTGCGCATCGGGGAGGTCGTCGTCAACCATCGCGCCAGGAAACACGGGTCGTCGAACTATGGGATCTCGCGCACCATGCGCGTCGTCCTGGACCTGTTGACGGTGAAGTTCCTCCTCAGCTACTCGACCCGCCCGCTGCAGATGTTCGGGCTCATCGGGCTTCCGCTCGGACTCATCGGCGCCGGCACGGTGTCCTGGCTCGTGTTCCTGCGGATGTATGCCTCCATCACCGGCGAGTGGGAAAACTATCAGCCGATTGCCGATCGCCCGCTGATGCTGCTCGGGATTCTGCTGGTCTTCACCGGCGGCCAGTTGGTGACGCTTGGCCTGTTGGCGGAACTGCAGGCGCGCACCTATCACGAGTCGCAGGACAAGCCGACGTACGTGATTCGCGAGATCAGGGAGACGCCGCTGAAGGCGTCGACTCTCGAACCGGCCGCGGCGAGCGAGCGTCAGGCGTGGCAGGTGAGCTCAGCCCCAGAGCGATGACGGTCGGGCAAGCCGAGACCCTGCTGGAGGCGGGGCGTCCGCCGCGTGCCATCGCGTGGGTGATTCTCCTCGTGGCGACGGCGGCAGTACTCTCGATTGGGCTGGTGGCGACGGCGATGGTCTTCGGTCACCTGGGAGGGTGGCCCTCACGCCCCGAGGGGCGCTTCTGGATCGCCTTCGCTGCGGCGTGTGCCCTGACGGTCTCGAGTCTCGGGCTCCGAAGCCTCCGCTGGGTCTTCCTGCTCCGCCGCGCCGGCACCCGGCTACCGATCCGCGACGCGCTGATCGCCTACCTGTCCGGCCTGAGCCTGCTCTTCGCGCCTCTTCTGGCCGGCGAGATCGCGATCCGCGCGTACATGAACCGGTCGCGCGGCGGTGTGCCGCTGCAGACGACGATCGTCGTGAACGTCTGGGAGCGCCTGCTCGACCTGGCGGCCCTGGCCATCGCCGGAGCCGCCGCGGGAGCCTTGGCCGAGCGCCGCAGCTCGTGGTCGCTCGTCGTCGTGGCATTCGCCGCGGCATCGTTCGCGCCGCCGCTCCGGCGATGGACGCTGAAGGCGATTTCGTCTGTTGCGGAGCATCTCGCGCGCCGCGTTGGCGCCCCGCCGGCTGCTGGATTCGACAGGTTGGCCGGGACTCGTGTGTGGTCGGCGGCGCTGATCACCAGCGTGGCTGCGTGGCTGCTTCCCGCGACCGGGTTGTGGCTGCTGACTCGCAGCGCGTCGCCGACGCAAGCGGGATGGTTCGACGCGGTGTGGATCTACGCGGTGTCGGCGCTCGAGAGCGTCCGAGCGCTGGCGCCGGGCGGAATCGTCCTCGCGGGGCGGGAGATGCTGGTGGCCTTGCACGAGGAAGGCGTCGATCCGGCAGCCGCGGCGCTCGTGGTGGTCGGCATCAGGCTCGCCACCGCTGGCGTATCGGTCGCGATCGGCGCCCTCTTCGTGTTCGTGTACGCGCGGTCGGCCGCTGATGCCACAGACGGGCATTTCGACGCGATCGCGGATGCCTACGACGCGCAGATTCCGGAGTCGCGCCGCGAGGCCCTCCTGGTCCGCAAGACGCAGATGATGCAGCGGTCCTTGCGCGCGCTTGGCGCTGGAAGGAAGGGGCTGGACGTCGGCTGCGGGCAAGGGGCCTACGTCGTCGAGATGCGGCGCTTGGGTTTCGACGTGTCGGGTATCGACGCGTCCCCCGGTCAGGTGCGGCTGGCTGCACAGAAGATTGGGGGAGCGGAGCCCGACGTCGTGCGCGTCGGATCGGCTCTGGAAATTCCGGCGCCGGATGCGCGCTTCGATTTCGCGTACACGATCAACGTCCTGCACCATCTGGATTCGTTCGAGGAGCAGCAGCGGGCGTTCGGAGAGATCCTGCGGGTGTTGAAGCCCGGTGGTGTCCTGTTCGTGCACGAGATCAACACCCGGAACGTTCTCTTCCGGTTCTACATGGGATACGTCTTTCCGTCGTTGAACTGCATCGATCAGGGGATCGAGCGCTGGCTCCTTCCGCACGAGTTGCATCGATATACGAGCGCCTCGACCGTCGCGATCGAGTACTTCACGTTCCTGCCGGACTTCCTGCCGCAGACCGTCATCCGCCGGCTCCACTCGCTGGAGCGCTTCCTCGAGCGCTCCCGCTTCAGAATCTACTCGGCGCACTACATGGCGATCCTTCGCAAGGCGGAATGACCCGCATCGCCGACGTGTCTGGGCTCGGAGAGCATCGTGGCCGGCGCGGCTGGGTCGTCACCGTGCTCTCGCTGCAGGCGGTGGCGGTCGCGGCATGGCTGCTTCCGGCCTCGGTGAGAATCGTAAGCTGGCCTCCCTCCGGCCCGGGACGATTGGCGCTGCTGGCGCCGACGGGCCGGCTCGTGTGGTTCAGCGCGCTGGCGTTGGTGGCGGCGGTCACGCTGTGCACGGTCTGGAACCGTCCGCGCGCCCGCGACGCCTCGCTCGAAGGCAACGGTGGCCGCGTCTCCAGTGTGATCGCTCCACTCAATTGGCTCTGGCTCTGGGCCATTCCCTTCCTGCCATGGATCTCGGATCGTGCGCCGCTGCTGCTCGTGCTCGGCGGCCCGCTGCGGTGGCTCATCGCCGCGGCAGCACTCTGCGCCGTCGTCCGGCGATGCCGCGGGCGATTGCACGCGGGATGGTGGCGGCCGCGGGTAATACCTGGCCGGCGCACTGCGTTTGCGATCAGCCTCGTATTCAACGTCGTCTTCGGGCTCTACTCGGCGCGGACCCTGGGCGTGGGCGGCGACGAGCCGCACTACCTGGTGATCGCCCAGAGCCTGATCCGGGACGGCGATCTGGCGATCGAGAACAACCACGAGCGCGGCGACTATCGGGAGTACTACGGAGGATCGCTGCGGCCCGACTACATGCGACGGGGCATCGATGGACGGATCTACTCGGTTCATGCCCCTGGTCTCCCGGCGCTGCTGATACCCGCATTCCTGGTCGCAGGCGCCAGGGGCGCCACGGTGTTCGTGGCGCTCACCGGCGCGCTGGCCGCGCTGAGCATCTTCGACATCGCGTGCCTGCTCGCGGGGCGAGGCGTGGCATGGGTCGTATGGGCCGGCGTCTCGCTCTCCGTTCCCTTCTTGCCGCATGCGTGGCTGATCTTCCCGGAGATGCCGGGTGCGCTGATCGTCGCCTGGTGCGTCTTGTGGATGGTGCAGACGGGCAGACGCGGGTGGGCTGTAAGGGCGCAGCGCGGCGTCGCGGATGCGCTGCTGCCGAGGCTGCACACGAAGATCGACGTCTTCCAGGCGCTGTTCGGTCTTGCGCTGGCGGCGCGCGCGGCCGGGGTGACCTTCGTGTTGCGTCCATCGAGAGCCGCGGACGTTGCGGCGAATGCGGCTGATCACGTGGCGGCGGACGCGGCCGATCACGGGGCGGCTACCCGCGCGCGTCTCTCGGCGGCGGCGGCGTTTCTCGTGCCGAACGCCGTCTCGGGAGTGCTCTGGCTCTATTCATTCCGCGTGCTGTACGGTGCGTTCAATCCGGAGGCTGCCTATGGCGCGTACGTCGCGGCGTACGTGTTGGCGAGCAACATCCCGCACGGTCTGATCGGGCTGTTCTTCGATCAGAAGTTCGGGCTGCTGTTCTATGCGCCGGTCTATCTCGTCGCGATCGCCGGCGGTGCGGTGATGCTGCGGGATCCGGCGCTCCGCCGTCTCGCGCTCGTACTGGGCGCCGTCGTCGTGGTCTTCGTTGGATCGACCGCGAGGCTGTACATGTTCTGGGGCGGATCGAGCGCGCCTGCTCGATTCCTCGTGCCCATTCTGCCGTGCATGGTTCCGGCGCTGGCGTGGACGCTGACGCGCGTGCGTGCGCCGGCGCTGCGCGGACTGCTGGCGGCGGCCATCGGCGCGAGCGTGGCGTTTGCGGTCTGCGCCGCAGCGTGGCCACAGTCGAGGCTCTTCTTCAGCGACCCGCACGGACGGGCACGAGTGCTCGAAGCGATCCAAGGCGGCGCGCCGCTCGCCGAGTCCATTCCGACCTTCACGGATCCCGACTGGGCCTCCCAAATAGGCGGGCTGGTCCCGTGGTTCGCGGCAGCGGCCTGCGGGTTCGGGGCCGCGTGGCTCGGAGGGCGCCGCGGTGCGTCTGGTGCGCGGGCAGCCGTGCGGTTCGCGTTGGTGTCAGCCGGTGTGGCGGTCCTGATCGCGCCGACTCCGCGAAGCGCCGACGCGAGAGAGGCCGTGGCTGCCCGTGGCACGCTGGACGCGCTGTGGGAGTTCGACGGCGCGCGCCACCGGGTGTTCGACTACGCCAGGGGCGGGCGGCCGGATCCGGCGCGGCTGAGGGAGCTTCGCACGCTGACCGTGGACGGAGGCACCGCCGACGGTCAGTTTCGCAGCGACCCTGTGGCGATCCCTCCGGGCGTCTACGACATCGTCGTGTGGTTCAACGGTGCCCGGCCGCGGGAAGGACGCGTGCGCGCGCTGGAGCTTCCAGACAGCACCGTCGCGCTCCACGATGGCGAGATCTCGAACCCGACGACGTTGAGGATCGAACTGCCGGTTCGTGCGCGTGCCCTCACCGTTCGCGTCGACGGAGCGGCCGCCGCCGGCGACGTCGCACAGATCGACCTGGTGCCGCTGGCCGTGTTGGCGCCACGGGAGCGTCCCCGTATCGCCGTTCGGACCTTCGAGCCGATCGCCGGTCCTGCACATGCCTACGTGGTGTACACCGACGAGAACGTGTACCCGGAGGGGGGAGTGTTCTGGACTCGCGGCACCTCTGACACGCAGGTCTTCGTTGCCACTGCGGGCGCGCGGCGGCTCCGCGTGACGCTCTCGACCGGACCGCACGAGGGTCGCGTGCGGCTGGCAAGCCCCATCGCGCAGCGGAGCGAGACGGTTCCCGCGAATGGAACGGTGGAGATGGTGATGGATCTGCCGGCGGGGGACGCGCTGATTCCGCTGACGATCGGATCGTCGGTGACGTTCAGGCCTGGGCAGGTGGACCCGGCATCGAGCGACATGCGTGCGCTCGGATGCCGGGTGTTGCTGGCGTTGGAATGATTCGACGCGAGGGCGCGTGCGGGTTCAGAACCGGAGACGAAGGCCGCCGCCGACTTGCACGCCGCCGATCTTGAGGTCGGCCGCGCTGGGCAGGCCGGACTGGCCGCCCACGTAGCGGACGAACCCACCGATGCCGTAGGTCTCGCCAAAGCGATAGGCGACGTCGACGCCGACGTTGCCGGCCTTCGCCGTCGTCTTCTTCTCTTCCAGCACGTTCAGCGACGCCGACGTGGTGTTGGGAGTGACGCTCGCCGACGCGATCTCCTGCTTGACGTGGATCACGCTCGGGCCGGCAGAGAAGGTGAGGTCGAGGCTGTCGGTGATCGGCTGACGGATCAGGATCTGAAAGTTCACGCCGAACATCGTCTGCATCAGATCGGGCGTGTTCAAGTTGACCGTCGTGTAGCGGTTGAAGAACAGCGGGTCCGGGACCAGCACCGTCGCGGCGGCGGCGCTGTCGGCGCGGCCGCCCCAGATGCCGAGGCCGACGCCGAAGCGGTTCGACACGAAGTAGCCGCCACTGATGTCGGCGACGAATGCGCGGCCCACGTTCTGGGTGGACTCCACCTGACCGGTTTCGCCGAAGCTCGAGAACGTCGAGCTGCTGCCGAAGGTGCTGGTCTGCAGCTGGCCGCCGGCGCTGACGTTCAGGAAGTAGGTGTCTTCAGCGCTTGCCGGTGTCTGCGCCCGAAGCGGCGCTGCCAGCAGGAGCAGAGAGGCGGCCGTGACGGTCAAGGTGCTCAGCGTCTTCTTCATCGATCTCCTCGCGTTGAGGCCGAGTCGCGACATACGTCGATCGACCTAGTTATCTGTCGCATGCAGCCTCGGGCGGGCACACTACACCGTCGAAGAAGCCGCCGCCGTTGTACGATGGAAACAGGCTTTGCTATTCTACACACCCTGACCGTTTCCTTATATGGATGATTTCAGCGTACGCGCCGACGGTGTCGATGTCGATGATCTCATGGCGCAGATCCGCGCGCGGATCCGCGAGAAGCGTGGGGCCGACTACACGGCGGACGAGATCCGGGAGCTCGCCGGTGTCAGACTGGACCGCTTCCTGGACTCGCGGCGCGTGCGCTCGGATCTGCTCACGCGCTTCCGTGACCGGCGCCCTCCGCTGCCGTTCGTCTCCGGGTCGCTGTTCGCGGCCAAGCGTCCGATCGTGGCGCGCATTCGGCGATACCTGCATCCGGTCCTGCGGTTGTTCTTCAACCCGGACCCGGTGACCGAGACGATCGCCTGCGTCAACGAAATCTCGACGACGATGAATGCGCGGACGGACCTGTACTACGAGCTGCTGCACAACCTGGTCGTCGAGCTCAGTCGTACGGCGATCGAGCTGAAGAACGTGCAGATGCAGGTCGACTCGCTGACCGGTCGCCTCGAGTTCAACGAGCGGCGGGCGAGGGCGCTCGAGAGCGTGGTGCAATACAGGGAGTCGCCGGTACCGGATCCGCTCGACGCGCATCAGGCTCCGCCCGCCGACGAGACGCCCGGGGCGCGGAGCCGCAGGCGCCGCGCACGTCGCGGCCGGCGGCGTCCTGGATCGGCCGCGGCCAGGATGGCGCCGCACGAGTCGCCCGGTCCCGGATCGTCCGATTCCACCACCTGAGTTGGCCACAGGCGTGAACTTTGCAAGCCCCTGACCCGGATTACTTGGGGGACGCACATGCAAAGACGAATGTGGCTCTACGCGTTGGTGACGGCGGGGATGCTTCTGCCGGGGCTGCCGGCGCTGGCGCAGAACGATGCGACGATCGTGATGACGTCGGGCGAACGCAAGCCGGCGCAGAACATCGGGTTCGTCGACCGGCGGGACCTGATCGTGCGCACCAGCTTCCAGGCGGAACCACGCATTCCGATCTCGGACGTGGCGTACATCGATTTTGGCGGCACGCCTGACGTACCGGTCGGGCTGAGCGGCTCGCAGGAGGCGGTCGTCCTGCGCGACGGGACGATCCTGAAGGGGCAAGTGCAGCGTATCGGTCACGTCGACAACGACAACCACGAAACGCCGTATCTGGTGTCCTTCCGGACCAGCGCCGGCGAGAACCGCGACTTCCGGGGACCCCAGCTGGCCCGCATCTACTTCCACGAGCCACCCGGAGCCTCGCAGACGGCGTCGAGCGTCGGCACGACCGGTATTCAGGACACGCGGGCGATGACGGTCGACGCCAAGCAGCAGTGGGTCACGACGATGATCACGGTGCGGAACGGGGACCGGCTTCATTTCTCCGCCACGGGCGAGATCACCGTCAGCGAGAACAGAGCGGCCGACATCGCCGGTCCGGACGGCCACCGCGAGGCGCGCGTCGATCGCGGTGCACCGCTGTCGACGGCTCCGGTGGGGGCGCTGATCGGACGTGTTGGAAACAGCCGTCCATTCGCGATCGGGTCTGACGCCGACGTCACGATGCCGGCGTCGGGCATGTTGTTCCTGGGCGTCAACGACGGGTACCTGACCGACAACGAAGGGGCGTTTCGGGTGGAGATCACCCGAGCGCGATAGGGCGTGCTCCGATCGCGCTGTCCGCGCGTTGACGGCGCCAGTGCGACGGAACAACGGAACGACGAAGAAGAGCCCGGCGGCGCCGTGAGGTGCCGGCCGGGCTCTCTTGGTCTACGGCTGTTGGGCGGCGCGGCAACGGCCGGTCGCGTCGGCTCGCCGCGCGCGCTCGCCGCGTGAGCTAAAAGTGGATACGAAGACCCGCGCCCGCCTGGAGGCTCCGGACCTGCACGTTCGCGACGTCGGTGAAGTCCTTCTTGCCGGCCGTGTAGGCCACGAACCCACCCAGACCGAAGCGGGGCGTGATCGCGATCACGGCGTCGGCGCCGACGCGCACGGCGGGGACATAGTCTGTGTTCTTCCGCGTGGCGAGCGCCACGCTCTGCGTGCCAGCCGGCACCGACGCGTCGATCACCGGTTGCTGGACGTGTACGAAGGAAGGCCCGGCCGAGAGCGTGAGTTGGAGCTGTTCGTTGACGGGCACGAACACCAGCGCCTGGAGGTGATAGCCGAGCTCGCGCCGCGTGAGCTGTTCGGTCTTCTCCGAAACCGCCGCCGGGCGGTTTACGAATAGCGGGCTCGGGATGCTCGCGGCGACCTCACCCGTATAGCTGCTCTCGCTGCCCGAGAGTGAAAACGCGGCCCCGAACAGGCGCGTGACGCGATAGCCGACGCGCACGTCGAACATGCCTGCCGTGCCCGGCTGCTGTCGCGTGGCGATCCCGCCGGTCTCTCCATAAAGAAGGAAGCTCGTGCTGGTGTCCACCGCGCGCATGGACGTCTGGACGCCTGCGTGCAGGTCCAGGAACAGCCCGGGCTCGTCGGGTGCCTGCGCCCGTGCGGACGTGCTGGTAACGAAGAACAGAAGTGCCGCCGCCAGCAACGTGCCGGCGATCGGAGTGCGATGAGGTCTCGTCGTATCGGTCATGTCGGTCGTGCCGCTCCTCCGGCTGTGCGCGCGACGCCTCCAACAGGACGTGGCGCGCAACGGTCGGGCGTCAACGTCGCGCATCTATTGCGCTGAATTGTACTGCGGGCCTCGCCCGTGCGACCGGCTATTTTCGCATCTGAATTCCGTGAATGCGCGAATTTTTACGCCAAAAATATGAGTCGCATCGGGTATAGTCGGACTTCGTCCGAGTTCATGAGAAGCGCTCGCTGGCAGCCGGTTGCGCGCCGTGCGCACCGTGCCGAGCGGCGCCGTGATCCGGTGGTGGAGAGTCCCGCATGATGTCGAGTCGTACGTTCGGTCTGATGGTTGCGGCCTGCGGTGTGTTGACGCTGATGGCCTGCGCGAGCGAAAACGCCCCGCTGGCCCCCACGACCGGAGCCGGCACCGCCGCTACTGACGCCACGTTGAAGGTGTCTGCACCGTCAATCGTCTCCCCGGTGGCCGGTCAGACGTTGAGCACGCGCACGCCGACGCTGGTGTGGCAGCGCGCCGCAGGCACCTATGCGTCGCCTCAAGTGTCGTATGAGCTCCAGGTGCTCTCGCCGGCCGGCGACCTGGTCTACACGCGCAGCGTCGCGGGCGGCGCCGCGACGGGGCAGGGCACGTTGTCGCACGTGATCGAAGTCCCCCTGGCCTCGAAAGCGCCGTACCGCTGGCGGGTGCGCGCGGTCACCGGCGCCGACGCAGGGCCGTGGTCCGACCAGCCGTCCGGACCGACGATGTTCAGCACGACGTCGTTGACGCCCGGCTCCAGCAACGACGATTTCCGCGACTGGTTCTTCGCGCTCGTGGTGGAGCGCGGCGTCGCCACGACGGTGACGCAGCCGGCGATGGCGCTGCTCGAACCGGACTTCGTCTCGGTCGGCATCATCATGGCCAAGGACAGCTCGGGGTCGATTCGCGGGCGGATCTATCTGCCGACCAACGGTGCGGATCGCTACGCCCGTTCGGTCGACGTGGTCAGCGGGTTCGGTCCGGGGCACCGCTGGGTGTGGGTGCCGCGCGGCAGGACGGTCTGCGAAGGGATCTGCCCGTAGCCGACGTGCGGGTCGGCTCCGCGTCGGTCCGCCGGGGACCGTGCGGGACCGGCCCTCAGTCCGCGATCTTGTAGACGCCCACGGAACTGTTGACGTGCGCCGGTCTGAAGAAGATCGGCGCATCGGTGACGAGCCGCGCGAACTCCGGGTACGCGCTCCGCTCGGGCTCGCCGATCACCAGGTAGTCGATCCCGAGCGCGCGGGCCCGCTCGTGCGCCAGCCGCGCGTCCCCGGTTCGATAGAGCTCGGTCACCTTGCCGGTAGCGGCCTGGTACTTGTCCAGCGGCACCATCCCAATGGGCAGACCGGCCACCATCCGCCGCTCGGCGAACGCGGGAATGTACGCCCAGGTTCCCGCGTTGCGCACCGACGGCTCCACCTGCACCCGCGCGTCAGGCGCGGTCCACACGCGAATCCAGTCGAGCGCCTCGATCTCCTCAGGAGTCAGCACCAGCGTCCAGCGAAAGCCCGGCCCCTGCGAGCGGTTGTCGATGTCCTGCGTGTTGTAGAAGTCGATGGCCATCGTCGGGGCGGATGCCAGTGCCAGGAGAACCGCGAGCGCAACGGCCATCGTGCGCACCGGACGCCGGGCCCGCCATCCCTCCTGCAGCGCGTACCCGGCGAGCCCCCCGGCGGCGAAGAAGATCAGGTGACCCGCCCGCCAGCCGACGTACACGTTCTGGTGGTCCCGTACGTCGACGAAGAAGTAGAAGAGCAGGGAAATGCCGACGATCACGCCGAACACGTCGGCGTATGGCTCCCGGCGGCGCAGCGCGAGCCACAGCGCTGCGGGTATCGCGACGATCATCGGTCCAAAGCTGAGGGGGAGCGCCTGGAGGACGCGGATTCCGGCTGCCGGATTCAGGCCCAGCTCGATTAGCGACTCCCCGCGATCGACATAGTGGAGCTGCAGGGCGACGGCAAGGGCGACGGCGAGAGGCGCGGCTGCGGCGAGCGCCAGCGGCACGATCGCGCCGAACCGGCGCTCGGCGAGGAGCCTCACACCCACGTAGAACGTGGCCATCGTCGCGAACATCAGCGCTGCGAACGTGCTGATCAGCAGGGAAGCCGCGAGCAGCGTACCGAGCCAGACCATCAGCCCGGCTTTGGCAAGGTTCCGAGCCTGCGTGGCGCAGAGCAGCGCGGACAGCCCCGCCGCGTATCCCATCGCGTGGTGCGGCTGGTACCAGAGGAGCCGCTGCAGTCCGTCGACCGGCAGGCTGCCGTAGTACCAGCGGACCACCGCGTCGATGTTGATGTTGCGAAGCACGCCGAGCGGGAGGGATTCGCGCCAGACGAGCCAGAGACGTTCGAGCCCCTCGAAGCTGGTGAAGAGCACGGCCGCAGCGCAGCCGAGCGCCGCCGCGGCGGGACTCGACACCAGTTGCCGGGCGAACCCGTACATGAAGGCGACGAACACGAGGTCGAGCACGACTGAGTGGACGAGCAGAATCTGATCGAGCCGGACGGGCAGCCCACGCCATTGGTGCTGCACGGCGGGCAGCAGGTGCGGTAGCCAGTAGTAGTTGAGGGGCGCGTCGCCGAGGAACTGGTTCCGTGGAGGCATGTCGCCCTTGGCCACCTCGGCCGCGACCGCCATGCGCCAGATGAAGTCGGCCGTGAAGTACGCGCGGTAGGCGCGGCCGTCCGGGACGTCGACGCCGACGCGGGCGAACGGTCGCCCGACGATCGCGGGCACGAGCAGCAGCAGCAGGCACACGGCGACGAGATCGCGACGCGTGAAGTGGGGCAGCACGAGGTTGCCCTGCAGGCGCCGGGCGAGCAGCGCGATCGGCAGCACCAGCACCGGCGCGATGGCGAGGATCCAGGCGCCTCGGAAGCCGGCCATCCAGAGTGCGAGCAGGGCGAGCGTACTGAAGGTGTGGCCCCAGACGCTTCCGAGGAGCAGCGCGCCGATCCAGGCGCCGGGCTGCCGGCCGTAGACGGCCGCGCCGATGGGCAATCCTGGCGCGGCGAACCAGAGCACGACTGCGGCGACGGCGAGAGCCCAGTGGAGCGGAAGAATCGCGGCGAGCGTGGCGGAGACGGCGACAGTGAGCGAGAGTGCAGCAGCAGCGGCGAGCCAGACGCCGCGACCCACACCGCCGGCCGGCCGGGCCGGCGCAGGCGGGGGCACGCGATCCGATCCGGCAGCCGGCCCGTTCATGATCAGGGTCGGCGCACGACGTCCGGAACCATCGGCTGGCTCGCCGCCAGCTCCTGCAGGTTCACCTCGAAGTCTTCGGCGGAGAGGTGGCCTTCCTCGTGATAGTCCTCGTCCGAATTGACGTCCCACACATTGTGCGAGGCCCCGAGGATGTTGCGCGCCGCCAGGATGGCAGTGACCATCGAGTGATCCTGATTGTTGTACTTGTGCATGCCGTTGCGCCCGGCGACCTGGAGGTTGTCGAACGTGATCAGGTATTCGCGCACCACGTCGAGCGCCTGCATGAAGCCCTCGTCGTAGATCGGATAGGCCTTCGGCTGCCGGACAACGGCGCCGTCGACCACCTTCGAGGGATCCGCGAGACGGATCGCCGCGAGCTCGCGGCGTCCGAGCTCGACGAGCTCTTTGTCCGACATGGTCCAGAGGCCGTCGCCCTCGAAGCAGAAGTATTCGAGGCCGAGGCACGTCTGTTGCGGGTTCGGCACCAGATCGGGGCTCCAGTTCTTGAAGTTCTGGATGCGCCCGAGCTTGACCGCCGGATCGTGCACGTAGATCCAATTGTCGGGGAAGAGATCCGGCTGGTCGATGATCAACGCCACCGTGAAGAAGTCGCGATACCGGAGTCGATCCGCGGCCTCGAGGACGTGTGCGGGAGGCGCCGGGCTGAGTGCGCGGATGAGCTCGCGGAGCGGCATCGTGGAGATCACGGCGGAGACGTCCAGACGCCGAACCGACCCGCCGTGCGCGAGGTCGACGGCCGTCACGTGCCCGTCTTCGTGCAGGATCGTCCGCACCCGCGTCTGCAGCTCCACCGGCGTCCCGCGCTTCTCCAGCTCCTGTTGAAAGGCCTCCCACATCATTCCGGGCCCGAGGCGTGGATACTCGAACTGGTCGATGAGCGTCTTGACCTTGCCCTTGTCGCGTTTGAACCGGCCGAACAGGGCATCCATGATCGCGACGCGGAGCGAGAGTCCGCGGATGCGCTGTGCGGCCCATTGCGCGCCGAGCTCGCTGCAGGGAATGCCCCAGACCTTTTCGGTGTAGGTCTTGAAGAAGATCCGGTACAGGCGGCGGCCGAACCGGTTCGACACCCAGTCCTCGACGCTCACTTCCGGCCGGATCGGAAGATCGGAAGAGCACACGTCTGAA
>JBFXAT010000078.1:0-17149 GCA_050183995.1 Vicinamibacterales bacterium
ATCCCGACAACGCCGAGGCGCACAGCAATCTCGGTCGTCTGCTGATGCTGCAGGACAAGAAGGCCGAGGCCATCGACGAGTTCGAACGGGCCCTGGCGCTCGAACCCGAGGGCATCCCCGCCCTCCTCGGCCTGTCGTGGCTTCGCGCGACATCGGCGGACGCAGGCCTGCGGCGCGGCGGGCAGGCGGTGGCGCTGGCTGAGCGCGCGCGAAAGCTGAGCGGCAACAGGGACGCCGCGGCCTTCGACGCGCTGGCGGCCGGATACGCCGCGCTCGGCGAGTTCGAACAGGCCGTTCACGCGGTCCGATTGGGGATGCAGCTCGCCGATGCCGCGGGGCTGCGCCCCCTCTGGGAAGAGATGCGCGAGCGTCTCCAGCTGTACGAGCAGGGGAAGCCGTACATCCGGTGAGCGGTTTTCCGTACAATTGACCCATGCGTCGCAGGATGCTCGCCGCGGCCTGGGTTTCGGCGGCGGTGCTGGCGGCGGGCGCGGTGCTCGCCGGCGCCGCCCCCGATCCCGTGCGCCAGTCCGTGCTTCTTCGCGATCCCTCCGGGGGAACGGTCGACCCGTTTCTCGCCTCCGAGAGCAGTGCCGCCATCGTGTTCCTCTTCGCAAGCGTCGACTGCCCCATCTCGAATCGATACGCGCCGATCGTCCAGAGGCTGCACGGCGAGTTCGCGCCGAAGAACGTCGCATTCTGGCTGGTGTATCCGAACCCGTACGACACGCCTGACGCGGTGCGCACGCACGTGCGCGACTACGGGTATCCGGTCCACGCGCTCCTGGACCCGCACCACGAGCTCGTGAAGCTCGCGGGCGTAGCGGTGACGCCCGAGGCCGCAGTGTTCGATCGCGCACGGCGCCTCGTGTACCACGGCCGGATCGACAACCGCTACGTCAGCTTCGGCGTCGAGCGTCCCTCGGCGACCGAACACGAGCTGGCGCAGTCGCTGAGCGCGGTGCTGGAGGGGCGGGCCGTGTCAACTGAGACCGCGCCGGCAATCGGCTGCTACATCGCGGACTTCGTGCAGTGAACATGAGCCGCCTGGTGCTGGTCGCGGCGGCGGTCCTTGCGGCGGTGGTCGCGCCATCGGCGCCCGCCACCGCACAGTCGCGCGCACAAACAGGCACGCAGTCAGCCGCGACCTTTTCACGTGACGTCGCGCCGATTCTGCACGGCAAGTGCGGCGTGTGTCACCGGCCGGGTGGGTCGGCGCCGTTCTCCCTGCTCACGTACGCCGCGGCCCGCGCCCACGCGCAGCAGATCGCCACGGTCACCCGGTCGGGCTACATGCCGCCGTGGCAGGCCGATGGCGATTTCGGCGGCGACTTCGTGGGGCAGCCGCGCCTCACCCGGGCCGAGCTCGACATACTGGCGAACTGGGCCGCGACCGGAGCGGCGGAAGGGGACCCTGCCCAGACACCGAAGCCGCCGCACTGGACGGACGGATGGCAGCTCGGGTCGCCCGACGTCATCCTGACGACGCCGAAGTACACCCTGGCGCCGGAAGGGACCGACGTCTTCCGCATCTTCGTGCTACGCGTGCCGGTGGACGGTCCGAGGTTCGTGCGCGGCCTCGAGTTCAAGCCGGGAAATCCGCGCGTGGTCCATCACGCGAACATCCGGATCGATCGCGGCGGCGGGTCGCGCCGGTTCGACGATGCCGATCCGGAGCCGGGGTATTCCGGTCTGATTGCCAACACGGCCACGTATCCGGACGGCCACTTCCTGGGATGGACGCCGGGGCAGGTGCCGCCGCTCCTGCCCAAAGGGCTCGCGTGGCGGCTCGAGCCCGGCACCGATCTGGTCGTCGAGCTGCACCTGCAGCCATCCGGAAGGCCCGAGCCGGTCGAAGCGACGATCGGTCTCTACTTCGGCAGCGATCCACCGGAGCGCACGCCCGCGATGCTGCGCCTGGGGCGTCAGAGCATCGACATCCCGGCCGGAGAGCCGAACTACGTCATCACCGATTCCTTCGTGTTGCCGGTCGACGCCGAGGTGCAGGCGGTCCAGCCTCACGCGCATTTCCGCGCGCGGCACATGACGGGCACCGCGACGCTGCCCGATGGAACGGTCCGTCCGCTGGTGCGGATCCAGAACTGGGATTTTCGCTGGCAACACGTCTACCGGTACGTGACGCCATTCTGGCTGCCCAAGGGCACGCGGCTCCAGATGCGCTACACCTACGACAACTCGGCCGAGAACCCCCGCAATCCGGTGCAGCCGCCGCGCCGCACCTTCTGGGGCCAGCGCTCGACCGATGAGATGGGCGATCTCTGGATCCAGGTGCTGACCAGAGACGAGCGCGATCTGAAGGTGCTGAACGACGCGTTCCGTCCGAAGGTCTGGGCGGAAGACGCGATCGGCTACGAGCGCTGGATCGAATCCGAACCGGCCAACGCCGCGCTGCACAACGATGCGGCCGAGCTCTACTTGAAGCTCGGGCGCGCGGCGGATGCGGTGACCCACTTCCGCGCCGCGTTGGCGCTCGATCCCGGCGCCTCCGGGCACTTCAATCTCGGGACGGCTCTGACCGTCGCCGGCGACCTCGACGCCGCCATGACCGAATACCGCGCCGCGCTGGCGCTGCGCCCCGACTACGCACAGGCCCACAACAACCTGGGCAGCCTTCTGGTCGGGCGCGGCCTGTCGACCGACGCGGCGACCCACTTTCAACGGGCGCTGCAGATCGATCCGTCGAACGCGGACGCCCACTACAACCTGGGTTTGGTTCTGCTCGAGCAGGGCAAGGTGGCGGACGGCATCACCCACTTGAAGCGGACGACGGAGATCTCGCCCGATTCACCGCTCCCGATGATCTATCTCGCCTGGCTCCTGGCGGCGACGCCGCACGACGGGCTGCGTGACGGCCCCGCGGCGGTGCGGCTGTCGGAGCGCGCGGTGGCGCTGACGTCGAGTCTGGATCCGGCGGCGCTGGACGTGCTCGCCGCGGCGCTGGCGTCGACCGGCGATTTCGCGCGCGCGATCCGCACGGCCGATCAGGCGCTCGCGCTCGCCCCCACCAACAACGCGGCGATTCAGGCGCGCCGCGACCTCTACACGCAGAAGCGGCCCTTCCGTTTCGGCCGCTAGGGTCCTGCGCGCCCGCCCGCGACGGCTGCCGCTCAGCCGGTCGTGGCGGAGGAGTCTGCCGGTCCCAGGGGCGACTTCACGTCGGCCGCCTCGCCCCGCTTCGTGAAGAGGGACACCACCCACAGGCCGCCCGCGATGACGACGAGCCCCATGGCGTAGCGCAGCATCAGCGCGATGAACGCCGGCGTCAGCTCCGGCATCTGCACGTCGTACTGGCTGAAGACGCCGTAGCGTTCGGTCATCCAGTGCCAGCCCGTATGCGCGACGAGCGTGGAGAGGATGATCGTGCCGAGCCGCTCGGGCACCACGTTTCTGAAGAGCAGATCGATCGCCGGAATCAGCAGCGCCAGCACGAGGAGCTGCCCCAGCTCCACTCCCACGTTGAACGACAGCAGCGACACGAGGAGGTGAGACCCCGCGAACTGCAGCGTCTGCTTCAACGCGAAGGAGAACCCGAATCCGTGCACGAGGCCGAAGCCGAAGGTGATGAGCCAGCGCCTGTGCAGGCGGGCGCCGACGATGTTCTCGAGCGCCATGTAGACGATCGATGTGGCGATCAGCGTCTCGATGAGCGGTGGGAACCAGAGGGAATCAGGGCCGAGGTCGTACGCCGAGGCGATGAGCGTGATCGAGTGCGCCACGGTGAACGCGGTGACGATCGTGACGAGCGCCCGGAAGCGCCGGAACGGGATGACCAGGCAGAAGAGGAAGAGCAGGTGATCGGTGCCGTCCAGGATGTGCTCGAAGCCGAGCTTCACGAACCGCCACGCCGCCTGCCAGCCCGACGGGTCGAGCTCCACCAGGCCGGGGTTCCCTTCCAACTCGAAGGGGCGCACGGTGCCGTCCGGCATCACCAGACGGACGACGGTGATCGTGCGGCCGCCGAGCCGCGCCCAGTTCGGCTCGATGGAGAAACGCGACGCCGCCGACTCGACCGGAAAGGTGAACAGCACGTCGATGAATCCCGTCGCAATCGGGACGTCGTCGGAGCGTTGCGGCGCGGTCAGGAGCTGATAGGCGGTGTCGTAGGACTCGAACGAGCGATCGTCAGGAGCGGTCGCGCGGATCGACCCCACCCGGCCTGGCGGCAGCCGCCGTCCGGCCTCGAACAGCGTCACATCGTCGCCGAGCCAGAGCGTCGCCGCATCGTGCAGCTGGGATTCGGCGTGAGGCAGATCGAGGTGGTCCTGGTCCTTCTGCGGCCAGACAATGTCGCGCATGGCGGCGAGCGGGGCGCGCACGAGCAGGCGAAGCTCGCCCCCTTCGACCTTCACGAAGGACTGGATCAGGACGTCGAGTGGAATGTCGTGGGCCGAGGCCGGAGCCGGCATCCACCACGCGTCCAGGAGGAGGAGCACGGCGAGCAGACGGAGCGCCCGGAGAACCCGAACCTGCATGCTGACCTTGGATTATACTTGCGCCCTTCAAACCGGGCGGCTCACGGTGGGCCGGGAAAAGGATGCTGGATATGAGGAAGCGAAATCTGATCGTGGGGGCGACCTTTACGGCCGTGCTCGCGGGACTCGGCGTCGCACAGAGCCTCATGGACAAGGCCGCCGCGGCCCAGGCGCGAGCCGGGGTGCAGGCGCCGCGCTTCGAGGTCGACCCGATGTGGCCCAAGCCGCTGCCGAACCACTGGCTGCTCGGCATGACGATCGGCGTCGGGGTCGACAAGAACGACAACGTCTACATCATTCACCGCGGGACGCCGACGCTGAACGTGAAAGAGCTCTACGCGGCGCAGAACCCGCCCATGTCGGAGTGCTGCCTCTCGGCGCCGCCCGTGCTCGTGTTCGACCCCGCCGGAAATCTCATCAGCTCGTGGGGCGGCAAGGGTGAGGGCTACGAGTGGCCCGAGTCGAACCACGGCATCACGCCCGACTCGAAGGGGAACGTGTTCATCGGCGGCAACGGCGCCAACGACGGCCACATCCTGAAGTTCACGACCGACGGCAAGTTCGTGAAGCAGTTCGGCTTCCAGTGGGCGAATGCCGGCAGCAACGACATGTGGGCGTTCGCGAAGGTTGCCAAGATCTCGCTCGACGAGCAGGCGAACGAGGCGTACATCGCCGACGGTTACGGGAACAAGCGCGTGGCCGTCATCGACATGGACAGCGGCAAGATCAAGCGGTACTGGGGCGCGTACGGCAACAAGCCGGACGACACGAACAGGGGGCGCTACAACCCCGACGCGCCGCTGATCCAGCAGTTCCGCAACCCGGTGCACTGCGCCGAGCCGTCGAACGATGGGTTCGTCTACGTCTGCGACCGCGTGAACGACCGCCTGCAGGTGTTCACCAAGGAAGGGAAGTTCGTGAAGGAAGTGCGCGTGGCGCCGCGGACGCTTGGCGACGGCGCCGTGTGGGACATCACGTTCTCGCGCGATCCGCAGCAGCGCTTCCTCTACATGGCCGACGGATCCAACGAGAAGGTGTACATCTTCGACCGGCAGTCGCTGGAACTGTTGACCAGCTTCGGGGACGGCGGCCGCATTCCGGGCGCCTTCTACGCGGTGCACAGCATCGCCACCGACTCGAAGGGGAACCTCTACACGACGGAGACGTACGAAGGAAAGCGCATCCAGAAGTTCGTCTACAAGGGGCTTGCGCCGGTGACGAAGCTCAATCAGGGCGTCGTCTGGCCGTCGACGCGGTAGGACGCGGAGGAATCGGTATGCAGCGTGTGTCCTGGGTCAGCGCCGCCGGTGGGGCGCTCGCCGTGGCGGGTTTTATTGCGCTGACGGGTCCGGAGCCGACGCTCCTGGCCCAGGCGCGCGCCGGTGCGCCGAACTACAAGGTCGAGCCGCTCTGGCCGCGGCCGCTGCCGAACCACTGGGTCTTGGGATCGGTGACCGGCGTCGCGGTCGATGCGCAGGATCACGTGTGGGTCGTCCATCGCGGCGCCGATTCGCTCGAGGCGAACGAGAAGGGGATGCTGATCGAGCCCCCGACGTCGAGCGTCTGCTGCCAGGCGGCTCCGTTCGTTCTCGAGTTCGACGCGGCCGGGGCGCTGGTGTCGAACTTCGGCGGTCCGGGCCAGGGTTACGACTGGCCCGCCTCGCCGGGCAGCTTGGCGGTGGACGCCAAGGGCAACGTCTGGATCGCGGCGGCCGGTCTGGTTCCGCCGCCACCCGCGGGTGGTGCCGCAGCCGCGGCATCGGGCGCGGGCGCCAAGCCGGTCGACGCTCACGTGCTGAAGTTCTCGAAAGCCGGGCAGTTCCTTCTGCAGATCGGCAAGCCAGGGCGGACCGAGGGTCAGGACAGCCAGACGAACTTGAATCGCCCGGCGGCCGTGGCCGTCGACGCCGCGGCGAACGAGGTCTATGTCGCCGATTCCGGCAATCGCCGCGTGGTCGTGTTCGACGCTGAAACCGGCAAGTACAAACGCTCGTGGGGGGCGTACGGCGACAAGCCGTCCGCGGATCCCGGGCCGTACGATCCGGGCGCTCCGCCGGCGCGCCAGTTTCGCGACGTGACCTGCATCGAGATCGCGAAGGACGGCCAGGTCTACGTGTGCGACCGGACCAGCAACCGCATTCAAGTGTTTCGGAAGGACGGCAGCTTCGTGAAGGAAGGTGTCGTGTCGAAGAACACCGGAGGCGCCGTGGTGGTCGGACAGTTCGGCGTGGTGTCCTCCGCTGGATCGGCGTGGGACGTGGCGCTCTCGAACGATCCGCAGCAGCGGTATCTCTTCGTGGCCAACGGCCACGACAAGCGCGTGCACGTCCTGGAGCGGGACACCTTGACCGACGTGGGCACGATCGGAGCGGGCGGCCGCCAGCCTGGACGCTTTCTCGCGGTGAGCAGCGTCGCCGTGGACACTCGCGGCAACCTCTACACGGGCGAGCAGCACCACGGCAAGCGGGTGCAGAAGTTCGTCGCCGGACAGTAACCGCACAGGAGAGCGCGTCATGAGACGGAACGTATTCATCGGGGCCGGTTTCGTCGCCCTCCTTGCGGCACTCGGAGCCGGCCAGCGCGCATTCGAAGCGCGCGCGCAGGCCCAGGCCGGAGGCGGCATCCAGGCGCCGCGGTTCGAGGTCGATCCGATGTGGCCCAAGCCACTGCCCAATGGCTGGTACCTGGGGCAGACCATTGGTGTCTGGGTCGATAACCAGGACCATGTCTGGATCATCCACCGCTCGGACTCGCTCGATCCGATCGAAGCCGCGGCCGACGAGAACCCGCCGACCGGGGCCTGCTGCAAGAAGGCGCCGCCGGTGATGGAGTTCGATCAGGAGGGCAACGTCGTCCACGCCTGGGGCGGGGCCGCCGAGGCCAAGGGCTACGACTGGCCCGATTCGAATCACGGCATCTACGTCGACACGAAGGGCTACGTCTGGATCGGCGGGAACGGGGGCACCGACGGCCTCGTCCTGAAGTTCACGCGCGACGGGCGGTTCGTGAAGCAGTTCGGCCGCAAGGGCGTGAAGGCCGACAGCAACGCGACGGACCACTTCTTCAAGGTGGCGAAGGTGTTCGTCGACGAGAAGGCCAACGAGGTCTACGTCGCCGACGGCTACGGCAACAAGCGCGTCGTGGTGATGGACGCGGACACCGGCGAGTTCAAGCGCTTCTGGGGTGCCTACGGCAACAAGCCGGACGACACGGAGCTTGGCCGGTACAGGCCCTCGGCGCCGCCCGCACAGCAGTTCCGCAATCCGGTGCACTGCGCGGATCTCTCGAACGACGGCTTCGTCTACGTCTGCGACCGTGTGAACGACCGTATGCAGGTGTTCACGAAGGACGGGAAGTTCGTGAAGGAGGAGTGGTACCAGAAGGACTCGCTCGGCGACGGGTCGGTGTGGGACGTCGCCTTTTCGAAGGACCCGCAGCAGAAGTACCTCTTCATGTCCGACGGCCGGAATTCCAAGATCCGCGTGATCGATCGCGAGTCGCTGCGCGAGCTGTACAACTTCGGCGAGGGCGGGCACTACCCCGGCCAGTTCTATTCGATTCACAGCATCGCGATCGACTCGAAGGGCAACCTGTATACGACGGAAACCTACCAGGGACGCCGCGTCCAGAAGTTCGTCGCCAAGGGGATTGGCGCGATTCCGCGCAAGGACATGGGCGTCGTCTGGCCGGCGACCGCGAGCCGTTGAGGCCAGCAGGCGCACGAATCGCACGGCCTTCCTCAGAATCCGAAAGGCTTCCGGTGTTCGCGGTCCGCACGCTGTTCCTTGCTGCCATCCTTTGCGTCATCGCATCGGTGGCCCACGCTCGTGAGGTGTCCACGGCCAGATCCGCACGCGGGCTGGGCTTCGCCGCGCAGGCGCAGCAGCCGACGCAAGCGCCTCGAACCCAGCCGCCGCCGCCTTCGCAACCGCCGCCCGCGGGGCAGCCCCAGCCGTCGCAGCCGGCGGCGCCACAGCCGCCCCAGCAACCGTCGCAACAGCAACAGCAACAGCAACAGCAACAGCGCTCGTCGCGTTTCAGCGGCATCGTGCTCGGGAGCGCGCAGCGGCGCGCCAGTGCCGCGCGCGCCTCGGAGCCCCCGGTCATCGACGGACTCGTGGACGACGCGGTGTGGAAGCAGGCGCAAGCGCTCGTCGATTTCACGCAGGCCGAACCGTTCGAAGGAACGCCAGCAACCGAAGCGACCGAAGTGCGGGTCCTGTACGACGATCTCAACATCTATGTTGGGGTGATCTGCTGGGATGCCGACGTGTCGCGGCTGGTGACGACCGATGCCCGGCGCGACTCGGCGCTGGCGGGCCAGGACTCGTTCCAGCTGATCTTCGACACGTATCACGATCGGCAGAACGGGTTCATCTTCGGCACGACGCCCGTCGGCCTGCTCTATGACGCGCAGGTGCGCAACGAGGGCGAGCAGCAGACTGCCGGCGCGCCGACGCTGGGGGGCGCGAACACGGGATCGGGCGGCGGCCTGAACGTGAACTGGGACGGCGCCTGGTCGGTGCGGACGCACATCGGCGAGAAGAACTGGACGGCGGAGTTCGCCATTCCCCTTCGCACGCTCCGGTACGGCCCGCCGCCACAGACCTGGGGCGTGAACTTCGCCAGGGCGATCGAGCGCAAGCGCGAACTGGTCTACTGGTCGCCGGTCTCCCGGGCGTTCAACATCACGCGGCTCTCGCTGGCCGGCGAACTGACGGACCTGAGCGTGCCGGCGCCGCGCAACTTCAAGGTGATGCCGTACGCCATCACGTCGGCCAACCGCAACTTCACGCCGGGCGCGGCGACCGACGGCGACGCGAACTGGGGTGTCGACGCGAAGCTCGGCGTCACGTCGAGCATGAACCTGGACCTCTCCTACAACACCGACTTCGCGCAGGTCGAAGTCGACGAGCAACAGATCAACCTCACGCGCTTCAACATCCTCTTTCCCGAGAAGCGGCCCTTCTTCCTCGAGAACCGCGGCATGTTCGCTTCGGGCAAGAGCGGCAAGGTCGACGTGTTCTTCAGCCGGAGGATTGGCATCACCGACGATGGGACGCCGGTGCCGATTCAGGCGGGCGCCCGCCTGAGCGGACGGGAGCACGGCATCAACGTCGGCATGCTCAACATGCAGACGAAGAGCGTGGGAACCAGTCCGGCCAACAACTTCACCGCGTTCCGCGTCGGCAAGGACTTCACGAGCCGGTCGACGATCGGCGGGATGTTCGTCGCACGGGCGGCCACCGGCAGCCTGGCGGGGCCCGACGACTGGAACCGGGCATGGAGCGCGGACGGCCGGTGGGGCATCACCCGGACGTGGACGTTCCAGGGCTTCGCCGCGCGCACGGAGACTCCTGGCGCCCGCGATCGCGAACATGCCTTCAGCGGGAACCTCCAGTACCAGGCACGGCAGCGCCGGACCTACTACGAGTACACACAGGTCGGCGGCGACTTCAACCCGGAGGTCGGATTCCTCGAGCGGCCCGACGGCTACCGTGAGCTGTCCACCGGCTATTTCGAGAACGTGCGCAACGAATGGCTGGCCGGCCACAAGTTGCGCGAGTGGCGTCCGCACTACAGCTACGACAGCTACTGGGGCTTCGACGGCTTCCAGGAGACGGCGACGCTGCACATGGACAGCGCGTTCGAATTCGAGAATGGCTCGCTCATCAGCCCCGCCGTGAACATCCAGTGGGAAGGGCTGCGGGTGCCCTTCCAGGTGTACCCGGGCGTGGTGATTCCGGCGGGGAGCTACCGGAGCCCCTATTTCGCCGGCATGTACAACACGGATCGGCGCAAATGGATCTCGCTGCAGGCGTCGCACGCGATCGGCGGATTCCTCTCGGGTACCCAGGTCAGCTGGTCTGGAACGGCGAACGTGAGATCGGGCAGCCGGCTGACGTCCGTGTTCCGCTGGACGCGCAACGACGTCACGCTGCCGCAGGGCTCGTTCATCACGAACCTGGGCAGCCTGCGCGTCGGCTACAACTTCACGACCCTGGTCAACGTGCAGGCGCTCATTCAGTACAACGATCGGACGCAGCGATGGACGACGAACTTGCGATTCAACTGGCAGCGTGACGCCGCGACCGGCCTCTACGTCGTTTACAACGACACGGAGGCCCTGAACGGCCTCGGTCCCGTGAACCGTGCATTCGTCATCAAGTACACGCACCTGTTCGACGTGCTGAAGTAGAGACGTGCTGAAGTAGAGAGGTCCATATGGTGAGCTCGATTCGTCGTGGTCTCGCGGCGGCGATTCTCGGCGCGGCGTGCGCCGGCCTCCCTGCATCCGCTTTCGCCGATGCCCTCCAGGTCGCCGCGGTCTCCGCGCGCGCGAACATGGTGACCGGCGGCGACGTCCTCGTCTCGATCAGCAACGGCCAGGCGCTGGTGGCCGATGCCGTGCGGATCTCGGTCAACGGGACTCCCGTGAGCACGCCGCTCGTGCAGGCTGTTGACGGGGGCGCGCTCCTCGGACTCGTGTCGGGCCTGAGGCCCGGAGCGAACGCGATCACGGTGTCGGCGGCCGGCGGCGAAGCGACGCTCTGGGTGGACGATCACCCCATCGAAGGACCGGTCTTCTCCGGCCCACACGAGCAGCCCTTCTCCTGCGAATCGGAGAAGTTCAAGTTGCAGGTGGGAGGGACGCTCGGTGCGGCGCTCGACGAGCACTGCTCGGTCCCGACCCGCGTCGACTACGCCTATCGGTCCACGGGCGGCGGCGCGCTCAAGCCCTGGCCGCAGGACGACCGCCCTGCGGACCTGGGCACGATTCGCACCGCTGCCGGGCAGACGCTCCCGTACGTGGTCCGCATCGAGACGGGAACGATCAACCGCGCGATCTACCAGACGGTGATGCTCCACGATCCGGCGACCGCGGCGCCCGGACCCGGGCGCCGATCCGCCGCCTGGAATGGCCGTCTGATCTACACGTTCGGAGGCGGGTGCAGCAACGGGTGGTACCGGCAGGCATCCACGACCGGGCCGGTGGACGAGGATCTCATGCTCGGCCGAGGCTACGCGGTCGCATCGGCGTCGCTGAACGTGTTCGGGAACAACTGCAACGATCTGCTCGCCGCCGAGACGATGATGATGGTCAAGGAGCGCTTCGTCGAGACCTACGGCGTGCCGCTCTTCACGATCGGGTGGGGATGCTCGGGCGGCTCGTACCAGGTGCTGCAGATCGCGGACAACTATCCGGGCCTGCTCGACGGCATCATCCCGGGCTGCACCTTCCCGGACGTCGGCTTCGGCACGGTCCCGACGATCACCGACGCGCGCCTGCTCAACAGGTATTTCTCCAGCGCGACGCTGCCCTTCAGCGACGAGCAGAAGCGCGCCGTCACCGGGTTCGTGAAGCTCGAGACGATGGAGACGGTGACGGCTCAGGCCGGGCGGATCGCGGTCAGCGAGTTCTGTCCGGACGCTCTTCCGCAGTCGGCGCGCTACGACCCGGTGAAGAATCCCGGCGGCGCGCGCTGCAACGTCTTCGACCACACCGTGAACGTCTACGGCCGCGATCCCCGAACCGGCTTCGCCCGGCGTCCGCTCGACAACGTCGGCATCCAGTACGGTCTGAAAGCCTTGAACGACGGGGTGATCTCCGCGGCACAGTTCCTCGACCTGAACGAGCGCATCGGCGGCTACGACAATGACGGCGTCATGGTGGCGGCGCGAACCGAGGGAGATCTCGACGCGATTCGCGCGGCCTACCGCACCGGACGGCTGACCAGCGGCTCCGGTGGGCTGAAGACGACGCCAGTCATCGAGTACCGGGGCTATGCCGACGACGGTCCGAAGGGCGACCTGCACCTCCGGTTCTACTCGTTCTCGATGCGCGAGCGGTTGAAGAAGGCCAACGGCGGTCACGCGGACCAGTACGTGATGCTGGTCGAAGACAATCGCCGCGGTCTCTTCAGCGTCGAGAGCCCCGTGCTCCAGAATGCGCTCGCGCACATGGATGCGTGGCTGACCGCCATCGCGTCGGACCACACCGGCGGTGATCCGGCGGCGCGGATCCTGCGCAGCAAGCCCAGCGATCTCGTCGACGCGTGCTGGACGCGCGACGCCGACCCGCAGCGCATCGCGGAACCGCAGCAGCACGGCGCCGGGCGCTGCAACGAGTTGTACCCCTCGGCATCGTTCCCGCGCGAGGTCGCCGGCGCGTCGATCGCCAGCGACGTCGTCAAGTGCACGCTGAAGCCAATCGATCCGGCCGACTACAAGAAGCGGCTCTCCGCCGATGAGCTGACCCGGCTGAAGCGGATCTTCCCCGGAGGCGTGTGCGACTGGAGCAAGCCCGGCATGGGGCAGGAGCCGCTGGCGGGCACATGGCTCACCCTTGGCGGGTCGTGAGCTGTCGGCCTTCAACGCACGGGCTGACGCGTCTTGACCAGGTGCCGAGTGTCGTAGCCGTTGCGTTCCGCCGCTTCGACTGCGGCGGCGTAGTCGCTCTCCGACATTCGCGGCGTTCGAGACAGGATCCAGAGATACTTGCGCGACGGCTCTCCGACGACGGCGTAGCGGTAGTCCTCGGGTAGCGCGAGGATCCAGTAGTCGCCCCACACCTGAGGGATGAACGACAACCAGCCCGGAGCGAATCTGACCTTGAAGGTCGCGCCGCCGGGTGGCTTGTCGCGCTTGCGCGCGACGCCCGTGACTTCCTCGAAGGTTCCATCCGCCCTTCGGCAGCGGTTGACGACCGTGAGCCTCCCGTCCGGCCGTGGCGAATACTCGGCCGTCGTCTCGGCCGAGCACTGACGCTGAAACCGGTTCGGCAGGTGCGAGATCTCGTACCAGCGGCCCGCATACCGCTCGATGTCGACCGACGGTACGGGTTGTACGCGGAGTCCGTCAGGATGATTCATGCCTGCCGGACGAGCAGTATCGGTGCCATCCATCCTGGCCGTCGGGCCATCAGCCTGTCGAATCAGATCTCTCAGTGTGAGCCGGCCGGGGTGGGTGGGAGCCGGAGGACCAGGATCCTCCGGCTCATGAAGGCGAGCGCCGGTTCGCGCGTGCGGCCGACTACTGGGCTTTGCTGTAGGTCAGTGTCCTGGTCGTGGAGCCGCCTCCGGACTCGAGGTCGCGCACCAGCGTCAGCGTGTTGCCGGTGAGGCTGAGCACGTCGCGGCCCCAGTTCATGCCCTGCTTGTAGTGCAGGTGCAGTTTGGGGCCTTCCCAGTGCGACCAGGTCTTGAGGGCCATCACCTCGCCCGGCGGTTCTTCCTTGACGTTGTTGTCGAGCGTGTAGACCGCCTTCGTGGCGCCGATCGTAACGACCACCTCGGTCGCGTTCTGGGCGATCGTCAGGGATGCGGGCGCCTGCGCGAAGGTCGTCGCGGAGTACGGCCCGGAAATGCCGCCACCTCCACCGCCCCGGCCGGCGGGAACCGGCGGATTCACCGACCCGAGCGTCCAGCTGCCCGAGAACACGGCTGCGCTCTGGGCGCCGACGAGTCCCGACGCCGCATAAACGGCTGCGGCCACGAGTAGCACGGTGTATCGCTTCATGGCGCTCCTCCTAGTTGGCCGCCGCGCCGCTCTTGGGCATGAGCGGTTGCGGTTTGAAGAAGTGCGACGGATCGGCGCCTTGACGCGGCCGGAACTTCTGAGCCCGCCCGCCGAACACCTCCGCGGTGTACAGGTTGCCCTCGGAGTCGACGGAGAACTCGTGCACGGCCCAGAAGAGTCCGGGGGCCGTACCGTGAGTGCCCCATGCGTAGAGCAGCTTCCCGTTCAGGTCGTACTTCAGGAACTTGTCGAGCGGTCCGGAGAAGACCCAGAGGAACTGATCGTCGCTGATCCGGACGTGGTACGGCTGCGTGATGTTCGGGAACTGGTCGAGATACTTCCCGTTCTCGTCGAACACCTGCACGCGATTGTTCGCGCGGTCGGCGACGTAGACGCGGCGATTCTTGTCGATGGTGATGGAGTGCGGCGTCTGGAACTGTCCGTTCCCGGTGCCGCGCACGCCCCAGTCGAGCAGGAATTTGCCGTTCTTGTCGAACTTCGCCACCCGGGTGTTGCCGTACCCGTCGCTCACGAAGAAGGTGCCGTCGGGCAGCCAGGCGATGTCGGTCGGCCGCTTGAAGTGCGTGGCGTCGCTGCCCGGCTCGTCGCGTTCTCCGAGGGTCATCAGCAGCTTCTTGCCGTCGTTGCTGAACTTCCAGATCTGATGGTGGATGTCGTCGACCAGCCACACGTTGTGCTCCGGGTCGTAGGGGCTGATCAGCACCGAGTGCGGACCCCGGCCATCCTTGAACAGGTGGTCCCACTGCGTCCACGACTCGATCGCTTTCCCCTCGCGGTTGACGACGACGATGTGGTTGCGGAAGACCGGCGTCGGCGTCGTGGCCTGCTCGTTGAAGAAGCCCCATGCGCCGGTGAAGTTCGGCGGCAGCGGCTTGTCGGCCGGCAGCTTCAGCTCGCCGCGGTTGGCGATGAAGACGCGGTCCGGCGATTCGGCGAAGACGCCGCCGGTCGATCCCCAGATGTATCCGGGGTTGGCGAAGCCGAGCGGCAGCGGCCAGTTCGGCACGACATCGTACGGGCCGGTGCGGTCGTCGCCGCCCTTTTCCTGCAGCAACGCTGGCGCGCTGACGAAGCCGAGCAGCACGACGGCGACGAGTGAGAGCCCGGGTGCACGCATGCGCATCTCGAAGACCTCCAGTGACAGTGGGCGGGGAAGCCTAGCACGGCCGTGACGCCGGGTGCGGGCGAAAAGTGGAGGGTTATGGCCGAAAGAGCGGACGGGCGTTCGGCAGGCCTGGCCACGGCGTTGCGGCGAGCATCATGGCCGTGGCGACGGCGAAGCAGACCAGCCGGCGCGTCCGAGCGGCTTCCGCGCTCCGGGCGTTCAGCGCGAGCACGCGACCGACGCGGACCAGCACCAGCGCCGCGACCATCGCGAACGGATGCTCCACGGTCCAATAGCGGAGGACCGGGTTGTGGACGGCCACGCCGAGATCGGTCAGACCCTGTGTCGTGAACGGGCTGAGGCCGAAGTAGAGCATCAATCCCGCGAGCAACTGGAGGTCGACCGCGAGCATGAAGAGCGAGTCCCACCAGTGTCGGCGTCTCGGCGTCTCACCGGCGGACAGAGGGCGCGCCGCATTCAGCGTGGCGCCGACGGCGAGCACGAGCGTCGCCCAGCGCAGCCACGAGTGGATCGCAAGGACGGTTAGATACACGCAGGGATCATACGCCGAGCGCGTGCCGCCCCTACTGCACCGCCGTCATCTCCGCGACGTCGACCTCCACCGAATAGTGGCTGGTGCTGCCGCGGATGGTGGCGGGCACTTCGAGCCTGGTGTCCGGCGTGAGCGTTCGACCGCGCAGCGTGGCGACCTGCTGCGACAGATCGGGTGACAGACGCAGCGCCGTGAAGACGGTCACGATGCTCCCATCGAGCTTGAACCCGCCGCCTCCCTCCACGCTGAGCTCCGGCGACGATGCGTGGACCTCGACGAGGCTTGCGGATCCCCCTGACACCGTCAGGGTCGCCGATAGCGTGTCGAAGGCGGTGTCGGGCGGGCCGGGTGGGTCCTGTACGAGCTCGTGCGGGCGCGGCGACGATGCGGTCAGGACCGAGCGCGCGAGTCCGAGGTCTCTGATGATGCCCTTGGCGATCTGCAGGCGGGCCGAACCGCGCACCGATTTCAGCGCCTGCAGGAAATCCGTTCCGATGCCGGTGAGGTCGACGTCGCCGTTGAGGACGCCGTCGATCGCCTCTGGTGCGCCGACGGCCGCGAGAACCTTGTTCACCTCCAGATTCGCAATGTCGCCGTACCACCGGACGGAGGGCTCGCTGTCCTCCAGACGAACCGCGATCTGACCGGTGAACTTTCCGCCATAGAGGTCGATCGCGAGCGGCTCGAGCACCACGCCGTCGCGCCGCAGCGTCGCGTCGGTGTCGAGATTCGCGAGGGACAGCGGACCGAGCGATACACGCCCGGCCTCGATGTCCAGCTTCACACCGCCTGCTGGCGATCCGGTTTCGGCCGATCGCGCGTCCGCGTGGTCGTCGCGCCGATCGTTCATCTGGGCGCCCGCCTCGCCGGCATCATGCGGACGGTCGCGGCCGGCCAGCGCTGCGGCCGCCGCGAGCAGCAGATCCGCGTCGATGGTGTTGGCCCTGACCGTGAGCGTGCCCGCGAGCTCCGGCCGGGTGAGGACGTTCCCGTCGACGCGGAGGTTCATCTCGTCGGCTCTGATTGCCGCATCCCGCACCGTGAGCGACCCATCGTCGTGCGGCAGCAGTTCTCCGTCGACCTGAATGGTGCGCCCTCGGGTCGTGAAGCTGCCTTCCTCCAGGCGGATGGTGCCGATGGATTGCAGGTCGACGGCGGCATGCGGCCCTGGAACTCCGGCTGCCGTCGACGATGTCGCGCGGCTCGCCGCCGTGCCGAACGCGAGCAGCGGAAGGGGGAGGGGAGACTCCAGGCCGGACAGGACGAGCGTCGCATCGTCGAGGCGTCTCGTGATGAGTGCGGGCAGGCCGGCGAGCAGCGCCACGCGATCGACATGCACGAGCGGACCGGTCCCGACGCTCACGTCGTGAAGCGTCAGGCGCAGGCGCGGGAAGACACCGACGCTCAGACGTGCCGCGCGCACCGGTTGTCCGATCCGCCGACTCAGCTCTGCCGTGA
>JBFXAT010000079.1:0-16574 GCA_050183995.1 Vicinamibacterales bacterium
GCTCGCCGCACGCGGCGCCAGCGTCGAACTCCACGAAGCCGGCCCTGAGGTTGGCGGGCTGTGCCGGACGCTCGACCTGTGGGGCCAGCGCGTCGACCTCGGCCCCCACCGATTCTTCAGCACCGATCCTCGAGTTCTCGGCCTCTGGCGCGACATCGTCGGTCCAAACTACGAGATGGTCCGCCGCATGACGCGGATCTACTACGATCGCCGCTTCTTCGACTATCCCCTCGAACCATTGAGCGTGCTCGCCGGTCTCGGCGTGTGGCGGTCCCTCGAATGCTTGGCGAGCTACGTCTGGGCGATCACGCGTCCACGCCGCCCATCGCTCGACACCTTCGAGGACTGGGTGACGGCCCGTTTCGGGAGGCGTCTGTATGAGACGTTCTTCAAGAGCTACAGCGAGAAGCTCTGGGGGATCCCCGGCGACGAACTGGACGCCGACTTCGCCGTCCAGCGCATCAAGTCGCTCGACCTCTGGGAAGCGGTCAAGGCTGCGTTCCATCGCGGGCGCGACGAGCACCGGACGCTGCTGCGCGAGTTCGCGTATCCGACAGGGGGCACCGGCCGGGTGTACGAGAAGCTGGCCCAGATGTTCATCGAGCGCTCGGGGCGGCTGTTCCTCCGCTCACCCGTTGCGAGGGTCATCTGCGATCGCGGGAAGGTGCGCGGCGCCGAGCTCAACGATGGCCGCTCGATCGAGGCGGACGCGGTCGTCTCGACGATGCCGCTGACGTTGCTGATCGAGCGCCTGGATGGGTGTCCGGGCGAGGTCCGTGCCGCGGCCGCGCGCTTGACGTTCCGCAACACGATCCTCGCCTACCTGGAAGTCGAGGGTACCGCGCACTTCCCTGACAACTGGATCTATGTGCACTCGCCGGAGCTTCGATGCGGGCGCATCACCAACTTCCGGAACTGGACACCAGACCTCTGCGGCGGACGTGGCAGCACCATTCTCTGCCTCGAGTTCTGGGCCAACGACGACGACACGATCTGGCAGGCGCCCAACGGGGAGGTGGAGCGCCTGGCGCGGGACGAACTGGCTGCGACGGGCCTCGCTCCACGCGCGGCCGTGCTGAACGCGCACATCGCGAGGATTCCCCGGAGCTATCCCGTGTACCGCCGCGGATACCAGGCGCACGTGGAGGTGATTCGGCGCCACCTCGCCGGCATACGCGGTTTGCACGCGGTCGGGCGGTACGGTGCGTTCAAGTACAACAACCAGGACCACAGTCTCCTGATGGGCATTCTCGTGGCGCGAGCGATTGCCGGCGAGCCGGGCGATGACCCGTGGCTCGTGAACACCGCGCACGACTATCAGGAAGCGGCGGCCCTCCCGGACCCTGGCTTCGCGGCCGCGGATAGTCGAGTGGAGCCGGCCGGCTGATCGGGAGCAACGGAGGGTCTGCAGGAGCACAACTGCTCGTCCAGCGGAATCCGTCGACTCCGGCCGATACACGGGGCGTGACGATTCACAGCGACGAGCGCCTTCCGCCCCTGGACGGCCTGCGCGGCGTGGCGATCCTCCTCGTCCTGGTGTATCACTTCGGCGGGCGGCTGGATCCGTCAACACCGCTCGAACACGCCTATCGCCGCCTGATCGCGCTCGGCTGGTCTGGCGTCGACCTGTTCTTCGTGCTGAGCGGATTCCTGATCACCGGCATCCTGGTGGATGCCCGAAACAGCTCGACCTACGTGCGGGCGTTCTACGCGCGGCGGGCTCTGCGGATCCTGCCTCTCTACTACGCCTTCGTGTTCGGCTACATGGGTGCCGCGCTGCCGCTGCTCTTCGGAGACGCTCCGGCGCTGACCGCGTTCACGCGGGACCTGCCCTGGTTCCTCGTCTTCGGCTCGAACATCATGATCTCCCTGCGCGATACGCTGGCGGCCGCCCCGTACTACACGGGGTCCTTGTGGTCGCTCGCCGTCGAGGAGCAGTTCTACCTGTGGTGGCCACTCCTCGTCGCCATGTGTCCACCTGCCAGGCTGGGACGCGCCTGCCTGTGGGTGGCCCTCCTCTCCGTCACCTTCAGAGTCCTCGTCTATCGCGCCGGCTTCAACTGGGGAGCCGTCTACTTGATGCCGGCGAGAATGGACGCGCTCGCGCTCGGCGGGTGGGTCGCCGTGCAGGTACGTTCGAATCCCGCGCTCCTCGCAAGGACGACTTCCGTAATGATCGTCGCGGCCGGAGCGGCGCTCTCGGCGGGGTGGCTGTTCAGCGACACCTTCGCTTACAGCGAAGTAGGCGTCCTTCGCACCGCGTCTCTCTCGGTCTTCGCCATCTTCTACGCGGGACTCATCGGGACCACCCTCGTATCACCGCGCGGTGGGTTGGCGCGCGTCTGCTCCGGCCAGTACCTCCGAATGTTCGGCTTCTACTCGTTCGGGCTCTACATCTGGCACAACCCCGTACGGCTGGTGCTCGACCTGATCGGCGCGACGCCGAACGATCTCGTCGCCAAGGGCCTGCCTGGGTTCGCTGCCGTCGTCCTGTACTCGACGGGAGCCACGCTGTTCAGTCTGGCCGCCGCGTATGTGTCGTGGGTGGCGATCGAACGGCCTTTCAACCGACTGAAACGTCATCTCCCGTACACCACGCGGCCCGAGCCGGCCACGCCGGCCGTAGCCGCGGCCGGCTGAACGCCGACTCCTCCGCCCGCGCCTATACTGCCGCCGGACGATGCAGCGACCCTCGAGACCGGCACGATCTTCGACACGACCAAGATCTTCGACACCAACGCGCTGGCTGCTCGCCCTCCTCGCCAGCGCCGCCGCGCTGCTGTGGCTGACCCGCGTCGTCGTACCGGCAGCCGCCTTCGAGATCCGGCACGTCAACTACGGCGACTTCGGTCGATTTCACTTCAGCGCAGAGCGGTACGTCGAGCGGCAGAACATGTACGTGTCGGTGCCCGCCAGCCGCCGCTCCCCGGGTCAGGAGCTGAGACAGCGCACCGACCTCACGCCGCCACACGCACACCTCCTGTTCCTGCCGCTGGCCGCGCTCCCGCTCCCTACGGCCTTCGCGATATTCACGCTGCTCAACATCTCCGCTGCCGTGTGGTCTGGATACGTCGTCGCGCGCGAACTGGCGCTGGATTTCGAGCGGGCTTCGTGGGTGGCGATTGGAGCGGTCTGCGTCGCGAGCACGCCGGCGGCATCCACGCTCATCAACGGTCAGCCGTCGTTCCTATACCTGATACCCGTTGTCCTGGCCTGGCGCGCGCACCGCCAGCGCGCTCTGGGCGCGGCCGGAGCGTGGCTCGGCCTCCTGTCGAGCGTGAAGCCGTTCTTCGGAGTCTTCGCGGTCTATTTCCTGCTTCGACGGGAGTGGCGCCCCGCCGGCACCATGGTCGGATCCGCCCTGGGATCCTTTCTGGTCGGCCTCGCTGCTTTTGGATGGGAGGCTCACGTCGGCTGGCTGAACGATCTTGCCTCGATCACGTGGGTGGACCATCCGGCGAACACGTCCATCTTCGGGATGGCCGCCCGCATGGGGCTTCCTGGCCCGGCGCTGGTCGCCGGCATCACCGGCGCGATGGCTCTCGCGGCCCTGGCGATCCGCCGCACGGAATCGATCGACAGGCACTGGCTGATCCTGCTCACCACGGCTCTGCTGCTCGCGCCGCTCGGATGGATGTACTACTGGCCGTGGTTGGCCGTTCCGGCGGCCGCCGTTGCGCGGGTCGCTCCCCCACGGACCCGCGTGGCACGCATTGGCTTCCTGCTCGGGTGGGCAAGCGCGTGGTGGCCATGGATTCCGCCGCTGAGCGGACCCATGGTCGAGGCGACGGCCTGGCTGTCGATCCACACCTGCGGACTCTTCCTCCTGCTGGCCAGCCAACTCCCGCCCGCCGGACGAGCGGTGTAGCCCAGCGGCCGAGCCCCTGATACAATCGTTACGAACCTCGAACTCACAGGTGAGCCATGAACGTGAAGGCTACTTTCCTCTCCGCGTCCGCACTCGCAACATTCCTCATCATCCTCCCGTCAGCGCCGGTAACGGTCCAGGCGAGCGACTCGCTGGCTTCGACCACCACGCTGGGCGACGTCTCGCGGATTCGTATCGGCAACTTCGGTCAGGTGAACGCCAACTACTACCGCGGCGAGCAGCCGAACGGCCGCGACTACACCGACCTCGCCGCGCTCGGCGTGCGGACCGTGATCGACCTGCAGGCAGACGGTGACAACCTCGACGAGGAGCAGCTCGTCGAAGCAGCCGGCATGGCCTTCTATCGCATTCCGATGACCACGCGCGTCCCGCCGACCGCCGATCAGCTGGCGCAGTTCCGCCGCATCGTGAACGACCCCGCACAGCAGCCGGTGTACGTGCACTGCGCCGGCGGCAAACACCGCACCGGCGTCATGACCGCGGTGTATCGGATCGAACAGGACGGGTGGACGGCCGCGCAGGCCTACGAAGAGATGAAGCAGTACAAGTTCGGCGCGAGCTTCTGGCACCCGGAGTTCAAGAAGTTCGTCTACAGCTACCGTCCGCCCTCGGTGGCGAGCACCGAGCCGGCGATGCGGCTCGACGTGGCGAACTGAAACGCCCACGTCGCGCCGCGCGCAGGTTGCCGAAGAAGCCAGGAACCTGAGTGAGGAGACGTTCCCCTTCTCACTTCCCCCTTTTCACTTTCTACTTCAGCCTGCTACACGATCTGGTACTCCGGCGTGCTCATGACCAGGTGCGCCGTCATCCGCAGCGCGTCTTCCATGTAGGTGCGCGCCCGCTCGATCTGGTCCGTCCCGAGCTCCCCCGTCAGGAAGTCGACGAGCGCCTCTCGCGTCGACTCGGCCACGGGCACCTGGAGCATGCGCCGCAGTAGATAGTCGACCGCCTCCGCCGTGGTTCGGGCCCCGCTGGCGACGACCATGGCGCTCAGATCGATCGCCGCGGCGTTGCGGGGCGTCGGTATCAGCTTGCGCGCCGCCTGCACCCACCCGATGTAGCCAGAGATACGCGTGTTGAACTGCTCGTCGCGTTCCAGCGCGACCCGATCGAACGTGCTCATGTTCGCCGGGTCGCTCGGCGCGGTCGCGGCGCCGACGTCATATCCCTCGCGCAGGCGCCGGCCCAACACGTCGTCGGTCCCGGCCGTGAAGTTCCAATCCCTGAATCCCGTCATGTCGGGCATCAGGACGTCGCGCGCCACGTTGCCGCGCTCGATCAGCAAGGCGGGCGTGATCCACGCCTTGCCGCCGGCCCACCCCGCCACCGACGGCGGGTTCAGCAGGTGCTGCCCCATCGCGATCGTCGACTGGTTGAAATCCGGCACGCCGGGCATCGTGTCGACGCCGAGGTGTTTCATCATGGCGACCATGTGCTCGACAGGCCCCTTGATGTGAGCGCCCCAGCTCGCGGCGCTGTAGAAGTCCTTCGACGAGAAGATCGCGACCAGCAGCGGTTTGACTTCGTAGTCGTGGTCCCGCAGGACGGCGCCCAACCGCCGCCTCAGGTCCGGGGACAGCTCGTCTCTCACCAGGAAGCGATAGATCTTACCGGCCAGGTATTCGGCCGTGACCGGCTGCTCGAAGATGATGCGGACCGCGTCGACGCCGTCGAAGGTGCCCGTCTGTCCGAGAAACGTCTTCGGGTCGCTGTCGTGCTTCGCGGGATCGACGTTGAACGCGAGATCGTCGAAGTACCACCCGGTGAACGCCCGCGCACACTCGCGGACGTCGCGCTCGGTGTAGTTCCCCACGCCCATCGTGAAGAGCTCCATCACCTCGCGCGCGAAGTTCTCGTTCGGCGCACCCTTGACGTTGTACTGAGCGTCGAGGAAATAGAGCATGGCCGGGTTCCTGGCCACCTCGATGACGAGCGCTCTCAGGTTGCCGGTCGCATGGCGCTCGAACAGCTCGATCTGCCGGAGCATCTTGCGGTAGTCGCGGACCTTGTTCTCGTGGGTGGCGAAGTGGCCGTGCCACAGCAAAGCCATCTTCTCTTCCACCGGACGCGACGTCTGCAACATCCGGTTGGCCCACCAGTACCCGAGCCTCCGCGTTTCGAGCATGGTCGCGCGAAGCCAGTAGAAGAAGCGATCCGATACCGGCTGCAGCGGCCGGTTGCCGGCGGGCTTCACGTCGACGCCCATCGACGATCCGTTCTTCAACGCGCGGTCGGTGGCTTCGGGGCGACTCTCCGGGAACGACTTCAGCGTCGGATCCCACAAGCCCGATTCGACGAAGGGCTGGAGCTTCGGGTTCGGAGTGTCCTCGTAGTGGACGAGCGACCGCACCGCCTGCTGCAGTCCAAGGCGGGCCAGCGCCCGCGCATCGTCCGGCGAACCGCCGAACCCCGCGTGCGCGAGCAGGTGCGCCGCGCGATCGCCGTTCCACTCCGATTCCGGAAGAGGGGAAAGATCGTCCTTCCAGTCGGCCGGCCCCGGAGACCAGCCATTCAGGGTCGCCATCGCTGACCTCGCTACGTGCGAAACATGCCGAGCGTCTCGAACCGCTGTCCGAGCACCTTCGTGGAGTCGACGCCCATCCACTCCTGGATCAGCGTCGCGAACACCTGACGGAAGTCGATCGTGTTCTGGAGGTTGCCGTCGAGGACGAGATCGGCCAGGCTCGGCGGCGTGCCATACATCCCTCCCTTGACCGCGTTTCCGACGACGAAATTCACTTGGGCCGTCCCGTGATCGGTCCCGAGACTGGTGTTCTCGGGAACGCGCCGGCCGAACTCGCTGTGCACGTAGACCACCACGTCGTCGGCCCGCCCGATCCGCTCCATCTCGCGGAAGAACCCCGCGATCGCATCGGAGCAGTACTCCAGCTGCCGATCGTGTGGCGCGGCCTGATTCACGTGCGTGTCGAACAGGCTGTTGCGCAGCGGCACGTAGTAGAGCTGCGTCGGGAAGTCGGCTTCGATCAGCGCGACGACCTTGTCGAGATCGAGCAGCCGCAGGTCCGGGTCGTCCTTGCCCTTGTAGTTGTCCCAGGCCGTGCGGACGATCGCGGACGCCCGCGCCGCGCTGCTGGTGACGTCGAGCACGTAGCGATGCGCGTCGCTGATCGCCGCCTGCGCCGCGAGCTGGCCCAGCACGCGATGCTCCTGCGCGAAGACCGCGCGCTGGAACTTCGTCGGATCGCTGAAGACCAGCGGCACGTGCTTCTCCGCCTTCACGGCGAGCGTCTGGCTGTCGGCGACGTTGACGATCAGGTTCTCGCGGACGCCTGCCGGATCGAGGGCCGCTGCCACGCGCCCGACCCAGCCATATTCGTTTCCGCTGTTCGGCGCGGCCGTGTGCCAGAACGACATCGACGAGAAGTGCGAGAACGACGGCTGGTCGTATCCAACCCCCTGCACGATCGCCAGCTTCCCGTCGTCGTACAGCTGCTTCATGCCGGCCATCGACCGATGCCAGCCGAACCGGGCGTCGATCTTCAGCACGTCCTTCTCGCGGATCCCGATGGTCGGTCGATGCCGGTAGTACAGCGCGTCGCCGTAGGGAACGATGGTGTTCAAACCGTCGTTCCCGCCGAACCACTCGAAGACGACGAGAATCCGGTTCGACGGAGTCTGCGCCGCGACCCTGCTCGCCTGGCCGAACACATAGGGTACGGGTCCGATGCCGCCAAACAGGCCAAACCCGAGTCCACCGGCACCGATGCGAAGCAGGTCGCGTCGAGAGACACCCGAGTTCGAGAGCGTGTTCTTCATAGGCATGGAGCCGGCACAGGATACCGCTCCTCCGCTGTGCATTCCAACTCGAGCACGTCATACGGCCGGCGCGAGGAGGCGGCCGCTCCGGCAGCACGGCGGAGACAGCTACTCCAGCAGCAGGACCGAGGGCAGGTGCCCGTCGGGGTCCGCCAGACGCAAGCAGGTGTAGGCGATGCCGGCCAGCCCCTTGAAGAGGCCGGGAGGCTGGCGAAGAGCGCCGTCCCCGCGCAAAAGCTCGAACCGGCCTCGAGCATGAGCCCGCTGCGCCATGCCAGACATGTCGTCGGCCGCCGCGTCGATCCAGCTCGAATTGCCAGACTTGCGTCCCGCGGTGATCAGGACGTCGGCACGCCCGCAGATTCCGCAACAGAGAGTGTCGGCCCCCTTGACGCCGTGCGCGGCAATCGCGTCGAGCTCCGAGCGCAGCTCGCCTGTCATGACCGGGCGATCGAGCAGGTCGGCGGAGGCCAGCTTCACCAGAGCCAGGCCCGGGCGGCCGCGGCACCAGCCGTCGTTGGCGCGCGCGGGATCGGTGTCGCCGGCGTCGAACGCTGCTTGCCCAGTCGCGCGCCACTGCTCGTTCGCTGCCGCCGACGACATTCGCACGAGCGCGTACGCGATGCCGGCCCGCCCGTGAGCGACGCCGGGCCAGGTCTCTTTCGGCAGCGCTCCGCCGACCAGATGCTCCGCGCCGACCGACGCAAGGTCGAACATGCGCTCGTTGCCGCTCCAGGCGTGGAGCCGCAGCAGCGCCGGTATCGTTCCGGCCACACCGGTGAGGAAGTCATGGGAACGGCATCCTCGAATGTCGTCGGCCGACAGCGTCGCGGCCCACGCGTGGGCTTCCAGCATTGCGGACTTGCTGTCCAGAAGCCTCCCTGCCCACGCCAGCGCGTATGCGACGGAGGTGATCCCGGACAGCCCGCCGATGCCGCACTGGCGCTTCAGGACGTCAGCGCGCGTCGCCAGTCGACGGGAACGAAGACTGTTGATCGTCATCAGCGCCTGCTCGCCGAATCCGACGCCGGCGCTCGGCACGAAACGCTCCAGGGCGGCGAACAGCAGCGCCATGCCGGCCAGACCGCCATAGAGCCCGGCGCCGAGCACCTGCACCTGATGTTGCCCGGCATTGGGCAGGAATTCGAGCCCCAGCCACGTGACGGTTCCGTCCTTCCCACGGATCGATTCCCGCACGAGCGCATGACCGATATCCGCGGCGAGCGCCAATAGATCGCGACCTGGCATCACCGCGCGCGCCGGTGGCTGCCAGGCCGATGCCGCAGGGTCGGCGTGAGGCGATTCCTGGCTGCGGGCCATCAAGGCCGCGCGCAGCCAGCCGACCTGAGCGGAGAGGTCCTCGTCACTGAGCATCGACAGTCGGGCCCGAAGGGCATCGAGCGCCGTGTGCTCGAAATATCCCTCCAGCGTGACTCCGTTCCCCGCGTCGATAGCCCGGCCGTCCCCTGCCGCGTCGAACCTCGGGATATCCAGCCGTTCGAGCGCCTCCCGCTCGGCGGGAAGAAGACGCCAGTCCTGCTGCTGGCCGTCGGTCATCACCCTTCGCGCGAGCAGCTCGATCCGCAGACTTCGATGCGCGCCGTCCCTGAGCGATGCGACGTCCAGCGTTCGCTCGAGGATCAGCGAGTACTCGCGCGTCGGCCGATGCAGGTAGCGGACGCGCTGCCTGCAGAGCGCCCGAAGGTCCTCCGCCTCGCACCAGGCCGACCCGCGTGCCAGGATCAGCCGGTACGTTTCCTCGAATCCGCTCGCCACGTCGTCGGCGTGCGCGTTGGCGGGAACGGCGCGCCCGGATCGCACTGGTTGATTCGACTGCTGCCGGATCTGTGGGTAGTCGACGCCCGAAACGATCGTGTCGGACGCAATGCCGCTCCACGACGTCCTCCCCCACGGACTGCGTTGACCAGGCTCTGCGGAGATCCCTCCTCCGTCGACCCCGGGACGATCGAGGGCGCCGAACAGCCAGCGCGGCAACAGACCGACGTTCAGCACCGAACGCTGCAGCGCCTGCCCGGCAATGCGGTCGGCCTCCCCTGTGCCCGCGGCATCGCGCGCGGGCAGAGCGGGCAGCCCCAACACCATTTCCGTGTCCACGAGGACCGGGTGATCGCCGGACGCGATGACGTTCTCGAAGTGCGCGTCGGATCCCCCCAGGGCATACAGGAGCGCGAGCAGCGTGCCCGTGCGGCGGTAATAGTCGACCGCGCCGCGATCGTCACTGCACGGGGCCTGTTCGACGTACTCGACCCATCCATGCGTCGACCTGTCGATCACCCGGCAGGTCCGCAGCGGGACCGAAATCTCGGCATTGAGACGCTCGAGCAGACGGCCGAACGCGACGTCCACGCCGAGAGGCCGAGGCTTGTACACCACCTGCACCCCTGCCTCGAAGCGCACGATCTTCACGGAGCGTCCCCGGTGGTGCGAGTCCGAGAACCCGTCATGCACGTCGACGATGGCGCCAAGGGGCGAGGCGGCGCTGAAGACCGATCGGATGACGTCCGCGTCGCGCGCGGCCCGGACGATGAACTCGGCCGTCGCGTCGACCCAGTGATCGACCCGCTCGGCGATCAATCGCCCAAGCACCGGGTAACCGGTCAGGAATCGCAGGAACGACTCCGGTGATCCGAGGTGCGTCCTGAGGAAGCCCTGGTGGCGCTGCTCCGGCGATGCGCCGTCCAGGCCGCCCAAGTAACGCGCCAGCGCCATCTCGGACGCGATCGCTGGCGTGCACAGCGCCGAGAGCTGCTGGATGAGGCGTGTCTGCATCCCTCGAAGCGCGTGCGCCGAAAACGCCACGGCCGCCCCGCCGGCGACGTCTTCGAGCATCCTGCCTGCGAGCTCGCCAAGCGGGCGAAGCACCTCGGAGAACGGCGTCGACGAGCGCGCGCCGCCGTCGTAGGCTGCGGCATCGACAATCCGCTCCAGCGTGGCGATCCAGGGCGGGAGCGGAGTACCTGGCGAGAAACGGCCCGGCCCCAACACGCGCGCGACATCCGTGAGTCCGAGCCCCTCGACGGCAAGCCGGCGTTCGAGCGCCGCCAAGTCTCCGGCGGCGATCCCGTCGGCCCACGTGCGCAACCGCAGTTCGACGAGATCCGGCCTCGCCCCGGTCGCCGTCCAGTCGCTCCGCAGCCGTTCCCAAATCGAACTGCAGTCCGCGGCGATCGACCGGAATGCCCGCGATCGGATGGCGCCGGCGTCAGAAGGCCCGGGCAAGCAGATACGCCTTCGCGCGAAGAGGCAGCGAGGAACGCCACGTGAGCTTGATGTGATTGATCTTCCTGACGATCGTGGCTGGCGCGAGCCGATCCTCGAGTGTCACGACGGATCCGCCCGGCCATTCCAGCAGCGCGTCCCGGCTCGCCGGCGGACAACATCCGAGCGCGACCAGGCGATCGAGGAGGTCCACCCATCCACTCCGATCCGCGCCGATGCGGCCGGTCAGCTGATATTCGACTCCAACGGCGGGGCCAATCCGGTCTCCGAGATCGAGTGAGACGTTCGTGGTCGCACCGACCCCGCGCAGCGTGCCGAGCATACTCACGAGTCCAGCGCTCGAGGAGAGGCCCACGTCCGCGAGGGCGTCGCCGAGAGCATCCCCCACACCATGGACAACGAGGCGGAGGCCACCACCCGGCCTCGAGAACATGACGCCCAGATCGACGTAGCGGCCGGAGAGCGCCGGCGCCCGAAGGCACCGGTCCAGCAGGTCAATTTCCGCCGCCGATGCGGGACGCCCGATCGTCTCGAGGATCCTCGAGAGCGAGCCGTTCGCGGACAGCGCCCCCGGCCGGAATCCAAGAAAGACGCTCGGAACCGGTACGTCGCCCTGCCACGCATCGTGATCGAACTCCAGCCAGACGTGCGCAGGGTGCGTGGCGTGCGCAGCGATGCCGGGTTCGATGCGCGACCATTCGGCACTGAAGGCCCGGAGCCGCATCCAGACATCGTGATCGCGCAGCGGCCGTGGAAGGCGGCTGTCCGAGAGGTCGGCCAACGTGAGAACACCGGCGCTCCCGGAGCGGCAGAAGAACGACACATCCAGCGGTGACCCTTCAGGCTCCAAGGCAAGCTCGAAGATCGCCCGATCCGTCATGGACGGAGGCAGCTGGCGGGCGACGGCGGCCATCGCGGCGAGGGACGCGGGTGTGACCAGCCAGCGAGGGATACGGGCGGCCATCGCCGTCACCGCGGGTTCGAGCGTCACCTGTCTCTCAGCGGATGCGTATGGTACCATTCGCTGGAATCTTCACCCGATCCGACAGGCACACGAGAGGGCGCGCACATGGCCGACAGGAACCAGATCTACTCGAAGGTCGTCGAAACCGCGTGGAAGGACGAGGCCTTCAGACGGCGGCTGCTTGCCGACCCCAAAGCCGCGCTCAAGCAGATCGACGTCGTCATTCCGGACCACATCGACGTGCGCGTGCACGAGGAAAGCCCCAGCACGCTGCATCTGGTCATTCCCCGCGACCCGGCGACGTCGGAGCTCTCCGACGCGGAGCTGGATGGGGTCTCCGGCGGCGGCACCCTGGATTCGTGGGGCCCTGGATTCTGCTGACCTGTTCGACGCGGCGCCGCGCCCCGAAGCGGTCCTCGGTCTCGCGCGACGGCACGCCACTGTTTCTCGACGCCGGCGTCTCTCGAAGCCGTCATCGCGACGCCACGCCACTGTCTCACGACGCACCGTCATCACGACGCCACCGTCATCATGACGCCGGCGTCGTGGTGAACCGTCAGCGGAGGGCGCTCAGCGCGTCGGCGTCAGCAGCGCCGTCCACGTGGCCGGCTCACCATCGACGGTCGTGCTCACTTGCATGCGGTACCCGTCCACTCGCGCCACGAACGGCGTCCCCTCGACGGTGAACGACAGCTCGTCGCCGCGCAGCCGTCCATCCGCGATCGGCTGCTTGCCCAGCGTGCCGGATACGAACTGAAACTGCTGCGACAGCACCAGATCCCCAACCGGCGTTCGCCACCTGCCCTCGACCCTCGCGGGAACGATCCACAGCAGCGCGGTGCACCAGCGTTCGCACCCGTCGAGCGTCTCGGTACGATCCGGTGTCCACTCGCCGATCGCGAATGTGTTGGCGACGATGCGGGTCCCCGGCTTCATGGCGAGAAACCGCGGCCGCAGGCGTAGGTTCATCGAGGGTCGCAGGAACGTCGTGACCACCGTGGCTTCCGAGAAGTCGGTCTTGAAGATGTCGCCGCGGGTGAACTTCGTTCGTGCGCCGACGCCGGCCTCGGCGGCCTTGCGCTTGGACACCTCGACCAGGCCGCGGTCGTATTCGATGCCGCGCGCGCGGGCGCCGCGCTTCGCGGCCGCGATCACCAGGACTCCGTCTCCCGAACCGAGGTCGACGACCCGATCCTTCGCGCCGACTTCCGCCATGTCGAGCATCTTCTCGACCAGTGCGGGCGGCGTGGGCACCCATTGGACGTCCTTGCCCGGCTGATTGAGCTGCGGCTCCCGGGACGCCTGCGCATCCTGCGCATCCTGCGCGTCCTGTGCGCGCGCCGCCGTCGCGTGGAGTCCCGCGGCCAGGGCGAAACCGACCATCCAGACCTTCAGGCGTGGAATCATCGATCCATTCTACGTGTCGTCCACGGAGGTTGGCCGCGACGTCCACGGAGCACCGGCGTTCGCTTGACGCGACCCACGCGAGTCACTATGCTGCTTTCGTTCCCCCATTAATTCATGCGGCGCCCGTACCGTGGACGGTTGCCGTATCAGCAGCCCGTAGAGCGATCCGATGCCCGCGAACGACCGCCCTAAACCACCGGCATGCCCTCGATGCGAGGGTGGCCACGTGTCACTGATGGAGCATTCCTCTTCGATCGCCTGGGTCTGGTGGTGGCGCTGTACGGGATGTGGACACGTCTGGACCGTTCCGAAGCGAGAGCCGTGAGCGACACGCACCGTGCAGCGGTGCGCAGGCCTCCGCGGTCTCTTCGACTACACTACTCGCGCTTTCCCCCTGAAAGGTTCGCGCTCGTGGGTGCCTCGGTTCGGATCATGCGCTGGACGTACGCCTCGCGCGATACGCGGTGCAGTTGTGACATCACGCTGGACGACGGGCAGTTGCTCTACGCGTTCCGCGTCCGCTGGGCCGAGTCGCCTTCCGCGACGGTCGAGTACTATCGCCACGTCGCGGAGGTCTTCGAACGGCAATGCCGGTTCGAAGCCGACCTGCTCTCCGCCGGCTTCTCCCTGGAAGACTTCTCGACCGCTGAAACGGCGGCCGCTCCGGCGCTGGGTGCGCCGGCCGCGGTCCGCGAAACGATTCACTGACTGACGCTACCGCGTCCCCCAGGCCTTCTGCCATTCCGCGAGCAGGCCTTCCCGATCGAACCGGGCGCCGTCGAGATACACGTCGGCGATCGTGCGCGTGTTGCGGATGTTCTCGAGCGGGTTCGCGTTCAACACGATGAAGCTCGCGCGCTTGCCCTTCGCGAGCGATCCCAGATCCGGCAGCCCCATCAACTCGGCCGGGCGCGACGTCGCCGCGACAATCGCCTCCGCCGGCTTCAGGCCGAGCTGCACCCAGCGCGCCAGCTCGAGGTGCTCGCCGGATCCGAACGTGTGTCCGGGCTGGATCCCGGTGTCGGTCGCGAGGACGATACGGATGCCGGCGGCGATGTATTGCGGGAAGTTCTTCGCCATCTGCTCCTCGCGCTGCGGTGCGGTCGGCGACGGCGGGCCGCAGCTGGGAGCCAGCGACTTGCGTTCCATCGTCGCGCGGATCTTGGCGATCACTGCCGGCGGGAGGGCCTGCTCGAAGAACGGATCGGGCTTGCAGACCTCGGTCTGATCGCCGAGACCGATGACCGTCGCCCAGTACGGCTTCTTCTCGCGGATGAGCGACAGGAACTCCTCGTCGAGCGGTTCGCGCTGCACCATGTGGACGAGCACGTCGGTGCCAGCCTTGACGACGGCCTTCTGGTCCTCGAGCCGGATGGCGTGCGTGTGCACCTTCATGCCGTTCTTGTGGGCCTCGTCGATGATCGCCTCGTAGGTCTCCGGCTTGAACTTCGGGTAGGTGCCGCCGCGATCGTCGACCCACATCTTGACCTGGCCGATCTTCTGGGCCGCGATCTTCCGAACGACAGCGCGCGCCTCGTCCGGCGTCGTCACTTCGTTCACCGCATGGTTCTGTTTGGTCGCCACGATGAGCACGGCGTCAGGGCCGCCGCCCGGCGGCGCGAAGCCCGGCATCGGGACAATCTGCGAGGCGGGCAGCAGCTTCCCGGCCCTCTGATCGCGCTCGACCTGCAGGATCTGGTCGGTTGGGCTCGTGCCGACGGCCGTTGTCGCCGCGACGCCGTAGAACGCCTCGCGCCTGAGGTGATCCAGCACGTTCGCCGGCGTATGGTTCTCGGCGCGCCAGGTCGTATAACCCTCGTAGCCGATATGCACGTGCACGTTGACCATCGCGGGCATCACGGTCTTGCCGGCGAGATCGACGCGCCGCGTCCCTGCGGGCGCGGTCACCGAGCCGCGAGGACCAACGGCGGTGAAGCGGCCGTTCTCGACGAGGAATGCGCCGTTTTCGATCGGCGCGCTGGCATCGCCGATGATGAGCCGCGCACCTTCGTACAGCACGGTGCCGGTCCCTGTCTGGCTCTGCGACCAGATCACCGCGGACCCTACGGTCGCGCACAGGGCCGCGACGGTCAGAAATCTCGTCCCACGCATCTGCGCCTCCCACGGCAGGAGCGTCCGGCGGTGTCCACGTTCGACCGCCTTCTCGACGACCAGCCATTCTTCGCCCTCGAGGGGCGGCCCATTGTGCCAGAAAGATGTGACGCTGGGGGTGGTCGCCGCAGATGTTCTGTTGTCCGCTCAGGTTCGGGCTGGATCCTCCAGGCCGCACAACGCCAACGCCTGAGACAGCGAGATCAACCGGTCGTCCACGTAGTAGTCAGCCGCGGGCTTGCCAAAGCGCAGCTCGTGATATCGGACGCCCCACCGGTCCAGTTGCAGCCGCGTCACGGCCGTCCAGTCCTGCCCGGTCACCGATCCCCTCGCGGTGAACAGCACCACATGGCAGCCCGCGTCGTAGAGGGCATTCACGCGCGAGACGTTCGCCGGGATCGGACCGGCCTGGTCGTATGCGAGATCGATCACGGCTTCCGCCAGCACGCCGTCGATGTCCACGACAATCCGCCTCGGCGCCGGCAGCGCCGGTGCCGTTGGGGCGTCCTCCGTGACGCCGGCCGTCCGATCGCCGGAGCGCGCAAGCAGAACCGACTCCACGCGCCGCAGGTCGTCGAGGGTATCGATACTCACCATCGGCTCCTCGATGACGACTGCACCGGTTCGCTCTCCCTTGATCGTTCCCTGGTCCAGCAGGCAGCTCCTGGTCACGGCATACGCCGCTCCGTTGCGGTGGTATACCGGCTCGAGCTGCTGGCGCGCCACGATACTCCGCCCTCGCTCATCCCAATAGTCGAGCCGCCCGTCCTGCCCGATCGTCAACTGTTTGAGCGGGTGCGACTTCGAATCCGTAGGACTCACCGTCCACACGGCGTCGAGCTTCTCGGCCAACAGCTTCTCGACCACCGAGCGCACGTGGTCGGGGCTCCGGAGGGGCGAGGTCGGCTGCAGCATGACCACGACGTCGTAGGTGGACCCGTCGGCCGCCTCACACGCCTCCAGCGCGTGCACGAGCACGTCGAGATCGCCAACCAGATCGCCGGACAGCCCGGTCGGCCGCAGGAACGGCACGTCCAGGCCGAACTGTCGGGCCGCGTCCGCAATGACCAGATGGTCGGTCGACACCACCGCCCGATCCACCCAGGGCAGCGCACGCACGACGTCGGCGGTCCAGGCAATCAGTGGACGGCCGGCAATAGGCTGGACGTTCTTCAGCGGAATCCC
>JBFXAT010000080.1:0-16373 GCA_050183995.1 Vicinamibacterales bacterium
GACCGACCTGCGCGCCGCCGCCCATGATGAGGATCCGCGTCCCGTAGATATTCGAGAACGACGGCGTCACCTCGAGCCGCGAGACACCCGGCACCCGCGCGAGCTGGTCGGTGATCGGTTCGACGTCGCCGGCGATGGCGAATTCGATGTAGATCTCGGCGTCCCGATCGACGTGGGGAATGATGTCGACGTGGCTGATGTTGGCGTCGTGATCGGCCAGGACCTTCGTGAGACCGAACAGGATGCCAGGCTGATTCGTGACGGTCGTCAGGACGGCGTATGCGGGCATCTTCGGGTCAACTCTAACGCAGATCTAACGCGGATCTAGGCGCCGTCCCGGATCACGCGGCAGGATTCGATGTCGAAGCTCACCTCGCCCAGCGTCAACCGCGTCTGATCGCGGAGCTCGGTCACGAAGTCCAGGAAGCGGGCTGCGTCCCGCACGTTGCTCGGGAGCCCGAGCGAGACGCGGATCGCGCCGGCGCTCTTGCCGCCGCGCGCCTGCATCAGCTGCACGAAACGGGAGAGCGTCATCTCGATGCCCGATTCGACCGCCGCCCGCATGTCCGCCTCGCTCAGCCCCTCGGCGGCTTCGCCCGCGCCAGGGTTGCAGAAGCAGCCGGTGCGGAGCGAAATGCGCCGCTCGTTCGCCAGTTCCTCGACGCGCCGGTAGTCGACCAGGTGCCCGTCCGGATCGTAGAAGTTCATGGTCAGCGTGCCGCCGCGCGCCGCCATGGTGGCCGGGCCGTAGATTCTGACCATGTGCCGGCCGTTGGAGTGCCGCAGGTCCAGCAGCCGTTCGAGGAGCACCGCGGTGAGCGCCTGCACGCGCGTCTGGATGGTGTCCATGCCGATCGACGAGAGGTGTCGAAGGCCGATCTCCACCGCCGGGATGCTCAAGTAGTTCAACGTGCCGTCTTCGAAACCGGCTTCCCCGGCGGACAAGATGTGGGCGCGCCCTTGAACGGTTGCAAAGTTGACCGTGCCGCCCGCGAACCAGGGTCGATGCAGCGAGGGGAGCACATCGTTGCGGACGAGCAGACAGCCGACGCCTGTCGGGTAGCCGAACATCTTGTAGAACGAGACGGACACGAAGTCGGGCGAGATCGATCGCAGGTCGAGACGGTTGGTCGGCACGAAGGCGGCCGCGTCCAGCAGCACGTGCCAACCCGCGTCGTGCGCCGCCTGCACGAGCTCGAGCGGATGCTTGACGCCGGAGAAGTTCGATTGCGCCGGAAACGCAAAGAGGTTCGGCCGCGACCGGTCCGCCCGTGCCAACAGCCCTTCGAGCGTCGTCATGTCGAGCCGGAGGTCGGGGACGGTCAGCGGCGCGTACTCGAAGCCGGCGCCGCGCGCCTGCGCGAACTCGCGGATGCCGTTTACCGAGTTGTGATTGTCGAACGCGAGGAGGAGCCGGCCGCCCGGGCCGAACGGATAGCTCTCGCCGACGTGCTTCAGCGCTCCGCTCGCATTCAGCGTGAAGATCGCCGTGTAGCGGCCGCCGGCGCCGAAGTAGTCGAGCACCGCGGCCCGGGCGCGTTCCACCAGCGCCGTCGACCCGGACGAGCTGAGGCTCGCGGAGTGCGGGTTGCCGAGCACACGCGAGGTGAGCAGCGCCATGTGCTCGCGAACCTGCGAGTCCGCATACATGCCGCCACCCGTGTAGTCCAGATACACGTGGTCCTCGGCGTCGAGACGGCCGTAGTCGGTGCGGCGCAGGTCATCCAGGTGTGCGGTCGCTCCGAACTCGGGAAACCGCGACCGAAGCGCAGACGAGAGGCTGTCGACAGTGGAAGGCGAGGTCATGTGGACGCGCCTTCAGTATCCCGCGGCGGCGCACGATCGGAAAGCCCCCGCTGAGGACGCGGCGGCCGCCTGGCGTCAGGCCGCGTGTGTGGCGCTCGGCTTCAGGACGGCCGACGGTGCCCGAGGCACGATGAGCCACGCCGCCAGGTACGCGAGGATGCCGCCCAGGACGCAGCCGGGCACGACCGACAGGACAATCCAGACGACGCGAATGGGCGTCGAATCGATGGCAAAGTACTCTGCGAGGCCCCCGCAGACGCCCGCGATCTTGGCATCCGTCGCGGACCGGACGAGTCGATGGCCGGTGTGGCTGCCCACTGGCGTGCCCTCGGGCATCACGACCCAGGCCAGTACGTAGGCCACGATGCCGCCGATCAGCGCGCCGGGCACGATGGACAACACGAGCCAGAGCGCGCGCACCAGCGTGACATCCACGGCGAGGTAGTCGGCGATTCCGGCACACACCCCGGCGATTTTCGCCTCGGCCGGAAGACGTGTCAGCCGGCGCGTTGAGCCCGACGGGGGCGTCAGGGCCTCAAGAGGCGCCCCGCAGGCCGGACAATAGCGCCCATCGGAGGGAACGTCGCGGTTGCAGCGCGGACAGGCCATGGCGAGGTCTCCTGAAGACTGGTTGCGCCGGAAGGGCCGACGACCGGCGTCGAATAGCGCGTCGAAGAGCCGCTCATCGAAGTGGACGTCGTGCGAGGCGCGAAGGTTCCCGCGCGCAGACGAGGTATCCTCGGGCGAGGTGCGCGCGATGACTCTACTCAGCCTCGTCCGGGGCGCGACGTTCGACGACTTCCTCTTCACGCCGCAGTTGGGCGTGGTGCCAAGCCGCAACCCGGCGGCGATCGATCTCCGGGCCCGCTTCACCGAAAACCTCACGCTCAACCGCCCTCTGGTCTCCGCCAACATGGACACCATTACGCGCGCCGCGATGGCGGTCGTGCTGGCCGAGGAGGGGGGGATCGGCATCATCGACCGCGGATTCCGAGCCGGGGACATCGCGCCTCAGATTGCCGAGGTGCTGGCGGTGAAGCGCACGCAGCACGGCGTGATCATGGATCCACACGCCATCGGCGAGGACGCGGCCATCGCCGACGCCACGCGTCTGATGCGGCGCACCGGCGTGGGCACGCTCGCGGTCGTCGACGGCAGCGGCCGCTTGCGCGGACTCCTGACCGAGCGCGACGTTCGCTTCGCCCCTGGCGATCTGACCGTGCGCGCCCGGATGACGCCGCGCGATCGCCTGGTCGTCCACACGGGATTGACCTCGCTCGGCAACGCGGAAGCGCTGATGGCGGCCCACAAGATCAAGAAGCTCCCGCTCGTGCATCCGGACGGGACCGTGCTCGGACTGGTCACTGCGAAGGATCTGTTGAAGCATCGGCGGCATCCGTTCGCGACGCGCGACGACCAGGGCCGCCTGCGGGTGGGTGCGGCGGTCGGCGCCACGGGCGACTATCTGGAGCGGGCCGCCGAGGTGCTCCGCGCCGGTGCCGACGTGCTCGTGATCGACATCGCGCACGGTCACTCGGCCATCATGGCCAAGGCGATCGAACAGATTCGAGGAACGTTCGGCGGCATCGAGCTCATCGCGGGCAACGTCGCCACGGAAGAGGGGGCTCGTTTCCTCGCCGAACGCGGCGTGAACGCGATCAAGGTCGGCATCGGTCCCGGGGGCGGCTGCACGACGCGGTTGACGACGAGCTTCGGCGTGCCGCAGGTGGAGGCGCTGGTCCAGGCCAAGATGGGGGCAGGGGAGCGCGTGCCGATTGTCGCCGACGGCGGCGTGAAACGGCACGGGGCCATTGCTGCCGCGCTGCTCTTCGGGGGCGACACGGTGATGCTCGGCAGCGCCTTCGCGGGCACGCAGGAGACGCCGGGCGACATCGTGATGAAGCCGGTGCTGATGCCCGAATCGCAGAAGGTCGTGCAGGTGCCGTTCAAGGTGTTTCGCGGCATGGCGTCGATTGCCGCCGTGAAGGACCGGCTCGACCTGGAGGACGCTGATGCGCAAGAGGTCGAGGCGCTCGGTGCCGAAGGGCTCGAGGTCAGCGTTCCGGCGCGCGGACCGGTCCGCGGCGTCGTCCAGGACATGCTGAAGCACCTCTGCTCGTCCATCAGTTACGGCGGGGCGGCGAGCTTGAGTGAGCTCAAGGAGCGCTTCCTCGCAGACCCCGAGCGCTACGTCGTGCGGCTCACGGCCGCCTCGCGGCACGAGTCGTTCGTGCGATGACGCGTGGGGCCGTCCGTGCCGATGCGCCGCGGCGTGGTCCTGTCGGGCCGCTCGGCGGCGCCCATTCGGAGGCATCCTGACGGTTGTCGACCGCCGCCGGCAGACTCCCCCTACCCAGTCGCCGCGTCTGCGAGTAAAGTAGCGCGCATGATTCAGACACTTTTGTCCCGTCGGTGGGCTGTCGCCTTTTTCGTTGTCGGCCTGATCGCCCTCGGTATCGTCGAGCGTCGCGTGAGCCACGTGGCGGCGCAGCAACCGCCGGCCGCTCCGCGGTACCAGGTCGATCCGTTCTGGCCGAAGGTGCCGAAGGGGCTGATCTTCGGGCAGGTTTCCGGGCTGACGGTGGACGCCCGCGACCACATCTGGATCATTCAGCGCCCCTGGTCGCTGCAGAGCGACGAAAAAGCGCAGAATCCGGAAGCGGAGTGCTGCCGCGAGGCGCCGCCGGTGATGGAGTTCGACGCCGACGGCAATTACATCCAGGGCTGGGGCGGCGAGGGTCCCGGCTACGAGTGGCCCAAGGACGAGCACGGCATCTTCGTCGACTACAAGAACAACGTCTGGCTGTCGTCGGCGGGCGGTCCGCGCCTTCGCGAAGGCACCGAGAACCACATCCTGAAGTTCACGCGCGACGGCAAGTTCCTGATGCAGGTCGGGAAGCGCGGCGCGAGCAAGGGCAGCCTCGATACCGAGAACTTCAACAACGCGGCGGACATCTTCGTCTACCCGAAGACCAACGAGGTCTTCATCGCCGACGGCTACGTGAACCGCCGCGTGATCGTGCTCGACGCGGACACCGGCAAGTTCAAGCGGATGTGGGGCGCGTACGGCAACACCCCGGACGACAAGGCTCCGAACGGCCCGGCATACGAAGGTCCTGGACCGCAGCAGTTCAACCTGGTCCATGGGGTCCGCGTGTCTGAGGACGGCCTGGTCTACGTGGCTGAACGCCGCAACAACCGCGTGCAGATCTTCACGATCGACGGCAAGTTCCAGCGCGAGATCTTCGTCGAGCGCAAGACCAAGCTGCTGGGCACGGCCTTCTCGATCGCCTTCTCGCCGGACGCGCAGCAGCAGTTCCTGTACGTGGCTGACGCAGGCAACGGCAAGGTCCACATGTACGAACGGAAGACGCTGCAGGAAGTGGGTGCGTTCGGCCGCGTCGGCCACTACGCCGGCGAGTTCGTCTTCCTCCACAACATCGCGACCGACTCCAAGGGCAACGTGTACACGGCCGAGGTTGGCACCGGCCGCCGGGCCCAGAAATTCGTCAAACTGCCTTAACGAGGAGGTTTCATGGAACGCAAGAAGGCGTCCGACTTTCCGCAGGAGCTCCTGGACATCTTCCACGAGTACCAGCACGGTGACATCAGCCGCCGTGAGTTCTTCGATCGTGCCGGCAAGTTCGCGGTTGGCGGCGTGACCGTGACCGCCCTCTGGGAAAGCCTGAAGCCGAACTACGCCTGGGCCCAGCAGGTGCCCAAAGACGACGCGCGCATCAAGGCCGAATACGTGACGATCCAGTCGCCCCAGGGCAACGGCACGATCAAGGCCTACTACGCTCGTCCGGCGAACGCGAGCGGCAAGCTGCCGGCCGTGCTGGTCATTCACGAGAACCGCGGGCTCAACCCATACATCGAGGACGTCGCGCGGCGCTTCGCCACCAACAACTTCATCGCGCTCGCGCCGGACGGCACCACGTCGGTTGGCGGATATCCCGGCGATGAAGAGAAGGCGGCGGCGGCGTTCCGCCAGGTCGACGGCGCGAAGATGCTCGAGGACTTCGTCGCCTCCGCGAACTGGCTGAAGTCGCGCCCCGAGTCCACCGGGAAGCTCGGTGCTGTCGGCTTCTGCTTCGGCGGCGGCGTCGTCAACACGCTGGCGGTCCGCATGCCGGATCTCGCAGCCGGTGCGCCGTTCTATGGCCGGCAGCCAAGCGCCGAAGACACCGCCAAGATCCAGGCACCGCTGCTGCTGCACTACGCCCAGAACGATCAGGGCATCAACCAGGGCTGGCCGGCGTTCGAAGCGGCGCTGAAGGCGAACAACAAGAAGTACCAGGCGTTCGTCTACGAGAACACGCAGCACGGGTTCCACAACGACACGACGCCCCGCTACGACGAAGCAGCCGCCAAGCTCGCCTGGCAGCGGACGCTGGACTTCTTCAACGCCAACCTGCGGGGGTAGTCGGCGGTCGCAGCCCGTTCAGGTCCGCGGCGTGCGCGCCCTTCCCGCTACTGCGGATCGCTGCGGTTCGTCAGGCGGCTGAACGCTGCGGCCATCGAGGTCGTCGGCGCGGGCGCCTCGCGGCGAGCGCCTGTCTTTCCGGACGCGCCGCGGCCGGAGGTGTCTCGGGTCGATGGATCTCTCCGAGGGCTCGCCGGCGCGTCGTCTCGTTTCATGGTGAGCGCGATCCGCCGGCGCTTCAGGTCGACGTCGATCACCTTCACCGTCACGATGTCGCCCGCCTTGACGACGTCCCGCGGGTCCTTGACGAATCGGTCGGCGAGCTGAGACACGTGCACCAGTCCGTCCTGGTGCACGCCCACGTCGACGAACGCCCCGAAATTCGCAACGTTCGTGACGACGCCTTCGAGCCGCATGCCGACCTCGAGGTCGCGCAGATCGTGTACGCCCTCCTTGAAGACGGCCGTCCTGAACTCGGGCCGAGGGTCGCGGCCGGGCTTCTCGAGCTCTGCCAGGATGTCCCGAACGGTGGGGACGCCGAACTGCTCGTCTGCGAACCACGCCGGCTCGAGCGCACTCAGCAGGGCCGACTTGCCAATCAGCTGTGGAACGGGGACGCCGGTCCGCGCGACGATGCGCTCGACGACCGGGTAGGCTTCGGGATGAACCGCCGACGCGTCGAGCGGGTTGTCGCCGCCGATGATCCGGAGAAAGCCGGCGGCCTGCTGAAACGTCCGTTCGCCGAGCCGCGGCACGCGCAGCATGTCCTGTCTGGTGCGAAACGGTCCGTGCGCGTCCCGGAACGCCACGATGTTCCTCGCGGTGGTCTGGCCCAGGCCCGAGATGCGCGCGAGCAGCGGCACCGACGCGGTGTTGACGTCGGCGCCAACCGCGTTGACGCAGTCCTCGACGACGGCGTCGAGCTTTCTGGCCATGAGCATCTGGTTGACGTCGTGCTGATACTGTCCGACGCCGATGGCCTTCGGCTCGATGCGCACGAGCTCGGCCAGCGGGTCCTGCAAGCGGCGCGCGATCGAGACGGCGCCGCGAAGGGACACGTCGAGATTCGGAAACTCTTCGGCGGCCAGCTCCGACGCGGAATACACCGACGCGCCGGCTTCCGACACCACCACTTTGGTGAGCCGCAGATCCGGGTGTCGGGCCAGGACCTCGCCGGCCAGGCCGTCGGTCTCGCGCGATGCCGTGCCGTTGCCGATCGAGATGAGCTGAACGCCGTGACGTTCGCAGAGGCGGCCGAGCGTGCGGACGGAGCCTTCGCGATCGTTGCGCGGCTCGAACGGATAGACCGTCGCGGTGTCGAGCACCTTGCCGGTGCCGTCGACGACGGCGACCTTCACGCCCGTGCGGATCCCCGGATCGAGGCCCATCGTCACGCGCTGCCCGGCGGGAGGCGCGAGGAGCAGGTCGTGGAGATTGCGCCCGAACACGCGGATCGCCTCGCTCTCCGCCTGCTCGCGCAGCCGCATCTCGATGTCCACTTCGAGGCTGGTGAGCATCTTGACCTTCCACGTCCAGCGGACAGTCTCCGCCAGCCACGCGTCGGCGGGGCGGCCGCGATCGTCGATGCCGGCGCGCGCGGCGATGTGCCGCTCGGGAAGCGTCCGCTCGCCGGCCGCGGCATCGTCTGTCAGGACGATCGCCAGGCGTAGGAATCCTTCCTTGCGCCCGCGCAGCAGCGCGAGGATGCGGTGTGACGGCAGACTGCGGACAGGTTCACTGGCGGCGAAGTAGTCCGAGAACTTGAGCCCCTCTTCTTCTTTTCCGGGCACGACCGTGGACTTCCACTCGCCGCGATCCCACAGGAGCTGGCGCAGAAGGCCGACGAGCTCGGCGTCTTCCGCGAAGAGCTCCATCAGAATCCAGCGGGCGCCCTCGAGCGCCGCGGCGACGTCGGCGACTCCCTTCTCCGCATCGACGAACCCGGCTGCTTCACGCTCAGGGCTGAGCGAGGGATCCTGGAGCAGGCGCAACGCCAGCGGTTCGAGCCCGGCCTCCCGGGCGATCTGTGCCTTGGTCCGTCGCTTCGGCTTGAACGGCAGGTAGAGATCTTCGAGCCGCGCCTTGGTCTCGGCCTGTCGAATCGAGCGCTCGAGCTCCGGCGTGAGCGCGCCCTGTTCCTCGACGCTCTTCAGAATCGCCGCCCGCCGATCCTCGAGCTCGCGAAGGTACGTCAGCCGCTCTTCGAGCGTACGCAGCTGCGTGTCGTCGAGGCCGCCAGTGGCTTCCTTGCGGTAGCGCGCGATGAATGGCACCGTCGCCTTGCCGTCGAGGAGGGCAATGGCCGCTTCGACCTGCGGCAGACGGACACTGAGTTGTTCGGCGATACGCTGAGCGATGGAAGTCATGCAAGGAGTCCGGATCGGCGCGACGAGCAGCTGTGGAGTGGGAAGACGTGGACATGGTACCAAGAACGGCGCCTTTTCGCGACGGCGCCCAGATGCGCGAGCGTCGAGCGGTACGGATAGCGGACAATAGGGCATGGCGTCCGACGTATCGACCCCGGCAAGTGGCTTCGAAGCCCTGAACCTATCCGCCTCGCTCTGCCGTGCGATTACCGCGCTCGGGTACGAGGAGCCCACGCCCGTCCAGCGGGACACGATTCCGCTCCTTCTGGCAGGACACGACATGCTGGCGCAGGCAGCCACCGGAACCGGCAAGACCGCCGCGTTCGCGCTGCCGATGCTCCATCGGCTCGCCGGTGAGCCCGGCCAGGCGCGGCGCACGCGGGGTTTGATCCTGGTGCCGACACGAGAGCTCGCGATGCAGGTTTCGGAGGCGATCTACAAGTACGCGCGCGGCTCCGGCATCATCGTCGTCCCCGTGTACGGCGGCGCGTCGATCGGACAGCAGCTTCGCGCACTCGAGCGCGGCGCGGACATCGTCGTCGCCACGCCCGGGCGCGCGCTCGATCATCTCCGGCGGCGATCGGTCGACCTCGCGGGGCTGCAGATGCTGGTGCTCGACGAAGCGGACGAGATGCTGGACATGGGCTTTGCCGATGACCTCGACGCCATCCTCGAGGCGCTGCCTCCGCAGCGGCAGACGGCGCTGTTCTCGGCGACGATGCCGCCGCGGATTCTGAAGATCGCGGAGCGCCACCTGAAGAGTCCGCGCCGGATCACCATCGCGAAGGAGAAGATCGCGGCCGGCAAGAAGCCGCGTGTCCGGCAGGTCGCCTACATCGTGCCGCGCAGCCACAAGCCCACGGCCCTGCAGCGCGTCCTCGACATGGAGAGCCCGGCGGCGACCCTGGTGTTCTGCCGCACCCGCCTCGAGGTCGACTCGCTGGTGGAGACGCTGAAGGCGCACGGCTATCGCGCCGAGCCGCTGCATGGCGGCATGCAGCAGCGACAGCGCGACACGGTGATGAACCGGCTGCGGAGCGGAAAGGCCGATCTCCTCGTGGCGACCGACGTGGCGGCCCGCGGGCTCGACGTGCCTCAACTCTCGCACGTGATCAACTACGACCTTCCGTCGGCGCCGGATGCCTACGTGCACCGGATCGGGCGCACGGGCCGCGCCGGACGGGCGGGCACGGCGATCACGCTCATGGAGCCGCGCGAGCATCGGCACCTTCGCGTCATCGAGAATCTGACGAAGCAGAAGATCGAGGTGGGGCAGCTGCCGACGGTCGCCGATCTGCGGGCGCGGCGGCTGGAGCTCACACGGGCGTCGCTGCGTGAACGTCTCCTCGAGGGCGATTTCGACGACGTGCGCCCGGTGATCGAATCGCTGGCCGAGGAGTTCGACATCGTCGATATCGCCTCGGCCGCCGTGAAGCTCGCGCAGGCGGCTGCGGGCGGCGACGAGCCGCCGGAGATTCCCGAGCCGTCACCCGTCGTGCGTCGTGAGGAACGCGGGCGAGGCGGAGCTGGAACGCGGGAGCGACGCGCCGATGGGACCACGCGAATCTTCGTGGGCGCCGGGCGCGAAGCCGGGATTCGACCGGCCGACCTCGTGGGGGCGATTACCGGCGAATCCGGAGTCCCGTCGCGGGAGCTTGGCGCGATCGAGATTGCCGACCGCTTCTCCCTCGTCGAGGTTCCGCAGGACCGGGCGGATGAGATCATCGCCGCGATGAAGAAGGCGACGCTCCGCGGTCAGAAGGTGCAGGTCCGGCACGATCGCGGGAGAGAGCCCGGCAACTGATTGCCGTCGGCGTGAATCAGACAGTCGGCGCGGCGCGCGTCAGGCCGGCGACGTGACGCCGGACGGGTCGGTGTGGTGGTGAATCAACTTCCAGCCGGCGGACTCTTTGCGGAACACGTTGGTGACCCGGTGAGTCAGGGAGACGGGCTTCCCGTCGATCACATGTCCCTCGCCGTGTTCCGTGCAGGTCGTGATGCCCATGTCCACGCCCTCGACGGCGTGGACTCCGGTGACGGTGATGCTTCCGCCGAGACGCATCGAGGCCACCCGATCGAAGTCGGCCACCACCAGTTCGCGCCCCGCTTGAAAGCCGCCGAACGGACCGGCAAAGGTGATGTCCGCCCCCGACGACCAGACCTCGTGCAGCGGTGCGGAATCACCTTCGAGCATCGCGTTGAGGGCGGCGTACAAGGCGTCGTGAGCCTGGAGCAGTGTCTGAGCCACGTTCGGTCCTTTCAAGGGTCCGGGGTTCCCGAGCCGGCGTCCGCGGATCGACGGCGTGACGGACGATCGTAGGCGATCACGTTGGCACCGGCAATGGTGATGCTCATCGGAGTTGCTCGGCGAGGCCGATGATGATCCCTTCGGGGCCGCGGATGTAAGCGAGCCGGTACGTGTCCCCGTACTGCATCTCGCCAATGAGCGCGGCTCCGTGGGTGCGCATGCGCGCGAGGACGACGTCGATGTCGTCGACGGCGAACATGATGCGTCGGATGCCAAGAGTGTTCACCGGCGTTTCGACCGGTCCGAACCTGACCGCGCCGGGCGTGTGGAACTTGTCCAGCTCGACGCCTTGGCCGTCGGGCGTCCGCATCATGGCGAGGGTGGCGCGGACGTTCTCGAGCCCGATCAGGCTGCCGACCGCAGGCCCTTCGACGGTCGTCTCGCCTTCGAGTCTCAGGCCCAGTTCGACGAAGAATGCTTTGACGGCCTCGAGATCGTCGACAACGATGAGGACGTTGTCCATCCGTTTGAGTGTCATGTCTGTGTTTCCTTTGAGCTGTTGATCGGCTTCGTGTGCGCGCGCGCTCGCCGGGACCGTTCTGGATGGGGATGTGGCGGGCCTTGCTGCGCGATCCAGGCAGTCTACTTCTGCTCGGCGAACACCTCAGCCACGCTGCGCGCGAGAGCGGCAGTGTCGGCGTAGGCCGTGTTCGATGCCACGGCCACCGCGATCCTGCCGTCGCGGCCCGTTGTCAGCGACATCACGCGTCCACCTGCGAGCTCGCCGTCGACGCTGCCTGCTTTCGTCGCCAGGGCGACGCGCACGAGATCGGAAGGGGTGGAATAGAACGCCATCGCTCCCGCGCAGCAGGCGAGGTCGCGCATGTACATCAGTCGTCGTCCACGGCGGGGATCGTTGGCGTCGGACCTCGGAACGTAGAAGGTCGCGCGATGGTGCGGCAATGGATACTCGGCCGGGGCGAGGCCCATCGGCTGCAAGATCACGTGGCGGATGATCGTGAGCGGTGGGAAGTCCTCTCCCGGCTCGCCGATCGCCTCAGGACTCCACTCCGCCGCGGCGTCAGCTCCGGTATCGAGCAAGCCGAGGGGCCCAGGCGCGCCGGCCGTGACGGCGGACGCCGCCGTGCCGATGTTGAATCGGGTAGCTGGTGTGACGGGCGTCTGCGTGGCGACGTCCCTCCACCCGAACCCTTCGGCCCAGACGAGGCCGCCGTCGATGCCGACCGCGATCGACACGCCCGGCAGGTTTTGCCCGACGATGGCCGCGCGCACCATCGGCCGCGCGCGATCGACCGCTGCCGCCCAGTGGGGACGGACCGTCCCCTCGCTGACCGATGGCACGTCCTGTGGCCGCGGGAAGAGGGGCGCCGCCACGGTCACCGCATGACTGAGGAATGCCGCGAACCCGGCGATGACCACGCCCCCCGCGAGTGCGGTACGCCACAGCCAGGCGGGCAGCCGGCGCCGGGCGGCCTTGGCCGCGAGCAGGACCGCGGCAACCATCAGCAGGAATCCCAGTCCCGCTGCGCCCGGCGCATCGTCGGCGTTGGCGACGTAGAGGCCCATCGCGGCGATGCTCACACCGAGGGCCAGAAGAACGAGCACCTTCACAGCATTCATCACAGGTCGCCTCATCCGCGAACAGTCCAGAGACCGCCGGAAGGCAGGGGAGCTGCCGACCGGTTCGACGGGTTCGACTACTCTATGATGAAAAGTGCTTTGCGTCTAGGCGCGAGTCGCGCGGATGATGGCGTCGAGGTGATTGAGGTACTTCTCCAGCGCACGCCGGCCGGACGTCGTCAGCGTGTAGTCGGTCCGGGGAATTCGGCCTTCGAACGTCTTGTCGCACGAGACATAGCCCGCGTCTTCGAGCTTGCGGACGTGGCCGCCGAGATTGCCGTCCGTGGCGTTCAAGGTGGACTTCAAGTCCGTGAACGTCAGCGACATGCCGTCCGCGGCCGCCAGGGCGCTGACGATGCCGAGCCGCATGCGGTCGTGGAGCAGGCGGTCGAGCGAGGTGGCGATTTCGCAGGCCGGAGGGGGGCTCTGGATCCGCGTCGAGCGCCCTCGCTGAGCCTTCGCTGTCGCCTGGCGCGCGGCGTTCGACTTAGCCACCGTGATGCCTCGCAATGTATGCGCCGAATCCCGCATGCAATCCGCCAAACCCGATCCCGAGCCAGACGTTGCGCCACTCGGGCAGTGTCAAGGACGCGGCGAACCCGGCTGCCATGAAGCAGGCGCCGAGTGCTCGGACCGCCGGCACGCTGAACATTCCACCCGTGAGGACGCCGACGCCGTACAACAGCAGCCACGCCGGTGCCATGACGCTGAAATCCCGCATCGCCCACAGGTCGTAGGTGATCGCCCCGCCCGCGACGAGCGCGGCCGCCGTGCCCAAGGCGAACCTGCGCGCGCTCGTTCCGCTCAGGGCGATGCCGGCGCGCCGCGCCTTCCTCGTCATCGCGAGCAGTTCGACGACGAGGGCAATGGACGCCGCGCCGAGCCACGTTGCGAGCCACCGTTCGTCGGTCGGCTGCCAGGCGCCGACGACTGCGGCGATCAGCCCGATGGCGCCGACGGCCACTCCGCCAGCGCCAGGAACGGCGGTGAAGGCCGACGAGCGCTCCATCGCGGCGCGGATGAACGCGAGATCGTCTGCGGCTCTGGAGCCGATCAGGTGCGGCCGGCCCTCGGGGGTAGACACCACATGGCTACTGTAGTGCGGAGGGCCCTCCCTGTGAAGAGCACTTTGTGCGGAGAAGTCCAGTCGAGCCTGTGCGAGATGTTCAGGCGCTGCCGCGAGAAGGACGGGTAGCGAGGTCCTGGCCGAGGCCGAGGGACCGGCGCGGGAGACCGAAGATGTGGCGGGGAGCTGCCTCGCGCTGCTCACGTCCTCAAGATCTTGTCCATGGCCTTCCCCTTGGCCAATTCGTCCACCAGCTTGTCCAGGTAGCGGATCCGTCGCATGAGCGTGTCCTCGATCTCCTCGACCCGATAGCCGCAGATCACGCCGGTGATCTTGGACACGTTTGGGTTGATGCGCGGCGCCTTCGCGAAGAACGTCTCGAAGTCGACCTTCTCGTCGATCTGTCGCTGCAGCGCCCGTTGATCGTAGCCGGTGAGCCACTGGATGATGGCATCCACCTCCTCCTTCGTCCGGCCCTTCCGCTCCGCCTTGGCGAGGTAGTGCGGGTAGACGCTGGCGAAGGCCATTCTGAAGACTCTGGTGTTGTTCATCGACCCATCTCTTCTCGGAACCCGCTTCGTGTCATGCAGACAGGATCCAACCGAGCCGCTGCTCGGCGCTCATTCGTCGAATCGCAGGTGACGCACGCTTCTCCCGTGGCGGCGGATCAACCGAAGCGCTTCCACGCCGATCTGGATGTGGGGCTCGACGTGATCCGCGCTGACCTGCGCATCGGACGCCTGCGTCTTCACGCCCTCCGGCACCATCGGCCGGTCGCTCACCAGCAGCAAGGCGCCGCTCGGAATGCGATTGCCGAAGCCGGCCGCGAACACTGTTGCCGTTTCCATGTCGATCGCCATGCACCGCATCGCGCGCAGGCGCTCCTTGAACACCTCGTCGTGTTCCCACACGCGCCGGTTGGTCGTGTAGACCGTCCCGGTCCAGTAGTCGCGGCCGAGGTCGCGCACCATCGTCGACACGGCGCGCTGGAGCGCGAAGGCGGGCAGCGCGGGCACTTCAGGCAACAGGTAGTCGTCGGACGTGCCTTCACCGCGGATTGCGGCGATTGGCAGCACCAGGTCGCCGAGCAGGCTCTTGCGCTTGAGCCCGCCGCACTTGCCGAGGAACAGCACGGCTTTTGGTGCGACTGCCGAGAGCAGATCCATGACCGTCGCGGCATTGGGGCTGCCCATGCCGAAGTTGATCATCGTGATGCCGTCGGCCGTGGCGCTCGGCATCGGGCGGTCCAGGCCGGCGATCTGCGCGCCGGTCATCCGCGCGAAGTGTCCGAGATAACCGCTGAAGTTGGTGAGGAGCACGTACTCGCCGAACTGGTCCAGCGGCACGCCGGTGTATCGCGGCAGCCAGTCTTCGACGATCTGGCGTTTGTCCTTCATGAGTCGATTATGACGACGGATGGCGGGAACGTCAGACCCTCAGCGGCGGGTTGACGGCTGTGCCGCCATCGCCCGCGTGCGCGCGAGGAAAATTGCGTTCGTCCCCGTGCCGCAACCGATTTCCAGCGTGCGCCCCGGCGCGATGGCGCGTGACTCGATCGCGTCGACGAGCAGGGGATCGGGGCTGCCAGTGTCCCACGGCAACGGTTCTCCAGAGGCGTAGCTCTCGTTCCACGACGGGTGCGGCATGTCGACGATCCTAGCGCGTTCCCGCGAGGCCACCCACCCGCAGACACGGTCTCTCGAACGGCTCGACACCTTGGTGGCCGGCCGAGTCGCCCGCCCGGGAATGGCTGAGCAGAGCCTGTGCGCCGGGCGGGGGAGAGGTTACTTGACGGTTATCTAACCAATGAGTAAAGTATAGCCGTGCAGCCGACAGAGCCTTCCGCTGACCTCTCCACGATCTTTGCGGCGCTTGCCGACCCGACACGGAGGGCCATTCTCGCGCGCCTGTCCGCGGGCGAGGCGCCCGTGAAGGACCTCGCGGAGCCGTTCGAGCTCTCTGGACCGGCCATCACCAAGCACCTGAAGGTGCTCGAGCGCGCTGGGCTCATCTCGCGCAGCCGTGAAGGTCAGCAGCGCCCGTGTCACCTCGAACCTCGGGCCCTCGCGCCCGCTGCCGACTGGATCGAGCAGTACCGCGACATGTGGGAGCAGAGGCTCGATCGCCTCGATTCATACTTGAAGAGCATCGCGCCGGCTCGGGCCCGACGAGTGCCTGAGACGAAGAAGACGGGCCAGACGTCTCGCCGCAAGGTGACCAAGACGGCGCGTGGAGGACGACATGGACAGCAGAAGTAGCGCGAGCGAGATTGTGCTCACGCGCGTGTACGACGCGCCCGTGCGCGCCGTGTGGGACGCGTGGACGATCCCCGAGCAGGTTGAACAGTGGTGGGGCCCTCGCGGCTTCACGCTCACGACCCACAGCAAGGATTTGCGCGCGGGCGGCACCTGGCGCTACACGATGCACGGCCCGGACGGCGTCGACTACCCGAACGTCACCACGTATCTCGTCGTCGAGCCGTACAGAAAGCTCGTCTACGACCACGGCGGCAACGACGAGAGGGCGCCGCTCTTCCGCGTGACCGTCACCTTCAGCGAGCTCAACGGTCAGACGACGATGGAGATGATCTCGTCGCTGCCGTCACCAGAGGCGGCGACGGCCATGGCAAAGTTCATCAAGCAGGCGGGTGGAAATGCCACGTGGGATCGACTGGCGGAACACCTCGACGAGATCCGAACAGGCAAGCGGCGCTTCGTCGTCGCCCGCACGTTCGATGCGCCCATTGCCCAGGTGTTCGAGATGTGGGTGAGCCCGGAACACCTCGAGAGGTGGCTCCCGCCCGCAGGAGATCGGAAGAGC
>JBFXAT010000081.1:0-16004 GCA_050183995.1 Vicinamibacterales bacterium
CTTCATCTTCTCGTTGAGGTAGTACTCCTTCTGCGCCTTCTCCATCTGCTTCTTCACGCGAGACTGGATGCGGCGATCGACCTGGAGCTTGTCCACCTCGATCTCGAGAATGCCGGCGATGCGGTTGAGGCGTTCGATGGGCGAGATGATCTCGAGCAGGTTCTGCTTCTCGTCCACGCCGACGAGCAGGTGCGCCGAGATCGTGTCGGCCAGCTTGCCGGGATCGTCGACCCTGACGGCGGCAACCATCGCGTCGTAGTTGAGATTGTTCGACAGCTTCACGTACTGCTCGAACAGCGACACGACGCGGCTCATCGTGCCCTCGACCTCGGTGCTGGTCTCCCGCTGCTTCTGCAGCACCTTCACGACGACGCGGTAGAAGCCCTTGTCCTCCTTCCACTCGATCGCGCGCGCCCGCTCCACGCCCTCGACCAGGACCTTGATGTTGCCGTCCGGCAACTTCAGGCTCTGGACGACGTTGGCGACGCAGCCCATGGTGTAGATGTCCTCGGGCTGCGGGTCGTCCACCGACGCGTCGTGCTGCGCGGCGAGGAAGATGCGCTTGTCCTTCAGCAGCGCGTGCTCGAGCGCCCGCGTGGAGCTCGGCCGCCCGATGACGAAGGGCATCATCATGTGCGGAAACACGACGACGTCGCGCAGCGGAACGATCGGCAAGGTCTCGTAGACTTCGAGCATGTTTTCCATGGGGGTTTCTTGGACTTCAGAGCGCAGAGCGAGGGTTGCAGATCCGGACGGACGCGTGGTGCCGGTCGGATCCGGCGCGTCCGTCGGTTGCAACGGCACGCCGGCCCGGCGTCGCTACGCGGCCGCCACCTATTCCAATCTTCAATCTGAAATCGGAAATCTGCAAGTCACCTGGGCCGGCGCCTAGCCCGCCTTCTCGATGAGTGCGATCGGCTTGTCCTTCGCCATCACGACGTCACGCGTGATGGTGACCTCGCGAACCTTCTTCTGGTTCGGCACCTGATACATGAGGTCGAGCATCAGGTCCTCGATGATCATGCGCAGGCCGCGGGCGCCGATCTTCCGCTCCAGCGCCGACTCCGCGATGGCCTCGAGCGCATCGTCCGAGAACCGGAGCTTCACGTTCTCGTATTCGAAGAGCTTCTGGTACTGGCGCGTGATGGCGTTGCGCGGCTGCGTCAGGATCTGCACGAGCGCGGCCTTGTCGAGCTCGTGCAGCGTGCCGATGACCGGCAGCCGCCCGACGAACTCCGGAATCAGGCCGTACTTGATGAGGTCCTGCGGCTCCAGCTGTTCGAGCGTGGTGCCCACGTCACGACCCGCCGTCGACTTGACGTCGGCCTTGAAGCCGAGCGTCTTCTTCCCGACGCGGCGCTCGATCTGCTTGTCGAGTCCGACGAACGCACCGCCGCAGATGAACAGGATGTTGGTCGTGTCGACCTGGAAGAACTCCTGGTGCGGGTGCTTGCGTCCGCCCTGCGGCGGGACATTGGCGACCGTCCCCTCGAGGATCTTCAGGAGCGCCTGCTGGACGCCCTCGCCGGAGACGTCGCGGGTGATCGAGGGGTTCTCGTCCTTGCGGCAGATCTTGTCGACTTCGTCGATGTAGATGATGCCCTGCTGGGCCTTCTCGATGTCCCCACCAGCCGCCTGCAGCAGCTTCAGGATGATGTTCTCGACGTCCTCGCCGACGTATCCCGCCTCGGTGAGCGTCGTCGCGTCGACGATCGTGAAGGGAACCGAGAGCAGCTTCGCCAGCGTCTGCGCGAGCAGCGTCTTGCCGGTGCCCGTCGGACCGATCAGCAGGATGTTCGACTTCGTCAGCTCGATGTCGTTACGGCTGCGCGGCTGCTTCTGAATTTCGATCCGCTTGTAGTGGTTGTAGACCGCGACGGCGAGCTTCTTCTTGGTCCGCTCCTGGCCGATGACGTACTCGTCCAGGAACTTCTTGATTTCCTGCGGGGTTGGCAGCGACGAGCGGGTGCCGCGGTTCTCGAACCGGTTGTCGTCCGCGATGATGTCGTTGCAGACCTCGACGCACTCGTCGCAGATGAAGACCGTCGGGCCCGCGATGAGCTTACGGACGTCGTTCTGGTCTTTGTTGCAGAACGAGCACCGGAGAACCTCCGTTTCGCCGCTCTTCTTCACCATTGGGGGCTCCTACGCCCGCTTGCGGATGACATCATCGATGATACCGTATTCGCGACCCTGGTCGGCGGTCATGATGTAGTCGCGTTCCGTGTCTTCCTGGATCCGCTTCTCCGGCTGCCCGGTGTGATGGACCAGGATCCCGTTCAGCCGCTCGCGCATGCGCAGGATTTCCCGCGCCGCGATGTCGATGTCGGTCGCCTGTCCGGCGAGACCCGACATGAGGGGCTGGTGAATCACGATGCGGGCGTTCGGGAGCGAGAACCGCTTGCCTTTCGCGCCCGCCGCCAGCAGCACCGCCGCCATCGACGCCGCCTGGCCGATACAGGTCGTCTGCACGTCCGGCTTGATGAACTGCATCGTGTCGTAGATCGCCAACCCGGCGGTGATGGACCCGCCCGGGCTGTTGATGTACAGCATGATGTCCTTATCGGGATCTTCCGCCTCGAGGAACAACATCTGGGCGATCACCAGATTGGCGATGGTGTCGTCGATCGGCGTGCCGATGAAGATGATGCTGTCCTTCAGGAGGCGCGAAAAGATGTCGTAGGCGCGCTCGCCGCGGTTCGTCTGTTCGACGACCATTGGAACGAGCTGCATCCGCGGATCGGGAAGCTGATGACGCATGATGTAGTTTTCGGTCAGGAACGTATTGAGCTCGAGGGGCGAGCAATCGGCGGGTGCTGCGTTACTCAGCTGCGATTGTAGCACGCGCCATGATTGAGTCAATCGACTTCTCCCGGCGAAGCCCGGCCGATATCCTCGAGATGCCGCCGTCCTTCTCGAGCGCCGCACGTACCGCCGCCGGGGTGCGCGCCGCCCGTTCCGCATAACGCGCGATCTCCTGCTCGATCTCGGCCTCGCTGACCTCGATGCTCTCCCGTCGAGCCACTTCATCGAGCACGAGCGCCGAGCCGACGGCCTCTCGCGCCGCCTCCCGCTGGCTCTCCCGGAACGCCTGCCAGTCGATCCCCGCCTGGCGGGGGTCGATCTGCTGCTGCATCAGGCGGCCGGCGAACTCCTCGAGGCGCCTGTCGATCTCCCGCTCGACGAGCGCGGCCGGAATCTCGAACGGCACCCGCTGCGCGAGCTGCTTCATGAGATCGGTACGGAGCTCGTGTTCCGAGGCGTGCCGCGCCTCGTGCTCGAGGTCCTCCCGCACGCGCGCCCGAAGGGCGTCCATCGTCGCGAATTCCCCCATGTCCTTCGCGAACTCATCGTCCAGTTGGGGCAGCACGCGCCGCTTGATCGCCTTCACGGAGACGACATAGGCGACGGTCGTGCCCGCAAGCTCCGACGCGGCGTAGTCGTCCGGGAACGTGATGGAGAAGCGCGCCGTCGCACCTGCCTCGAGGCCGAGCAGGTTCGCGTCGAACCCGGGCGGGTTCGCCTTCGCGCCGATCTCGATCGTCACGTCCTGATGCGCGTCGGTGGCGCCGCTGGCGTCGGTGCGCTCGATGTCCGCCGTCACGAAATCGCCGTCGACCACGCCGCGGTCCTCGACTGCCTCGTACTTGGCCGCCCGCGTGCGCAACCGCTCGAGCGCCTCGTCCACCGCTTCATCGCCCACAGTGCTGGTCGGCCGCCGAAGGTGAATCGTCGAGAAGTCGCCCGTGTCGAACGGCGGCAGGGTGTCGAAGGTCGCGGTGAACGTCAACGCCTGCCCGGCTTCGACGACGACCTCGCGGATGTCCGGTGTGCTGACCGGCTCCAGCCCTTTTTCGCGAAGGGCTTCATCGACCGCGCGAGGCACCAGGTCGTGCGCGACGTCGTGCAGGATCTGATCCTTGAAGCGCTGTTTGATCACCCGGGCGGGCACCTTGCCCGGCCGAAAGCCGGGAATCCGCGCGCGCTTGGAATAGTCGCGCGCGACGCGTTCGATTTCTGCGTCGACCACGTCGCGGGGGATTTCGACCGACAGGCTCTTGCGGGTTTCGGAGACGACGACGAGTTCAGCTCTCATTTACGCTTCTGGAATCGAGGGTGCGATGTGCGAACGGCTTCTGAGCGCGCGATCATGCGCGCCGTCCCGGCGGCGGGCGCAAGCTGGTGCGAAAGGGGGGAGTCGAACCCCCACAGCCTTCCGGCTACCGGATCCTAAGTCCGGCGCGTCTGCCAGTTCCGCCACTTTCGCCGGCGAGTCCGCGCCATCCGACGCACCGCTCGGGCTGGCGCGTCCCGGAACTGGCCCAGAGTAACACGCGGCTCAGGCGCGCGCGAGCCGGAACATTGCGGGCGTCGGATCGCTGTAGTACCATCCGCGCCTCCATGGACATTCTGCCGTACCACGGTGTGCTGCGCCACGCAGTGACGCAGGAGGGCGATCCGTGCGTCGTGCCAAGCCCCACGGCGCCGTCCGCCATTCCGTGCCCCACGACCGGTCACCCGCTTCGGATCGCGACCATCGACGCCCACGCGCCTGCGATCTGTCCGAAGTGCTCCGTCACCGGCCGTGGCGCCTTCGTGTCGTTCGTCAGCGACATGCGAATGGCGTACGCCTGCCCGCAGTGCCGCCAGTTCGTCTGGCTGGCTGCGGTCTGAGCGGCTCGGCTGCCCAACACGTCACGGGACGGTCGAGCCTGCCGCGTCGTCGGATCTGACGCGCACCCTAGGCGATAATCAGATGGAATGACGCCGACGCCGAGGTCGCGCGGTGCGATGGATCGCCGGAACGAAACGGCCTCGCGCGCACCCGGTCGGGGGGCGTGGTCAGCTGCCGTCACCCTCGTCGCGGCGGTCGCGCTCGTCGCGCCGCTGCCGCCGGCGCTCGTCGAACGGTACTATTCAGCAGGCTTCTTCCCGGTCATCCAGCACACACTCACCCGGACGTCGAACGCCGTGCCGTTCGCGCTCTTCGACGTGATGCTCGCCGTGGTCGGCGGCACACTGGTGATCCTGTGTGTCCGCGATCTTCGCGCCAAGCGGCCGTGGCCGCGCCGTCTCCTGCGGGTGGGCGTCCGACTCACCACGACCGCGGCCCTTTTCTACGTGGCGTTCCTGTTCGCGTGGGGCTTGAACTACCGTCGCGTCCCGCTCCGCGAGAAGCTCCTGTATTCGCCGGACCGCATCTCCGAAGACGCCGCCGAGGCGCTGGCCAGGGAGACCGTCGCCGAGCTGAATCGGCTGCACGCGCCCGCGCACGCCGAGGGGTGGATCGGCGGACCCGCAGTCGATGCGCAGCTGGTGCGTGCCTTTCAGTCCGCGGCTCGCGCGACCGGCAATCCCGTCCTGGTTCCTGCGCGCCCGAAGCGAAGCGTGCTCGATCTCTACTTCAGGCGCGCGGGCGTGTCCGGGATGACCGACCCGTTCTTCCTCGAGACGCTCGTGACGAGCACGCTGCTCCCGTTCGAGCGCCCCTTCGTCGTCGCGCACGAGTGGAGCCACCTGGCGGGCTACTCCGACGAGGGCGAGGCGAACTTCGTCGGGTGGCTGACCTGCCTGCACGGGGGATCCGGGCACCAGTACAGCGGCTGGCTCTTCCTCTATGCCGAGGTCATGAACTCCCTGCCGTCCCGCACCGCTCGGCATATCGCCGCCGGCCTGGCCGGCGGACCACGTGAGGATCTCGAAGCCGTGCGCGAGCGGCTCACGCGCGAGATCAGCCGGCCTCTCTCGAATGCAGGCTGGCAGGTCTACGATCAGTACCTCCGCGCCAATCGCGTGCAGGGCGGAACGGCGAGCTATGCCGACGTCGTCAAACTGGCGATCGGGACCAACGTTCGCTGACGACGGACCCGATCGGCGCGCAGGACGGTGGGTCCACCGCTCGAGCGACGCGCGCGATGCGCGAGACCCGGCGCCGTCAGGATGGCCGGTCGAGAACGGGCCGTCGAGTCACCACACCGGAGTCGCCGGCCTGAGTGGCACGTGACGGTCTTCTCCCGTGTAGAAGACGCGCTCCAGGAAGAGCCCCGACGCCGGAGCGGTCAGCCGCGCGGCGACGTCCGACGGCGCGTCCAGGAGAGACCCGGCGGTGCGCGGGTCCAGTTCACCGCGTCCGATCGCCGCGAGCACGCCGACCAGACGCCGCACCATCCGCCAGAGAAAGTGTGAGCCTTCGACGCCGATCAGGATCAGCGCTCCCGAGACCGTGACGTCGAGCCGCTCGAGGAGCACTCGGGTCGAGCCCGGCTCCTGGTTCCGGTCCAGCGCCGCGAACGCGGCGAAGTCGTGGAAACCCACCAGATCAGTCGCCGACTGTCGAATGCGGGCGAGGTCCAACTCCTCTTTGATCCACCAGACGTACGGCTTGGCGAAGGCGGTTCGACGCGTCGCTATTTGATACAGATAGCGGCGAGCGACGGCGTCATGGCGTGCGTGAAACCGGTGCGGCACCTGCGCTGCCGCGAGAATGTTGATGTCCGCCGGCAGCTCGTCGTTGATTCGCCGGCGGAGCGATTCGGGCGGGAGGGTCGTGCTGACATCGAGATGCGCCACTTGTCCGAGCGCGTGAACCCCGGCGTCGGTCCGGCCCGACCCGTAGAGCTCGAAGTCCCGCCGCGCAGTGACGGTTTGGACGGCCTTGTGAATTTCCCCCTGCACCGTGCGGGCGTTTTGCTGGATCTGCCACCCGCTGTATCGGGTGCCGGCGTATTCGAGCGTCAGTCTGAATCGGGGCACGAGATCTCTCCGCGCGTCACCCGCGCCTCACGAGGATACCGGAACCCTGGAACCAGCCCGTGTGTGGCCGCCTCCCGTCGCCGGCGTAGGCGTGCGCAGGTCGCAGCCGACTCGCCGCGCGCGCGTGCCCCGATCGCGCAACTGTTGACAAACACCCTCGAATAGTGGTTCTGTTGTGCAGGTACTCTGCAGATGGCATTCGATACCACCATGGCCGCCGCGTTCGCCGCCAGCCGGGTCGTGGTGTCTGCCATCCTGCCGCCAGCTCTCACTCTGCCCCTTACCGCCGGCAGCCTGCTGCTGCCGACCGAGTTTCATCTCAGGGTGATGTAGCCACCAGCGCATTCGAGCGATCAAAGGGCCATCACCCACCGGTGATGGCCCTTTTTTTGTTGCGGCGACGATCGGTGCGGACAGTGAGGAGATCGGTTTTGACTGGATTGGACTGGAGAGAAACGATGGTCAGCGAAATCAGCAGCCCGGACGGTATGCCGACAGTCCCGGACACCCTCGGCGACCCCGACGTCCCAGACGAGGGCCAGCGCCGGGACGCCGACGCCGCGGAGGATGCCGGCGACGAGCCCGGCTACGGGTACGGCGTCTGAGCCGTGGTACGCTACGGCGGCAGCACGAACAATCCCTGGAGCGTGTGTTTGTGGTGAACGGAACGAGTTCGGGAGCTCCCGCGCGTGTGGCCCTGATGGGCTTTGGCACGGTCGGGCAGGCTGTCGCGCGCATCTTGAGCAGCGGCGAGATGCCACAGGTGCAGCTCACGCACGTCTTCAACCGCGACATCGGGCGCAAGCGGGTCGACTGGGTGCCGTCATCGGTCGTGTGGACCGATTCGGCCGACGTCGTCATCGGCTCCGACGCCGACATCGTCGTCGAGGTCGTGGGCGGCATCCGCCCGGCCTATGACTGGATCAAGGGGGCGCTGCTCGCCGGGAAGTCGGTCGTCACGGCGAACAAGCAGCTCATGGCGCACCACGGCGCCGAACTGCTGGACCTTGCCAGGTCGCGCGGCCTCGAGGTCCGCTTCGAGGCGTCGGTCGCCGGAGGCATTCCGGTGCTGCGTGCACTCCAGGAGGGGCTCTCCGGGGATCGCCTCGTGGAAGTCCGCGGCATCCTAAACGGCACCTGCGCGTACATCCTCAGCCGGATGCAGACGGCATCGATCAGCTTCTCGGAGGCGCTGGCCGAGGCGCAGCAGGCCGGTTACGCCGAGGCCGATCCCACCGAGGATCTCGACGGCGCCGACGCGGCGGCGAAGCTCGCCATCATCGCCGCGGTCGGACTCAAGCGTCCCGTGCGGGTGGGCGACATTGCCACGAAATCGATCCGGCCGATCGAGGCGGTCGATTTCATGTACGCGCGCGAGCTCGGATGCACCATCCGGCAGGTGGCACGCGCCTCGGCCGAGGACAACGGGGAAGTGTTCGCGGCTGTCCGCCCGGCTCTCGTTCCGCTGTCGTCCGCGTTCGGGCGCGTGGAGGGCAGTCAGAACATCGTGACCGTTCGCGGCGTGTTCGGCGGCGAGACGTCCTTCTTCGGCTCTGGCGCGGGAGGATCTCCCACGGCGGTGGCCGTCGTGTCCGACGTACTCTCGGTGGCCGCGCGCGGCGAGCGCCGCCCCGCGACGTCCGCGCCCACGGTCTACCATCAGGTCCGCAGCGACTTCGTCGCGCCGCACTACGTGCGCTTCACCGTGAACGACAAGCCCGGCATCCTCGCCGCGATCACCAACGCCTACGCCAAGTACGGCATCAACATCGAAGGCGTGCTCCAGCTGCCGAAGTTCCGCCGCGATCGGCTGCCGTTCGTGACGACGCTCGAGGAGTGCCCCGAGTCGGTCCTCGATCGGGCGCTGGCCGAGGTCGCGAAGAGCGACTATCACGTGTTGCCGCCCCTCTCTCTGCCGATCTTCGCCTGACATGGCCGCCCCCGCGACCTTCAGCGAAGTCGTCGAGGCGGAAGGCCACCTGATCGACTCGCAGATCCTCAACGTCGTCTTCGACACGGTGGTGAAGCACAACGCGTCGTTCGACGTGCTGCGCTTCGACATCGGCCGGAGCAACGACGAGCCGTCGTCCATCGCCATGCGGATTTCCGCGGCCACCGAGACCGAGCTCGAGGACGTGCTCGAGGAGCTCGTCGCGCTCGGCTGCCGGCTGTCCGACACGCACGATGCGCTTACGCGTCCGGCGGAGCGCGACGGCTGCGTCGCGGACGATTTCTATTCGACCACCAACCATCGGACGCTGGTCAGGGTCCGCGGCCAGTGGCTCGAGGTGCAGAAGCAGCGCATGGATGCGGTGATCGTCGTCGAAGACGGGAAACCCGTCTGCCGCAAGCTTCGCGACGTGCGCAAGGACGACGACGTCGTGTGCGGCGTGAACGGAATCCGCGTGAATCCAGAGTTCCAGGAGCGCGATCGGCACGGGTTCGCGTTCATGACGAACGAAATCTCGTCCGAACGGCGGGTGGAGGTCGGCGTATCGCGAATCGCGTCGATGATGCAGGAGATCAAGGCGGCCGGCGGCCGGATCGCGGTCGTCGCCGGACCGGTGGTGGTGCACACCGGCGGCGGCGCGTATTTCCAGGATCTGGTCAAAGGCGGCTTCGTGGACGTGCTGCTTGCGGGCAATGCCCTGGCGGTGCACGACGTCGAGCAGGCGCTCTTCGGCACGTCACTCGGCGTCGATCTCAATACCGGACGCGCAATTGAAGGTGGCCACCGGCATCACATGCGCGCGATCAATACCATCGCGCGGGCCGGCGGCCTGAAGGAGGCGGTCGAGCAGGGCGTGCTGACCTCCGGCGTCATGTACGAGTGCATCCGCCACGGCGTCGACTACGTACTCGCCGGGAGCATTCGCGACGATGGGCCGCTCCCCGATACGCTGATGGATCTCCGGGTGGCACAGGACCGCTACGCGGAGGCGCTCGAGGGCGTCCGCCTGGTCCTCGCACTCTCCACCATGCTGCACGGCATCGGCGTGGGGAACATGCTGCCGTCGTGGGTCCGCATGGTGTGTGTCGACATCAATCCCGCCGTCGTCACCAAGCTGGCGGATCGCGGCTCGTCCCAGACCATCGGCATCGTCACCGACGTGGGTCTCTTCCTCCACCGCCTGGCACAGCGCCTTCGCTCCTGATCACCCGCGCCGCGCGCTCCACGCGGCGCGTACGTGAAAACGCCGCGGACCCTCCGGCGTGGAGAGCCGCGGCGTTCAGCGTTCTGGAGCGCCCGAGAGCGCGCCTACTTGGCTTTCGGTGACTGGGCGAGGAACTTGATCGCCTTCAGCTCGTCGGTCGCACCGGGCAGCTCGGTCTTCCCGGCTGGTGCGTTCATCTTGCTCAGGATGTATGCCAGCACGTCCGCGTTCTGCTGACGTGTCAGGCTGCCGGGCTGGTCCTGCGGCATGGAGATCCGCATCCGATCGAACAGATCACCAATCGACAGGTCGTTCCAGTTCGCGGTGAACTCACCGCCCGTGAGGGCCGGCGCCATCTCGCCACCGGTCAAGCCTCCGCCGTGGCAGCTGGCGCAGTGTTCGGCGTACAACGCGTCGCCGCGCTTCGCCTGCTCAGCCGTGTAGATGCCGTCCCACTGGGACTTCACGTCTTCCGCGGCCACCGTGCTGCCGACGCCCAGTGTGCCAAGAGCCATCGTGCCTGCTAGTGCCAGTATCGCGACTGTAAACCTCATGTGACCTCACCCGTTCAGGGCTAAGTTGTGTTCTGACAGTTGACTCTTATCTTAGCAGGTCCGCTGGGGTGGGCCGGGATATCCAGGATCAGGGATGCTCGATCCCTGATCCTGAATACCGGATGGCTGTGCTGCGCAGCCGGACGCGCCGGCTCTACTGCTGCGAGGTTCGGAGCAGTTCCTGCGGCAGTGCGAACGACAGGTACTCGCCCGAGTAGTTTCCGCCGCTCACGGCCACGACGATGTACTGGCGGCCGTCGACCGAGTAGGTCATCGGCGAGCCGCTCTGCTGCGCGGGCATCAAGACGGCGCCCACTTCGGCGCCGGTCTTCTTGTCGTACGCGCGCAACATCGCGCCGCGGCCTCGCCCCGGCGGCGACGTGACCTGTGGGTCGCCGAGCACGACCAGCGTCTTGGTGACCAGCAGACCCACGCTCCCCTGTTGTCCGGTTTTCGGGATGTTCAGCCCTTGGAGGAGCGGGTGGTTGCGCACGTTGTCCGGCGTCTCGCCGTGAGGCACGCGCCACATCAGCTCGCCCTTGTTCAGATCGATCGCCGCCAGGACTCCGTACGGCGGCTTCACGATCGGCAACCCCTCGGGGTTCAGCGGCGGCACCTGAACGCCGGCAGCTCCTGCGGCTTCCGATGCGATCCCAAGCTGGCGGAGCCGCTGCTCGCTGGCGCTGATCGGCGGCGCCTCGGCCGCGCTTCCGAAACCGGGCCCCTCGAGGACGCGGAACGTCGTGCCCTCGACGCCCGAGACGTAGTCGATATCCGAGAAGCCTGCGGGCGGCTTGCGCAGCGACCCGGTCGTGACTCCGGCATTGGCCGCCTGCAGATAGACGATGCTCGTCTCCGGATCGAACGAGGCGCCAGGCCAGTTCACCCCGCCGCCAGTGTTGCCGATGTTGATCGTGCCGAGCTTCCCGTTCACGTTGCCCAGGATGTAGGGCACGTAGGGTGACTGCTCCCAACGGTACCGCTTCAGGTTCTCGAGCGCCTTCTGACGGAGCGCCGGCGTGTAGTCGATGAGATCGTTCATGCCGACGAATGTGCGTGAATAGGGCTCCGGCTTCGTCGGAATCGGCTGGGTGGGCGCGGCCTTCTCGCCGGGGACATCGGATGCCGGCATCGGCCGCTCTTCGATCGGCCAGATCGGCTGTCCGGTGAGCCGGTCGAACACGTAGAGCCAGCCCTGCTTGGTCGGCTGCGCCAGCAGCTTGCGCGGCTTCCCGTCGATCGTCGCGTCGACGAGCAGGGCAGCGGACGAGTTGTCGTGATCCCAGATGCCATGGTGGATCAGCTGGTAGTGCCACTTGCGCTGGCCGGTCTTTAGATCCACGGCCACGATGCTCTCGCCGAAGAGGTTGTCGCCCGGGCGCTGCCCGCCGTAGAAGTCGGACGTGGGTGTTTCGACCGGCAGGTACGCGAGGCCAGCTTCTTCGTCGACGCTGATCTGCGTCCACACGCCCGTGTTGCCCGTCCGCGCCCATGACCCGTTCTGCCAGGTTTCGTTGCCGGGCTCGCCGGGCCGAGGGATCGGATGGAAGGTCCACCGGAGCTTGCCGGTGCGAACGTCGAAGGCGCGCACGAGGCCCTGCGTGTTCGCGTGCGTCATCACCGTCATGCCTTCCTTGAACGCGGACCCGATGATGATCATGTCGCTCGTGACGGTGGGCGCCGCGTGGAGCCCGATCTCGCCGTTCTCCTTGTCGATCGGCTGATTGTCGCCGCGGACCACTCCGTCCTTCAGATCCACGATGCCGTTCTGACCGAAGGACGAGATGATCTGGCCCGTGTGTGCGTTCAGCGCGATCAGGCGATACCCGGTCGTCACGTAGAGCACGCGATCGTCGCCGCGGCCGTCGGTCCAGTACGACAGGCCGCGTCCCGAGAGCTGTCGGGGTGCCGTGGCTGCGCGGGCGCCTTCGCGATGGCTGTGGACCCACATGAGCTCGCCCGTTTTCGCGTCGAGTGCCATGACCGATCGCCGAGTGCCGGCGGTGGTGTACAGGACGCCGTTCACCATCAATGGCGTGCCTTCGAGCTTGTACTCCGGCCGCGTGCCGAGGTTGTCGGTCTTGAAACGCCAGGCGATCTCGAGCTTGTTGAAATTGTCAGCCGTGATCTGATCGAGCGGGGAGTACTTGCTGCCGCGCAGATCGGCAGTGTAGGTGGGCCACTCGCCGTTCTTCGTGTTCGGAAGCGGCGTCGCTTGTCCGGACAGGAGAGGCGTGAGCCAGGCCAGGCCGGCTCCCAGCAGGACCACCACCGGAGCGAACCGGAACAGTCGTCTGGACATGATGTCTTCTCCAGCGCCGACCGCGCCCATGTGCCGGCGCAATGACCGGCAAGGCCGGTCTTCTACAGCAGGGTGCGACTCTACACCCGTTCGCGGCCGCGCGGGTCGACCGTCTGACAGGACTCCCGCTGCAGAGCTGGCGCGTCGGATTTCAGCTGGCGGAGCGAGGAGGCTTCAGCTGATGGTGTTGGGGGAGGCGAGCCGTGCGAGGGGCGGGGCCGGAATGGGTGGACCGGCGTAGCCGCGGACGGGGCCGAACCGGTGTCCCTGCTCCCAATCGGCTCTGGCAGCGGCGATCTCGCCGGGGGTCCGTGCCACGAAGTTCCACCACATCAGGATTGTCTCGCCGAAGGGAAGCCCGCCGACCAGCAGGATCTTCGCGCCGGCGCGGCTCCGGAACGCGAGCTCGCCGCGCCCCCGGCCGAAGTAATAGAGAACATGCGGCGCGAGCTGGGTATTGTCGGCGCTGGCATCGCCCTCGAGGAGCAGGGCCGCGTGCTCGAACGATCGGTCCGCGTCCATGTCCACGGTCGCTTCGGGCCACACGTCGATCTGCGCGCCGGCAATCGGGGAGTGGTATGACGCCGGCGACGTCGCGCCGCCGAGGGATCCGGCGAATGGCCGGACGATTCCTCCGCGGAGCTCGGCAACCGGGACCTCGGCCACGTGTTGGAAACCGGGTGGGCCGTTGCGAACAGCGTCGGGGAGCGCGACCCAGAGCTGCACGCCGCTCAACAGGTTTGAATGCCGGGCCGGTGTCTGCTCGGCGTGCGCGATGCCGGCGCCCGCCGTCATCACGTTCACGCCGCCCGCGCGTGCGACGCTCTCGAAGCCGAGACTGTCGTCGTGCAGCACCTCGCCATCGAGCAGCCACGTCACCGTCTGCAGACCGATGTGCGGATGCGGCCCGACGTCCATCGGCTTTCCGCTGGCGAATGCCAGCGGACCGAAGCGATCCAGGAAGCACCACGGTCCGACCAGCCGCCTCCCTCGCACAGGCAGCACGCGCGTCACCTGCAGATCCCCCAGACGCAGGTCGCGGCCCGGATACGCCTCGGGCGCGCGGCCGGTTCCGCCCAGCGCTACGCACGGCTCGGCTGCTACGTTCTCCGACATGGTGTCTCCGTCAGGCGTCCCGTCATGTGTAGTAACGGCTGTATCGTCCCCTCTTGAAGAGGAACCCACCGAGGGGACCGAGCCACCGCAGCACATGGTGCATGTAGCCGAGGTCGATCATTTCGATGAGGTTTCCGTCCATGTCCTTGGCGAAGAAGAACGTGTGGCCGCGCGGCGATCGCTCGGGACGCGTCAGGCATTCGACGCCCTTGCTCACCAGGTACGCGTGCCACTTCTGCGTGTCGCGGACGTTGAACGAGATGTGCGTCAAACCGACGCGGTTCCAGGGGATCGACTGCGGCGGCAGCTGCGGATCGAACGCGAATATCTCGAGCGTCGCGCCGCCCGGAACACGGATCCAGCCGATCTTGCAGGCCGGTGCAGGTGCGTCGATGCCGAAGAACGTCCGCACGCGTTCGGGCGGCGTGTCGGCGACTCCGACAAGGGGACACCCGAACACCTCCCAATAGAACTTCACGGCACGGTTGAAGTCCGAGACAGTGATGCCGACGTGACTGAACGATCGTGCTCTCATGAATGTGCCACTCGTTTCCCTCACCCGAACGCCGTCTCCCGTATGTGCTCCGCCACCCGCAGGGCCTGCGCCGCGATCGTCAACCCCGGGTTCACGGCCGCCGACGATGGGAAGAACGACGCATCGACGACGAAGAGATTCTCGATGTCGTGGGTGCGGCAGAACGGATCCAGCACGGAGATATGGTGATCGCGTCCGAACACCAGGGTGCCGCACTGGTGGGTCGTGTTTCGCGCCTTGTGCGAATAGGCCATGATTTTCCAGAACCCGAGCTCGCGCAGGATGCGCCGGAATCGGCGAACCAGCTCCTTGTGTGCGCGCACGTTGTTCGGGCGATAGCGTAGCCGTATCCTCCCGTCGGCCTCCACGGTGACGCGGTTCTCCGGGTCCGGCAAATCTTCCGACATCACCAGCCAGTCCACGCCGCGCGCGACCCACGCTTCGTAGGCCCAAAGCGGGATCCACGGAGCGACCACCTGGGCCATGACGCCGTGCGTACGCCCCTGCGATTGAATCTGGCCGAGCGGGTACGACGTGTCCGGACGTTTGAAGTAGAAGTCGTTGATCGCCACGGTCTTCTGGAACACGTCCGTGTTGATCCGCCACGGATGAAAGCCCTGCATCATGGTCGCCAGGTGCGCCATGTACCGGCGCCCGACGAGGCCCGAAGAGTTCGCGAGGCCGTCGGGGTGCCGCTCGTTCGCAGAGCGCAGCATCAAGGCGGCGGAATTCACCGCTCCGCACGAGACCACCACCAGGCGGCCCTTCACGGTGTGCACGGTCCCCGCGCACTCGACTTCCACGCCGGTGACCCGACGGCCTGACGAATCGGTCAGGAGCCGCCGTGCGAACGCGTTCGTCCACAGCTCCACGTGGTCGGGCTGGTCCAGGGCTGGGCGCACCCCGCACATTTCGGCGTCGCTCTTCTTTCCGATCCGACACGGGAATGAGTTGCAGGTGTTGCAGAGCCGGCATCCGCCGTTCTCGCCGGGGTCAATCAGTCCTAGAGGGAGCGGCGACGGATGCAGGCCGCGCTGCTCCAGTTGCTCCACGAGACGCGCCATGCCGTCGGCATGCGGAATGGCGGGGTAGGGGAACGGCGGCCGCGCGCCTTCCGTGGGATCATGGCCGGCCTCACCGTGCACATGATAGAGACGCTCCGCCTGTTCGTAATACGGCTCGAGCGTCTCATAGGTGATAGGCCAGGCGGGTGAGACGCCGTCGGCATGCGCGAGCTCCTGGAAGTCCTCGCGCCGCAGCCGGTACAGGACACTTCCCCAGAACTTCGTGTTGCCGCCGACGCAGTAGTGCGTGTAAGGCCGGAACAGCATGCCATCGGAGTCGATCCATCGATCGCTGGTCCGGTAGCGGAGCTGCTTCCACACCGCGGCGGGATCCCAGTTCTCCGGCTCGCGCGGCACGACGTCTCCGCGTTCGATCAGAAGGGTGCGCGCCGGCACGTCGGCCAGCGCGCGGGCGAGCGTTCCGCCGCCCGCGCCCGTGCCGATGACGATCAGGTCGTACTCCTCGAATCGTGGCACGCGTGATCTAGCCGGCGCTGGCATAGATCCGATCCATGAGCTGTTGAT
>JBFXAT010000082.1:0-14478 GCA_050183995.1 Vicinamibacterales bacterium
ACTGGGGGAACTGCCGGCACGACATCGGCCTACCATACTGCGCTCCTAACCGGGGGGAACCGTGACATTTCAAGTCGGCGACAAGGTCATTTACCCGAACCATTGTCTCGGGATCGTCGAGCGAATCGAGGAGAAGACCATCCTCGGCACGACCTGCGGCTTCTATCACCTTCGCATCGTCGCCAACGAGACGACCGTGCTCGTTCCCGTCAGCAACGTCGACGGCGTCGGCCTTCGCCGCGCGATCAGCGATGAGGAGGTCGAGCGGTTGTTCGGGCTGCTGGGCGACGGCAAGATCGACAATCACCAGAACTGGAAGGGCCGCTTCAAGGACAACTCCGACAAGATGCGCAGCGGCTCCATCTACGACGTCGCCGACGTGCTGAAGAGCCTCACCTTCCTCGCCAAGTCGAAGAGCCTCTCGTTCCGCGAGAAGCGCATGCTGGATCGCGCGAAGTTCCTGATCATCTCGGAAGTGTCCGAGGTCATGCGCGAGACCGCGGCTTCAATCGAGGGACGCGTGGACCGCGCGCTCGAGCGCTGCTTCAGCACCAAGGCGCGCACGGCGGCTCCGCGCAAGAGCATCACGAAGGCATCCACGGCGGGGCCTGCGCCCCGCGTCCAGGCCGCCGCCGCGTCGCGCCGGGCCGTTCGCGTCTCCTAGCCCGGCACGCACCCGATTCGGACCTCGTCGCCTATCCAGCCCGCGGGGACTTCCCGCGGGCTTTTTTCGTATCATCCCCCCTCACAGTGATCATCACGGCCTTACGCACCGTCGCAACCTACGTTGCCGTCTCGCTCTATGTGCTCGTCGTCGGTCCTCCCGGCATGCTGCTGGCGATCGTCTTCCGATGGAAGACGCTTCTGTACTGGCTCGGACACGGCGGTGTCAGGCTTGGTCTGCTGACCACCGGCATCTCGTTCCGTGTCACCGGCCGGGAACACGTGCCGCTCGACAGGGCCGCGGTTTTCTGCTCGAACCACCAAAGCAACATCGATCCTCCGGTGCTCTTCGAGGCGCTGCATCCGCGGATGCACATTCTCTACAAGCACGAGATCGATCAGATTCCGATTCTGGCGAGAGCCTTTCGTCTGGGCGGCTTCATCCCGATAGATCGGCGCAATCGCGAGGCCTCGCTTCGATCGATCGAGGCGGGCGCGCGCTCCATCCGGTCCGGCAATTCCTTCTTGATCTTTCCCGAGGGCACACGCAGCCGGACAGACGAGTTGCTCCCGTTCAAGAAGGGCGGATTCCACATGGCCATCCTCGCGCAGGCGCCGATCGTGCCCGTCGCAATCCGAGGCGGCCGAGAGTCGATGCGGCGAGGAAGCTGGCTGATCAGGCCGGTGACGCTCGACATCCATGTTGGCACTCCGATCCCGACGGCAGGCCTGACCTCCGACGATCGCGAGGCGCTCATCCGGCGTGTGAGGCAGGAAATTCAGACGCTCCTGGGACAGATGGCGACCTGACGCGGTCGAGCGGTGCAGAGGCCGCTACTCGCGGCCGGTCTCGAAGGTCAGCGTCCACGGCGCGAGCGGCTGCTTGTCGGTGGCCATGATGCCGTCGAGAAGCTGCACCGTGATGCTGCTGAATGGCGCGAGCGCGTCGGGGAAACGGATCTCCAGCACACGGTTCCCGGGCTGGTACTGTGTCGTGAATTCCAACGGAGTCGCAGTGGACCCCGCCGCTGTCCCCTGCACGGCGGTGATGTGGCCCCGGAAGGTTGCCGGGTCCATGTCGCGCGAAAACTGGATCCGGACGCTCGCGTTCGACAGCACGTCGCTCTCCTCCGAGATCGGCGCGCTGAAGACCACCTCCGGCGGCGGGGCCGGCGGCAGTCGGACGATGGTGACCTCTGGCGTCTCTCGAGGCGCCTCGGTCAGCTTCAGGCTGCCGGGCTCGGCGTTCAACCACTGCAGGCCGCGCGCCTGTTGCAGCGTGCCGGTCACTTCGAGCCAGCGCCCCGTGTCGATCCGTGCGTCGAGCGCCAGATCGAAGTCGCGTCCGCGAGGCCTGATGTTGGCCACCCAGATCGCGGCGTCGGCGGAACGGAGCACGAAGTCCCACTGGCTCTGTGCCGGGGCATCCGGCAGATCGCCGAGCAGATTGCGTCCGGCGAACTGGCCGGTCACCTTCACCGTCTGATCCAGATAGCGCGACGGGAATAGGACGATCCCGCGGATGGACGGTGCCGCCGGCGGCGTCGCCGGCGTGATGTCCGAGGCCATGATCGAGAGCACCTGCCCGGAGCGCGGCCAGGCGCCTTCCGGGTCGATCCCGAATGTGCGCCGAAGGTCGTAGCGCTGCAGGCGTGGGTCGTCCGCGTTGAACCGGCCGAGGTCCCAGAACTCGCCCCGTACTTCGACCGGTCCTTCCGTGGTGGTGCCGTCCTTGACCACACGCATCGAGAGACCGTCGCTCGTCAGTCGCAGCTCGCCCGTGTCGAGCAGCGTCAGATCGCCGGCGACGAGCACCGGCCGCTGATGGAAGTAGGTGGGGAAGGCCGCGAGCGCTGCGAGGTTGGTCGAGCGGCGCGTCGCACCGGGCTGCGCCGTGACGGTCGCAGCGAACACCAGGAGAACCGGAACGAGTCTCTTCACCACCGTGCCCGCCATTCTTCGCTCGCGCTAGAGCCCTTCGTCGATCTTACGCCTCGCCACGGCCGCCGTGATACCTGCCAGCGCGAGAAAGAGCGATGCGCTGCCCACCTGGGCCAGAGTCGTCTCGCCGCTGAACCACGGGACCAGCCGGCCCAGCGCCTGGAGCGGCGCGATCGTCTCCGTGCCGACGAGCAGCGCGAACACGATTCCGCAGATGGATCCGCCGGCGATCAGGCCGGAGCTGAAGAGTGTGCCGGTGCCGAGGTCCGACTCTCCGGCTGCCGGGTTGGTTCGCTCGACCCACCAGCGCACGAGGCCTCCGGCGAAGATCGGCGCCGTCGTGGCAATCGGCAGGTACGATCCGACGGCGAACGAGAGCGACTTGATGCCGCACAGCTCGAGCGTCAGCGAGATGAAGATCCCGACCAGCACGAGCCCCCACGGCAGGCTGCGGCCGAGCAGACCCTTGACGATCGTCGCCATCAGCGTGGCCTGCGGTGCGGCGATCGCCTCGGAACCGATGCCGAACACCCGGTGCAAGTACAACGTCGTGACGCCGATCGATACGGCCGACGCGACCACCCCGATGAGCAGTCCGAGCTGTTGATACAGCGGCGTCGCGCCGACGAGATAGCCGGTCTTGAGGTCCTGGGAGGTGTTGCCCGCGTTCGCGGCGGCAATGCAGACGACGGCGCCGACGCAGATTGCCACTGGACCGAACGTGTCGCCGGTCCACCCGAGCGCCACGAACAGCAGGCACGTCAGGATGAGCGTCGCGATCGTCATGCCCGAGATGGGGTTCGACGAGGTGCCGATGAGACCGGTGATGCGCGACGAGACGGTCGCGAAGAAGAAGCTGAACACGATCGTCAGCACGGCGGCGAGCAGATTGCCCTGCAGCGGCATCCGTGGCGCGTAAGCCAGGACCAGGGCGAGCAGCAGCGTGGCCACGAGCACGACGCTCATGGGCAACTCGCGTTCGGTGCGTATCGCCGTGGCGGCGCCCGGGCGCCCGATGCCCCGAATGCCCTCGACGGCCGAGCTCACGATCGTCGGCAGTGTGCGCGCAAGCGTGATCAGGCCGGAGGCCAGCACGGCTCCGGCTCCGATGTACCGGATGTACGCGCTCCACAGCTGCCCCGGCGCCATTTCCGAAATCAGGAACGGCCGCCCGGTGGCCGGGTTGACCGCGAAGTTGGGATGAACCGGCGGGAAGGGGACGGCGATGTACTGGCCGAGGATGGAAAGGAGCGGCAGCAGGACCAGCCAGGACAATACCCCGCCGGCGAACATCGTGCCCGCGATGCGAGGACCGATCACGTAGCCCACACCGAGGTACTCCGGTGAGATGTCCAGGTCCATCGTTGCATTCGGAAACTGGCTCGTGCGCGGCGTCGAGTAGCCGACCTCCGTGCGAAACAGGCCGAAAATCCAGGACAGCGCCTTCCAGAGCGCACCAACGCCGAGGCCGCCGAAGACCACCGATGCGAGCCGGCCTCCACGCTCGCCCGCAACGAGCACTTCCGCGCACGCCGTCCCTTCGGGATAGGGGAGGACGCCGTGTTCCTTGACGATCAGCGCCCGTCGCAGCGGCACCATCATGAGCGTGCCGAGGATGCCGCCCACGAGGGTGAGCACCGTGATCTGGAAGTAGTTGAAGTAGGGCGGTCCGGCCGCCAGGAAGATCAGCGCCGGGACGGTGAACACGACGCCGCCGGCCACCGACTCGCCGGCCGATCCAATGGTCTGGACGATGTTGTTCTCGAGAATCGTGGAGCCGCCGAGGCGCTTCAATATCGAGATGGCGAGCACGGCGATCGGGATCGAGGCGCTCACCGTCAAGCCCGCGCGCAGGCCCAGGTACACCGTTGACGCTCCAAAGAGCAGCCCGAAGAGCGCGCCGATCACAATCGCCTTGAGCGTGAACTCCTTGGGGGACTGCGAGGCCGCGATGAACGGCGTGGAGGGGGGCGAATCGCCGGGAGCAACCGTCTGGCCAGGGCGCGCGTCAGCGGCGGGGTTGGCCATGGCGGCGATATTAGCATGGGGTTTTGCTACAATCTGGCGCAGCTTGTGAAACTGCGGAACAAACCAGTGCCACGATCGTCCAAGCCCAGACACCCCCACGACCAGGTCTCAGAGCTGACGACGAACAGGCTCTCGGTCTACTTAAGGTGTCTGACCGAGCTCGAGGGGCAGGGCGTCCGCACGGTGTCGTCTCAGCTGCTCGCCGAGCAGTTCCACCTGAACGCCGCCCAGATCCGGAAGGACCTCGCCTACTTCGGCGAGTTCGGCGTGCGTGGCGTCGGATACTACGTTCGTGACCTGAAGCGTCACCTGCGGCAGATCCTCGGACTCGATCGCCGGCTTCGGGTTGCCATCGTCGGCGCCGGCAACCTCGGTCTCGCGCTCGCCGACTATCCCGGTTTCCGGCAGGAGGGCTTCGAGATCGTAGCCCTGTTCGACAACCTGCGCGAGAAGGTCGGCCAGTTCTCACGCTCCGGTGTGCCGATTCTCGACATCGGCGAGCTGAAGAAGTTCGTCAAGCGCGATGGCGTCAGCATCGCCGTCGTCGCCGTTCCGGCCTCCTCGGCCCAGCGGGTGGCCGACATGGTCATCACCGCCGGGATCAAGGCGATCCTCAACTTCTCTCCAGGCGCGCTCCAGGTGCCAGAGGATGTGAAGCTCAAGAGCGTCGATTTGACGGTGTCGCTCGAGAGCCTCTCGTTCTACCTGGCCCAGGAAGCGCTTTCGCAGGAGGGGTGATGCCGCGCCGTCCGCGCCGCGCGCCCACCGCGCTCTCGCACGTCGACGCCGCCGGCCGGGTGAAGATGGTCGACGTGGGCGCCAAGCTGGTCACCGCGCGCGAGGCGATTGCGCGCGGCTCCATCCGCATGTCGGCCGAGGCCCTGAAGCAGATCCGCGCCGGAGCGGTGAAGAAGGGCGATCCCCTCCAGGCCGCGCGGCTGGCCGGCATCATGGCAGCGAAGCAGACCTCGTCGCTGATCCCGCTCTGCCATCCGCTGCCGCTGTCGAGCGTCGCGGTGGAGCTGACGCCCACTACACGCGGCTACGAGATCGAGGCCTGCGTCCGCACCACCGCACAGACCGGCGTCGAGATGGAGGCGCTCACCGCGGTGGCGGTGGCGGCCCTCACCATCTACGACATGCTCAAGGCCGTCGACAAGCGCATGGTCATCGGCCAGATCCGGCTGATGAAGAAGAGCGGTGGGAAGAGCGGTCCCTTCGTTCGCTGAGCCTGGGGGCTTCCGCGTCGAGGCGCTCTTGGCCCATCATTGCATCGTGCGCGTCCTCATTCCGCTGCTGGCTTTCGTCGCGCTGTCGCAGGCGGGTCCCGTGTCCGGACCTGTCGCGGCGCAGTCCCGAACGGGCTCGGTCCCCGTGCTGCGCTACACGGTGGTGCACACCTATCCGCACGACCCCAACGCGTTCACGCAGGGGCTGGAATACGTCGATGGCGTGTTCTACGAGGGGACGGGGTTGAACGGGCGCTCGTCGATCCGCAAGGTCCAGATCGACACCGGCAAGGTGCTGCAGCAGCGCGAGCTCCCGGAACAGCATTTCGGCGAGGGCATCACGCTCTGGAAGGGGGAGCTCTTCCAGCTCACGTGGCTCTCCGGCCTCGCGCTCGTCTACGACGCGCAGACGTTCACCTCGCGGCGGACGCATCGATACTCCGGTGAAGGCTGGGGGCTGACGCACGACGATGCGGGGCTCGTCATGAGCGACGGCACGGCGGATCTCCGGTTCCTGAACCCCGCCACGTTCGTCGAGCGGCGGCGCGTACACGTGAGCGCCGGTGGCACTCCGCTCAAGGACCTCAACGAGCTCGAATACGTGCGAGGCGAGGTCCTGGCCAATGTCTGGCAGACCGACTACGTGGCGCGAATTGACCCGGCCTCCGGCCGGGTCAACAGCTACATCGATTTCCGCGGGCTGCTGACGCCGCGCGAGCGCGAGCGGACCGACGTGCTGAACGGCATCGCGTACGACGCGGCCGGCGACCGCCTGTTCGTGACAGGGAAGCTGTGGCCCAAGGTGTTCGAGGTCCGGATCACGAGGTAGACATCCGGATCACCAGGCAGGCGTCCGGATCAGGAGGTGCCCGGCCTCGCGTCGGACCGGGGCGGCGGCTCGATGTGGATGACCGCGTCCACGATCTGCGGATAGCGTGACATCAGGCGGTCCTTCACCCGGTGCGACACGTCGTGGGCGTGGACCAGCGGCAGATCGCCGGGCAGCCAGACATGAAGATCCAGGAAGACGTGGTCCGACGACCCGCGCGTCCTGATGTGGTGGCAGCCGAGCACGCCGCTGACGCCCATCACCACCTTCTCGATGTCGTCCTCCGACATCACGATCCGGTCGCTCAGGATCCGCATCGCGGTGGCGGCGATCTGGTAGCCCGAGTGGCCGATGAACCCGGCGACCAGCAGGGCGGCAATCGGATCGAGAATCCGGATGCCCCACCAGGTTCCGGCCAGCGCAACGACCACGACGAACGACGACCAGATGTCGCCTCGCGTCTGCGTCGCGTCGGCCATGAGGATCTCGCTCCCCAGCCTTTCGGCTGCCGCCGACTCGTACTTGACGACCACCGCATTGATCGCGAGCGTTGCGCCCATGACCACGAATCCAGCCGGCGAGATGTCCGGCGGCGCGGCGCGCCCCGACAGGTGGTTGACCGCGTTGCGCAGCACCTCGATCAGCACCAGTCCCAGGAACCCGACGACGGCGACAGCCGAGACGGTTTCGTACTTACGATGACCGTACGGATGGTCTTCATCCGGCGGCTGGCGCGCGGCGGCGACGCCCACGAGCCCCACGAGGTTCGATGACGCGTCGGTGAGGGAGTGGAACCCGTCTGAGAGGATGCTGATGGCGCCGCTCGCGTAGCCGAACGCGATCTTGGCGACGGCGACGACGAGGTTCAGGAGCAGGACGCGCGTGAGAACACGTGTGACCTCGGCGTAGCGGTCAGAAGACACGGGCGGTCGGCACCGGCCACCAGCGCAGCTGCACTTTGCCGAGAATGTACTTCTTCGGCACCATGCCCCAGTGCCGGCTGTCGGAACTGTTGTTCCGGTGGTCGCCCATCACGAAGTAGTAGCCCTCGGGGATCACCTGCGGACCCCAGTCGTCGTGACTGCGGAACTCGGCCGCGACGTAGTCGTCCTGGAGCGGGATGTCGTTGACGTAGACCCTGCCGTCGACGATGCGGACGCTGTCGCCTTCTTCGGCGATCACGCGCTTGACGAACGACTTGTCTGGGTTCAGCGGGTAATAGAGCATCACGATGTCGCCGCGGCGAGGTTCGCTGATGCGGTAGACCAGCTTGTTGACGATCAGCCGATCCTGGTCCTCCAGCGTCGGGGCCATGCTCTGGCCCTCGACGCGAGCGACCTGAAAACCGAAAGTCACGATCAGAATCGCGTACACCGCGGCCGAGAACAGCGTCTTCACCCACGCGATGAACTCGTCCTGCAGCTGCTGGACTCGGGAATAGGGTCTGTGTGGCGTGGGCGGCCGGACCTGATGAAAGGGATCCACCGCCGGCTGGGAGGGTATCCCCGCCTGGGTGTCCAGCGGCCGATCGGGTGCGGCCAGCGGCTCGAGGGTCATGGCCAGGCTGGAGCCCGGCGGCTCTTCCGCCGCGCTCGTCTCGCTGCTCCAGGCGCCCGGCGCGTCGCCGGTGGCGGCCGAGCCCGTCAGAGCTTCAGGTACTCCCGCAGACGCCTCGTTTGTGCCCGGCTCACCGGAATCTCGGTCGCCTTCTCGTCGTTCATCCTCAGGATGTAGTTCCGACTGAACCACGGGACGATCTCCTTGATCTTGTTGATGTTCACCAGATGCGACCGGTGAACGCGCCAGAACACGCCCGGATCGAGCCGCGCCTGCAGCTCGTCGAGGGTCCTGTAGTTCGAAGTGCCAGCGTGCTGGTGGGTGACGATCGTGAGCGTCTCGTCCGCGAGGGACGCGTGAACGACCTCGTCGGCCTGGACCAGCAACAGACGTTCGCCAACCTTGATCGCCAGCCGCTCGCGGCGGTTCTGCAGCTCGGTGACCCGCTGCAGGATCCTCTCCAGCTGGTCCGCCGCCAGCGGGGCACCCACCGGTTCGACCGTTTCTGCCTGGCGCTCCGCCGCGATCCTCCGCCGTGCCCGCTGGAGCGCGACGTCGAGCCGCGCGGGGTCCACCGGCTTGAGCAGGTAGTCGACCGCGTTCACCTCGAAGGCCTCGATCGCCCGTTGATCGAAGGCCGTGACGAAGATGATCTGGCATTCCACGTCGGACCCGAGGAGGCGGCGAGCCACCTCGAATCCGGTGAGGCCCGGCATCTGCACGTCCAGGAATACGACATCGGGGTGCAAGTCTTCAATCTTGCCGAGTGCCGCGATCCCGTTGTCGGCCTGGCCGACCACCTCCACGCCTCCGAGTTGGCCGAGCAGGTATCCCAGCTCCTCCCGCGCCAGCTGCTCATCGTCGACCACCAGGGCCCTGAGGTCGCTCATGCCGTGAATCGCTCGGCCATCGTGAGCTCGGGGATTTCGACGCTCACGATCGTACCGCGGCCGCTGGTGCTGGAGAGCTTCAGGGTGCAGCCCGCGCCGTAAATCGTTCGTAAGCGCTCGTTGACGTTGCTCAACCCGATCCCTCCGTTCAAGGCTTCTTCGAGGCGCTCCGCCGTCATGCCGAGACCGTCGTCCTGCACCTCGATGAGCGCGCGGTCGCCCCGACGGGTCGTGCGGATCGTAATCCGTCCGCCGCCGACCTTGCGGGCGAGTCCATGTTTGATCGAGTTCTCGACCAACGGCTGCAGCAGCATGCTGGGGACGATCAGGTCCAGCGTGTCGGGCGACACCTCTTTGAGCACCCGCAGCTGCGGACCGAACCGCACGACCTCGATGTCGAGATACTGATCGATCGATTCCAGCTCTTCTCGCAACGTCACGAAATGGTCGCTCGCGCGCATGAGGCGGCGGAGCAGCCCGGACAGCTTGGTGATCAGCATACGGGCCGTGTCCGGCTGCGTGCGAATCAGGGAGGAAATCGACGTCAGCGTGTTGAAGAGGAAGTGAGGGTTGATTTGGTTCGCCAGCGCCTCGATTCGGGCCGCGAGCAGCAGCTTCTCCTGTTCTTCGAGCCGGTGTTCGATTCTGGCGTTGTTCCAGATCTTGATGGGCGTCGCGACCGCCAGGACCGTGGCGAGCAGGATGACGGCGAGCGTCCAGAACGGTTCGGGCTCGAGGTAGAACAGCCGGTGGTTGGCGCCCCAGCGGAAGCCGAGGGCCTGGCGGAGCAGTTCGAGCGCAACCGGGGCCATCAGGAGCACGATCTGCCAGTCGATCTGCCGCTTCCGCAGCATGTGCCAGACGCGGGCCGGCAACCGCGTGACCACGAAAGGCGAAAAGTGCCAGATCGCCTCCTTCGGGCAGAGCTCTCGGAGGCCGCCGCCGGCGAATCCGCAGCCGACGGCGAAGGGCAGCGCAATGAATTCGCCGTTGGCGAGCGGCGGGAGTCCTACCGTGAGTCCGACAATCGCCCCGGCATACGGCCCGGCGATGAGTCCCACGATGAAGGAGCCTTCGAGCGTGAGATCGGCCGCGTTATAGTTCAGGAGGAGGCGTGACGCCACGCCGGCCGTGAGCGGCAGTCCCAGCGCCAGCGCCAGCGAGAGGCGGTCGGCCCATCCGCGTCGCTCGAAGATCAGAATGTGGCGGAATCGGCGAAACCGAACCAGCATCGTCGCCAGCGCGGCCATGATGGCCAGCTTGACCACGAGCGTCGTGAGCAGGACCTGCTCGGCTGAGAGGAACTGGGGGCCGGGCATCCTCGATTTACTGGATCTTATCGGCGGGGTAAACTGAGAGCAATGGCTGTGATTCGTCCTCTGATTGTCGGGTTCGCCACCACGTTCAAGCACCTGTTCAAGAAGCCGATCACGGTGAACTATCCGGACGAGAAGGTCCCGGTGTTCCCGAAGTATCGCGGCAAGCAGGTGCTGATGCGCGACGAGAACGGACTTGAGAAGTGCGTGGCGTGCGGGCTCTGTTCCGTGGCGTGCCCCGCTGACGCGATCTACCTCGAAGCGGCCGAGAACGACGGGACCGTCCAGGCGGGCCCACGGTACGCCTCGGTCTACCAGATTCACAAGACCCGCTGCATCTTCTGCGGCTATTGCGAGGAAGCGTGCCCGGTCGGCGCGATCTTCATGGGCAAGGACTACGAGCTCGCCGTCTATAACAAGAGCGATTTCGTGTGGGACAAGACGGACCTGCTCGTGCCGGCGGCAACAGAGAGCGGAGCGGTCAGCCGGTAGGGCCGGTCCGGCCGGCGGTCAGGCCCTCCGTCCATGCAGATTGGCGCCTTAGGCGATATCCACGGCGCGTTCGATGCGGTCCACGACATCATGGCGCGCCACCCCGACATCCCGTTGTGGGTGCAGGTCGGTGACATGGCCAGCAACGACGGCGACTACTTCGCGCCGCCGAAGCCCATCTACTGGATAAAGGGCAACAACGAGGACTTCGACATCGTTGCCGGGGCGATGGCGGGTCAGCCGATAGCGCCGACGCTGCACTATCTGCCCAACGGTGGACCGCACCAGGTGGGGCCGTGGCGTGTGGCAGCGCTCGGTGGGACGTTCGCGCCGAGCTGGTACCATTCGCCGGTGGCGCTGCTGCCGCCGTCGCGCGGCCGTCGGGTTGGCGCTGGATCGGTCAAGCTCGGAAAGAGCCGCGACGACAAGCGGCGGCACTTCGTGCGCGAGGAAGTGCTCGCATGCAAGGTGCTGACGAACATCGATCTGTTTCTGACGCACGAAGCGCCGAGACCGTTCTACCCGGCGGGCCGCCGCATCGATGCGGGCAAGACGGTGATCAACGAGGTGCTCACCGCCATGCGGCCTCGCCTGCACCTGTTCGGCCACCACCACGAGTTCACCGATTCGGTGCGCCAGGGCGTGCGGTCGATCGGGTTGGACGTGGTCACCAAGTCGTACCTCGTCATGGATTCGGATACGTTCCGCTGCGAGCGGCTGGACACATAGGCGCCCGGGCCGCCCACGCCACGTTTCCACAGTCGGATTCCCAAATCGCCACATTCTCAAATCGTCACTTCCCCAAATTCCGATGTTGTCCCCCTTCTCCGACGCTCTTCGTGACCGCGTGCTCGTCTGCGACGGCGCGATGGGCACCATGCTCTACTCGCGCGGCGTGTTCATCAACAAGAGCTTCGACGCGATGAACCTGACGCAGGCACCGCTCGTGGAAGCCGTGCACCAGGAGTACGTGCTGGCCGGTGCCGACATCATCGAGACGAATACCTTCGGCGCCAACCGCATCAAGCTCGCTTCGTTCGGCCTCGCCGACAAGCTGCGCGAGATCAACATCGCCGGCGCCCAGATCGCGCGGCGCGCGGCGGGCGATCGCGCCTACGTCGCCGGCGCCATCGGTCCGCTCGGCATCCGCATCGAGCCGTGGGGCAAGACCGGCGTGGACGAAGCGCGGGAGTACTTCCGCGAACAGGCCGCCGCGCTGCTCGAGGGGGGCGTCGACCTCTTCATCCTCGAGACGTTTCGGGACCTCAACGAGATCGGCGCGGCGATCGACGCCGTGCGCTCGGTGTCCGATCTGCCGGTCATCGCGCAGATGACCACCGAGGAGGACGGCAACACGCTCGACGGCACCCCGCCCGAGCGCTTCGCGCCCGAGCTCGAAGCGCGGGGCGCCACGATCATCGGCGTCAACTGCGCAGTGGGCCCCGGCCCGATGCTCGAGACGATCGAGCGGATGCAGGCGGTGACGCGGCTGCACCTGTCGGCGCAGCCCAACGCCGGAAAGCCTCGCGACGTCGAGGGGCGCAACATCTATCTGTGTTCGCCCGAGTACATGGCGTCGTACGCCCGGAGGTTCATCCTCCACAACGTGCGCGTCGTCGGAGGGTGCTGCGGGACGACGCCCGAGCATGTCCGGCAGATCAAGGCGGCTGTGCGCGGTGCCGCGGCCGCGCCGCAGGCGGCGGCCGAGCCGCGCGGATCGGCGAAGGTGGGAGCGGCCATTGTCGCGCCGCCCGTGCCCCGCGAGCAGAAATCCCAACTCGCCCGGCGGCTGGCGCACGGACAGTTCGTGATCGGGGTCGAGCTGCTGCCCCCGCGGGGGTTCGAGGCGGAACCGGCCATCCAGCGGGCGCGTGAGCTGAAGCGGTACGGGATCGACGTGGTGAACATCCCAGACGGGCTTCGCTCCGGCGCGCGCCTGAGCGCCCTCGCGCTGGCGGTCCTGGTCGAGCAGCAGGCCGGCATCGAGACGGTGCTCCACTATGCCTGCCGGGATCGGAACCTGCTTGGCATTCAATCCGACCTGCTTGGGGCTCACGCCATCGGGCTCCGCAACCTGCTGCTCATCACGGGTGACCCGGGACGGGTGGGCGACTATCCGGACGCTACGGCCGTGTTCGACGTCGACTCGATCGGCCTGACCAACGTCGTCAGCCGCCTGAATCATGGCGGCGACATCGGAGGTCAGCCGATTGGCGCCCCGACCGCTTTCCACGTCGGCGTCTCGGTCAATCCGACCGCATCCAACCTGGACGAGGAGTTGCGGCGGTTCGAGTACAAGGTGGAGGCCGGCGCCGAGTTCGTGGTGACACGTCCGGTGTTCGACGTCGGAAACTTCGAACCCTTCCTGACACGCATCGAAGGGGCGAAGCTCCCCATCATCGCCGGGGTGTTTCCCTTCGAGAGCGTCCGCAACGCCGAGTTCATGGCCAACGAGGTTCCAGGCGTCCGCGTCCCGGATGCCCTGATGGAACGGATGCGCCGGGCTGACGGTCACGACGCCGCCGCGGCCGAGGGTATTGCGATTGCGAGAGAGATTGCCGGCCGGCTCAGGGGAGCCGTTCAGGGGATTCAGGTGTCCACCCAGACCGGGAACATCGACGCCGCTTTGGGGGTGGTCGATGGACTTCGCTGACGTGTGGTTGTATAGTCGCTCGAATTCGCCTCAGCGAGGAGACAGGCCGTTTCTCGGCCTTTCTCCGTCAGTGCGAAGAATCAGTCGAGGTCTTTGATGCCGCTATTCGAGTCGCCGCAGCCCGAGCCCGACGATATCGCGGGTTCGGACGCCGCCACCCGCGCCCTTTCCGTCGCGGCCGTGGAGAACGACTTCGTCGCGCGGGTCTACGAGAACCTCGCCTCGATCTACGACTTCACCTTCGGTCCGACCCTGCACCCCGGCCGCGTGAAATCGATCCAGCGCATGGGTATCAACCCCGGCGACCGCGTGCTGGAGGTGGGCGTCGGCACCGGCATCAATGCCACGCTCTATCCACGCACGTGTTCGGTCACGGGCGTCGACCTCTCGGACTCGATGCTCGAGAAGGCGCGCGAGCGGGTCAGCCGCAAGGGGCTCGACAACGTGCGGCTCCTCGAGATGGACGCCGCCAACCTGAAGTTCGCCGACGACGCGTTCGACATCGTGTACGCGCCGTACCTGATCAGCGTGGTCCCCGATCCCGTCGCAGTGGTCCGCGAAATGCGACGCGTGTGCCGGCCCGGCGGCAAGATCGTGATCCTCAACCACTTCCGCAGCGCGAATCCGCTGGTGGCTGCCGTCGAACGGGCCATTTCGCCGTTCACCGTGCACATCGGATTCAAGTCTGACCTCGACCTGCCGGCCTTCCTCGCACAGGCCGAACTGAAGCCAGTGTCCATCGAGAAGGTGAACATCCCGAGGATCTGGTCGCTCGTCACTTGCCTCAAGGCGTGAGACCCCTCCGGCTCTGGCTGGCGCTGGTCCTCGCAGGCTTCTGCTTCCCGCTCTTCGTCGGACTCGACCGTCCGGATCTCGAGAC
>JBFXAT010000083.1:0-14413 GCA_050183995.1 Vicinamibacterales bacterium
AACCTCGATCTGCTCCTCGCATTCGCGCTGGCGGTCAGCTTCGTCGACATCCTTGCGTTCGCGCGTCTTCGATTGGATGCCGAGTACTGGACCATGCTCGACGGCGTCTTCACAGTGATCACGCTGCTCAACGTTGCGCTGGTCGCGCGGGCGCTGTACCGCGCGAGCCGGCCGGAGCGCGAAGAGCCGGCGTGGCGGCCGCACCTGCGTGGACGGCCGCTGGCGGCCCTGGCCTTGGCGCTGGTCGTGGCGAATGTGGCGGTGGTGCTGGTGCGAGAGCCGGACGATGCGGGCTATTTCACGAACCTTGGTGCGCAGCGCTTTCGGGAGCGCGGCCGGCTCCCGTATGGCGATCCGTTGCTGACAGGCACGCCGGGCGCGGCGTACGGTCCGGTGTTGTACGCGGCGCACGTGCCGTTTCAGGTGCTGCTCGAGCCGCACTCGCCGAACGCCAGCTCGCCAGCCCTGCCGCTCATGGGGGCGGACGCGACATACCGCCTGCCCCCGCCGATCGCCACGAAGCTCACGACGCTCGCGCTGCACCTCGCCGGGCTCTTCGCGCTGTGGGTCGTCGGGCGGAGACTCTCTGGTACGAGCGACGTCGGCTGGGCGCTCGTCGCGCTCTATGCGAGCAGTGCCTTCGTTCTCGGGGTAGGGGGCGAGCGCGAATTCATCGGGGGCGTGACGTTCATCTCGCACATCGGACCCGCGGCCGCGACGCTGGTTGCGTTCGCGTGCCTGCCGTCTCCCGCCTGGGCCGGCGCGATGCTCGCGGTGGCGACAGGCGCGGGGTTCTATCCCGCGTTCATGCTGCCGGCGTGGGTCGGGTATTTCTGGCGCGATCGGAAAGGCTGTCAGCGGTTGCTGGCCGGATTCGCGTTGAGCGCCGCGATCATCGGCGGCGCGACGCTGGCGCTGTCCCGCCCCGCGCATGGCCAGGGACGCGTCGCCACGATCCTGTCGGACACGTTCGGCCATCACACGGATCCGAAGGGCTACGGCCAAAGCCCCTTTGGCTTCTGGGGCCAGCGCGAGGGCGTTCGCCGGTGGCTGTCGACGCCGACCGTCGGCACCTCTGGTTTGACGACGCCTGCCTATGGCCTGTTCTTCGGACTCGTGGGCGCATCGTTCTTCATGGCCCGAGGGCGATCGTCAGCGAGGCTGGCCCTGCTTACCGCGGCCATTGCGTTCGCCGCGTCCACGATCAAGGTTCATTCGACCGGCACGTACGTAGCCTGGGCCTATCCCTTCCTCCTGATCGGTGTGGCGGGGGAGCGGAAAGAATCCGGCGAGGGCGTGGGAGGGGCTGGTCCTGACTAGCCGCGGACCAGGGACGCCGATCGCGAGAGCGGTGCTCACGTACGCCTGCGCGATCGTGCTGATGGGAGCGTCGTTCGCACGATACGCGATGCGGTTCTCGCCCGTCGGCCGCTGGCAGGCTGGCGACTACGATCCGGCCGACTATCGCTATGTCGCCGAGTACTTCTGGGGCCTGCCGATCGTTCCCAGCACCTATGACGCCATCTGGAATGGTCCGTGGGGGACCTACCTCCAGACGATTCCGTTTCGCACGATCGGATTGGGTTCGCTCTATCTGGTCACCGGTTGGCTGAAGCTGGGACACGCGCCGGCGACGCCTGACGAGATCGTGGCGGCGGGCGCGGCATTCGCCTGGCTGCAAAAGGGGCTGCTCGCGGTGGCAATCCTGACGCTCTTTGCCGTCGTACGGCGGGGGTGGGGAACACCGCTCGCGTTCCTCGCGCTGCTCCTGGCGGCGTTTCCCCCGGACGTCTGGCGCCTGTCGGACGACTTTCTGACCGAGCCGGTTCACCGCATCCTCTTCCTCTTGGCGGCGGCCTGCGCCGTCGCCATGCACGAGCCGCGACGGACGGTTCCGCTGGCGTTCGCGCTGACCGCCCTGTGGTTCGTCGCGACACATCTCAAGGTGCAGTGGTACGTGGGAGCGCTGTTGCTCTTCCCCGTGTTGCTCTACCAGCTCTGGCGCGCACGCGCATCGTTGTCTGCGATGCTGGCGCTCGGTGTCGCGACGGCGGCCGTACCGCTGAGCGTGGTTGCCGTGAACTGGATAGGTTGGCGCTCGACGAGCCTCAGCCCCGGCGTCGGACTGCACGTGAACCTTCGCTACGACCAGGCGGTCCTTCCGGCGTACAGCGTCGCCACCGCGGGCAGCCCCGATCGTCCGCCGTTCGCGGATCTCGAGCAGCCGCGTCTGCGGTGGTGGCTCATCCACATCAGCCCGCGGACCACGCAGGACCAGTACGAGGCATTCGATCGGTTCGGCCAGCAGTACTTGCGGAGACACATGGGGGCGGCGCTTGGGCACTTTTGGGAGGGCCTCGCGTCGGCGTCGACCATTCCCGGCGTCGAACGGATCGAAGACGGGCGCCTGCGCCTCCTGCCACTGCCGGAACCCTGGCACTCTGCGGTGCGTGTGCTCGACCTCGCCGTCTGGCTGCTGCTGATCGCAGGCCTGGCGTACGAGGAGACGCGCGTGTTCTCGGCGCTGTCGCTCGTGCTCTGGGTCGTGCCTGCCATCGGCAATGTGGCTTCGCTCTACGAGCTGCGCTATCACCTCCCGATGGCCGGCATTCCGGCGCTCGCCGCGGCTATCGTCGCGGTCCGCGCGTTCGCGGGTCAGCGGGTGGGTGGCGGCTCCGCTGCCGCGTCTGGCGGGACCATCTCCGGTCGGCGTTGGTAGATCTCGAAGTTCGGCCCAGGCCGGCGGATGTTCCTGAAGCCGCCGTACGGCATGTAGAACGCGTCCTGGATGTCGTACACGTTCGCTGGGTGGCGCACGTCCCCGGCGCGAATCACTTGTGCGAGTGAGTACTGCTTCGGGAGTGCGGCTTCGACCGGATCGGGAATGTGGCTGTAAGGCAGCGCCGACCGCTGCACCACGATCCAGTCGGGCCAGCCCTCGAACGGATGGCCGTTCTCGATGAAGCGCATGCCCGCCCAGTCCCAGCCAATCAACCGCCACTTCGGATTTCTTCGGTCTTCGAGCGGCGGGTACCCGTAGCTGTTGCCCGTCATGAACACGCTGGAACCGAACGCGACGTGCTCGTGGACCCAGTCGCTGGCCACGAGCCGATTGTCCCGCTGGCTGAGAATGCGATCGAAGTGATAGACGCTCCAGGCCGACGGGGCGACGACGGCAAGGCCGAGCGCGGCGGCGAGGCCCGCCCGAAACACGCGCAGCCGCGCGGCTGGTGCCGGTTTGTGAGGACGCGCCGCCTGTGGGCCTTCGCGATCCGCGGCCGCACGAGCCGTGGACAGATGTGCGGCTCCCCAGGACGCGACGGCGTCGACGAAATAGGCTGCGAAGAGGCACACGAACGGCACGACCGGCAACATGTACCGAACGAAGACGTTTGCGCTGGCGCCCGCGACCGCGTAGTAGGCGAGTGGATAGGCGAGGAGCAGCAGCGCCAGGAAGGCATGTCGGAAGAGCATGACGGCCGCGCCCGCGAATGCCGCGAGGAGCATCGGCCACCCCACGCCGTGGAACAGCGAGAACCGCACGTGGTACAGCCAGCCTGGTCCAAGCAGGTCGCGCGGTGTCATGCCTCCGCTCATCGACGAGCCCAGCGCTTCGAAGTCACGCAGCGCATGCCGGTAATCGATGATCAAGTACGGGCTGGTGGCCAGGAAGGTCACCAGCATGAGCCCGAGCATCCAGGGCAGATAGGTGGTCCGGAGCAACTCGCGAGGACGATCCCGGCGCGACCAGGCGTGCCCGGCCTCGACCACGAACATCGGCGCGACGAGCAGGAGCGAGTTGTACTTCGCGCCCATCGCGAGCCCGGCGAATATGCCAGCCCTGACGGCATGGCTTCGACGGCGTTCGCCGTTCAGCAGGACGAGCGCGTGGATGGCGCAGACGGTGAAGAAGACCAGCGCGGCATCCGTCGTCCCGTAGTGCGAATCGCGCACGTGCAGGAAGGCGAATGCGAGAAAGAGCGCGGCGAGCAGACCGGCCGTCTCTCCGAACAGGCGACGGGCGGTTCGGTACAGCCACACGATTGTCAGCGTGCCGAAGAGCGCGCTCGCAAACCGGTTCAGGAAGTAGAGCATCGGCCAGCGGCCGTGCGTGCCGCCGACGAAATGTGGGATGCTGTCGAACCACCCGAGGCCGCGGCCAATCGCATAGTAGACCAGGTAGATCGCTCCAACGAGGTAGAGAAAGAGACCTGGGTAGTCGAAGAAGCGCGGGTTGAGGTTCCCTTCGGAGAGAAAGCGCAGCGCAGTCACCACGATCACCAGTTCGTCCGGGCGTGCGCTGACGATCGGCAATCCGAACGTCAACCCCCAGAGCCGCACGGCGAAACCGGCCAGGACGATCGAGGTGAGCAGGCTGCGGGTGGTCCACGCGCGCGCGGTCACGGCTGGGAGGCCTCGACGCGGTAGATCGCGATGTCGCCGTCAGCGATCAGCAGCCGCAACGCGGGAAATCGGCGGAGATCCTCCAGGCCTTCGGGGTTTCGGCCCAGGAAGGCGTCTCGGTGAATGACGACGTAGCGGACGCGTCCGTCCCGAAGCGCCGCAAGCGATTCCTCGTCCGGGAAGCGGCGCAGGCGTTCGTACCAGGTCTCGTAGCGCGGTGGAGAGAACCCGCTGTACCCGTTGACCAGCGGCCACCAGCCGAGCGTGGAATGCAGGAGATAGCGCGCGTTCTCGCCGAAGGCATTGCGTGACGGAAGAGGGAGCTCGACGACGGCCCCGCGTTCGGCCCGCGCGAGCACCTGATAGACGCCGGGCACGCGGTACTTCGGTACCCATCCGACGGGAAACCGCGTCGCCTCGATCGACACGGCTGCCATCACGGATATCGCGAGCGCGGTGCCCGCTGCCCGGCCCTGCATCCGCAGCGCGGCCAGCAGCTGAACCAGCCCGAAGCCGGCGAGCGCTGCGACTGCCACCAGCACGAGGAATCCAAGCCGTACGGTTGCGCGAATGCCCTGGAGGATGGGGATCACGTCGTAGAGCACGGCATAGCCGGGCAGCTTGGTTCCGAACGACAGCGCAAGTCCGATGACGCCGATGGCGAACCACGCACGCATCATGGGTTGACGGAGCGCGGAACCGTTCACGAGCGTGACGCAGGTGAGCAGCCCGGCGATCACGCCAGGGAAGAGCGCGGCTTTGGATGCGGGCCAGAAGGCGTGGCTCCAGCCATCGAAGTGAAAGCGGCCGCCGGTGGTGAGATAGTCGGCCCATGACGCGTCGTACATCGCCACGACGCTCAGCGGCCGCACGAGCCCTTCTTCGGCCTTCGCCCACTGATAGGGCAGCAGGAACGGGACGACGCAGACCGCCGCGACGGCAGCCGCGAGGCCGAGCATCGCGAGCGTACGCCGGTGACGCGCGCCGATCCACTCGCCCGGCCGCACGATCGTTGCCGCAGAAATGGCGAAGACGACCGCGACGAGCAGGTAGTTCGACGTCAGGCTCTGCAGCGCGATGGCGCCGCCGAGCGCGACGGCCGTCGCAACGCGGGGACGCGCGAGGAGCCGATCCAGCCAGTAGACCGCGAGCGGCAGGAACTCCAGGTGCATCGCCTGCAGATGCGTCAGCCTCGTCATCGTGTGGGCGTTGAACGCGAGCAGCAGCCCGGCGGTCATCGCGGCCTCCCACCGGCCGGTCCACCGCCACATGACCAGGCTCATCGTCCAGCCGCTGAGCGCGAGTCCGCCCATGAGGAGGAGGTTGTGGACGAGCAATGTGGGGGCGCCGAGCCAGAGCAGCGGTGCGCCCATCACGCCCTGCGGGAACATGTGCTCCGAAAACGCCAGGGTGTTGCGTTCGGGATAGAAGATGTTCGCGTCGAACAGGTGCAGCGGATCGCGGGGAAGCTGGTGGGCGATCCACGCGATGGCCCATTCGTTCAACATGGAGTCGCCGTTGTCGTGCCGGGACCATGTGTTGGGATGTTGCGCGAGCGGCCATGTCTGCACGATGGCCGCCAGCACGAAGAAGAGGAGTAAGAGCAGCGCGGCCCGGGACGGCAGCGGGTGAACCACGTCGCCGCCGCCGAGATCGAGGGCGTGTTCCGGCCGTGCCGCGCCTGGTGTCATAGGAGCGGGTCGTGGAGCGTCGCCTTGATGTAGAAATTCGTACGGAGCGGCTGTGGAAGGCGATCGGGATTGGCGACCGCGAGCAGCACGATGCCCGCTGCTCCCAGATAGCGACGGACCTTCCACTTGAAGAACTCCGTGACGACCGGCACGGGGAAGAAGACGGTCTCGAATCCATGTTGCGCGAAGCGCCGCCGCAGTTGCGCGTAGCTGTGCAGCGCGCAGTGATCGGCGCGCCAGGCGGTGAAGCTGCGCCAGCGTATGGTCTCGAAGACCGTGTTGGTCCACTTGTTCGGCGTCTGGAGGAAGTAGCGTCCGCCGGGAACGAGCACGCGCCGCACTTCCTTCAGATGGGCGTCGCTGTCCGGAATGTGCTCGAAGACGTCGAAGCTGAGCACCGCGTCGAAGCTTTGGTCCGCGAATGGCAGTGTCACGCCGGCGACTTGCGTGATCGGCAAGCTGCCGAACAGCCGCCGGCTCTCTTCGATCAGCTCGGGTCGGATCTCCGTCCCTTCCGCGACATACCCGCGCTCGAGCAGGTGCTGCAGCAGGCGACCCTTTCCGCTGCCGATCTCCAGCACGCGGGCGCCGGCCGGCAGACCCGCTTCCTCCAGGAACGCACGGTTGGCGTCGAAGTTGCCGTAGTCGTCGCGCTGCTCGAAGGCCGGAGCGCTGGGGTTCACTTGCGGCAGAACCCCATGAGGTGCCAGCCGAGCGGACCCGTCAGGGCGCGCGGCAGGGCATTGAAGGTCCCCACGAACGCCGTGTTGTAGATCGCCGCCTTCCACCCGTGGTGCAGCCGGGACGCAACCGGGAAGCGTTCCGGCAGGACGCGGCAGGCGGCGAAGCCGGCGAGCATGTCGCGGAACTCGCGAGCCGAGTAGAGGCGGAGGATCGGCGCGTCCTCGTGCTCGAGTCGGACGCCGGTCAGCTTGGACATGGCGTTCAGCCAGGACACACGGTTGTAGACCATGAAGACGGCCTCTCCACCCGGCTTCAGCACCCGCACGGCCTCGCGCACGATCCCCGCAGGATCGGGCGCGTACTGAAGGACGCCGTGAGCATAGACCAGATCGACGGACCCGGCTGCGATCGGGAGCCTAGTGCCGTCCCCGACGAGCAGCCGTCCCTCACAGGCGTGCGTCTCGAGATTCCGCGCCGCGAGGCGGATCGCCGTTTCGGAGAGGTCGACGCCGATGACCCGGGCGCCACCTCGGGCGAAGCGGACCAGATCGGTGCCGATCCCGCAGCCGACCTCGAGCACCCGCCGGCCGGCATACCCGCTGAAGTCGACGACGCGCGGCAGATACGCCAGCTTGTCGAACCGGTAGTCGTCGAGCTCGTCGAAGAACTCGCGCGACCCGACTGGAGCGTGCGTCATCTCCAGATCGTGAATCCGCGAGTTCCAGTAGGTGCGAACCTGGCGGGTTGCCTCTTCGATCGACACGGGTGGGGACTTCGGCATGCGCCGCTACTGCGTCGGCTGACTCGAGCCGCCGCCGCGCTGCTCGAACGCGGTGTGGACCGCATTGTAGAAGGTGTCTCCGATGACGCTGTAGCCGAGCTCGGTTGGGTGGAGATCGTCGATCCCGATCAGGTTGCGCACATCGTCTTTCATCGCGTCGTAGACGTCCACCAGGACCGCGCCTCGGGATGCGGCGAGCGCGCGAATCCCGTCGTTGAACCCAGGAATGCGGGCGGCCACCGATCCACGATTCCGGAGGCCATCCGGGCGCTGTGGGGGGATCGTGGCCAAGCACACCTGTCGACCTTGCGCCTGGGCGATGCCGATCATCGCGTCCAGCGCCGACAGCGCGCTGTTCACGCCGCTCGGGCTCAGCAGGTCGTTGGTCCCTTCCATGAGCAGCAGCACTTCAGGGTTGAAGGTCTGGAGCACGCCCGGCAGTCGCAAAATGCCGGACGGGGGATCGCCGGCGGCGAACTCGCCGCCGAGGCCGGCGTTGACGACCGAGAAGGTCTGCTTTTGGTACTGGAGGCCGAGGAGCCGCTGCAGCCGCTGGGGATACGTCTCGAAGCTGGCCGTGAGCCGGCTCTCCAGGATGGCGAATCGGGTCTCGGGCTCCATGAGCCCGAGCCACTGCGTGAGCGATCCGGACAGGGCGACCGGCTCCGAGACCTTGCCCTCGGTGATGCTGTCTCCGAAGGCCACGAACTGCGTGAACGCCATCCGTGGCGGCGCCTCGACGGTCACGTTGAACGAGCAGGAGAGGGTGGTGGCGCCGCCGACCGCATATTGGCAGTTCACCGACGTGGTGCCGAGCGGGAAGGTCGACCCCGATGCCGGCGAGCAGGTCACGCTGCTGTTCGCCGCGGAGTTCTCGACGGTCGGCAGGGGAAACGTGACGCTGATCGGCGTGCTGAGCGGCGACTGGACCGTTTGCGGCGTGGGACAGGTCATGTCGGCCGGCGGCCCCGATGGTTGCGTGGGCGAGGAGCAGGCCGCGGCGGCGACGGCGATACCGGCGACGAGCCCGGCGCGCAGGAGCGCAAGAGACGACGTGAGTGTGAGCATGCGCATGTCAGTGTATGAAGCCGTCAACTACCGTCCGCGGGAGCCGCCCTGCGGCGCCGCGGTCTTGCGCAGGAACGCGATCACCGACGTGAACACCGTGTCGCCGACCTGCACCGTCATGTGCGGGGACTGGTACGGGTCGGTGACGGCGAGCAGTACCGGTCGCGTCCGGTAGCGCTCGTAGACCTGCTCGTCGATTGGTTCGACCAGATCCAGTCCGGATGCGGCCAGCAGCTCCCGAATCTCGGAAGGCTGAAAGGTCTCGTCGAGCGGAGGGCCGCCGATCACGTATTCGGTCGCGACGACGACCAGCCCTCCCGGTCTGACGACGCGTGCCATTTCACGGATCGTCTCGATCGCTCCGGGGAGTCCGCCGAAGTGTTCGATCGACGAGAGCGAATAGGCGACGTCGAACGTGTCGGACTCGAACTCCAGCCGCCGGGCGTTCATCCGGCGAAATGCGAGCCGATCGCTTCGGAACGCGAACGGAGCATACCGTAGCGGGTCGTCGAGCACGGCGGGGTCGCCTTCGCGGGCGCGCTCGTGTTGCCAGGCGCCCTCGTAGAGGTCGATCGCGACGACACGTTCGACGCGGTTGGCCAGCCAGTACAGGACGGGCTCGTGTCCCGCGCCGACGCTGAGAAAGGCGGCGCGCTCGCTCAGGGCGCCGAGCCGTTCACATCCGTAGAGGAGCTGTGTGAACTCGTAGCGCTTTCGGTGCATCGAGAGCTTGTCGTCGCCGAGGCCCAGGCTGCGGAGTATGGCGAGCCACTCCTCGTTGTCCCACTTCGCGGGATTGGCCAGCTCGCAGAGGCGCGTATCGACGGGAACGGCGGCGGCGCGCGCGTCGAACTCCGCGGAGAGCGCCAGCGCGCGCACGACGTCGAGTCTGCGCGTCCCGGCGTCGATCGCCGAGGCGTAGTGCCGCAGGCCGCTCTCGTCGGCGTGGCGGCCGAGGAGCAGCTCGTAGGTGCGTTGCACGAAGTCCGCCGATGCCGAGCCGGCCGCGAGCGCGGTCTCGACTGCGGCCTCGTCGGTCGAGACCGGTGCGCCGGTTCGCCAGGAGCCGCGCCGACGTCGAAACTCGGAGGTGGACAGCAGGCCGTGCGGCAGCGCCGACAGGCAGGCGCCGGCAGGAGCGCTTCCGAGCTGATCCTCGATCTCCACCACGCTCGGGGATCGGCCGAGGAGGATCCAGTACGCCTGCTCGACGAACGCGACGTTGCGCGCGGTCGTGTCCATCCGGTCAGCGCCCGCGGGATACGTAGACTGCCGCGCCGCTCAGCGAAAAGATCATCATCAGGCCGACGCCGACGAGCGACACCAGCACGGCGGACTCGATCGGGAGCCCGATGCGCGTGAAGTAGAAGGAGAAGGTGGCTTCGCGGACGCCGAATCCGTTGACCGACACCGGGAGCATCTGGACGATCAGCGACAGCGGCACGATCAGCGCGAGGTCCATGGGCGTGATCGGCACCCGCAACGCGTGGACGACCGCGACGTAGAAGAGCACCAGCAAGGCTTGTACGACGACGGCGCCGGCGAAGCAGCCGAGCAGCGAGGCCGGCTTCTCCCGAAACCGGTCGAGCGTCAGCGTGAGCGTCTGGATACGATCGCCAACCCACTCGTGATCGAGCCAGGAGAGCATGCGCACCAGTCGCTGGAGCCCTTTCGGCGCGTACATGGCGGGCACCGTGATCGCGGCTCCGGCCACGAAGACGCCCCAGAGGGAGGAAGGCCAGATCGGCAGCACGCCGTATCCGTGGAGTCCGACCGCCATCGACGCCCCGGCGGCCGCGATCAACACGAGGCCCAGCAGGCCCAGCCCGCGATCCACCAGCACGACCGTGGCGGCGAGCGTCTTCGAGCGAGCGGCGCCAGCCGTGTCCTTGATGCGGATCACGTCCCCGCCGATGTTGCTGGGCAGGAAGTTGTTGAAGAAGTTCGCGACCAGGAACGAGTTGAACAGCGCGCGGCGCGTGAGGTTGACGTCCTGCGCCTCGAGCAGCAGATGCCAGCGCCACGTGCTGGCCATGACGTTCAGCGAGTAGACGCCGATCGCGGCGACCAGCCACGGAATGGACGCCTGACGCGTCGCTGCCCAGAGCCGCTCGCCGTCGACCTGAGAGAACAGGACCACGAGCAGCGCGATGCTGAACGCGAGTTTCGCAAAGAGGACGGCGAAGCGCCGCCAGTTGGAGACGGGTGCTGACTCGTCGGACATTCCGTCGATGGGGTGCACGACAGTTTACTACAGAAACTATGCGAGAATCAGCGGAAGCCATGCGCATCCTGATGATTGCGCCGGAGCCGTTCTTCGAGCCGCGCGGCACGCCGTTCAGCGAGTACCACCGTATCCGCGCTCTCACGGCGCTCGGGCACGAAGTCGATCTCGTCACTTACCCGTTCGGCAAGGACGTGGCGATGCCGGGATTGCGCGTCATCCGGGCAGGACGTCCACCGTTCGTGCATGGGGTGAAGATCGGGCCGTCGCTGGCGAAGCTGCCGCTGGACGCGCTGCTCACCCTCACGGCGGTCCGCGTCGCGTGCTCGCGCCGCTACGATGCGGTGCATTCGCACGAGGAAGGCGGCCTGATCGGCATCGCCCTCGCCGCCGTGCTGCGCGTGCCCCATCTCTACGACATGCACTCGAGCTTGCCGCAGCAGCTGACGAACTTCGCGTTCACCGGTTCAGCGGCGGTCCGGTGGGTCTTCACGCTCCTCGAGCGTCTGATGATCCGCCGCTCGCGCGTCGTCATCGTCATCTGTCCCGCGCTCGAGGACACGGTGCGCGAGGTCGATCCGCAGGCTTCGGTCGTGCTGATCGAGAACGCGCCCGGCTCCGGCGAGGAGCAGCCCACGCCGGAACAGGTGCGGTCCGTGCGCCGGCAGCACGGGCTCGAGCCGAACACGCCGCTCGTGCTCTACACCGGCACTTTCGAGGCGTACCAAGGATTGGATCTCCTGTTCGACGCGATGGCGATCGTCGCGCGGCGGCGGCCGGACGCGCGGCTTCTGCTCGCCGGAGGCAAGCCGGATCAGGTGGCCCGCGCGGAGCAGCAGGCGCGCGCCGCGGGGGTCGGTCCAGCGGTAATCTTCGCCGGTGAACGGCCGTCCGAGGAGATCCCGGCGTACCTCGACGCGTGCAGCGTGCTCGTGTCGCCGCGATCGCGCGGAACGAACACGCCGCTCAAGATCTACCAATACCTGCGCTCGGGCAAGGCAATCGTCGCGACGCGGCTGCTCACGCACACGCAGGTGCTCGACGATTCGACGGCCATCCTGACCGGGGCGACGCCGTCCGAGTTCGCCGAGGGCATCCTGGCCGCGCTGGAGGATCCGGTTCGCGCCGCCGCGATCGGTGAACGGGCGCGGGCGCTCGCGAACACGAAGTACAGCTACGAGGCATACCTGGAGAAGACGCGTCAGGCCTGCGCGGCGCTCGCGTCTTCCGGCACCCACACCCCGCTGAACGCGGTCAAGGACGTGGCCTGACGGCCGCGCGCCGGGGCGAACGGGCAGTATGGCGTATCGGACGGAGCTCGAAGCGCGCATCGCGAAGAAGACCACTCGCGCGCTGGTGGACTACTCCATGATCGAGGAGGGAGACCGGATCATGGTCGGTCTCTCTGGCGGGAAGGACAGCTGGGCCCTGCTGCAGGTGCTCGACGTCCTGCGGCAGCGGTCCCCGGTCAAGTTCTCGCTCGTCGCGGTCAACGTCGATTCCGGCTACAAGGACTACAAGCACGATCTGATCGCACGCACGTGCCGCGAGCGGGGCTGGGAGCTGCAGATCGAGCACACGGGCATCGGCGAGCTGATCGAGGACATCCTCGAGGACGATCAGACCCCGTGTTCCCTCTGCGCGCGATTGAGGCGCGGTGTCCTCTACCGCGTGGCGAAGGCAGTCGGAGCGTCGAAGATCGCGCTCGGGCACCACATGGACGACTTCATCGAGACCCTGCTGCTGAACCTCTTCTTCGCCGGGGCGCTGAAGGCGATGCCCGCCAAGCTGGTGTCCGACGACGGGGCGCACGTGGTCATTCGCCCGCTGGTGTACGTCGGCGAGGACGAAGCGCGGCTCTACGCGAAGGAGTGTGAGCTGCCGATCATCGGATGCTGTTGCCCGGCCTGCGGCGACCTCTCGCTGCAGCGCCAGCGCATCAAGCGCCTGCTCATGGATCTGGAGGTGGAGCATCCCGGCGTCAAGGGCTCCATGCTCAAGGCGCTGGGTAACGTGGCGCCTCGCCACCTGCTCGACAGGCGGATGAATCCGCCGGCCGAGTTGAGGGCGCGCGTGCCGATCGAGGCGCCGCGCGTCGAACGACCGCGGCCGAACCGCCGGCTGCTGCCAGTCATTCAATAGATCGAAAGGGTCTTCGTGGTGCACATGTCCCGCATTGCCGCAGCGGCGCTTGCGCTCGTGCTGCTGAGCCGTCCGAGCGCTGCGCAACAGCGTCCCCTCGTGACCGAGGATCCCGAGCCAATTGGCGCCGGCCGCGTCCTCATCGAAGCCGGCGTCGACTCCGCCCGGAAGGTGCGTTATCCCGCGTCGGGCCTGACCGGGAATCTCTGGCGCATGCCGACGATCGGCATCAGCATCGGCCTCAGCTCCATCGCCGAACTGCAGATCGATGGCGGCCCGTTCAACCGGCTGTCCATCACCAACCGGGCGTCCGGGCCGCTGCGCGACCTGATGACCGCCACCGGCGCGACGACGAGCGACGTCGAGGACATCGTGGTCGCGACGAAGATCCGGATGGTCCAGGAGACCGGGTCGCACCCGTCGTTCTCGATGCGGTTCGCCACCAAGCTGCCGAACGCGGAGAACGAGTCCGGGCTCGGCACGGATACGACCGACTTCTATGCCAGCCTGCTCTCCGGCATGACTGTCCAGTCGTTGCGGCTCGTCGGCAACGTCGGTGTCGGCATCCTGGCCGATCCGGTGCAGGGCAATCGACAGAACGACGTGTTGACCTACGGCGCGTCGGTGGCGCGCGCGCTCACCGATCACGCGGAAATGGTCGGGGAGCTGAACGGCCGCGTGTCGACGCGCGCGGGCGGACCGTTCCCGGGCACCGAAACGAGGGGACGGTTGAACCTCGGGGGGCGATACACCCACGGGCCCGTGCGATTCGACGGCTCGGTCTTCGTTGGTCTCACGAGCATCGATCCGACCATTGGATTCAGCGCGGGTCTCACGTACGTGTTCAACGCCTTCAACGTTCCGTAACGCCGAGGCCCGATGATCCGCTTCGCGAAGGCCCACGCCTACGGCAACGACTTCCTCTACGTCGAAGACGCCCTGGTGCACGGGGTTCGTCTGGACGCCCTCGCCCGTGAGATGTGCGACAGGCACACGGGCGTGGGGGCCGACGGCCTGATCGTCTACACCACATCGGACGACGGCGCGTCGATGCGCCTGTTCAACGCCGACGGCGGACGCGCCGAGGTGTCCGGCAACGGCGTGCGTGCGCTGGGCGCCCTGCTGGCTCGCCCGGGAGCCGGATCCCGTTCGACGGTGACGATCCGGACCGACGGAGGCGAGAAGGCGCTGACGCTCCTTGCCGACGATGGAGCGCGGAAGACCTTTCGCGCGGCCATGGGCCTTCCGACGAATCTGGATCGGTCGGCGATCGATGCAGGTGGCGAGTCGCTCGAGGGGGTCACGTTGAGGATCGGCAATCCTCAATTGATCGTGCTCGGTCCGCTGCCAGACGACGAGCGCTTTGAGCGGCTTGGGCGCGCGCTGGAGCGGCACGAGCGATTTCCGGACGGAACCAAC
>JBFXAT010000084.1:0-13978 GCA_050183995.1 Vicinamibacterales bacterium
GGGCGGTGGCGGCGCGGCCGCTGCGGCTGACGGCGGTGGAAGCGGCGGTGGCGGGGCAGCCGCGGAGCGAGGCGACGGCGGAGCGGGCGGGGCAGCTGGCCATCGACGGGGCGGTCGCGCTGCGCTACAACGCGTACAAGATTCCGCTGATGCGCAATCTGGTCAAACGCGCCATCCGCGGCGCCGGCGGCCCGGTCACCACTTAGAGGTTGACGCGCGCACTGCTCTCGGCCGGCGTGGCCAGCGTCGTGGTGCTCGCGGCCGCGCTGATGCTCGACGCGGGCTGCCGGACCCCATCCCGGCCCGCCTCTCGGACCGAAACCATCTGGCGGCCCCTCGGCACCTGGTCGGGCCGAGGCAACGTGCAAACCGAGTCGTTCCCGGGCGAGAGCGGCGCCATGCGGATCACATGGCGGACGAGTAACGGTTCCGCCGATGCTCCGTTCACCTTGACGATGCACAGCGCGATCAGCGGCCGGCCCCTGCAGGTCATGGTGGAGCAGCTGGGCGCCGGCGCCGGCACGGCCTACCTCAGCGAGGATCCCCGCGTGTTCTTCGCCGTCGTCGATTCAGCTGAGATCGACTGGACGTTCACGGTCGAGGAGCCGATCGACGTCATCCTGACACCGCGCTGACGAGCATCGGACCGCGCCGGGAGCACAGCGGCAGATCGCCGGCGCGACGAGCCTGGCAAGTGAATCGACGACGAGGAGGACTCATCCATGGCAGCGAAGCTCGTCGGACAGAACTACACGACGCCGGACCTGGTGGCGAAGGTCACCGGCCGTGCAAAGTACGCAGAGGACTTCACCGCGGACGGCATGCTCTATTGCCGCCTCCTGACGAGCCCGCTTCCCCACGCGCGCATCCGCGGTATCGACACGACTCGAGCGCTGGCGCTCGACGGCGTGAAGGCCATCCTGCTGCCGGACGAGATTCCGAGCCCCGCGGACATGGTCACCGACCTTGGGACGGTGATCAAGGCGAACCTCAAAGGTGAGCGCGCGCTGACATCGGAGCCGATGTACCTGGGTGAACCGGTACTCGCCGTCGCCGCCGTCGACGAGCAGACGGCGGTGAACGCGATCGAGCTCATCGAGATCGACTGGGAGCCGCTGCCGTTCAACGTCGATCCGATCGATTCGCTGCGCCCGGGGCGTCCGACTGCGCGCGAAGACGGCAACGTGTGGGCGCGGCCGTCGACGACACCGGGCGAGGCGCCCGGGCCGCCCGAGGTCCAGCTGCTCAAGTGGACCGACGCCGACTTCGAGGCGGCGGGCGAGGGGCAGCTCCCGATGGGGCAGCCGACTGACGAGTGGGCCTATGGCGATGTCGACGCGGGTTTCCGCGATGCGGCCCTGGTGCTCGACGAGTCGTTCGCGACCCCGAACGTGAGCCACCAGACACTCGAGTCGCGCAGCGCGATGGCGTACTGGCGCAACGGCAAGCTCTTCCTCCACTGCTCGACGCAGAGCACGGTGCAGACCGTCGCGTCGGTCGCGCGCTGGCTGCACATCGAGCCGACCGACATCGTGCTCGTCAGCGAATACACGGGAGGCGGGTTCGGCAGCAAGGCGACCGGAACGATCCAGTCGATCATTCCCGCGCTGCTGTCGAAGAAGGCGAACGCCCCTGTCCAGTTGCGCGTCAGCCGCGAAGACGAGCACTTCATCGGCGGCTATCGCCCGGCCGTGCACGGTCGCGTGAAGGCGGGATTCGACGCGAGCGGGCGGATCACCGCGATCGACATGTTCGTCATCTGCGAAAACGGGCCGTTCGAGCAGCAGGGAGATACCGGACAGACCGGTCGCATCGTCTCGCTGATCTACCAGCCGCCGGCGATGCGGTGGCGCGGCGTGGCGGTGTTGACGAACACGCCTCCGCGGCGGGCGCAGAGTCAGCCTGGCGGTATGCAGGGCATCACCGTCATGGAGCCGCTGCTGGCCAAGGCGGCGCGGCGTCTCGGAATCGACCAGGTGGCGCTCCGGCGGATCAACGCGCCCGAGGGAAAGGCGCTGGTCGGCCCGCCCAATGCGCGCGGACAGCGAGGATACGCCACGAGTGCCTTCTTGAAGGAGGCGCTCGACAAGGGCGCCGCGATGTTCGAGTGGGAGGCTCGGACGGCGGGCAGCGGCGGCGCCCAGGCATCGGGCGGGAGCGTCCAGGGATCGAAGGTCCGCGGCGTCGGCGTCGCCGTCAGCACCTTCGTTGCCGGGTCAACCGGCTTCGACGGGCTGTTCGTGATCAAGCCTGACGGACGGATGTACATCCAGTCGGGGGTCGGCAATCTCGGGACCGAGTCCTACAGCGACACCAATCGCGTGGCGGCAGAAATGATGGGCGTGCCGTGGGACAAGGTCGAGCTGGCCTGGGGCAACACGGCGAGACATCTTCCATGGTCGTGCGTCTCCGGCGGCAGCCAGACCACTCACGCGATGACCCGCGCGGCGCATGCCGCGGCCTCGGACGGACTCGCCAAGGTGAAGGAGATCGCAGTCCGTGTGCTCGGCGGCCGCCCCGACGACTACGTGGTGGCCGACGAGCGCGTCGTGCGCAGAGGCGGCGGCGCGTCGATGACGCTGGCCCAGGTCGCGCAGAAAGCGATCGAGCTCGGCGGGCGGTACGACGGGCACGAACTGCCAGACGACGTCAACGCATTCACCAGGCGATCCGCACAGGCGCTCGCGGGACAAGGGCTGATGGGCGTGGCGCGCGACAACTACAAGCGCGACGGCGCGACCTACTCGTTCGTCGCTGCCTTCGCGGAGGTCGAGGTCGATCGCGAGACCGGAAAGTTCCACATCCTCGACTACCTCGCCGTCGCGGACGTGGGAACGGTCATTCATCCCGCGGCTCTCGGCGGTCAGGTGCTCGGGCGGTCGATGCTCGGCATCGGCCACGCGATCGGGCAGAAGACGGTGTACGACCAGCACTATGGCGTGCCGTTGGCGCGGCGTTTCTATCAGAACCGGCCGCCGACGATCCTCGATGCGCCACAGCGGATGCAATGGGCTGCAGTCGAGATTCCCGATCCGGAGACTCCGGTCGGTGCCAGGGGGATCGGCGAGCCGCCCGTTGCCGCGGGATGTTGTGCAGTACTCAATGCGATCTCGGATGCGGTGGGCGACGACGTGTTCCGGCGCGCCCCGGTGATGCTCGACACGATCCTGCTGTCCCTGGAACACGGCCACGCGGCCGACTCGGCGCTCGTCTCACACGTGTAGGTTCGAGCCATCCGGCCGAGGACTCAGCGTGTTCGCGCGCCTGAAGGTGCGCTGGGAGGCGTGCCGGGGACCACGGCGAGCGGCAGCGGGATGCCGTGTTCGTACCGCCGCCAGGTGCGAAGAATCATCTCCTCCATGAGCCCGACGAACGCCGGGTCGTCGTTCACCGTCTCGGCGCGCGCCATGGGCAGGCCGAGCTCGCGGCACACACTCGCCGCCTCGTGATCGAGGTCGTACAGCACCTCGACGTGATCGCAGATGAACCCAATCGGACAAATCACCACGGCTCGGAGACCCTTGGTGCGTTCGTCGCGAAGGTAGTCGCAGACGTCGGGCCCCAGCCATGGATCCTCGGGCCGTCCGCTCCTGCTCTGATACACCAGCGCCCAATCGCGGCGATTCAGGCGCTCCGCGACGAGCGCCGCCGACTGATGCAGCTGCAGCTGGTACCGCTCGGCGCCAGGCATGAACGACGGGATGCTGTGGGCCGTGAAGACGATCCGCGCGCTGTCACGCAGGTCCAACGGGAGCGATTCGAGCGCCGCAAGCGTGTGGCTGGCGTTGGTATCGATGAAGCCCGGGTGCTCGTGCCAATCGTCCACGTACGTGACCGACACGTCGTTGAGCCCGCGCGCGGCCAGCGCCGCGCGGGCGTCAGCCACGTTCTGGCGATATTGCGTGCAGCTCGAATATGAACGGTGCGCGGCGCCGATGAAGGCGACAGCGCGTCTCACGCCGTCTCTGGACATCTCGGCGACCGTGTCCGGCAAGAGAGGGTGCCAGTTGCGCATCCCGACGTACACAGGCAGATTGAGACCGGCCGCGCCGAGGCGGCCGCGCAGGGCATCGGCTTGCCGCATCGTGATCGCGGTCAGCGGGGACACTCCTCCGAAGAGCTCGTAGTGTGCCGCGACCTCTTCGATCCGTTCCGGCGAGATCCGTCGTCCACGGACCACATTCGCGAGGAACGGTCGGATGTCGCCGGGCCCCTGCGGGCCGCCGAAGGAGACGATCAGGACGGCATCGAACGGTCTGCGAGTGAGCATCGTCGTGCGGACCATGGTAATGGAAGCGCCACGGCGTGCGCGCCCCCTGCTTTTCCGTGGCGCCGGATCGACACGGGGCGCTACGATGGGGTGTTGGCGATCACGATGATGATGGGCGGCGGCAGCGTGCGTCGCGAATGCGTCGTGTCGTGCAGACCTACCTTCTGAGGCGCTGAGACCGGCTGCCTCCACAGGTCTGCATCGACCTGTTGGAGAGCCTGTTCCTCTCCGGCGTGGACGCGTTCGCTCCGGCATCCCTTCGCCCCGACCCTGTCGAAAGCCGGAGACCCCATGCACGAAGCGCTCATCGAGCAGATCCGCGACGCACTCGGCCACAGGGGCCGCTCGATGGATATTCGCGCGATCCCCTCGCTCGTCGCGCCGCTGCACCCCTCGGATCTCGCATTCGTGCTCGACGAGCTCACCTTGCCGGAGGCAGAACGGGTGTTCGCGCTGCTCGATGACGAGCGTGCCTCGGAGACGCTCGCGGAGGTCGCGCCGGCAACGCGGCGCCATCTGCTCGAGACCACGCCCCCGACCCACGTGGCCGCTCAGCTCGGGCTCATGTCGATGGACGACGCGGCGGAGGCGCTGGCCGACGCCGGCGATCGCGGGCGCGACCTGCTGGCGCTGCTCCCCGGCGGGAGCGCGCGCGACGTCGCGCAGCTGCTCGAATATCCGGAAGAGACCGCCGGACGCCTCATGACGTCCCGTTTCGCGGCGGTTCGGGCGGGCGTGACGACCGCCTGGACGCTCGAGTACCTGCGGATCGCCGCGCAGACGGTCGAGACGATCAACACGATCTACGTGATCGACGTCGGGCTGCGGCTCCTCGGCGTCTGCAGCATCCGGGAACTGCTGCTCGCGAGGCCTCAAGACTCGGTCGACGGTGTGATGACGACGGAGGTCATCACCGTCGCACCGGAAACCGATCAGCAGGAGGTGGCGCACCTGATCCGCCGCTATGACCTCCTGGCCGTGCCGGTGCTCGATGCCGATCGACGGCTTCTCGGTATCGTGACCGTCGACGACGTGCTTGACGTGTTGACCGAGGAGTTCAACGAGGACATTGCGGGCCTGGTCGGCGCCGACGCGGCGGAGATGGAGCGGCGGACACCAGCCCAGGTCGCGTGGCTCCGCCTGCCCTGGCTGATGGGCACGATGGCGATCGAGCTCCTCGCCGGCGGGATCATCGCCAGGTTCAGCCACGTGTTGAAGGAAGTCATCCTGTTGGCGTCCTTCATGCCGGTGATCTCGGCCGTCTCTGGCAATGTCGGTCTTCAGGCGGCAGCCATCGTGGTGCGGGGGCTCGACACCGGGCACGTGTCGCTCGGCAACTGGGCAAACGCCGTCAGGCGCGAACTGCTCACGGCGCTCACCATCGCGTTGATCGCCGGATCCTCGCTCGCGATCGTCGCGATGGTGTGGTCGGAACACGTGCCCTTCGGCCTGGTCGTGGGCGCGTCGATGACCTGCTCGATCGTCACGGCTGGACTGATGGGCACCGTCATCCCGATGGTGTCCAAGCGGGTCGGCTTCGACCCCGCGACGACGGCCGGGCCGTTCGAGACCGCGTTCCAGGACATGATCGGGTTCTTCGTCTTCCTGTGGATGGCCGAGATGCTGCTGCACTGGCTGATCTGAGGGCCCGGCGTCGGCCGATGGAGGCCGGAGTACAATTTCGACCCGCGTGGCCTTCCCCGATCTCAGAGCGTTCCTCGATCGTCTCCAGCGCGATCGCGATGTGGTGTTCGTCGACGCGCCGGTGGATCCCGTCCTCGAGGCGGCAGAGATCCATCGCCGGGTCATCGCCGCCGGCGGCCCGGCGCTGGTCTTCCGGAACATCACGGGGGCCGATTTCCCGCTCGTGACGAACCTGTTCGGCACGCCGCGGCGCGCGGAGCTGGCCTTCGGCGAGCGCCCCCTTCGACTCGTGAAGCGGCTGGTGCACCTGGTCGAGACCCTTTTGCCGCCGACGCCGGGCAAGATCTGGGGCGCCCGCGACATCGGGTTCGAGCTCCTCAAGGTGGGAACCAAGCGGGGACGTGGGGGGCCGGTGACCGAGGTCGTCACCTCTGACGTACGGCTGGATCGGCTCCCGGCGATGACGACGTGGCCTGAGGACGGTGGGCCGTTCGTCACGCTGCCGCTCGTGTTCACCCAGCATCCGGACGGACGCGGTCACAACCTCGGGATGTACCGCCTGCACGTGCACGACGCGCGCACGACCGGGATGCACTGGCAGATTGGGAAAGGCGGCGGGTTCCACTACCAGATTGCGGAGTCTCGCGGGCAGGCCCTGCCAGTGACCGTGTTCCTCGGCGGTCCGCCGGCACTGATGCTCGCCGCCGTGGCGCCGCTGCCCGAAAACGTGCCCGAGCTGATGTTGGCGTCCTTGATCGCCGGCGAGCGGCTGCGGCTCTCGGATGGCCCCTGGCCGCACCCGCTGGTCGCGAACGCGGAGTTCGCGCTGATCGGACAGGTCCCGCCGCACGAGCGGCGGCCGGAGGGGCCATTCGGCGACCACTACGGCTACTACTCCCTGCGGCACGAGTACCCGCTCTTCAAGGTCGATCGGATCGCGCGCCGCCGCGACGCCATGTTCCCGGCGACCGTCGTCGGAAAGCCGAGGCAGGAGGACTTCTTCATCGGGGACCTGCTGCAGGAGCTGCTGTCGCCGCTCTTCCCGCTGGTCATGCCCGCGGTCGAGCAGCTGTGGTCGTACGGAGAGACCGGATACCATTCGCTTGCCGCTGCGGTGGTCAAGCAGCGGTACGGGCGCGAGGCCATGGCGAGCGCGTTCCGGATTCTCGGTGAAGGGCAGTTGTCGCTCACCAAGTTCCTCCTGGTCACCGACGGCCGCGTCGACCTCCGTGACTTCAGGGGTACGCTCGAGCACATCCTCGCGCGGACCAATCCGGAGACCGACCTCTACGTGTTCTCGAACCTCTCGATGGACACCCTCGACTACAGCGGCCCGGAGGTCAACAAGGGATCGAAAGGCGTGTGGCTCGGCCTCGGGGAGCCCGTGCGCGATCTGCCTCGTCAGTTTTCCGCGTCGGAGCTGCCTCGAGGCGTCACCGACGTCCGCGTGTTCTGCGGCGGGTGTCTCGTCGTCGGGGCGCCGGGGTACGCGGACGAGCGGGAGGCGCCGTCGCGCCTGGCGGCGCACCCGGCGTTCGCGAACTGGCCGCTGGTCGTGCTCACCGACGAGCCCGAGCGCGCCTCGAAGAGCGACATGAACTTCCTCTGGACGACCTTCACGCGCTTCGAACCGGCCGCGGACATCCATGCCGCGGCGGCGCGGATCGTCCGCAACCACGTCGTGCACAGCGCGCCGATCGTGATCGACGCGCGCATGAAGCCGTGGTATCCGAAGGAAGTGACGTGTCGTCCGGATGTCGCGCGCACGGTCTCGGATCGCTGGCGGGAGTATTTCCCGGGCGGCGGCGTCGAGATGGGCGATTCGGAGCGCGGGCATCTCGATTGACGGAGGCGTGACGCCCCTTCCCGCGCCGTGCCGGACCTCGAGCGGAGGTGGTCCGGTCATTATGAATTCACAGCACAGATCGTGGGGAGTGGAGGGCTGCTCTTCGAGGTAAAGTAGGAGCCCGCAAACAGCGTGGCGCCACGATTATCGGCGCCAGAGGAGCTCAGATGCGCGCATCTCGTGTGAAAATCGCAGCCTGCTGGGTGGCAACCCTCGGGCTGCTCGTCGCCGGTGAACGCTGGTTCCAGCGTGCCGCCGAAGCGCAGGCAGGCGACACCGTGCAGGCGCCGACGTTCGAAGTCGACCCGATGTGGCCCAAGCCGCTACCCAACCATTGGATTCTCGGATCGGCGATCGGTGTGTGGGTGGACAACCGCGATCACATCTGGATCATCCACCGCGGCGCGTCGAGCCTGGATCCGAACGAGAACGCTCTCGGCGCGAAGCTTTCGACCAACTGCTGCGCGGCTGCGCCGCCGGTGCTGGAGTTCGACCAGGCCGGCACGCTGGTGCAGTCCTGGGGCGGTCCTGGCGAAGGCTACGAGTGGCCGCAGAGCAATCACGGAATCTTCGTCGAGACCAACGGCACGGTGTGGATCGCGGGTAACGGCGCCAACGACGGGCAACTCCTGAAGTTCACGCGCGACGGGAAGTTCATCAAGCAGTTCGGCTTCGGATGGGCCAATGCCGGCAGCACCGACCTATGGGCGTTCCGGCAGCCGGCGAAGGTCTTCGTGGACGAGCCCAACAAGGAGGTCTACGTCGCCGACGGGTACGGCAACCATCGCGTCGCGGTGCTCGATTCGGAGACCGGCGTGTTCAAGCGGATTTGGGGCGCCTACGGCAACAAGCCGGACGACGTGAACTATGGCCGCTACCGGCCGGACGCGCCGCCGCTTCAGCAGTTCCGCAATCCCGTCCACTGCGCCGACCTGTCGGTCGACCGCCTGGTCTACGTCTGCGATCGCGTGAACGACCGCATCCAGGTGTTCCGTCCCGACGGGACGTTCGTGAAGGAGCAGTTCTACGCCAAGGACACGCTCGGCAGCGGTTCGGTGTGGGACATCGCCTTCTCGAAGGACCCGCAGCAGAAGTACCTGTTCCTCGCCGACGGCATGAACCAGCGGATCTCGGTGATCCAGCGGGACTCTCTGGAGCTGATCACGAGCTTCGGCGACGGCGGCCGCCAGCCGGGCACGTTCTTCGGCGTGCACAGCATCGCGATCGATTCCAAGGGGAACCTCTACACCACGGAAACGTGGGAGGGGAAGCGCATCCAGAAGTTTGCGTACAAGGGGCTCACCCCCGTCCGTCGAGGCTATCAGGGCGTCGTGTGGCCCAAGGCCACCAGCCGCTAGCAGTCCCGAGGCAGACGCGTCCGGTCCGGCATGTCCGGATCGGACGCCCAGCCGCAGCCCTTCCGCCGCAGCCCTCCTTCAACCTCACCTTCCGTCGACCTGACATTCCTTCGACCTCACCCCCTCAGGGTGTGCGCCAGGGGTGCGTCGCCGTCGGTGCCGGCCCAGCACCTCTACAGCGGAGGCCGGTTCGGTGAGCGCGCGACGCCGCTGGCACGCGCCGCGCTTTCCACGTTCTGCGCCACCCGTTCGACCACGCGCGTGTCGAAGACGGATGGGATGATGTAGTCGGGGCCGAGCTCCGCGTCGCCCACAATGCCGGCGATCGCCTCTGCTGCCGCCAGCTTCATCGGCTCGTTGATGTCGGAGGCCCGGCACGCGAGGGCGCCCTTGAAGATGCCGGGGAAGCACAACACGTTGTTGACCTGGTTCGGATAGTCGGAGCGACCGGTCGCCACGACCGCGGCATACGGAGCGGCGACCTCCGGCCAGATCTCGGGCACTGGATTCGCCATCGCGAACACAATCGCGCCGGGAGCCATGCGCCGCATGTCGTCTGGCGCCAGCGCTCCGCCGACCGACACGCCGATGAACACGTCGGCGCCAGGGATCACGTCGCGCAGCGCACCCTTCCGGTTCTCCGGATTCGTCGCCTGTGCATACCAGTCGAGATGCGCCGGCGGTTTGGCGTCGCGGCCGCGATACACGGCCCCGTGTTCGTCGCAGCCCACGAGATCCGTGACGCCGGCAGCCAGCAGGATCTTCGTGCACGCCGTTCCGGCCGCGCCGGTCCCCGACACGACGACGCGGATCTGCGACATCGACTTGCCGACGATCTTCAGGGCGTTGATCAGTCCGGCGAGCACGACGACCGCGGTTCCATGCTGATCGTCGTGGAACACCGGAATGTCGAGCTCCTCACGAAGCCGCTCCTCGATTCCGAAACAGCGCGGTGCCGAGATGTCCTCGAGGTTGATGCCCCCGAAGGCGACCGCGATGTTCTTCACGGTACGGACGATCTCGTCGGGATCCCGCGTGGACAGGGCAATCGGGAACGCATCGATGCCGGCGAACTCCTTGAAGAGCATCGCCTTGCCCTCCATCACCGGCATCGCGGCGGCGGGGCCGATGTCGCCCAGGCCGAGAACGGCGGTCCCATCGGTCACGATGGCGACTGAGTTCCGCTTGATCGTCAGATTGAACGCCTTCTGCGGATCCTGCCGAATGGCCTCGCACACGCGCGCGACCCCAGGCGTGTAGGCCATCGACAGGTCCGCTCTCGTCCGTAAGGGAATCTTGGAGGCGACCTGGATCTTCCCGCCGAGGTGCAGGAGAAACGTCGGATCGGAGACGTGGACGACCTCGACATCGCTCACGGACTGGATCGCGTTCGTGATCTCGTCGGCGTGGAGTGCCGACGATGTGTCGATCGTGACGTCCCGCACGAGGTACCGTCGTCCGGCCTCCACGATGTCGATCGCGCCGATGCTGCCGTGCGCTTCGCCGATCGCCGTGGCCACCCGCCCCAATACACCTGGCTGATTGGGCAGCCGCACGCGCCAGGTCATGGCGTATCCGGCGCCCGGGGTCTCTCGAGGATCACTCATCTGCTCGACGGCGCCCCTCCAGTCCCGGGACGGCCGCTCCAGAAATCGATGAAGTTGCTGACGTTGTGGTTGAACTCCTCCGGATACTCGCGATAGTGGAAGTGTCCGGCGTCGTTCACGATGAGCATACGCGCCTGCGGATGTTTCGCTCTCAGGATTTCGTAAACCGCGACGCCGTTCAGCAGCGCGGGCGCCTGCGGATCGTTGACCGCCCAGTACAACAGGATTGGCATGTCGAGCACGTGCTCGCGCTTCAGACGATCGAGGATCTGCTGTTTGTAGGCCGGGAATTGCGAGACGAGCGGCTCGCCGGCGCCTGCCTTGACCTTTCGCATCGTTTCCACCGACTTTGGGAGGTGCCCCATGTAGAGCCCCGGCGGGAACGAGTCGTCCGGAAAGGCGCGCTCGCCGTCGAACGAGAGGACGCGCATCTCGCACTTCCAGCTCTCGTCGCGGTCACCGGGACACTTGGCCATGAGCTTCTCGTGCATGTCGCTGTTGCCGACGTCTGGCGAGATCGTCAGCGAGTCGACGAGGACCAGCGTCTTGACGATCTCGGGATGGGCGACCGTGAGCAGCAGGGCCAGGCCAGCGCCGCGCGACTGCCCCACCAGGTGGACGGGGCCGAGGTTCAGCGACCTGATGAACTGGTACATGTGTTCGACTTCGCCCTGAATGTTGTAGTTCGCGTCGTTCGGCGGGTTTCCGGTCATGCCGGCCGCCAGCTTGTCGGCGGCGAACACGTGGAAGCGCTTGGCGAGTCCAGGGATGTTCGTGCTCCAGGTGTTCGCGCTGTAGTAGCCGGCCCATCCGCCGCCGTGGACGAGCACCATCGGCTCGCCGCTGCCGGCTTCGTAGTACCGGGTCTTGATGACACCCCCGAGAGCGGTGACGTCCTTGAACTTGGCGGCCAGTCCGGGCGCATTTGCCTCTGCCGGCGCGGCCTCCTGCGCAGGGACGGGCGAGGGAATGGCCGCGAGCGAAGCGGCCAGCACGGCGCGCAGGGCGGCGCGCCTCGCTTTCGAGGCGCCACGGCGGAGACACACGGAGAGCGGAGAGAACATCGAACACTCCTTCGTCATGCGAAAGGTTGAGAGGCTGAGAAGGCTAGAAGGTCAAGAAGGTCAAGAAGGTCAAGAAGGGCCTGCGCTGTCCGCCAGGCCGTGTGATGACAGACGTGACGCTTCGTCGCGCATCAGTACCAGATAGAGCAGGAACGAGACCGCGAAGCCGATGAACCAGGCGTAGTCGTAGGTCGCGGCGAGCGTCTGCACGAGCGACCCCGCTCCCGGGCGCATGGCCGCCGGTTTCGCGAGCAGCCCGGCAAGCGCACAGGCGATACCGACGCCGAGTGCCGTCACGGCGCGGAGATTGACGCCGCCGGCGTATTCGTAGCGTCCGTTTCGCCGATACAGGTCGTCGACGTCGAGCTCCGTCCGCCGTATGACGAAGTAGTCGGCAATCAGCACCCCTGCAACAGGGCCCAGAAAGCTCGAATAGCCCACGAGCCATCCGATGATGAAGTTGCCGTGATTCGCGAGCAGCTTCCAGGGCTGCATGAAGAGCCCGATCACGCAGGTGATCACGCCGCCCATCTTGAAGCTGATCTTCTTCGGATAGAGGTTCGAGAAGTCGTTCGCCGGCGACACGATGTTCGCGGCGACGTTCACGTTGAGCGTCGCCAGGACCAGTGCGAGCGCGGCGGCCGCCACTGCGAGAGGCGATCCGAATCGGGAGATGACCGCCACCGGATCCCAGACCGGCTCGCCGAAGATCACGACCGTCGCCGTCGTGACCGCGATCGCAATGAACGAATAGACGGTCATCGTAATCGGGAGACTGACCGCTTGTCCGAGCAGTTGCGCGCGCTGGCTCGTGGCGTAACGCGTGAAGTCCGAGATGTTGAGTGCGATGGCCGCCCAGTGGGCCACCACGCCGGTCAACGAGGGCACGAAGAACGCGTAGAACTCGGCGTCGCTCTTGAATGTCGACGGCGCCGAGAGCATGGTGCCGAAGCTGCCGGCCTTCAGCCAGGCCCACCCGAGGAGCAGCAGGCTGATGCCGGTCAGGAACGGGGCGCTCACGCCTTGCAGGATCCGGATGGTCTCGATCCCGCGGAGCGTGACGGCGACGTTCAGTGCCCAGAACCCGAGGAAGCAGATCATCGGACCGGATCCGACACCTTTCCACGCGGGAATCAGCGCGCCGAGCACGGCGTTGATAGCCGTGCCGCCGACCCAAGTCTGTATGCCGAACCACCCGCACGCGACCAGCGCGCGCAACACGGCCGGGACGTTCGCCCCCATCACGCCGAACGCCGCCCGCGAGTACACCGGAAACGGCACGCCGAACTTCGCGCCGGCGTGCGCGTTCAGCAGAATCGGCACGAGGATGATCAAGTGCCCGAGCGCAATCGTGAAGATCGCCTGTTTCCAGTTCATCCCGCCCGCGATCAGCCCGCTGGCGACCAGGTACGTCGCGATGTTGATGCTGAAGGTGGTCCACAAGGCCGCGTAGTTGTAGACCCCCCATGTCCGGCGCGACGGGGGCACGGGCGCGAGGTCCGGATTCCAGAGCACTCCCGAGTGCTCCGTGCCGGCGTGCGGACTCCTGGCATCGACGCGCGGCGCGCTCGCGGCGCGTGCGGTCGCATCTGGCAACTGCCGAACTGCGGCGTCGTGTGCGGGTGTCGTCATCTCTACTCCGAATCGATCGCGGGAACGGCCCGCGTCAGTGCAACGGGACGAACGGCGGCAGGGCGCGCGCCAGGAACGCCAGCACGAACAGCGCCAGCGCGGCGGCAGCGAACCACCGGTCCACCGGTTCGTCGTGCGACTGGACGCTGGTCGTCAGAAAGCCCTTCTCGAGGTCGTCCAGCGCATAGGACGCTCCGGACAGATCGAACGTCGTGCTCGCCGCGAAGTACCGGCCGCCGTAGCCCTTGACGGTGTTCACCAGCCGCACGACCTGTGGACTCCTCGTCATCTCGTTTTCGAGGTCGATGCCGACGACGTGCACGCGAATGCCGGCCATCGTCGCTTCCTTGGCGGCTTCCACCGGGTCCCGGCCCGCGTTGTTGGCGCCGTCGGTGAACACGACGATGACCTTGTTCAGGACCTTCGGCGCCGACTGCTTCATCTGCAGCGCCGTGCCCGCCGTGATCCCGTCGCCGTTGGCGGTGAGGCTCTCGCCAGGGAGAGCGTTGGGATCGAGCAGGTCGAAGTAGTTCTGCAGGTGCTCGCGATAGATCGTC
>JBFXAT010000085.1:0-13966 GCA_050183995.1 Vicinamibacterales bacterium
CGACGTCCTGGCCGGGATCATCACCGACGGCGATCTGCGGCGGCGCATGGAGAGCACGTCCGACATCCTGGCGCTCACGGCGGTCGACGTGATGACACTCGATCCGATCTCGGTCCCCCCCTCGATGCTGGCGGCGGAGGCCCTGCACGTCCTCGAGCAGCGGAAGATCACCGCGCTCGCGGTCGTCGAAGGCGAGCCCCGCCGCGTCGTCGGGGTCGTGCACCTGCACGATCTCTGGCGCACGGAGCTGGTGTGACCCCGAGCGATGCCGAGATCGATGCTCGCGCCAGCGCGGTTCGACTGGTGCTCTTCGACGTCGACGGCGTGTTGACCGACGGCCGCGTGCGCATCCATGCGGACGGTTCGGAGAGCAAGGACTTCGCGATCAGGGACGGGATCGCCATGGTCTGGGCGCAGCGCGCCGGCATCCGCGTCGGCTTCCTCTCGGCGCGATCCTCCGCGACCACACCGCACCGCGCCGCGCAGCTGGGCATCACGCTCGTGTATCACGGCGTCTCGAGCAAGCTGGCGACGTACGAACGCATCCTGAGCGATCTCGGCCTCACGGATCGGGACGTCGCCTACATGGGCGACGATGTCGTCGATCTGGCGGTGCTGGCGCGCGTGGGGCTGTCAGCGGCTCCCGCCGACGCGGTTGCGGAGGTACAGTCGCGCGTGCACGTGGTGACGAGGGCCGCCGGCGGCGCCGGCGCGGCCCGCGAGCTGCTCGAACGCCTGCTCCGCGCGCAAGGGCTCTGGGACGGCGTCGTCGAATCCTACCTCAGCGAGCCGAGCGCGGCCGGTTCCGCCACGGCATGAACGCGTACGCACCGCTCCTGGCCGCGATGGTCGCACTGCTGATCGGATTGACGATCGGCAAGGCCTGGGAGCGCTACAAGCTGCGCGACGGCAAGTGGATCGACCGCCGTCGAGTGCGCGAGTCCCCGCACTACATCCTGGGCTTGAACTTTCTCGTGGCCAACCAGATCGACCTCGCGATCGAGGAGCTGAACCGCGCCTCCAGCCTCGACCCCGACGCGCTGGAAGTGCACATGATCCTCGGCAACCTGTACCGCGAGAAGGGCCAGGTCGGCAAAGCCATCACGATCCATCAGACCCTCCTGCAACGCTCCGGGCTGAGCCGGGTCGAGCACGCGTACGTCCTGCTCTGCCTCGGCCTCGACTACAAGCGCGGCGGATTCGTGGATCGCGCGCTGGATGCGTTCAACGAGGTGCTGCGGCTGGATCCGAAGAACGAGTACGCGCTGGTCAACCTCCAGAAACTGCACGAAGAACAGCACCAGTGGACCGAGGCGTACGACACCCGCCAGCGCCTGACCACCCTTGCGGCCATCGACTCACGGCCTCGCAGCCAGGCGATTCTGGCCTTCCTGGAGAACGAGATCGGCCTCGAGGCTATGCGCCGGAAGGACTTTGCCGAAGCGGTCAGGCACTTCCAGGCCGCAATCGACATGGACGCCCGCGCGGTACCGGCGTACTTGAACCTCGGCGACGTGCGGCTGGCGCAGGGCCGCGAAGCCGAAGCGGTGGAGATCTGGAACAGACTGGTCCGAGTGGCGCCCGATCGCGCCTACCTGGCATTCGAGCGGCTGGAGGCGCACGCCTTGCGCGCCGGGACGCCCGAGCAGTTCACGGGGCTGTGCAAGCGGCTGATAGCCGAGAATCCACAGGAGTGGCGCGCCAGCCTCGCGCTCTCAAGGCATCTGGTGAACGGCGGCTGCTCCGCCGAGGCGCTCGAACTGCTCTTCGCCGCGCTGGTGCAGAATCCGCACGCCTTGGGCATCCATCAGGCCATCTGGCGTGCGCTCGGCGTACTCGGGCATCCGCCGAGCCTCGTCGAACGCTACAGCGAGCTCACCGCACACGCGGTCTTCTATCTCGATCCGCACGTCTGCATGCGATGCCGCTATCGCAGCACGGAGCTGCTGTGGCAGTGCCCGCATTGTCACGACTGGAACACGTTCGTCGAAGAACGGATCGCCCCGGCGCAGGACGTGTCCCACTGAGGCGTTGAAGGCGTCGGCCGAGTAACGCTACCGGCGCGCGCGGCCGCTCACGCCACGTCGCCGTGCGCGGCCAGCTCACGGAGAGCCGCGACGGTACGGTCGATCTGCGCGTCCGTGTCGGCGAACGTGCCGTCCGTGCGAATGACGTAGTCCGCGCGTCCGGCTTTTTCCTCGGCGGGAAGCTGCGCGGTCAGACGGGCGGAGATCTCGGCCGGAGAGAGGCCGCGATCCCGTAACCGAGCGACTTGCAGATCCGGCGCGCATACGGTCGCGATGACCTTTGCGAAGTCACCCCCACGCCCCGTCTCGTAGAGCAACGGGATGTCCACCACGGCGAACGGCGCACCACCCAGGAGCTCGAATCCGCGCAGGCCGGCAGCGACCGCGCGGTAGACCGCCGGATGGACGATCTGCTCGAGGTCGCGCCTGGCGTCCGGATCGGAGAAGACGATCGGTCCGAGCTTCGCCCGATCGACGGCCCCGGATCCGTCGAGCACGTCGCCGAAGCGCTCGGCGATCGCAATGCTCGCCTCGGTGCCAGGCGCCATGACCCCGTGGGCGAGCGCGTCGGCGTCGAGGCACGGAATGCCGATCGCCCGGAGGCGATCGAGGACGTGGCTCTTCCCCGTCGCGATGCCGCCGGTGAGAGCGATCCTCAGCATCACCCCGCCGGGGCCTGCCGCGACTGGAACCGATCGTGGGCGGCCCGAACGGTGTTGCGCAACAGCATCGCGATGGTGAGCGGGCCGACGCCCCCGGGCACCGGAGTCAGCGCTCCAGCGACCGCCTCGACGGCGGGGTGGACGTCACCGATCACGAGCGCGCCGCGCTTCTCGTATGCCGCATGCCGCCTGCTGCCGGGCGGAAACAGACGCTCGACGAGCGCGCGGTCGTCGACCTTCGTCGTGCCCACGTCGATCACCGTGGCGCCGGGCTTCACGAAATCCGGCGTGACGAAGGCGGGACGCCCGAGCGCCGCGACCAGGATGTCCGCCTCCCGCGCGACCGCCGGAAGGTCGACCGTTCGCGAATGGCACACGGTCACCGTCGCATGCTTGTTCAAGAGCAGGAGCGCCATCGGCTTTCCGACGATATCGCTGCGGCCGATGACGACCGCTCTCTTGCCGGCCAGCGGAATGCCGGAGCGATCGAGGAGCTCGATGACGCCAGAGGGTGTGCAGGCCGCGAGCGCGGCGCGCCCCTGCACGAGCCGCCCGACGTTGGTCGGATGCAGTCCGTCGACGTCCTTGGCAGGGTCGATCGCATCGAAGACGCGTCGCTCGGCGTCCGGGCCCATCGCCGCCGGCAGCGGCGACTGCACGAGGATCCCATCGTGAAGCTCGCTGCGGTTCAGACGGTCCACCAGCCGCAGCAGCTCGTCCACCGACGCGCTCGCTGGGAGCCGTTCGAGATCAGCCCGGATTCCGGTCTCTCCGGCGGACCTCAGCTTGCTCCCAACGTACAGTTCGGACGCCGGATCGTTTCCGACGAGCACGAGCGCGATACCCGGCGGACGGCCTGCCTTCGCCACGAAGGCGTCCACATCCGGACCAACGTCGGCGCGGATCGCGCGGGCGACCTCAACGCCATCGAGAATGCGAGCGGACATCTGACAGCAGCCTCCATCTCGCGCCAGCGCCCGGCGAACGGCTCCGAAGCGCGACGATGACGAGGTCGAAGCAGTGGCCGATGAATGCGTCGCACAGGACGGGCGCGCTCCGCGATTATACTGCCTGGACTCCTCTCCTCCTGAACCATGGCAGCGCATCATCGCGAGACTTGGGGCAGTCGCGTCGGTCTCGTGCTCGCCATGGCGGGCAACGCCGTTGGAATTGGAAACTTCCTGCGCTTCCCTGCCCAGGCGGCGCAGAACGGCGGCGGTGCCTTTCTCATCCCCTACCTGGTGTCGTTCGTCCTGATGGGCATCCCGCTGCTCTGGGTCGAATGGGCCATCGGACGTCACGGCGGGCAGTTCGGGCACCATTCCACGCCGGGCATGCTGGATCGCCTCGGTCCGCAGCCCTGGCTGAAGTACGTCGGGGTGTTCGGGCTCTTCACCAATGTCACCGTCGCCGCCTACTACTGCTACATCGAATCCTGGACGCTTTCGTACGTCTGGCATTCGTTGATCGGGACATTCGCCGCCGCCAATCCGCAGACGTACTTCCCGGCCTATCTCGGCGTCCATGACGCGTCGCTCTTCGCGCTGCCCGTGGAAGCCTCGTTGTGGTTCGTGGCCACCGTCGTCTTGAACGTCTGGATTCTCTCGAGGGGGCTGGCACGGGGAATCGAGATCGCGGCGAAGGTCGGCATGCCGCTGCTGATCCTGTTCGCGGGGCTCCTCGCCCTCCGAGGCCTCTGGCTCGTCCCTGGCGTCGACCCCGGCGTCGTGCAGAGCCCGTTCGACGGGCTCAACTTCGTCTGGCAGCCCAGGCTCGCCGGCCTCACGAATCCGACCATCTGGCTCGCCGCCGCCGGTCAGATCTTCTTCACGCTCGCGGTGGGCATGGGCTCGATTCACTGTTACGCGTCGTATCTCCGGCGCGATCAGGACCTGGCCCTCAACGCCGCGTCGGCGGGCTGGATGAACGAGTTCGTGGAGGTCATCCTCGGAGGCAGCGTGCTGATCCCGATTGCGACGGCGTACCTCGGGCTGGCCGCGGTCCAGTCGGCCACGTCAGGCGGCAGCGGGTTCGCCCTCGGCTTCATGACGCTGCCGAGCCTGTTCCGGAATTGGGGAGTCTTCGCGCCGGCGGCCGGTGCGATGTGGTTCGGCCTGCTCTTCTCCGCCGGCATCACATCGTCGCTGGCGATGGCACAGCCGCTGGTGGCGTTCTTCACCGACGAGTTCGGGCTATCGAGACGGCGTGCGGCGCTGGCGTGCGGCGGGGCTGTGGCGGCGCTCGGGTTCGTGTGCGTGTGGCTCTATCCGGGAGGATCGTTCGACGAGTTCGACTTCTGGACCGGGACATTTGCGCTGGTCGTGTTCGCCCTCGCCGAATCGTTCATCTTCGCGTTCATCTTCGGAATGGATCGGGGTTGGGCCGAGATCACGCGCGGCAGCGACATGCGCGTGCCGGTGGTGTTCAGGGCCGTCATCAAGTACGTCACGCCGCTCTTCATCTTCGTCATCTTCGCCGGAGCGCTGATCAAGCCCGCGGACGGCTGGTCGGCTGCGGCACGATCGCTCGTGTCCGGCGGTGGTTGGCCACTGGCGGGCGACAGCGTCATCGGAAAGGTCCTGCACGCCGGGGTCGCGGACTATCGGTGGTTCGACCAGCTTGGGTATGCAACGCCGTATCTCGTCCAGGACCTGACCCGCATTCTGCTCCTCGCCGTGTTCGGATGCTGCGCGTACCTGGTGCGCGTGGCGTGGCATCGGCGGAGGCGGACGGCATGACGACGGCCGCGTGGATCATGCTCGTGTTCACGTGGAGCGTCGTGATCTTCTTCACGGGGCGGTTCTTCCTCCTCGTGCTCCGGACGCCGATGCATCGGCGAGGCGACGATGCATCCGGACCCGCGACTTGACCGTCCGGTACGCAAGCTCGATGGGGCGAGCCGCGGCCTCGACTCAGCCGAGCCGGCGTAGGAAGTCGCGCACGCGAGCGGCCGGCGCGCCGCCGGTGAACAGGTCTGAGACGACGGCGACCGAATCGGCGCCGGCTTCGATCACGGCCTCTGCGCGGTCGAGCGTGATCCCGCCAATGGCGACGACGGGAAGCTTCGCCGTTGCGGCCGCTTCCGCCGCCGCGGTGACCATGCGGAGACCGACCGGCATATAGCCAGTCGCCTTGGTGTCGGTACCGAAGACGGGGCCAATCGCGAGATACGTGATCGGTGCTCGGACGGCAGCGGCGATCTGATCCGGTGTGTGCGTCGAGAGCCCCACAATCGCACGGTTGCCCAGGATCGAGCGCGTGTCAGACGGCGTCAGGTCGTCCTGCCCGACGTGCACGCCGGCCGCATCGGACACGCATGCGACGTCGGCACGATCGTTGACGATGACGATCGCCTTCGCTGCCCGCGCGCGTTCGACGATACGCAGCGCGGCATCCAGAAAGTCGCGGGAACCGAGCCCCTTCGCGCGGATCTGCAGCAGCGTCGCTCCGCCATCGAGGCAGGCGGCGGCGAAGTCGACCAGCGTCCATCCTGCACTCGCGCAGGCGTCCGCGTCGCAAATGGCGTAGAGGCGCGAGAGCGCCGTAGGGCTCAGACCGCCTCGGCGAGCCGACCGCCAGGCCGCTGATGGTTGAAGCGCTCCATGAACGACGTGCTGAGCTTGCCGGCGACGAAGTCGGGGTCGTTCAGGATCTTGAGATGCAGCGGAATGCTGGTCTTGATGCCTTCGATGACCGTCATCTCGAGCGTTCGCTTCATGCGCGCGATGGCCTCGGCGCGGTCGCGGCCGTGAACGATGATCTTCGCGATCATCGAATCGTAGTAGGGCGATATCGTGCAGTCGTTGTGCGCCAGCGTCTCGACGCGCACGCCGGGGCCGCCAGGCACGCTGAACACGTGAATCAGGCCCGGAGACGGGACGAACGTCTCGGGATCTTCCGCGTTGATCCGGCACTCGATCGAATGGCCCGTGAACGTGACGTCGCTCTGCTTGAACCCCAGGCGCCCACCGGCTGCGATCCGGATCTGCTCCTTGACGATGTCGATGCCGGTGACCATCTCCGTGACCGGATGCTCCACCTGCAGGCGGGTGTTCGCCTCCATGAAGTAGAAGCGTCCGTCCGAGTCCATCAGGAACTCGAACGTGCCGGCATTCGTGTACTGCACCGCCTTGGCCGCATCGATGACGATGTTGCCCATCTTTCGGCGCATCTTGTCGGTGAGCGCCGGCGACGGCGACTCTTCGAGCAGCTTCTGATGGCGGCGCTGGATCGAACACTCGCGCTCACCCAGGTGGACCACCGAGCCGTGCGCATCGCCCAGGATTTGGAACTCGATGTGGCGCGGCGACTCGACGTACTTCTCCAGGTAGACGTCGCCCACGCCGAACGCCGCTTCCGCTTCCCGCTGCGCCGTCTTGACGGCGGACGCGAGCTCGGACGGGGCACGGACCACGCGCATCCCGCGCCCTCCGCCCCCGGCGGTGGCCTTCACGATCACCGGGTAGCCAATCTCCTTCGCGACCTTGAGCGCGCGATCTTCGCTGTCGATCGGACCGTCGGATCCCGGCAGGATCGGCACGCCCGCCTTCTTCATGACGCGCCGCGCGCGGGCCTTGTCGCCCATGAGCCGGATGACCTGCGGATCGGGCCCGATGAAGGTGATGTGGCAGGCCTCGCAGACCTCGGCGAGATACGCGCTCTCCGAGAGGAAGCCGTAGCCGGGATGAATGGCGTCCGCGCCGGTGATCTCCGCCGCGCTGATGACCGCGGGTACGTGGAGGTAGCTGTCGGCGCTGCGGGCGGGCCCGATGCACACGTCCTCGTCGGCAAAGCGCACGTGAAGGGAGTTCTCGTCCGCTTCCGAGTAGACGGCCACCGTCTTGATGCCCAGCTCGCGGCAGGCGAAGATGACGCGCATCGCCACCTCGCCGCGGTTTGCAATCAGGATCTTCTTGAACATCAGCGGGTGCGAATCGCGAAGAGCCGCTCGCCGTACTGAACGGGCTGCCCGTTCTCGACGTAGACGTTCACGATCTCGCCCTCGTACTCGCAGTCGATCTCGTTCATCAGCTTCATCGCTTCGATGATGCAGAGAACCTGCCCCTTCTTCACGGTCGTGCCCACCTCGACGAACGGGGGCGCGCCGGGCTCCGAAGCAGAGTAAAACGTCCCGACGATCGGCGACTTCACGACCGCGAGCTCAATCTCCACGTCGGGAGCAACCGCCACCGCGATCGCCGGCGCCGCCGACACGGGCGCCGGGACGGCGGCGGGCGCGACGTGAGTCGCGGGAGGCACACCGATCCCGCCCGATCGATCCTTCCGGATCTTCAGGCGCAGTCCGTCCTGTTCGACTTCGAACTCGGAGAGCTCGTGTTCGCGTACTAGATCGAGAATCAGCTTCAGCTGGTCGAGGTCCATCGGTGGGGGAGATTAGTTGGGTATAGGTTTGGCGTCCAACGCGGACGCAGCCTCAAATCGTCATCAGTTCGGTGGGCGCAGTGGTGAGCAGCTCCACGCCCGTGTCGGTCACCAGCACGTCGTCTTCGATCCGCACGCCGCCCCAGCCCGGAAAATAGGCGCCTGGCTCGATCGTGAAGACCATGCCTGGCGTCACCGCCTCCATCGACGGGTCGACATCCGGCGCGAGGCGCGTGATGCGCGGGGCTTCGTGCACTTCCAGACCAAGCCCGTGGCCCGTTCCGTGACCGAACGCGGCGCCCATGCCCGCGGTCGTCAGCCAGTCGCGGGCGGCGGCGTCGATCGCGAAGCGCGACTGCCCCGGCGCGACGGCGGCCACTGCCCTGTCGTGCGCCTCCCGGACCGCTTCATACACGTCCCGGGCACGCGACGATGCCGAACCGACGGCGACCGTGCGCGTGAGGTCCACGCAGTATGAGTCGTAGACGCCTCCAAAGTCCAGCACCACGAGGTCGCCTTCGCCCAACGTTCGCTCGGACGGGCGGGCGTGCGGCAGCGCGGCATTGGGGCCGGAGGCGACGATCGTCTCGAACGCGGGGCGCTCGAAACCGGCGCGCTTCAGCGCGATGTCGATAAGCAGCGCGAGCTCCCGTTCGGAGATCCCGGCACGCACCAGGCGCAAGACGTGTCCGGTGACCTCGGTCAACATCCGCCCTGCCGTGCGCAATACGCTCACTTCGTAGCTGTCCTTCACCACACGGACGCCTTCGACGATTCCCTCGGTCGCGATCAGCTGGCCGTGCGCGGCACTGTGAGCGAGACGCGCCTCGAGCCAGCGGTGACGCGCGACACTCAGGTGGGCCGCTTCGAAGCCGATACGCGACCACTGCCCGGCCGACAGAACCTCCGTCAGGGTCGCATCGTAGGACCCATCGACGACCACCAGCTCGAGCCCGGGACAACCATGCTCGGTACGCTCCATGTCGCGCACCTCGGCCACGTATCGCGAGTCGGTGATGAAGCGAAGCGAGTCCGCGGTCAGAACCACGACGGCGGTACTGCCCGCGAAGTTGCTCAGGTAAGCGATGTTCGGCAGCGACACGACAACGAGCGCATCGAGAGAGGCCGCGTGAAGCCGATCTCGAATCGCCGTGTGGCGGCTGCTAAGCGCGTCGCCGGGCGCGTGCGGCATCGACCGCCTCCAACCACCCTTCGAGCGCCGCGATGGTCGCGAGCGCGCGGCGACGCTCGCCCTCCTCGACGGTCTCTTCTTCTTCGGCGAGGGTGCTGGCCAGCTCGGACACGATGCGAGCGATATCCGGATCGCCTGGGGCCAGCTGGAGGGCGGCGGCGTACCACTCGCTCGCCTCGCGCGTGGCGCCCGCGGCGCGGCAAGCCTCGCCCAGGCTCTTGACCGCCGCGAGGTTGTCGGGAACGGCGGCGACGACCTGCGCCAGTTCGCGCCGCGCGGCGTCGAGCTGCCCGAGCTCCAGCCAGGCACGCCCCAGCGTGACGCGGGCCGACAGGTAGTTCGGGTGCCGCGCCAGCCCAGCCACGCAGGTGCTCACGGCGTCCTGCAACCGCCCCGCGCGCCGGTACTCCTCCGCCAGCTGAGCGAACGCAATCGACGCCGGGTCCGCAAGGACCCGGCGTTTGAGATCGTCAATCCGTGATGGAGCCATCGCCTCCATTATGGGCCGGGTTCGGTCACCGTGACCGTGCCCGTGACGATGCCGGTCAGGCCGAGGTCGTCGGTGACCGTCAGGATGACGATGAACGATTGGCCGGTCGCATACGTGTGGCCTGCCAGCGGCGTGGCAAGCGGACCCGACTGCGTACCGTCGCCCCAGTTCCATTCGTACTTGACGATCGTGCGGCCGATCGCCGGCTTCGACTCGCTGGCGTCGAAGTTCACCGTCTGGCCGACAGTCGGATTGGTCGGCGACGACCGGAACGCCGCCGTCGGCGCCTCGTTGACGGTGACGGTCTTCGAGGTCAAGTTCGTCTGATTCACCTCGTCGACCACGGTCAGGACGACGGTGTAGACCGCCGGCGCGGTGTAGACGTGGCTGCGAAGCGGTGATGCACCGGAGTCGATCGGGCTGCCGTCACCCCAGTTCCAGTCGTAGCGCACGATCGTGTGGCCTGCTCCCGCCGTCGAGGCGCTGGCGTCGAAGAACACCGACGCGTTGGTCCTGACCGGGGTCGGTGAGAACACGAATTCCGGCGTCGGCGGGACCCCGGCTGGCACGCCGCCCACCGTGATGCTCTGCGACGCCGTGCCGGGCAGTCCGGTGTCGTCGTAGACGGTGAGCGTCACCGAGTAGACCCCGGCCGTTGCGAACGTATGGTCGCGCAGCGGCGACGTGCTCGACTCGACGCCGCTACCGTCGCCCCAGTTCCACTCGTAGTGATCGATCGACCGTCCGGCCGCCGCTCGCGAACCGCTGGCGTTGAAGTGCAGCGGTGAACCGGCCTGAACGGGCGTCGGCGAGAACAGGAAGGTCGCCGTCGGCGGCTCAGCCCCGGGACCGGCTTCCACGGCGACGCTCTGGTTCGTGTTTCCTGCCTGACCGGATTCGTCGACGACCGTCAACAGGACGGTGAACGCTCCGGCGCTCGTGAAGGTGTGCGTCGCGAGCGTCGAGTCGCCGGTGGATTCGATCGCACTGCCGTCACCCCAGTTCCACTTGTATTCGACGATGCGGTGCCCGGTCGAGGCGCGAGAGAGCCCGGCATCGAAGTTGACGGGGATACCGATTCGCACCGGCGTCGGCGAGAACACGAAGCCCGCGGTCGGCAGCGTTCCGGCGCCGACGCTGACGGCGCGGGTGGTGGATGCCGAGATTCCGCGATCGTTGGTCACCGTGAGGGTGACGAAGTAGTTGCCCGCGAGCGTGTACCGGTGCGAGGCGAGCATGCCGCTGCCCGAACCGCCGTCACCGAAGCTCCAGGCGTAGGTGACGATCCGGCCGGCGTTGGAGGGGCACGCGCCGAGCACGAGCGCGCTCCCGCAGCTCTGCGTCGCGTCGAACTGCGCGAGGGAGTTGGCCGCCGGAGCAGCTGGGACCACGGTAAAGGCGGGTGCGGGCGTCGAGGAGCTTGGCGGCGCTCCGCCCGAGCCGCCGGTCGGGACCAGACGCACCTGCACCCAGTTGGTCCTGGCCGCGTCGAACCCGTCGCCAACGGTCGTCACGACGATCCTGACGCATCCGCCCGACGCCGCGACGCCAAACTGGGCGCAGGGCGCAGACACCGCCGCGACCGGAGGCGAGTAGACGACGGTCGCGCGGCCATCGTCTCCCGTGACGATGCTCCTCGCCGAAAGCGTCCCGGAAATCGCCGGAAAATCCGAGAGCTCGTCGCCCACCAGGATGTCGACCCTGAACGGCACGTTGGCCATCGGCTGCCCGTTCACCCCGCGGGCTGTCACCGTGATGAGCGACACCGACTGTCCGTCCTGCGTCACCGTGTCGGGCGACGCCGAGACCGACACCGAGACTCCGAACTCCGACGGCCCCGTCAGGGGCGGCGTTTCATCCCGGCTGACGGTACAGGCAGACAACGACGCCACGAGCGCTGTGCAGGCGAGGAGAAAGGCGGTCGCTTTCATGGGCGTCAATGGGCGTCAGTTGTCGTCCGAATCCGCGAAGTTCGCGAAGTCGACCTGAATCGAGCCTGTCACGTTGATGTCGTTGCCGACGCGGTCCCGCCCGTAGAACGTGACATCCGCGATCGTCGTCAGGACCACCGTGCTGGTCGACAGCTGCGCGAGCGGCGGTTCCCGCTTGGCCACGTGACGGACGAGCACGAACCCAAGCGCCAATGTGCCGGTGGCCGGCACCGTGCCGGTCACCGCTCCATCGAAGGAATAGGGCACGTCCCGCCCTTGAACGTTGCGTCCGTCCGCCCGGCGATATACGACCCGATAGCGGTTGATCGTCACTTCGTTGTTGGTGGAAGGCGCCACGTTTCCGGTGCTGCCGATGTCCTTGGGCACGATCCGAAGGGTGACCGTCCCCACGTCGTTGAAGATCGAGCCCTCGTCCGTCAAGACATCGGACTGTGCGAACGAACTGTCTTCACCCGACGAGTTGGTGCCTCCGAGCAGATCGATCACCAGGAACACCGGCGATCGACCGTCGCGCACGACGTCTCCGCAGGAACTGCCGGCTGCCGCGAGAGCGGCGAGCAGGATGTACCGAGTCAACGTGCGCATCGCGGTCACGGCGGTCAGCTCTTGATGATCTTGGGAGTGATGAAGATGAGCAGTTCCCGGCTCTCGTCGTCGAGCCGTTCGCGCTTGAAGAGCCAGTTGAGGAGGGGCACGCTGCCGAGCCCAGGCGTCCGATCGGTGAGCGTCTGCTGGCTGCTGGTGTAGATGCCGCCGATCACCGTGGTCTCGCCGTCGTTGACGAGCAGCGTCGTGATGGCCCGCTGCGTGTTGATCGGAGGGATGGCGGCCGGTCCTGCCGCCCTCGCGAAGTCGGGAGTCGCGTTCTCGAGCGCCACCTTCATGATCACGGTATCGGCCGCAGTGATTTGCGGCGTCACTTTCAGCGTCAGCGCGGCATCCTTGAAGCTGACCGTCACCGTGTTGTTCGCGATCGTCTGCAGCGGAATCTGAATGCCCTGGGTGACTTCGGCCTCGACGTTGTTGAGCGTGGAGACGCGCGGCGTCGACAGGATCCGGCCGTTGCCGGAGCTCTCGAGCGCGCTGAGAGCAACGTCCAGGTTGAACGCACCGTTGACCGACCCCATCGCCAGCCCCACCGCTGTCGTCGCGGCTCCGACGCCGAGGTTGACGACGCCGGTCTGATCGGACACCGCGGCTTGAGCCCCCCGCGTGCGGCCGCTCACGCTGCCGTTGTTCGGAAAGGCGAGGTTGGTGGTATTGCCCAGGGCGGGATCGACGCGGCCGGTGGCGCCCCACTGCACGCCAATCGCCCTGGCGAACGCCCGGGTCGTCTGGACGATGCGCGCCTCGATCTCGACCTGCGGCTGGGCGCGATCCAGCGCGTTGATCAGATCGATCGCGGTGTTCAGCCGCTCGGGCAGGTCGGTGATGATCAGGGTGTTGGTGCGCGGGTCGATCTGGACCGTTCCCCGCTGAGACAGCGCGCTTCGGGTGAGCAGCGGCTGCAGTTCCTCGGCTCGTGCGTAGCTGAGCGTCTTGGTCAGGACGCGAAGCTCACCGGCCAGCGCCTGCTCCTCAGCGAGGCGGCGGCGCTGGGTTTCCTCGTCGGCCAGCGTCGTGAGCGGCGCGATACGTACGACCGTGCCGTCGACCACGTACCCGAGTCGGTTGGCGCGCAGAATGATGTCGAGCGCCTGATCCCAGGGTACGTCCCGGAGCGCCACGTCGACCGTGCCGCGCACGGATGGGTCGATCACGATATTGAGGCCGCTGATTTCCGCGAAGACGCGCAGAACCGCGCGAAGATCGGCCTGTTGGAAGTCGAGGCTGACGGGGTTGCCGCTGTAGGTACGGCTCGAGCCCGGCACGGGCTCGCCGGGCGGCGGCTGCGTCGTCCCCTGTGCAGCCTGCGCGGTCCGTGCCGCCTGACCGAGCCCTCCGGTCTGGGTGCCAGGCCGGAGAATACCGCTGGACGCGGGGCCATTGTCCCTTCCTGGCTCGGGAGGACTGGCGGGGCTGACCGCTTGAGCGAGGATCGCGGCGGCCTGCTCCGCCTGCGGCACCGGCGGCGCCGGCACGGCAGGTCGGTTCGCGGACCCGGCGCGTTCGGGCCCGGGTGGCCCTCCGAGCCCGAGCGCCACGATCGGATCGACCTCGAGCGTTGGCGGCCGTGCATCGGTCTGCCGCGAGGCGGGTGGCGCGACCTGAGGGAGCCCGCGAACCGGCGCGCGTTCGAAGTCGATGATCACGCGCTGCCG
>JBFXAT010000086.1:0-13930 GCA_050183995.1 Vicinamibacterales bacterium
GGTAAGGTCCCGCGACGAACTCCTCGAGCGGGAGGTTCGCGATCAAGCTCTCCTGACTCAGCACGAATGCGGCCGCGCGAATGGCCGGCGGATCGTCCGACGTGCGGTACACGATGAGCTTCCAATATTCGCGCGGAATCGCGAGACCGCGGTGCAGCCTGTCAGTGGCGCGGAAGACGGGACCGTTGAAGATGGACAGCCGCTGTCCCGATGCCCCCGCCCCGTCCGTCCGCCTGCCGTGGGCGGCAGCGCCGCGCGTGGCGGCGGCCTGCGCAGCGACATGCTCTTCGATATTCCCCCACAGCAATAGCCCCTGCTTGGCTGCGCGCCGGGCCTGGTTGTAGATCTCGTGCTGCGGTGAGCAGTTGGTGAAGTGGAACGTGTCGTCGTTCCCGAAACGCGCCTCCTCCTCGGTGGATCCCCACGCCGCGTCGGTCCGTCGGACCAGGTGCCCCCGATCGAGCGGGTTGTCCGAGTAGAACTCGTTGCCCGCCTGCAGCGCCTGGTCCACCCGCGGGTCGGGCCACCAGCGATCGGACCCGGTGCGGGTGTAGTGGAACTCGGCTCCGGCGTCGAAATTGACCGCGGCAACAAACGCCAGCCGCGCCTCGCGATTCAAGATCACGCTGAAGTGGTGGTATTTCAGTTCGAGCTCGGAACCGCTCGCGGCTCCCGGCACCTCGAATGCACGCGCGCGCACCTGCGCGCGAAGGCGCGGGAGAGGCGCCGGCACCCCAAGAAAGCTGGGATCGAAGCCGGCGCGGGAATTGTAGTTAGGGTCGGCCGGGTTTGGCACGTGCGCTCCGGATCGACAGCCTAGAGCCGCACTCGCACGAAGTCAAATGTCAGCCGGTGGACACGCGCGGGTGACGGTGCGCATGCCGTTCGTACGCGGCCCGGGCCGCACGGGAGGGACTCGATGGGAGACACGCTGCTGGGACGCGTCGGCAACTTCCTGCATCGTCGGCCCTGGTACGAGCTGCCGCGCCTGCTCGCCATGCCGAGGCTCATACAGATTCGGAACGAGCTGAGACAGAAGAACCTGATCGACACCGAAGAGCCTCCGCTCCAGCGCGAGGAGGTTCCACCACATCCCGATCCGGCGCGCCGTCAGGAGCGCCAGGTTGACGGTACTTACAACGACCTGACCTACCCGTCGATGGGCGCGTGCGGCCGCCGCTTCGGCCGCAACGTCCCGCTCGACCACACCTTTCCGGATACCGCCAACCTCTTCGTCCCGAGTCCACGCATCGTCAGCCGCGAGCTGATGACGCGGCGCGAGTTCCAGCCCGCGTCGTTCGTGAACCTCCTGGCAGCCGCGTGGATCCAGTTCATGGTGCACGACTGGTTCGTCCACAAGCAGTCGAGCTTGGCGGACGGATACGAGATCCCGCTGGCCCCTGGCGACGACTGGCCCCACGGCCCGATGCGCGTGTCCCGGACCGTGCCGGAGCCCGCCCCGCCCGGATCGACACGCCCACCGGCGTACGCCAATCCGAACAGCCACTGGTGGGACGCGTCGCAGGTCTACGGATCGACGCCCGAGATCTCGCGGCAGCTGCGCACCGGCGAAGGCGGGCAGCTGAAGATCGAACCCACGCGCCTGCTCCCCGTCGATCCGCAGACCGGACTGCATTTCAGCGGCTTCACCGACAACTGGTGGATCGGCCTGGCCATGCTCCACATCCTGTTCACCCTCGAGCACAACCACATCGCCGCGCTGCTGGCGGCGGAACATCGCGACTGGGACGACCAACAGCTCTACGCGAAGGCCCGCCTGATCAATTCAGCCTTGATGGCCAAGATCCACACGATCGAGTGGACCCCAGCGATCCTCCCAAACGAGGTCGTCACGATCGCCATGAACGCCAACTGGTACGGGCTCAAGGGGCGCGAGCTGCAGGAGGTCTTCGAGTTCCTGAACGAAAGCGAGATCCTCGGCGGCATCGTCGGCTCGAAGGCCAATCACCACGGCGCACCCTACTGCCTGACCGAGGAGTTCGTCGCGGTCTATCGGATGCACCCTCTCATCCCCGACGAGATCGTCTTCCGGTCTCTCGCGACCGGCGGAGTGCTCGAGAGGCGCGAGCTGCCCGACATGGCGGGTGTCCATACGCCAGGCGTAGCGCAGCGCATCGCGCTCCAGGATCTCTTCTACTCGTTCGGCATCGCCAACCCCGGCGCCATCCGGCTGCACAACTATCCGAGGCACCTGCAGAACCTCCAGCGCGACAACGGCGAACGCTTCGATCTGGCGGCGGTCGACATCCTGCGCGATCGCGAACGCGGCGTTCCCCGCTACAACCAGTTCAGACGGCTGCTCCACAAGCCGGCCGTCCGCTCGTTCGAGGAACTGACCGACAACGTCGACTGGCAGCGTGAGATGCGCGCCGTCTACGGCGGCGACATCGAGCAGGTCGACCTGATGACCGGGCTGTACGCCGAGCCGCTCCCCGATGGCTTCGGGTTCAGCGACACCGCGTTCCGCGTGTTCGTGCTCATGGCATCGCGGCGGCTGAAGAGCGACCGCTTCTTCACTGACGACTTCACGCCGGAGATGTACACCGAGCTCGGCCTCGCCTACATCGACCGGAACTCGATGTTGACCGTGCTGCAGCGTCACGTGCCCGAGCTCGCCACGACGCTCGCCGGAGTCCAGAACGCGTTCCACCCGTGGACGGCGGTGGTGTGATGGCGGACATCCTGTTCGAGCCGCTCCGGTTCCGGAGCCTCACGGTGAAGAACCGCATCTTCCGCTCGAACATCTCCGGACGATTCGATAACTACGACGGTTCCGGCAACCACGCGCGGATCAACTGGGAGGTCAAGTTCGCCCGCGGCGGCGTCGGGGCCATCATCTCGTCGTTCGTTCCGGTCCACATCCGCGGCCGCATCGTGCCCAACTACGCGACGATCGACGACGACGCGCGGATTCCGTTCTGGCGGGCGTTGGGGCAGGCGGTGCACGAGCACGACTGCCGCTTCATCTTGCAGCTCAGCCACGGCGGACGACAGCGCGACATCAACGGCATCGAGTACCCCACGGGGATCAGCGCCACCGACCGATCCGATCCGCTGCACGGCTTCAGGTGCGAGCGGATGACGGTTGCGCAGATCCACGAGGTCGTCGACGCCTTCGCGGAAGGCGCGCGGAGGGCGCGCGAAGCGGGTCTCGACGGCGTGGAACTGCACGGCGCCAACGGATATCTGATCACCCAGTTCCTGAGCTCGGCAATCAACGACCGCACGGACGACTATGGCGGGTCGCTCGAGAATCGCGCCCGCTTCGTGGTGGAGATCGTGCGTGCGATCAGGACGCGCGTCGGCGACGATTTCCATCTGCAGATGAAGATCAGCGCCACCGAGCACGACAACGCCTTGGCGCTCCTGCCCGGCCGTCCGGCTGGAAACGGCATCGCCGAATCGGTTCAGGTCTGCCGGTGGCTGGTGGAAGCCGGCGTCGACGCCATCCACGTGTCGACGGGCAGCTTCTTCCCGCACCCGCGGAACCCGGCAGGCGTCGATCTGCCGATCCAGGATCTGGAGCGGAGCTACGACACGATGATCTCGAGCGGCGAGCGGACGTTCCTGAACTTCCTGACGTTTCGCGGCCTCTCGGGCGAGATCGTGCGGCACCAGTGGAATGCGGCGGCTGGCGATCCGGCGCGTATCGAAGGCGCGAACCGGACGGATGCGCGCGCGATTCGCCGCGGCGTGTCGGTGCCGGTCATCTGCACCGGCGGCTTTCAGACCGCCTCGGTCATCCGTGACGCGATCGACAGCGGCGACTGCGATGCCGTGAGCATCGCGCGTCCTCTGGTGGCGAACAACGACCTCGTGACGATGTTCGCGCGCGGGCTCGACCGCGCCCCGCGGCCGTGCACCTACTGCAACAAGTGTCTGGTGAACGTCATCGAGAACCCGCTCGGCTGTTACGACGAGACGCGTTTCCCGTCGCGGGACGCGATGATTGCCGACATCATGTCGGTGTTCAGCCCCCCGGCGTTCTCCTCGTAGCGTCCGGCTAGGTTCTCATCGTAGCGTCCGGCCAGGCTGGCGCCAGACGAGGCGCTATAGACTTAGGCGTGCTCACGCAGAAGTCGAAGTACGGCCTGAAAGCAGCTCTCTATCTCGCCGGACAGGCCGGTCGGGGGCCCATTTCAATCGCGGAGATCGCCGACGGCGAACACCTGCCGAAGAAGTTCCTCGAAGCCATTCTGCTCGACCTGAAGCGGCACGGCCTGCTGCACAGCAAGAAGGGCAAGGGTGGCGGGTACTGCCTCGCCCGCAAACCGACCGAAATCACGGTCGGTCAGGTCATCCGTGCGCTCGACGGACCGCTCGCCCTGATTCCCTGCGTCAGCCGGACGGCCTACGCGCGATGTGAGGAGTGCCCCGACGAGGCGACGTGCGGCGTGCGCTGGGCCATGAAGAAGGTACGGGACGCCACCTCGAGGATCCTCGATCACACGACGCTGGCGTCGCTGCGCACGAAGGTCAGGCCGGCGCGCGAATCCCGCTAGCGGCGACACTTCTTTCCGCACGGCGGTTGCCCGTTTCGGGACGGCAGTGGCCCGCTCATGAGTCCGCGCGATCGGCGGTCCACGCCTCGCCGGCCTATTGGACTACAAACCCACTAGACAATATAGGTCAGCATTGGTAACCTCTCGAGGTCGATGCTGAGGTTCCATCTGTCCTGTTGTCTCCGCTGCGCCGCGCCGGCCTCGTGTCGGTGCGCGTGTATCCGGCCGACCGCTGGCAGGTGAGCAGGCAGTACCCCGTCCGTAGGCTCCGACACCTCCTCACCGTAGCCGGCACGCTCGGCTGATCCGTCCACCCCATACCCAGCACTGAATTCGCCGTGCGTCCTCCGGTCGCATGGCTTGACGCGGGTCGCGTTGCGAGCCGCGTGGAGATCTCCCTATGCCTCGCACTCTGTGGATGTTGATATGGCCTCTGGCCGTTGGACTCGTATTCACGCCGGCCGCGCTCGTGGCGCAGGATCGCCCCGGCACCATTTCCGGCGTCGTCCGGGACTCCACCGGCGGCGTTCTGCCGGGCGCCACCACCCGTGCCGTCAACGAGGCCACCCGCGCCGCGAGCGAAGCCGTGACCGACGCGCAGGGCGCCTACCAGTTCGCCGGCCTCCCTGCGGGCCGCTACCGCGTTGAGGTGACCCTGGACGGCTTCGAGTTCGCCGCGCTCCAGCGGAACGTCGCGGCCGGCGAAGCCGCGACCCTCGACGTGGACCTCGCGCCTGCGCGCTTCACCGAAGGCGTCGTCGTGACGGCGCGGCGCGTCGAGGAGATCGCCCAGGAAGTGCCGATTCCCGTCTCGGTGCTGGACGGACGGCTCATCGAGGACGCTGGGGCCTTCAACGTCAACCGGCTGCGCGAGCTGATTCCAACCGTGCAGTTCTATTCAACCAACCCGCGCAATACGTCCCTGAACATCCGCGGGCTCGGCACCACGCTCGGGCTCACCAACGACGGCATCGAGCCTGGCGTCGGCCTCTACGTCGACGGCGTGTACTTCGCGCGCCCTGCCGCAACGACGCTCGACTTCATCGACGTGGAACGGATCGAGGTGCTGCGGGGACCGCAGGGCACGCTGTTCGGCAAGAACACCACCGCCGGCGCCATCAGCATCACCACACGCAAGCCGACCTTCACGCGCGAAAGCGACTTCGAGCTGAACTACGGCAACTACGGGTTCGTGCAGGCCAAGGGATCCATCTCGGGCCCGCTCACCAGGACGATCGCCGCGCGGGCGTCCTTCTCCGGCACCCAGCGTGACGGGCTCCTCTACAACGTCGCGAGTCAGGACGACGTGAACGATCTCAACAACATCGGCGTCAGGGGCCAGGTGCTGATTACGCCGTCGGAGACCCTCGCGCTCACGTTCGCGGCCGACAACACACGCCAGCGCCCCGAAGGCTACGCCCAGGTGATCGCCGGCGTCGCACCTACGCTGCGCGCGCCGGCACGCCAATGGCCGCAGATCGCCGCCGACCTCGGGTACAGCCTGCCCAGCAACAACCCGTTCGACCGGGTGATCGACACCGATACGCCGTGGCGGTCCAATCAGAGCCTCGGTGGCGTGTCGCTCAACGCCGACTGGAAGATCGGTCGTGGCACGTGGACCTCGACGACGGCGTGGCGCTACTGGGATTGGGACCCATCGAACGACCGCGACTGGACTGGGCTCGCCGCGGTTTCGCTGTCTCGGGCTCCGTCGCTGCAGAAACAGTGGACGCAGGAGGTCCGCTACGCGGGCAACGTCGCCCGCAACCTGAGCCTGGTAGCCGGATTCTTCACGTTCGGGCAGAACCTCCAGTCGAATCCATTCCACACGACCGAGGCCGGAGCCGACGCGTGGCGTTACTCGTTGACACCGGGTCCTCTCACGACGACACCCGGCCTGGTCGATGGGTACGGCGAGAACACGAGGCTGAAGCTCGACACGAGCAGTTCGGCGGTCTTCGGTCAGCTCGAATGGAAACTCAACGATCGCATCCGCCTCCTGCCCGGCGCCCGTCTCAACTACGACAGGAAGGACATGCACTTCGACAGGCAGGTGTACGGCGGGCTCCAGACGACGGATCCCGCCCTCATCGCGCTGCAGCGGTCGATCTTCGCGCCACAGGCGTACGTCGTGGACGTCGACGACGTCAACACGTCAGGCCAGTTGACGGGTGCCTTCAAGATCTCGCGGGCCATCAATGCCTACGCAACCTACGCGACCAGCTTCAAATCCGTAGGCCTCAACCTCGGCGGCGTGCCGAACAGCCCGGACGGCCGGCCGGCCCTTGACGCCGCCAGCGTCAAGCCGGAGCGGGTGGGGCACTTCGAGGCGGGCCTGAAGACCGAGCCGTGGCGCGGGGCCACGGCGAACCTCACCGTGTACAACACCGGCGTCAGAGACTTCCAGGCGCAGGTGCAGAACGCGCAGCTCGGCGTCCAGCGCGGCTATCTTGCGAGCGCCGAGAGCGTGCGCGTGCGCGGCGTCGAGTTCGATGGGACGGCCAGAGTGAACCGCAGTCTCTCCCTGTACACGTCCGCCGCGTTGACCGACGGCCGGTACATCACGTTCGTCGACGCGCCTGTTCCGCTCGAAGAGACCGGCTCGGCGAACCCATCCAAGGACATTTCCGGCCAGCGGCTCCCGGGCATCTCCAAGTGGGCGGCATCGTTTGGCGGCGAGGCGTCCACCCAGGCGGCCTTCTTCGGGCGCCCCGGCCAGGTCTTCGCCGCAGTCGACGCCAGCTATCGATCGTCGTTCTCGTCGAGTCCCACGCCCTCGCGTTATCTGGTGGTCGACGGCTATACGCTGCTCAATGCCCGTGCGGGGTTCCGGTGGAGCGACGGTTGGACATTCTCGCTCTGGGCGCGAAACCTGACGAACCAGAACTACTTCGAGATGCTGTCGCCAGGGGCAGGAGGAACCGGTCTGTACCAGGGACAGATCGGAGATCAGCGCACCTTCGGCGTGACGCTTCGCATCTCCCTGCGCTCGCGGTAGATCCTCGAGGGTCCGGACGCAGGCGTGCTTGCGGCCGGACTCGAGTCGATATGGCGCGCACCGCGCGCGTCACGCAGGCCTTCGCGGCGAAGCGCGTCAGTGGGCGGCGAGATGGTCGAGAATCACCGGGTACACGTCGCGGCTCGCGTTCTTCCCGATGATGCAGTCGACGTGTCCGTAATCGGGAAAGACCCGCCGCGTGTACCACTGCGGTCCGTTGCACGCGCTCACCTGCTCCATCGTGATCTCGGTGGCGCGAGGCAGCACGCACTCGTTCTTCGCGCCGTGCAGGAACAACATCGGCAGTCTGAGGCGCTCCAGGTGCGGCAGGTAGGCCTCCTGCTCCTGCTCGTTCACCAGATGTCCGTTCCGGCCGAGCGCCGCCAGCTGGCCGAACGCACGGACGCTGACGATGCCGAACTGCTCGCCCAAGGCGGCGTGAGTTTCCGGCGAGAGCTGCGCGTGCTGATACAGCTCTCCGTACATGACCGTGATGCGGCGGCACACCGCACTCTCGCACCGCTCTTCCCGGTCGATTGGATGCAGCTTCAGGAGATGATCGAAGAGCTCGTCCCGGAGTCCCGGCTCGACGTCGACGGTCATCGTCTCGATGCCGACGGCGCCCGCCAGTGTGGTCAGGTGCAGCGCGGCCTTCAGCCGCGAGAGCGGCGGCAGCTCGAGGTGCGTCGACACCTGGGAGCAGACGACGGAGCGTACGCCGCTCAAGCCGGCGAGCAGCGCCATCGTCAAGGTCGAGGAGCCGACGCCGTGGGCGACGATCTGCATCGAGGGCCGCCCCGTCATCCGCAGCACCGCGGCGACAGCCGCCGGGTAGTCGAGCGTCGCGACCTCGTCGAACGAGTGCGGACGGCCCGCTTCCGGGAGCAGGATGCTGAAGCGGAAGTCGAGCAGCCAGACGTCGAACCCGGACGCACACAGGTATTCCAGCAGGTTCGTCTCGATGGTGTCGAGCGTGTACATGCCGCTCGACACGCCAATGCAGTGCACCACCATCACCGGACCGCGATCGCCCGCGTGATAGCGCGTCAGCCGGATCTCCACGCCATCGTCGGCCTTGACCCGGTGGGTCTCCGGCTCGGGGGCTCGAAGCTCACGCCGCATCAATCAGCCGCTCCCTTCGTGTGCGTTCCTGCGTCATTGGACTCCTGCGTCGTTGGACTGCTGCGTGATTGGATTGCTGCGTGATTGGATTGCTGCACCTCGGACGGCGGCACTTCTGGCCTCCTGCTCGACGCTGCCTGCCTGGCGCGCGCGATCTCGCTCACCCCTTGGGTCCGTACGTGTCCCAGAGGCTTCCCATGAAGAACCGTCCGAAAGTGGACAACGCCTTGAGGCGCTCGCCGGCTCCGGTCGCGTTGGTGACGCGAATGGTCGACGTGAGCTTCGCGAGGTCGGGAATACCGAGGCGCAGCACCCCGGCACCGATGACCGGTCCCGTGGCGTCCGTGCCGCGATGCAGCCTCGTGAAGAGCGTCGTGGTGTCCTTCCAGAGGTCGGTTCCGTGGTGATCGTTCTGGACCTCCTTCGAACCGGCGAGGTAGTAGTCCTCCCCCTGATGCTGAAACGCCAACTCGTAGACCATGTGGCGCATGTTCGGCCGGTCGGTGGGTGAGAAGAGCCGGAACACGCCGCGGTCGGCCGGCATCTGCATCGCGAAGGGCTTGAAGTCGACGCGTCCGGTTATGGATCCGGTGTGCGTCGCATCCTCGACGAACCCGTCGAGGTCGCTGACCTCGACAGACGCGTGCATCGACAGCTCCGTCCCTGCGCGCTTCCCGGCCGCCTCGCCGGCCTTGGGGTCTGTTTCGCCGAGCGCAAACGGACCGCTCATCGTCTCGCGGAAGGAAATACCAACGGGTGTATCGGTCATGGCTGTGGCCTCCGGGGTCAACGGGACACCTTCCTCGCGCCGTTCGGCGAGATACCGCCGCGCATCGCGGTAGCCCATGTCGATGAGCGTGGCGGAATCGATACGGCCGAAATACAGATCGGGGTCGAGCGGCAGCGGGTGCTTCGGCGCGATCACGTGCACGCGAATGGGCGTCGTCCGGCCGTAGACCGCCTCCCCCGCCTCGATGCGGCGGTTGATGTCGGCGATCCGGTCGAAGTCCTCGAAGAGCGCGCCGTTCGCGCTCATCTCGAGCATCTGGATGTACTGCTGGAACGGTCCCCCCCGGTACGTCGTGCTGTTGCCGAGCGTCCAGACGATCCAGATCTCGTCGGCCCCCTGGCGCGCCGCTTCGAGCGGGTTCGCGTCGCGAATCCAGGCGGAGTCGGTGTAGAGATACGGGCCGCGCTGGAGCGGGGGCATGAAGATCGGCAGCGACATGCCGGCCACGATCAGATCGATGTCGACCTGGTCGTGCCTGAACACCTCGTTGACCTTCCGCGTGTAGTTGCAGACGTTGAACGTGCCGCGCATGCCGGTCGCGCGGGTGATGCGACCGATGTCGATGCCGAGGTGCGGAAACACCTTCTCGACAATGCCTCGCGTGCTGCCCAGGGCGACGGGCCCGCCGGCGCGCAGGTACTGTTCGAGCGGCATGAACGCGACGAAGTCCTTCACGCGGAGCGACCGCCAGCGGTCGCACATCTCGTCAGGCGTGAGGCCCGAGAAGAGCATCGCGAGGCTCATGCCGCCGCCCGACGTGCCGTCGCCGTGAAAGAAGCGGAGCCCCGCTTCCATCAGCGCCTTGATCACGCCGGCCTGATAGCTCACGCGCATGCCACCGCCGGAGAGCACGAGGGAGCGCTTCGGGCCGCTCGCCCCCTGCGGATGACTGCCGTAGACCTCTGTTGTGTTCATGGACATCTCACCGTCGAGGCGGCGCGAGCCAGTCCTCGCTCAGGCCCAGGCTCGCCACGCTCTCGAGCCCTTCGGGCACGCGATCCGGCACGCGCGGATAGTCGAGGAACCACGCCTCGAAATGGTCGTCGAGCGTGCCGCGCGCGTTGGGAATGAACGCCGTCATCAGTGGATCCGGGCTGATGTCGAGCGACCGCAACGCCTGCACGCGCGGGTGTTCTCCGATGGTGAGCCGTGCCGATCCCTTGCGGAACAGGCTGAGGCCGGCCTTGCCGGTGAAGTAGATGTACGACTTCATCAACATGCCCCGGAACGCGCAGTAGTTGGCGGCCGCCATGCGGACGGGCATCCAGGCCGACGAGGGCCGATCGATCTCGATCGTGAGGGCGTGCAGACCGTCCAGCTCGTACTTGCTGCTGACGGTCGTGTCGGTGATCCGGAAATCGAGGTTCGCCTGGTGTTTCGGCATCCCCCAGATCCCCTTGCCCCCCTTGACCGAGATCTCGCTGCTGACCGGCAAGTCGAACACGTACTGGCCGGTGCCGAAGAGCCCCATGAGCGCGGCCGGAAGCAGCGGCGGCGCCTGGCGCTGGCCGTGGGTGCAGGCGATGCCCACGCTGAATTCGATGTACTTGCCGATCGTCGTCTGCTGGTAGTCGATGACGACCATCATCAGCACGCCGCGGCCACTCCACAGACGCAGTGGAAAGATCTCGGTGCCAGGCAGGAGCGCCGCGGCCTTCCGCGCGTCGATCGTGAACGCCGCCATGAGCACGGGCGACGGCGCGCAGACCACGGGCAGTTCGAACGAGATGCCGTCCACCAGCGCGGCGCGCCCCTGCCGCCGCGTCAATCGTCGAGGAATCCCCATCAGTGCCCCCTCACCCGTGTTCCGGTCACGCGTGTCGCGTCACGCCGGCTTGTCGAGCTCGTCAAGAATCGTCGGAAAGGTGTCGCGCGCGGCCTGCTGTCCCATGAAGACGTCGAGGTGGCCGTAAGACGGAAAGATTCGCAGCGTGTGGAATCCGGGCCGCAGGCGATCGAAGTGCTCGAAGCTGCGAATCTGGCTCTCCGGCACGAAGCAGTCGTTCAGCTCGCCCGTGATGAACGCGACGCGCGCCTCGGTACGCGGCGCGTGTGCCGCGAAGTCGGCTGGCAGCTTCGGGTGCCCCTCGACCGACACGAGATGCCCTTTCTCCACGCATGCGCCCATCTGCTCGAAGAAGACCATCGGGACCTCAGCGAACTCGTCCGACAGCCAGGCATGCGTTTCCGGGTTCAGGTTCTCGTGCCGCCACAACGTCGGGTGCCCCGCGCCGTAGATGAAACTGGCGTGCTTGCACACGGCGTTGTCGCACTCGTGGTGCGTCAGGTTCACGAGCGACCGCACCATGCGCGCGACCGGCGTCGGTGCGCGACGTCCCCACTGCGGATTCAGGTAGTCGGTCAGCCGCTTCATCGCGGGCATCGCGTATTTCAGCTTCGCGGCGCCATCCTTCGGCACGACCGTGTGCAGCGAGACGGCATTGCTGACGATGGTGCTGACCTGCGGCACGAGACCGGCAATGGCCGACATGATGAAGCTCGTCGATCCCTGGCAGTGGATGATCGCCTTGACCTGGTCGGCGCCTGTCTCGTGGACGATCGTCTCGACCGCCGCCGGGTGGTCGTAGAGCGCCGCCTGATCGAGCGTCCACTTGTTCGGCGGCAGGTCGATGCTGGCGCGCCAGTTCTCGAGCCACACGTCGTAGCCATGTTCGAGAAGCGCGTCGACGACGGTCGTCTGGACCGGCGCGCGAAAGATGTTCGCTCGGACACCGGCCCCGTGCACCAGCACCACGGGTCCACGCGTCGGCGGACGATCCGTCGTCACGTGGATCAGGTTGCACTGGAAGCCGTCACCGGCCGTGAATGGAACGATGCGTTCGTGGTGCGCAGCCATGGCCGTTCTCCCGGTGCCGGGGCGCTCGATCAGGCGATCTGATCGCGCTTGCCCCGCTGCGTCAGCAGCGCGAGGATGGCATCGATCGGGATGCCCTCGTTGTATTGAGGCTTGTGATCGGGATCGAAGTTCGGATCGCCGCTGTGGTGCAGCGCGACCAGTTCCCAGTCGACGTTGAAGCAGGGCGCGCCCGACGACCCGCCCTCCGTGTTCACGCCGTACTTCAGGCGCGTTCCGTTGCCGTTGGGCCCGATGACGCCGCTCATGTCGAGCGCCAGCTTCAACGGCGCCGAGTCGGGATGCTGCAGGATGAACAGCGGCGATTCGGCGGTCGGGGCCGCTGGCGTCCCGATCTTGATCCAGCCGCGCGGCGGCGCGTTGGGATCCGCCTTCGCCCCCGCGGCCGCCGTTCCAGGCGATCCGTCGAGACGCACCAGGGCGTAGTCCAGCTCGTCGGCCGACGGGACGCCCTGCTTCGGCTCCGGCTGCAGATCGATGGCGCTCGGGGGACTGCAGTCCACCAGCCAGTCGGCGGCGAGCGCGAAGGTCGACCCTTGTGAGATGACGGCCGATGCCAGCTTCTTGTAGTCGAAGCGGAAGACGACGGACGACGGTTGTACGGTCCCGGCGACGACCTGGTCCATCACGTGGTGGTTCGTGAGCACGAGGTCCGGACCGAGCAGGAACCCCGTGCCGTAGACCGTCCCCCGCGGCGTGTCGATCTCGATGCGGCAGACCTGCGCTTCGAGCTCACCCAGCCGGGTCCTGAACAGCTCGACGTCGAGAAACGGGTTCTTGGCCTTGACCGTGCGTTCGAGCTGCGGTGCACCGGCGGCGAGCGCCACTTCCTGCGCAAACGCCAGCAGCGCGGCGTTCGCGGGATTCGACTGCCGGGCGGCGAGCACGAGCTCCGCCGTCCAGCCCTCGGCCTCCGCCGCCATCATGGTGTCGAAGACGATCTCGCGATAGTCGGCGCCGAGCGAGATCTCCTCGAGCCGCTTGCTCAACCTGAACTGCAGCATCTCGGCGAACCGGCGCATCGGGTAGGCGACGCGCAGCGCTTCGCTCAGTCGTTGGAGCTTGTCTCCAGAGAGGTTCAGCGACGGCATCCGTGCCTCACGCGAGCCTGGCTCGTCGAAGCTCCGTCCCGTCGGGATCGTGCACGATCTCCTGCAGGCCCGGGCCGTCGAACTCGAGCGTCACGTATCCGTTCGCGCCGTATTTCTCCTCTTCACCGGCCACGTACTTGTTCGGGGCGTCGAGCACCAGAGCGCCTGGCACGAGGTTCTTCCCCTCCATCCGCCGCCACGTGCCGTCGACAACCGGAAGCGCCTCGAGCCGATCGCGGAAGTAGGGGTAGCCGCCGTGACCGACGCAGCGGCCGAGCACCCCCCATGCCGGATGAGGATCGTAGAGCACGCACCGATGTTCGTGCCCCCAGTACCACGCGAAGATCCGCCGGCGTCCGAGCAGGTTCCCGAGCTTGGCCACCAGCTTCGGCCCTTGCGAATCCTGCAGCGAAAATGGCTGGTGGTGCGAGACGAGCACCACCTTTCTGCTGCCCGCGCCGTCGATCAGCCGCTGGAGCCACGCTGCCTGATCCTGCGCCAGATCGTGATCCTCGTACGCCGTATCGAGCC
>JBFXAT010000087.1:0-13655 GCA_050183995.1 Vicinamibacterales bacterium
CTCTCTGTTCGTCACCGCGATCAACGCGTCACCCCCGTCGCGCCGCGCGCTCCTCCAGCGCCGCTTCGACGAGCGCCGACATCGCCTCGAGTCGTGCCGTCCACCCGTTCTCCCGCGCGACGGCGATCTGCCGGTCCTCGGCCGCCGCGTCGTCCGCTTCACACGCGCGTCTCACCGCCGCCACGAAGGTGTCGGTGCTGTCCGCGACCGCCACCACACAGCCATGGCGACGCACGAACTGGCGGATCTCGTGCAGGTCCGTGGAGACGACCGGGATGCCCATCGCCAGGTATTCGTTGAGCTTCGTCGGGTACACGTGAGCGGTGTAGTCGCTCAGCCGATAGGGCACGAGGCCGACGTCGAAGGCCTTGATGTAGCGGGGAAGCTGGGCATGCTCCCGCGCGCCGATCAGATGAACGTTTGCGTGTTGGCGGAGTGCCGACAGGTCTACCTGCTCCGGTCCGACGAGCACGATGCTGGCCGACGGCATCGCCTCTGCGACGGCGCACACGAGCGATTGGTCGACGTACTGGTGCAGGCCCCCGATGTATCCGACGATGGGCCGCGGCAGGTGTGCCAGCTCGGCTGGAACCTCGTGGTCGGAGAGGCGCGCCCGCTCGAACGCGTCGAAGTCGACGCCGAACGGAAAGACGTGAACCCGCGGATTCAGCCCCGATGCGCGATCGCGAAGCCCCTCGGAGGTCACAAACACCAGGTCGGCTTCGCGAAAGACCCACTCCTCCGAATGCCGGATGCGGCGCGCCTCGCGGGAGCTCGAGGCGAAGTCGTCGATGCAGTAATAGACCACCAGGCTGGGATCGACGTCGACGATCACGCCGCGAGCGAGCGGCGTCGGCAGGAACGTCCAGACGATTGGCGCATCGAACTCGACCGTCCGCATCCACCGGGCCAGCGCGCGGCGGATGAGCCATCGATTCATCCGCTGCGCGAAGCGCGAATATGGCAGGGGCAGCACGACCGGGGCAAAGACGAACAGGTCGCGATGCTCTTCTCGAACGCCTTGGGTGCCCCGACGCCAGTTCCGGAACCGGTTGCGCAAGCGAGGCAGGTCGCGGAGACCCGGCTTGCGGACGCCGGTATTGTCGACGAAGAGGACGCGGTTTCCGTTCGCGGCGAGGCGGGCCATGATCTCCTGGTGACCCTGCCAGATGAAGTCCCAGTCGATCGACGAGATGCAGAGGATGTTTCGACCCGTGATCATCGAACCACCCGTGGCCCGGTTCCGTCGCCAGCCGTCGTCGCAAGAACCTCCGTGTACACCCGTTCCACCTCCCGCGCCATCCGGCTGCCGGTGAACTCCTCCCGCGCGATCGTTCGGCCTCGATCGGCGATCGTCCTGGCGAGCACGGTGTCCGACAGCAAGGTGTTCACGGCTGTGGCGAGAGCACTCGGGTTCCGCGGAGGAACCAGCAGCGCGTCAGAACCGTGGCTGAGCATGTCAGGGATTCCCCCGACACGTGTGGCGACGATCGGACGACCGAGTGCAAGCGCCTCGATGATGGTAATCGGGATCCCTTCGGCCGCCACAGACGGGAGGACGATCACGTCGCTCTGCGCCATGATCGCGACCGCATCCTTTCGAGGTCCGAGGAAACGGACGCTTGCCTCGAGCCCGGCTCTCGCGACGAGTTCCCGCAGGCGGCCGAGCTCGCCGCCGGATCCGACGAGCAGGAACATCGCCTCGGGATGCACCGCGAGAATATGCGGCATCGCCGCGACGAGGTGCCGGTGTCCTTTCATCGGCGCGAAATTCGCGACTGTCGTCACCAGCGGGCCCGCCTGTGGCAGCCCCAGGGATTGCCGGCCCACTCCCGCAGCGTCGGCGACGTTCGGCAGGTCCACGCCGTTGCGGACCACCGTGACCTTCTGCGATTCCACGCGAAGTCCCGGCCTGGACGCGAGGTCCGCAGCCACCGGGTCGGACACGGCGATCACGCGATCGAACAGCGCATAGGTGGCCCGAAAGGTCCGGGACAGGCATGCCTTTCGAGCCGCCCGGAATCCGCGTTCGTCGACACGTTGAAAGTAGTGGCCGTGCACCGTGGTGACGCGGCAGGGGATCGCGGCGTGCCGCGCGGCGAGCCCGCCGATCAGATCGGTGGTCCACAGATGCGTGTGCACCACATCCGGTCGAGCCCGGCGCATGATGTGCGTCAACTCGCCGAGGGCTCCCCGACCGAGGATGCGCCGGGACTCCAGCGGCCAGACATGGTCGGCGTGTGCCCGGTACTCGTCGAGCATCGGACCTTCACCGGGGCAGGCGATGGCGACTTCGTACCGTGCGCGATCGGCCATCTGCGCCAGCGTCGCGACGACCCGTTCGGCTCCGCCCAGCTCGGAGGAGCCGATCACGTGCAGAACCCGCGTGTGCCGGTCAGCGGGCGCGTCCATCAGCATGACCTGTCCGGACGTCCGGATGTCGTCGGCTCTCTCCGCGCGTTGCCATATCGTCCCCGACACAACATCGCGGCGCGGCGAGGGCGCGACGAGGGCGTGGCGCGCTGGACGACGTGCACCGGGGCGGGAAGTGTCGGAGCGTGGCGTCCACGGCGGCGGCCACAGGCCGTCAGTGAATGAGCTGCTCGAAATGGCCGGACCCGGCGAGGCTTCTCGCCATGATGGCCTCGCGTTTCTTCACCATGCGCGGGAGATATCGAACGATCCGGTAGATCCCGATGATCGCCGCTCGCGGATCCGGGAAGCCGTACGTCACGACATCCCGGACGGTGGCCCGCAGCACCGGATACCAGTCCCGGAGCAAGGCGCTGGGGGAGTCGTTCTTGACGATCATCAAAATCCGATTCGAAAAGTCGCACGCCGCGATCCCGGGGCGCCGAATCAGGCCGGCACCGCCGCGAATATGGTACCCGACAGCGTCAGGCACGTACCGGCAGCGCCACCCGCGGTGTTGCGCTCGCCAGTCGACGTCCACGTCCTCGTAGTAGGCGAAGAAGTCCTCGTCGAACCACTCGCCGTCGACCGCGATATCGTCGAGCATGGTCCGACGGTAGAGCGCCGCGCATGCCGATGCCCCGAAGACGTCAGCCCCACCCGCGTCGCCACGCAGCTGCAGCGACCCTGACAGGTCGAATCCATGTGCACGCCGGCTTCGGGTCAAATGGTGGCCGGCGCAGTCGATGTCGGCGGTCGGCCCGGAGTCGGTCAACCTCATCAGACATCCTGCCGCCCATCCGATACGCGCGTCGTCCTGTACGGCAGAGACGAGCCGCTCGACGAACGTCGGCTCGAGCACGATGTCGAAGTTCAGACTGAGGATGTACTCGCCACGCGCTCGACGGATTCCGGCGTTCGCGGCGTGGCTGAACCCGAAGTTCCGGTGCAGTGCCATCACCGTGACCCACGGATAGACGGAGCGCAGCCGCTCCATGGAGCCAGCGCTCGATCCGTTGTCCACGACGATGACTTCGAGCGGGCGATGCGTCTGACGAAGGAGCGCGGGGAACACCAGATCGAACAGCCGATCGCAGTCGAGGCTCACCATGACCACGCTGACCGTCCCGGCGCCGCCGGACCCGTCGGTCGGGCGCGGGCCCACGCCGGAGGCGCCGTCGGCACGCGTGTCCTGCCGCATTTCACGCGGCGGGTGTGCGGCTGGCTTGGACGCCCGAAGCCCTTGTGTCAGACTCATCCTTTGTGAACGGCTTCCGGCATCCGCAGGCTCTGGTCGAAACCACGAACATCGGAACAGGCACGCGCATCTGGGCGTTCGCTCATATCTTAGCCGGTGCCCATGTCGGACGTGACTGCAACATCTGCGATCACACGTTCATCGAGAACGACGTTCTCATCGGCGATCGCGTGACGGTGAAGTGCGGCGTGTACCTCTGGGACGGCATCACGGTCGAAGACGATGTCTTCATCGGGCCTGGCGCCGTGTTCACCAACGATCCGTTCCCGCGCAGCCGCGAGTACAGACCGCAGCCGGTCCGCACGATCCTCCGACGAGGCGCATCGATTGGGGCAAATGCCACCATCCTGCCGGGCGTCATCGTGGGCGAACGCGCGATGGTCGGCGCCGGTGCCGTCGTCACGCGCAACGTGCCGGCTCGTGCGATCGTTGCAGGCAACCCCGCCGCCGTCACGGGATACGTCGGAACGAAGATCGACGGCGAGTCGAAGCGGATCGAGGCGATACCGGAAGCGCCTGGGACGTATCCGACGCGCGTCAACGGCGTGACGCTTCACCGGCTGCGAACCGTCGACAACGACATGCGCGGCACGCTGTCGGTCGGCGAGGTCGCCCATGACATCCCGTTCGACGTGCGCCGGTTCTTCGTCGTGCACGACGTCCCCAGCCGCGAAGTGCGCGGCGCCAACGCACATCGCCGCCTGCACCAGTTCGTCGTGTGCATGCACGGCCGTTGTCGCGTCGTGACCGACGATGGACGCCAGCGGCAGGAGTTCGCACTCGCGGAGCCGGGCGTCGGCCTCTACCTGCCTCCCCTCACGTGGACGATGCACTACCGGCATTCGCCGGACGCCGTCGTGATGGTGCTGGCATCCGACATCTACGATCCCGACGACTACGTTCGCGATTACGACGAATTCAGGCGGCTGGTCGGCGCATCATCCTGACATGCTCTCGTTGATCGTCCCCGTCTACCGCAACGAGGACTCGCTCCCGCGCCTGTTGGCCGAGCTCGTCAAGGTTCACAGCGCGTGTCCGATGCCGCTCGAGCTCGTCTTCGTGGTGGACGGAAGCCCGGATCGCAGCGCGGCGATCCTGGAGGAGGCGCTCCCGGCGCTCCCGTTTTCCTCGCGCCTGGTCGAGCTGAGCCGCAACTTCGGCTCGTTCGCCGCGATTATGGCCGGTCTGCGCGAAGGCCGCGGCGACTACTTCGCGATGATGGCGGCCGACCTGCAGGAACCTTCTTCGCTGCCGCTGCAGTTCCTGGCGGCCATGCAGGAGCGAGGCGCCGACGTCGTGTTCGGGACGCGCGCGAGCCGAAACGATCCGTGGCTGACCTCTTTTTCCTCGCGGCTGTTCTGGAAGCTCTTCCGGACCTTCGTGGTCAGCGGCATGCCGAGAGGGGGCGTCGACTGTTTCGGATGCACCAAGGCCGTCCGGGATCAGCTGCTTCGCTGCGAGGAGACGACCACCAATCTGGTCGCCCTGCTGTTCTGGGCCGGGTATCGGCGCGAGTTCGTGTCGTACGACCGCATGGCGCGGCGCGAGGGGCGGAGCGCCTGGACGCTGTCGAAGAAGATGACGTACTTCGTCGACAGCGTCTTCAACTTCACGGATCTCCCCGCCCGTCTTCTTCTCTACGCCGGCGCTCTCGGCCTCGTCGCCTGCGCCGCCGCGACCGCGCTCGTGATGCTGGCCTGGATGCGCGGCATCATTCCGGTGCTCGGGTATACGCCGCTGGCGATCGGCCTCGCATCGCTCGGCGCCCTGACGAGCCTCGGACTGGGCATCGTCGGACAATACGCGTGGCTCACGCTGCGGAATGCGAGGCGGCGTCCGAACTTTCTCGTGGCGCGCGTGCGCGATCTGGGCCCAATAGAGCGCGATCTGAGTCCAATAGAGGCAGCCGTCGGCGCCGGCGAGACGCCGGACGCCTCCGCGCCGGTTGCGGATCCGGAACAGCCGGCCGGGCTCGCTGCGGACGCCTTGTCTGCTCCTATCGAGGGGTCGCCCAGCAGGGTGCTGCTGGTTTCGCACTCGCCCATCCTGACGGGCGGCGCGGAGCGATCGCTGCTGGAGATCGCGAGATTCCTGCACGACCGATCCGATTTTTCGGTGGTAGTCGCGGTGCCGGCCGACGGCCCGATGCGAGGAGCGGTCCTGGACCGCGGAATCGCGTGTGTCGTACTCCCGTTCGGGTGGGGCGTCTATGCGCCGGGCAACGAAGGGCTGTCGGTCGGCATTGCCGGACTGCACGCGATGCGCCAGTTCCTCCTCGACTGGCGTCCGGACGTCGTGCTGACCAACACGAGCGTCATTCCGTGGTTCGCGTACCTATCGAGACGGCTGGGGATCCCCCACGCGTGGTTCTTGCGTGAGTACGTCGGCGACGACAACGACATCGACTTCTACCCGGATCCCGGGCGTGCGTTGCAGCTGATCGGCGAGTGCGCGGACCGCGTGTTCGTGAACTCGGAGTTCATGCGAGCGCGCTACGAAGTGGCTCTCCAGCGACGCGACATCGACGTCGTCTACCCGACGATTGACCGCGCCATCCTCGACCACGTCCCGCGCGATGTGTCGGACGAGGGATCGGAGCATGGCTCGGCGCGCACGAGCATCCTGGTGTTCGGCAGCATCATGCCGCGCAAGAACCAGCTCGAACTGCTGAAGGCCGCGGCGATCCTGCACCGGCGGCGTCAGGACTTCACCGTCACCGTCATGGGACCGATTGGCGCGCGCGACTATTTCGATTCGATGCTGGTGTTCGTGCGCGAGCAGCGGCTCGATGCGATCGTGCGCTTCGTCGCCAATCAGGACAATCCGTTCGTCGAGGTCGCGAGACACGACATCTGCGTCGTTCCGTCGGTACGCGAGCCGTTCGGCCGCGTTCTGTTGGAGGCGATGATCCTCAAGCGGGCGGTCGCGGCGTCCGACATCGCGGGTACGCGGGAGATCCTGGCGGCGGCTCCGGACGCAGGTCTGCTCTACCCGGTTGGGGAGCCGGCGGCCCTGGCGGAACGCCTCGAGGCCTTGATCGCCGACCCGGCCGCGCGGCGTGCGTTGGGGCAGCGCGCCCACGACTATGCCATCGCCCGGTTCGTTCAATCGGACGGTCTGGCCAGGCTTGCCGCGGCCCTTCACGCGCTGGCCCGGGCACCCAAGCCTGCGCGGACCGATTGGGTCACCGACCTGCTGATGGAGCGCTGTCGCGGTGCGTCTCATGCCGGGGGGCGGACCGAAGAACCGCCCGCGGCGTCCGCGGATACGCTCGCGCGGCCGGCGGACGCGCCGAGGCAGGCGGAGACCACCGAGGACGCGGCGGCCCGCGACCGTGCCGACCGTCCGGGACTGTAGACCGCCGCGCTCGGGAACACACCATGACCTCTACACGTGCATCGAGCGATCCGTCCACGCGCGCGTCGTCCCGCTCCGTCCGCGAGTTGTTCCTCGACGTCGCCGTAGCGGTGTTCGTGATCCTCGTTTGTTTTCCGGACGTCCTCTTTCTCGGCGCGTCGTTCCGGCCGTCCGAGGTGGCAGGCAACCATCTGCCCCCGCGCGAAGTGCACGCATGGCTGCCGGAGCCCGAGTGGAGAACGCCCCACGGCGGCTACAACGATCTGGGAACCTCGCTCCTCGGACTCGAGCCGGCGCAGCTCTTCGTCGACGCGGCGCTGCGACGGGGAGAGTCGGTCTTCTGGAATCCGTATTCAGCCGCCGGCTCGCTCGGTGTCGAGTCGCTGACCGACAGCAAGTTCTCGCCGTTCTCCCTCGCGGTGGCGCTGACCGGTCCGAGCTCACTGGCCTTTCACGTCTGCTATCTCGCCATCCTGGTCTTCAACCTGACGCTGTTCGCGCGGCTGCTGCGCGTCTACTTCGGCGTCGGTCGAATGGGAGGCGCGGTTGCCGGCCTGGTGTTCGTGCTGAACGGCTTTCACCTGAGCAACCTGACGAACATCCTCGTTCAGCCGTACCTGTTCGCGCCGATGCTGCTGACGGGATTGTTCGAGCTCGTCGACCGAGAGGTCCCTCGGCGACGCAGTTTCGTGCTGTGCACGCTCGGGCACGTCGGCGTGATGGCGCCGCTGTCGCCGGCGACCGCCATCCTGCTCGTGGGCGGATGTTACGCCGTCACGGCGGCTCAGGCGCACTCGAAGTCCGCCGGATGGAACTGGTTCGCGTGGGCCGCCGGCAGCGGTCTGCTGAGCCTGGCGATTCTCGCCCCGATCCTCGTGCCGACGGTGTATTCGTGGAGCTATCTCGATACGTTCGGTGCGTACGAGACGCGCACCTATGAATCGGCCAGTCCGCTGGCGCTGTTGTCGGTGTTCACGCCGAGGCACGTCTGGGAGTCGTACAACAACTTCTTCGGTTTCAACCACGCAGGCGACGCCATCGACTGGCTCGAAGCCTCGTGGGTGCATCACATCGGGATCGTGACCGCCGTCCTCGCGATGCAGGCCGTGGGCCGCGCATCCGGGCGCGTCGTTTCGCCGACGCTCGTGGCGGGTCTGTTGGTCGTGGTCGGGATCGGCCGGGCGTTCAATCACCTGCCATTTTCGGTGGCCTCGGACATCCCGGTCCTGCGCGGCATCCAGCCGGGCTACTGGAACTGCCTGACCGGGTTCTTCGGTTCGCTGCTCGCCGGCGTCGGGTTGAGCCGCGTCTGGAGGGAGGGTGCTCGCATCGTGCCCGGCGTCGCGGCGGCCCTGACGATCGCCGGTGCCGCCGGCGTGCTCGTCGCCGCGCTGGGCTGTCCGAGCATCAGCTATCTGGTCAGACCGATGGCGGTACTCGTGGGTGCCGTGACGCTGCTGGCCGCCACACGCTCCACGCAGTTCCGCATCCCGGCCACCGCGGCGCTCGCCCTGCTGCTGACCGTGGAGCTGATGTCGTACGTGAACACCATGCGTCCGCGCCGGCTGCCCGTCGCAACCGACCTGGCTGCGGCGATTCCGCCTCCGGTGCTGCACAGCAGCTTCCGGACGCTGAGCGTCGGCACGCATCTGCCAGTGGAATGGGGAGCGTGGTACCGCATCCGTCAGGCGGATGGCTTCCGCGAGTCGGAACTGCCCTGGTATCGCGACTTCTTCCTGAAGACGTTCGGTCAGCCCGGCATCCGTCAAGGGTTGAGCTTCGCCTGGACGGCGGACGGGCTCGCGCCGGACCTGGCCCGCGCGAGCTATCTCGGCGTCCGGTACTTCGTCGTCCCGGCTCGCGGTCGGAACATGGCCAAGCCGGTCAGGCGCCTGCGCGAGTTGGGCCTGCGCGAGATCTACACGAACGGGGAGGTGGCCGTCCTCGAGAATCCTGACGCGCAATCGCGCGTCCGTCTGTTCGGTGCGCTGGCCGAAGGCCTCATCCCGAACGAGCCCTCCGCCGCCGATCTCGCGCACATCGTCTTTTCAGACGACGCGTCGTTCGTGAATGGGGCTCGCGCGCTCGGGATCCCGGCTGCGCCCGGGACGCCGGCCGTTGGCGATGAACCGCACGTGATCGTCATCGAGGACCGCCACGATAGTCTGACCGTGCGGGTCCATCTCCCGCGTCCGATGGTTCTCTCGGTGGCCGACACCTGGCACCCGCGCCTTCGCGCCATGTGCGACCAGACGCCCTGTGCCGTTGGACGGCTGAACGATGCCTTCCGCGGTGTGGCGCTGTCGGCGGGCGACCATCGCGTCGAGATCCGGTACGTCGCGCTCGGGTTGCCGGGTACGTACGGCGTGAGCCTGCTTGCGGTGGGTCTGCTGATCGCGGCGAGCGCTCCGCGCCGCCGATGGCCCGCTGGCCGGATCCGTTAGGAACGCTTCGGCTGATCCGGAGCGTCGCGACGCTGCTGGTACGCGTCCCATGCCGCGCTGACGACCCGGGACGCCATCGGCCAGAGCAGTGGAAGGCTGACCCTGAAGATCCGGTCTCGTATCTCGGGCGGCACGCTCCTGAAGAGCCCTTTGGCCCCACGACGGACCCATCCCGGCACCCTGGATTCCGAGGCGCCCCTGCCGGGCATCATTTGCTTCAGGAACTGCCGGATGTACTCCCGCGTCGGCATCTGGAGCGTGCCGCGCCGAACCTGCATGGCGAGAAACGCGACGTATTCGGGGCTGTCGGGTACCGGTGGTAGACCGCGATCGTCGCCGGGCCCGGCGTTCTTCTCGTAGTAGGAGACGTGATCGCGCTGCATGTCGGCTATCGGACGCACTGCGCCCTGGATGTCCATCTCCGCCACCTTGTCGGCCAGCAGCCGGGGATTGTCGAGGATTCCGTACAGTATCGCAAGGATTTCGCTCGGATCGTCGATGTCGGCGACGGTCCATCCGAGCGAGTGTCGTGTGATGCGCTCACCTGGCGCGCCGAAGTCGCCGGCGACGACCGGGATAGCGGCAAGCGCGAACTCGCTCAAGGTGTAGCTGAAGGTCTCTTCCCAGATCGCCGGCTGCAAGCCGACGTGGATATCGTGGCATCGGATCAGTCCGATGATGTCGCGCTCGCGATACGGCCCGTGATTCACCACCCATGACCCGTCGACCCGCGTCGGCGTGTTCAGCGGCAGTTCGTTCATCCGATCGTCGGACGTGATCCCGAACAGGTGGAACACCAGTTCGTCGCGCCGGTTCGCCTTGAGCACTGCTCGAAAGACGTCGAGCCCCTTGTTCCGGTTGATGCGCCCGACCAACGCGACGTTGAGCGGAGGAATGGCCGCTCGCTGCGGCGCTGCCGTCGGCGTGGGCCGTTCCTCGACTGCGTCGGGCCGTGCCACGAGGTCCTCGCCATCGTCGACGCCCACATCAGCGTCATCGGGCACGGATCCGGACACGCAGCCATGCGCATCGGCCCGCGACTCAGCCTGTTCCTCGAGATGCGCGTCCAGTCCGTGGGGTACCACGGCGGCGGCCCCGGCGATGGCCGGGTAGCAGGCGCCGACGATGTCCAGAGGCCGTCGTGCCGGGAACAGCACCTGTGCGGCGCCGGCGAGAAAGCGCTCGGCCCTCTGTCGATGCTCGGCGAGATCCTCCGGCGAGAGACCGAGGCTCTTGAGGCAGGACCGAACCCTGTCAGGCGACGCCCCTTCCTCGCCGCCGCAGCAGCGGTTCCCGGCGGGGTCGGTCAACGTGTACTGCGGACAGACCATGTAGTAGTCGTGGCCGGTGTACAGATACGGAATGCCCCGCCTGCCGGCGACGTCCGCGATGTCGAACGTGTTCCAGAGAATCTGGTGAACGTGCACGATGTTGATCTTCAGCGCCCAGCAGGCGGCGTCGAAGGCTTCGCTGTACGCGTCAGACGAGCGTGTCCAGGCGGTCTTGAGCGGGACCCGCAGCGGGAACGTCAGCGTGCGCAGCTGCCGCCCGCGCCAGAACTCGTCGATCGCCAAGGCGTGTCCGTCGCAGCGGAGCACGAAGCTCTGTACGCGGGCATCGGTCGTCGAGGCCAGGTCGGCCACGTGCTTGTCGCTTCCGCCGCCGATCGAGTGCAGCACGTGGAGCACTCGAATGCAGGGAGGAGCCGCCGGGCCGCCCGCAATGGCGCGCGTGAGATAGTCGTGGAACAGCGCCAGCGGATGATCCGCCACCAGCGCATGGATCTCGGCAAGATAGGTGGGGTTGCGTGCCTCGACTCTCGCGAGGTTCTCCGCGGCCCTCCACGACCATTCGCCTCCGAATGACGCGTGATCCACGTGGTACACGAACGCATCGTCGGCGATCAGGTTGATGAATCCCGCGCGGATGGCGTGCTGGCAGAAGTCGTTCTCCTCGCCGTAGCCTCGGCCGAATGCCTGCTCGTCGAAGGGGCCGACCTCGTCGAGCGCTTCCCGGCTGACCCACATGCAGAACCCGACGCCGGTCGGCACTTCGGGGCGAATCCGCAACGACAGCGTCGCGATCAGCTCTCCGAAGGTCTGCACGTCGTATCCCTCGGGAAGCGTGTTGAAGATCCACGGTTCTGGAACCGAGCAGATCGTGCCCGAGTTGGTGAGCGGGGTGACCGTTGCGACACGCGGCCGGCTGCGCGCGGCTGCCACCATCCGCCGTAGCCAGCCCGTTGAGACAACGGTGTCGCTGTTCAAGATGACCGCCGGGTTCGGGGCCGACAGGGCGAAACCCTCGTTCACCGTCGCAACGAAGCCGCGGTTTTCGGCACGATCGACGACGCGCATCCCGCTCGACGTTCCGTCGAGCGAATGCAGGAGATCGCTGACCCGCGGGTCTACACTCCCGTCGTTGATCAGCAGGAGACGAAACGGGCTGTCAGTACGCCGGCAGACGCTCTCGATACAGGCCACCGTCTCGGGAAACGCGTTGTAGATCGGGATGACGATCTCGGCGTCGACCCCGGCTCCCGCCGGCCTCAGATGTTCGGCCTGTCGAATCGCCTCGATGAGCCGTGCGCTGGCGTCTGCGACCGACAAGGAGTCTGGGCAGGACACCGGGTCGGTGCAGGACGAAGGGGCGTCAGACGGCGACTGGCTGGCGAACCGCGACGAGACCGATGTGGTGGGACTCGAGGGAGGCGTTTCGTCTTGCGGGGCTGGAGGGGACGAGCTCATCGCGCAACGACGGGCGTCCCGCTCACGGACTCCTGATGGTGGGTTGGTCGCAGCGTCATTGTCGAGGCACGAAACATGGCTAGAACGACCACACTTCTCCGGTGGCCCTCGAACGTTCGCGCCGTCCACGTGCGCGGCGTTCGGAACGGCCGGCCGGCGCGCTTCTTCTCGGGGTGGCCGTTGATGGTATCAGATGCCTGCCCGCGCGGCTCCATTTGGCGCTTCACTTGTCGGCATCCGGTCCGACATGTGGGAGGCCGGCATAGTCTCTGAGCTCGTTCAGCATCTTCCACTGATCCGCCGCTTCGGTCTGGGTCCATCGATCGGCCATGGCCAGCATGTTGCGGCGTACCTCGACCGGGATGTCGGACCAGACCGGTTCGCCCACGCTCAGTACGAGTCGCTGCCAATCGGTCAACGAAGACCAGGGCATCGGATCGTTCGGATGGGCATCGGCCGGGGTGTGCCGGTCCTCCGGTGGTGCGATGCTGGCGAGGTTGACGCGGCTGAAGTCGTAGACGCCAAGCTCGCGCGCCCTGCGAAGGATGCGGTCCGCCAGGTTCGCGTCCGACGAAAGGAGCCGCAGGCCGTCCAGTTCGCCGCCAACGTACCGCGCCAGACTCGTCGTGCGCTGGTAGCGGTTCTCGCGAAACAGCGGCTGCGTGACGTACAACGTGACGGACCAGTACACCACTGACGCGACGACGAAGGTTCCCGCCAATCGCGTCGCCCACGCAGAGGGCCGGCTCCTCGTGGCCAGGATCGCGTAGCCGGCGTACACCGCCGCGGCGCCCAGCAGCGCCTGGATGCTGTAGCGCGGGGCGATTGCAAAGCCCGATCGGACCATAGCGGCCATCGATGCGAGGCCGAACACGTAGACCCACAGCGCCGCCGGCACACTTACGAGGTGTATGTCGCGGCGCGCCTTCCAGGCCAGACCTGCCGCCGCAAGGCTCACGGCGGATCCCGAGATCAGGAACAACCGCGTGAAACGCTCGAGCGAGTACTCCCCAGTAGTGAAGTAGTTGCCCAGGAAGACCAGCACGTAGCGGGTGGTCCCGATCGGGTTCCCCAGCATCGCGCCGACGCGGCCGGCGAACGTCACGTTCGCGCCATCGAGCCGCGCCGAACTGGGAGTGCCGAAGTAGTAGAGATAAGGGGCGATCAGGACGAGCACGACGACGAGGAAGGCGGCCGCGGGCTTCCACTGCCGCTTTCCGACGAGCATCGCGGCCACGACCAGCAGCAGTGCCGGCGCGCCGCCGAACGACAACATGGAGAGACCGCAGAACACGCCAGCCGCCGCGCCCTGTCCGGCCTCTGCCTGGATGAGGGCCTGCACCGCGAAGAGTCCGCCACCCCAGTAGTACTGAAACGACTCGGTGGCAAAGTCCACCGACTCCCAGTGTGAGGTCGAAAGCAGCAAATACGGGATCG
>JBFXAT010000088.1:0-12504 GCA_050183995.1 Vicinamibacterales bacterium
TCGGCGATGAACGTCGATCCGAGCCCGGTGCCGAGCCCGAGAAAGAGCATGCGCCCGCCCTCGTAGCTGCCGAGCGCCTGCATCGCCGCGTCGTTGACGATGCGCACCGGATGACCGAAAGCGCTCTCGAAATCGAAACCGATCCAGCCCTCGCCGAGGTTTCCGGCGTCGCCGCTGGGTCCCTCCGGACCGGTGCTGCCCGGATATCCGATCGAGATGACGTCGTACGACCAGCCTGCCGTGAGCCCCTGGACCTGCTCGACGAGCTCGGTGGGGCGGAGGCTCGGTCCTGACACGAGCGTCTGTCGTTCCTCGGCGTCGCTCGAGAACAGCTTGACCCGCGAGCCGCCGATGTCGATGACCAGCACGTCCACGCAACCCTCCGTGCAAACGTGCAGGCGAGTTCCGTGCCGTGTTCTCTAGTGTACGGGCTGAGTCGTGGACGAGGCCAGATCAACAAAAGCCGAGCTGGCCAACGAGGTCGACACCGCGGTTATCATGAACACCTTTCGTACGGTCCAGGCCTCATAGCCGGAGAGTCTCGCGGCGGTCGATCGGCCGCCGACTCGCATGGGGAAGAAAACAACGATGGCAGGTCTCCGTTACGTGTTCGTGAGCGCGCTGATCGGCGGTGCCGTCATCGCCGGGAGCGTGGCTCCGTCAGGCGCCCAGACCCAGGCGCGACGTCAGGCGACCTATTCCAAGGACGTCGCACCGATCCTCCAGGCCAAGTGCCAGTCTTGTCATGAGCCCGGTTCGATCGGGCCGATGTCGCTCATGACGTTCCAGGACTCGCGTCCATGGGCGCGCTCGATCAAAGGGCGCGTGACGGCCAGGCAGATGCCGCCGTGGCACATCGATCCCGGCGTCGGCGTCCAGAAGTTCGCGAACGACATGTCGCTCACCGACGAGGAGATCGCAACGATCGTCGCGTGGGTCGACGGCGGGGCCCGGCAGGGCGATCCGGCCGACTTCACGCCCAAACCCCCCACCTCGGAGCTCTATTGGCAGGCGGAGCGCGACGGCTACGGCCCGCCCGATCTGGTGATTCAGACGCCGAAGCAGACGATGCCCCCTGTCGGGCAGGACGTGCACTGGACGCCGACGAGCGACGTTCCGCTGAAGGAGCCGAGATGGATGCGCATGGTGGAGATCCGGCCGCTCACGCTGCAGAGCCGCAAGATGCTCCACCATGTCGTCGCGTACCACTTGCTCGCCGACGGGAACGTGATGGCGACCAATGTGGGCATCGCGGCGCCAGGGGCGGACCGGCCCGATCCCGAGGTCGAACGGTTGCATCGCCGGCCGCAGCTGATGGAATGGTCGGTCGGCAAGCGGTACGACCGATATCCCCAAGGTGCCGGGAAGTTGTTGATGCCGGGTGACAAGATCGCGTGGGATCAGCACGTCCACGCGGTCGGCGAGGAGATCACGGGCGGAGCGGAGTTGGGTATCTGGTTCTACCCGAAGGGACAGGCGCCCAAGCCGAGCTATCTCGCCGCTTTCACGGCCCTGAAGGGCGGGCCGTCTTCGCTGGACATCTCGCCGAATTCGACCCTCGAGACCGAAGGGTCGACGATGCTCAAGGAACACACGCTGGTCAGGAGCTTCCAGCCGCAGTTCAACTTCCGCGGACGATCGATGAAGGTCGAGGCCATCCTGCCCGACGGCCGGACCGAAGTGGTGGGCAGCGTCAGCAAGTACGACCCGAACTGGATCACCAACTACGTCTTTCATGACGACGTCGCGCCGATCTTGCCGAAGGGGACCACGATTCGGGTGACGGCATCCTTCGACAATACGAAAGCGAATCGCGACAACCCGGATCCGGAGCAGCGTGTCGGCTACGGGGACCGGGACGTGGACGAGACGGCCCACGCCTGGATGGACGTCGTCTACCTGACCGAGGCCGAGTACCGGCAGCGGCTGGACGAGCGCCGGGCGGCGTCGGCGTCCGGCGACGTGGCTGGCCAGGCCGACAGCTCGACCGCGGCGCCGGATGCGGTTTCTCCGGCACCGCGATAAGGGTCACCAGAGCTGGACTGTGGGTTCGGACGAGTGCTCGAGCTGGCGCCGGGCATCCAGGTTTTTGCAGGGGTTCCTTCGGTATCTGTATTTTGGTAGTCGACTGATACGGCAGGACTTCGCGGTCGGCGTTATCATTATCGGTGCTTGGCGTCGTAAGTGCCGTAAGTGTTCACAGGTGTTGTGCGGTGTGCCTAGGAGGAGTTCCATGGTTGGTTCCAACAGGTGTCTCAAGGGAGTGCTGGCAGCCGGCGCCGTTCTGGCGATGGCGGCTCCTGCGCTTGCCCAGCAGGCGCCCACGAAGCAGGTGACGTTCTCGAAGGACGTTGCGCCGATTTTCCAGGCCAAGTGTCAGTCGTGCCACGAGCCTGGCTCAATCGGCCCGATGTCCCTGGTGACGTACCAGGATGCGCGTCCCTGGGCGCGTTCGATCAAGGCGCGTGTCGCCGGCCGGCAGATGCCGCCCTGGCACATCGACCGGTCGGTCGGCGTGCAGAAGTTCAAGAACGACATCTCGTTGACCGACGAGCAGGTGCAGACGGTCGTCGACTGGGTCGACGGCGGCGCGCTCGAAGGCAACCCGGCCGACTTCAAGGCGAAGCCGGTGGCGACGGGTCTCTACTGGCAGGCGGAGCGCGACGGCTACGGCCCGCCCGACCTGGTGGTGCAGTCGACGCCACAGACCATGCCGGCGGTTCACCAGGACGTGTGGTGGCGCCCGATGAGCGACATTCCGCTCACGGAACCCCGCTGGATCCGCATGGTGGAGATCCGCCCCTCGACGGTTCAGGGTCGTAAGATCCTGCATCACTCGATTGCCTACCAGGTGCTGAACTCGGACAACGTGATGGCGGTCAACACCGGCATCGGGCGTCCGGGCGGCGGCCCTGGCGGCACGCCGAGCTCGCAGGAAGAGCTGCTCAACCGTCGTCCGCAGATCATGGAGTGGGCGATCGGCAAGGGCTACGACCGCTACATGGACGGCACGGGCAAGCTGCTCATGCCGGGAGAGAAGATCTCCTGGGACCAGCACGTGCACGCCGTCGGCGAGGAGATCACCAGCGGCTCCGAGCTCGGCATCTGGTTCTACCCGAAGGGGCAGGAGCCGAAGAAGCGCAGCTACCTCGTGGGGTTCACCGGTCTGAAGAACGGCCAGGCGGGTCTCGACATTCCGCCGAACTCCATCGCGCACACGGAAGGCTTCACGGTGCTGAAGGAGAACACGATCATCACCAACTTCCAGCCGCACTTCCATCTGCGCGGCAAGGCGATGCAGGTCGAGGCGATCTTCCCCGACGGCCACACCGAGATCGTCAGCTACGTGAAGGACTTCAACTTCAACTGGATGACCAACTACATCTACGCGGACGACGCGGCGCCGGCGTTCCCGAAGGGCACGATCATCCACGTGACCGCCTTCTACGACAACACGACGGCGAACAAGAACAACCCCGATCCGGATCAGTGGGTCGGCTACGGCGACCGCACGGTCGACGAGATGGCGCACGCCTGGATGAACGTCGTGTATCTGAGCGACGCCGAATACCAGGAATGGCTGGACAAGCGTAAGGCGCAGACCAGCCAGCAGCAGCAACAGCAGTAATCGGTCGGTTTCGACAGGGGCACGACGGAGACCGTGAATTCACGGCCTCCGTCGTGCCACGTACACGCGTCACCCGACTGTCTCGGCCCTTCGGTCGGGGTTCGAACATCCCCGGCCGCTTACTGAGTAGCGGCAACAATGAACCCTAGAATGATTCTTCGATTCGCGATCGGTCTCGCGTTGGTCGCCGGCGGCGCGCTCGTTTCTGCTCAAGGCCCAATGCTCCCGAGCTACCCGAAGCTCGCATTCGGTGCGAGCATCACGCCGGCTTACGATGGCTGGTGGGACAACCCCGATGGGTCACACACCTATCTGATGGGCTACTACAGCCGCAACTGGGAAGCGTCCCTCGATATTCCGGTTGGTCCGAACAACCACTTCGAGCCGGGTGAGCCGGATCGCGGCCAGCCGACCCATTTTCTGCCCAACCGGAACTTCGGCATGTTCACGGTCACGCTCCCCAAGGAGCATCCGGCGATGGAGCGGCTCTGGTGGGTGATCACCGCCAACGGCGTCACTCAACGCATCCCGATGCACCGGAGTCCCGACTACAACATCCAGCCGATGCAGGCCTCGGAAGAGAGCCCTGGCGGCCGGTACAACAGCCCCGCCATGCTGAAGTTCGCTGAGAAGGACCCGTGGATTCAGGGACCGGTCGCGAACCTGCAGCACGCATTCGCCAGGACGGCGATGGTCAATCAGCCGCTGACCCTCGACATGTGGGTCGCCGACGATGCGCTGTACACGAGCGGCACGAACGCGCCCCTGCTGAAGACGCCGAAGCTGGTGGAACTGGCGGTCAACAAGTACCGCGGTCCTGGCAAGGTGACCGTCGGCAAAGGCCACGAGGAGATCACGACGCTGAAAGGCGGCAAGACGGACGAACGCTTCGAAGGCAAGACGTCGACGACCGTGACGTTCTCCGATCCGGGCGACTACGTCGTGCACGTCACCGCGAACGATCTGTCAGGCCCCGGCGGCGGTTCCTCCGGCTGCTGCTGGACGACCGCGATGGTCAAGGTCGCCGTCAAGTAAGACGTTCCACTCACCACGCGGGCGACGCGTCGCGCTCGTTCAACGCGTCGCCTGCGTGCGACCGCCGGGTGGAATGAACACCTGCAGTACGAGCGCAGCCGGCAACCGTCGAGCACCGAACGAGTACAAGACGTGTCGGGAGGCATAGAACGCCTCCCGCCGTGGTGAAGGGGAGCTTCGTCAGCTCGTGTCGGTCGTCCAGAGCGGCGACCGAGCGTAGTTGCCCCGATAGTCAGCAAGCACGATGCCACGAGGTCGTTCATAGCCGCTTCCTGAGCGCGCCTGGGGACGACCTCGTGGTGTTTTCGCCGCCAGACGCCGTACCGCGCAGCACCCCTCCACGTTCCGCAGTGTCCGTCTCCACATTGCGCCGCAACCCTGCGTGGAACCGACCTGCCTGCTGCGCGCGCGCCGCCCCTTTGCCTCACCGCGTGGCGTTCGAACGCGTGGGCAGTTGCATTCCCTTCAATTGGCAGTTCCAGGGTCACCTTGGGACGGTTGCGCGTAACTGAGCGGCGTTCGCGTCGCAGCTCTACCTTCTCTACTCTCTCGCCGGTCGAGCCGCCGCGCCGTTCGAGGCGCAGCAATTGCACTGGACTCGACCGGAGTGCCTCCGATGGCCCATACCGACAACATCCTTCTCGAAATCGAAACGATTCGACTTGCGGCCGCCAAGCTGCCCGTCTGCGACGGCGCGGCTCGGCTGCATGCGCTGCTTGGTCGCGTGATCGCCGCCGTCGAAAAGGGTGAGAGCCCCCAGCCGGGCGCCGACGAGCTCGTGCAAGCTGCCGCGGCCGCGCTCGAGGGTGATCCGTGGACGCAATTCGAACGCGCCGCGCGTGCCCTCCACACCGCGGTCGTCATGAATGCTCCGTCGTCCACCGTCTAGAGGCGTTCGCGCCGCTCGATGAGATTCAGCCGGGCCCTCCTGCACTGAGCGCTCGGCGTCGCCCTCGCCGTGGTCACCCGCTTGCACCATCACGAGCTCAGCGGCGATGCGTGAACCCTTCACGGCACCACGGACGGTTCGGGCGCTCGCCATTAGGGGAGGGTCATGCGACAGACCGATTCGTGCCTCCGCGCTCACGACCTTGCGATGGGCATCGGCTGGTTCAGTCTTGCGCTCGGCGCTGCGGAGCTTGCGGTGCCTGGCAGGTTCGCGCGACTGATCGGCGCCTCGGACTCCGACGACACGCGACGGACTCTGCGCGCGTTCGGCGCACGGGAGATCGCCTCAGGCCTCGCGCTCCTCGCGCAACCGGGCCGCCCGCAGTGGCTCTGGTCCCGTGTCTGGGGTGACGCCATGGACCTGGGCTGGCTCGCCCGCGAGGCCAGGCTGGACAACGCGGATCGGCGGCGGCTGGGCGTCGCCGCGGCAGTCGTGGCCGGCGTCAGCGCCCTGGATGCCGTTGCCGCACGGCGGATGCGCTCGGACTCGCGTGCCGCCGGTTTTCGGCGCGAACGCGCCGTGCGCGTAGAGCAGGTGGTCACGGTCAACAGGACCATCGACGACGTCTTCGCGTTCTGGCGCGACTTCGAGAACTTCCCGAGATTCATGCGGCATCTGAAGCGCGTCGAGGTGATCGATTCGCGCCGCTCGCGATGGCGCGCGGCGGCTCCCATGGGCATGACGATGCAGTGGGATGCGGAAATCCTCGCCGCCCGGCCCAACGAGTGGATCTCATGGCGTTCGCTGCCAGGGTCCGACGTCATCAACAGCGGATCGGTCCGATTCGCGCCTGCACCTGGGGCGCGAGGCACGGAGGTTCGCGTGCAGCTCGAATACATGCCGCCCGGCGGCCCAATCGGGCGAGGGGTCGCCTGGCTGTTCGGCGAGGAGCCTGAGCAACAGGTCCGCGAGGACCTGCGCCGGTTCAAGCAGCTCATGGAAACCGGCTCCATCCCGGTTTCGGATGCGCCGGGGTTGTGGCGGGCGGCGCAGCCGGCGAAGCGGCCCGAACGGCTTCGTGAGTATGCGGGGGTGGAGCCATGAGAGCGACCTGTTGGATGGGAACCGGGCGCGTCGAGGTCGATCGTGTTCCGGATCCGGCGATCCTGAACCAGAGCGACGCGATCGTGAAGATTACGAGCACGGCCATCTGCGGGTCGGATCTGCACCTGTACCACGGCTTCATTCCGACGATGCGCCGCGGCGACGTGCTCGGTCACGAGTTCATGGGAGAAGTCGTCGAAACGGGACGAGACGTGAAGAACCTGCGCATCGGGGACCGCGTGGTCGTCCCGTTTCCGATTGCCTGCGGGCATTGCGCGCAGTGCGAGCGCGAGCGCTACTCGCTGTGCGAGAACTCCAACCCGAACGCATGGATGGCCGAGAAGCTGTGGGGCTATTCGCCATGCGGGATCTTCGGCTACTCGCACATGCTTGGCGGATATGCCGGGGGACAGGCGGAGTACGCACGGGTCCCGTTCGCCGACGTGAATCCTCTCAAGGTGCCGGCGGAGTTGACCGATGAGCAGGTGCTCTTCCTCTCCGACATCTTCCCGACGGGCTACATGGCCGCGGAGGCCTGCGGCATTCAGCCAGGCGACGTCGTGGCGGTCTGGGGCTGCGGACCGGTCGGGCAGTTCGCGATCAAGAGCGCGTACATGCTGGGTGCCGAGCGCGTCATCGCCATCGACAGGTTCCCCTATCGGATGCGGATCGCGCGCGAACGCGCGGGGGCGGACACGATCAACTACGAGGAGACCGACGTCTACGAGGCGCTGCGCGAGATGACTGGCGGCCGTGGTCCGGACCACTGCATCGATGCGGTCGGACTGGAAGGGCACGCACGCGGTGTCAGCGGCGCGTACGACAAGGTCAAGACCATCGCCATGATGGAGACCGACCGGCCGGTCGCACTGCGGCAGGCGATCCTGGCGTGCCGCAGCGGCGGCACTGTGTCGGTGGCCGGGGTGTACGGAGGCTTCATCGACAAGTTCCCGATGGGGGCCGTGGTCAATCGCGCGCTGACGATCAAGTCGGGCCAGACCCACGTGCAGCGGTACATGCGCCCGCTTCTCGAGCGGATCCGGAGCGGCGAGATTGACCCGAGCTTCGTGATCACCCACCGCTTGAGCCTGTCGGACGCTGCCGAAGGATACGAGCTGTTCGCCAAGAAGCAGGACGGCTGCCTGAAGGTCGTGCTGAAGCCTTGAGCCGGCGCCCCGGCTGCCTCGGCGGCCGGGCGTCCATCCCTCTGGCGCTTTTTTGCCGCTCGACCGGCAGCGTTCCTACTACCATGTGCCCACATGGGCAGGACGACGCGCGCCGGGCGGCGGCATGTGGCTTCCGAGGGTGGTGGGGTGTCGCGCCTGCGATCGTTGTCTGCGATCGTCGTCGCGTGCGCCCTCCTGATCCAGTCGGCGGCGGCCGTGTCCGTTCCGGTCCGTTCGAAGACCGGGCTGGTCGCCTCCCAGAACGAGATGGCATCCCGGATTGGCGCGGACGTCATGGCGGAGGGCGGGAGCGCCGTCGACGCGATCGTGGCCGCCGGCTTCGCGATGGCCGTCACGCATCCGACCGCAGGCAACATCGGCGGCGGCGGCTTCATCGTGTATCGCGGGACCTCGGGAGACCCGGTCGCCTACGACTTTCGCGAGATGGCGCCGGCGCGGGCCAGCTCGACGATGTTCGAACCTGCGGGCACGTACGACGCGCGGCAGCACCACAACAGCCACCTCGCCGTTGGCGTACCCGGCACCGTCGCCGGTTTGCACCTCGCATGGAGCGACAACGGCCGGCTGCCGTGGCGACGTCTGATCGAACCGGCGATCGCCCTTGCCCGCGACGGCTTCGTCGTGACCGACGGCCTGGCGCGATCCCTCCGCAACGTGCTTCCGCAGATGGCGCCGTATCCGGCGTCCGTTGCGCAGTTCTCCAAACAGGGCACCCCCTACGAGGCCGGCGACACGCTGAGGCAGCCGGACCTGGCGCGAACGCTCGAGCGGATTGCCGCCGAAGGGCCGATCGGCTTCTACGAGGGTGAAACCGCGGCGCTCATCGAGCGGGAGATGGCGGCCCACGGAGGCCTCATCACGCGCGACGACCTGCGACGCTACAAGGCGATCCGCCGCACGCCGCTGACCGGCACGTATCGCGGCTACGGCATTGTCGCGATGCCGCCGCCGACGTCGGGCGGTGTCACCCTCATCGAGGCCCTGAACGTGCTCGAAGGTTACGACCTCCGCGCAGCCGGAGCGGGGTCGGCCGCGGCGATTCATCTGATGGCGGAGGCGATGAAGCGCGCGTTCGCCGATCGTGCGCGGTATCTCGGCGATCCCGACTTCAACCCGGACATGCCGCTCGAGCGGCTGATCTCGAAGCCGTATGCCGCGGAGCTCCGCAAGACCATCCGCGAGGACAGGACCGCGCCGTCGTCGCCGTCGACGTTCGAGTGGCCGCACGAGAGCGCCGAAACCACCCATCTGTCGGTCGTGGACGCGGCAGGCAATGCGGCCGCCATGACGTACACGCTCGAACAGGGCTACGGGGTCAAGGCTGTCGTGCCGGGAGCCGGGTTCCTGTTGAACAACGAGATGGGCGACTTCAACGCCGGTCCAGGGCTCACGACGGCGCAAGGGCTGATTGGGACCGCGCCCAACCTGGCTGCGCCTGGCAAGCGCATGCTGTCCAGCATGTCGCCAACGATCCTGACGAAGGACGGGCGGCTGTTCATGGTGACCGGGAGCCCTGGCGGCCGTACGATCATCAACACGACCCTCGAAACCATCGTCTCTGTTGTCGACTTCGGGATGAATGCGCAGGAGGCGGTCGACGCACCGCGCTTTCACCATCAATGGCTGCCGGATCTGATTGCGTACGAGAACTCGGGGCTGTCGCCGGACACCGTTCGTGAGCTCGAGCGACGAGGGCACGTGGTGCGCGAGGGCGGAGCTCAGGGCGCCGCAGAGGTCATCGTCTACGATGCGGCCGAGGGTGTGTACGAGGCGGGCTTCGACCGGCGCGTCCCGGACGGCGCCGCCGTTGCGGCCGGCACCCGTCGGTAGCCGATCCTGCTTCCGCGCAGTCTGCGCGGCGTTGATGAGCCAGGCGACCCGTCCGGGAACGAAGGCGCGGCGCCGCTCGTCGAATTCACGGAAATTTCATCTCGTACCCGGTTCCTCTCGGCTTACAGTCGAGGTTGCGTATGTGTTCTTCAAGGCAGCTGCAGCGCGCGCGCACCGCGTCGGTCGCGGTTCTCTTCTGCGCAGCGGTGATTGCGCCGGCATGCGGCGGAGGAGACAGCGCACTGCCGGGCCCGAGTCCCACGGCGACGGTCGAAACGTTCAGCGGAACGGTCGCTCCTGGTGGGAGCTCCTTTCACTCGTTCAGCGTGAGCGTTGCCGGAAATGTGGAGGTCACGCTCACCGAGGCGGGGCCGCCGCCGACCATCTACATGGGCCTCGCTGTCGGGAGTGTGAGCGGAACGGACTGTGTGCCCGCGGTTGGCGCGGCGATTCAGGCCCAGGCCGGAGCGACGGCGCAGCTGTTCGGAGCGGCCGGCGTGGGCCAGTACTGCGTGGTGGTCTTCGACGTGGGCAATCAGGCGGCGTCGGTGACCTACTCGGTCAAGGTGAGTCACTTCTGACCGGCGAGCGGCCGGCGCGTCGCCGCGGCCGCATCGCGTCGTCGGACAGCCACCACGGGGCGGCGTCCTGCGCGCGTCGGCCGCTATTGCGCCGGCGGGATCGATTCAGGGCGTCGGCGCGATCGACTCGACGGCGATGGTGCGGGTCGATGCGTCGAGCCTGCCAGTGACCACCACGCTGCGCGCGGCAAAGCTCCCGGCCTTCTTCTGATCGCTCAGCTCGTACGCGGTCTTTTCATCGGTCGTGTGGAGCACGTATCTCGCCCCGTGCGCGTCCACACAGGCGACAACACATTCCGCGTCGGTGTCGCCCATGCGCATCGCTCCGTGGAACCCATCGTCGCATTCGCTGTCCGTGATGACGCCGGTGAAGGTCTGTGCGGCTGACTGGACGGCTGCGGGTCCGAGCCGGGATGTCTGCGGCGTCGACCCGGCGAGCGCCGCAAATCCCGCGACCAGGCTCAGGGCTCCGATCACCGGGAAGCGTGCGCGCATCGGCATCGGCGGGAGAGAGTTGCGCAATTGGCCGTCCAGGAAGCTGACGTGAGTCGAGAACGCGGCGCAGCCGCCGCGCTCCCGACCGGCGGTGATCCTCGCTATTGACCAGGAATCATGAGATGCGCCGTCGACGTGCCGGCGTTCATGATCCAGGCGCCGCCCTGGCGCGAGTTGTCCGGCAGACCGAGCGACGTGGCCGTTGCCCCAGGAAGGGCGACCGTCATGTGCGAGCGCGCATTGTCGCGGCTCGGACCAGACAGGTGATACCAGACCGATCCGAATTCGGGTTTCACCCGCGTACCGTCCTTTTCGGCGGCGTCGACGAGCGCCTGGGTCTTGGCCTTGTCGCCCGCCGCTTCGAACTTCATGTTCTGCGCGACGCGGTCGAGATTGGCGATGCTGGTGCACTCGATCGAGAACGCCGCCTGCTGCGGAAAGCCCGACCGGTCGTAGCAGACGAGACGGTTGGTCCCTTTGCGCAGCGTGTCGTAGGTGAAGTCAGGCTTCCACTTGACGATCGTGGCGCCTTCACGCTGGTTGGCGGGTGCGGCGGCGAGAATCTGATCGAACTCGCCACCTTGTGCCTGCAGGTAGAGGGGCGAGGCCAGGGCGGCGGCGACGAGAGCGATTGAAGCGAGACGGGTCATATCAGCCTCCACGGAAGAAACGTGAGCGTGCGAGCACGCAAGACGCAAACGGGCCTACTGCTTCGCGGGCGGCATCGGCGGCGGGTAAGCCACGCCGAGCTGGTCGAGGTACGTCTTGTACTTCGTCGGATCGTAGTAGAACTTCCGCAGCTCTGGCCGGAACTGATCCATCGTTTCCTTGTTCAACCAGATTGCCGGTTCGTCCTCCGGGCGCAGCAGCGGCTTGTAGGTGGTCGGCGCCTTCTGCACGTTGACGAAGTACTCGTGCGCCGCCTTGAGCAGTTCGGGCCGGGTGATCAGATCGATCACCGTCATGGCGTACGCCTTGGCGCCCTGGGTCGCTCCCTTGTGCGCGACCGGCGTCGCCATGGCCACGGCGCTCGTCCAGTGATGGCCCGTCGCGCCGGGCACGTTGGACGGGAAGCGCATCGTGATCGTCGGCACCGCCCACATGACGTCGCCGATGTCGTCCGACGCGCCGCCGGTGAGCTGCTCCGGCGGGATGAACTCGCGGCCTCGCAGCTGCGACACCTGGGCCGACAGGCCGCGCTCGGTCACGCCCATCGCGCGCTGGAACGCCTTCGCGAACTGTTGATCGGCGTCGCTCCAGTCCGGTGCGCCGACCGCCTCGATGTTGGCTTGCATCGCTTCCGCCATTGGACGGTTGCCGTGCTGCGGCCAGGCCGATCCCAGCACCCGCGAGCTCCACGTCGTGCCGGTCATCTCGGACGCGGCTTTCGCCATCGTGTTGCCGAGATCCCACAGTTCCTTGATGTGGTCGTAGTCGGTTTCGCGGAAGTAGTACCAGACCGAGGCGTTGGGCGGGACGACGTTCGGCTGTGCGCCGCCGTTGGTGATGACGTAGTGCGACCGCTGGGCGGTCCGCAGATGCTCGCGCTTGAAGTTCCACGCGACGTCCATCAGCTCGACGGCGTCGAGGGCGCTCTTGCCGGCCCAGGGCGACGCGGCGGCGTGCGAGCTTGATCCGACGAAGCTGTATTCGACCGACACGAGCCCGCTTCCGCCGCCCTGGCCCCAGCTGGTGCCGAGCTCGCTCCCCACGTGCGTGAAGAGCACGGCGTCGACGTCCTTGAACATGCCGGCG
>JBFXAT010000089.1:0-12454 GCA_050183995.1 Vicinamibacterales bacterium
GGCGCTCGCCAGCGCGAGCATCGGGCCGACCGGCGTCGAGACGATCGCCCGATCGATCCGCATGACCTCAGGGGAAGCGGACGAGGTGTCCGACGATGGCGCGCTGCTTCTCGGTGAGCTGCCGGATGCCCTCGTCGGCCAGCCCGAGCAGCGTGTCGAGCGCCCCGCGGTCGAACGGCAGCCCCTCGGCGGTGCCCTGCACCTCGATGAACCGGCCGTCGCCGGTCTTCACGATGTTCATGTCGACGTCGGCGCGCGAATCGTCCTCGTAGGCCAGATCGAGGAGCGGTTCCCCGTCGACCACGCCGACGCTGATCGCGGCGACCGATCCGGTGAGCGGGATCGTGCGGAGGACGTCGCGCTCGCGCAGCGTGCCGAGCGCGAGCGCCAGCGCCACGAACGCACCGGTGATCGAGGCCGTGCGCGTGCCCCCGTCGGCCTGGATCACGTCGCAATCGATCCAGATCGTGCGCTCGCCGAGCGCCGGGAGATTGGTGACGGAACGGAGGGACCGGCCAATCAGCCGTTGTATCTCCTGTGTCCGGCCGCCGACCTTTCCCGCGCTCGCTTCGCGCTGCATGCGCGTGTTCGTGGCGCGGGGCAGCATTCCGTATTCGGCGGTCACCCATCCCTTGCCGGTGTTGCGCAGGAAGGGCGGCACGCGTTCCTCGACGCTTGCGGTGCAGATGACGCGCGTGCGACCGGCTTCGATCAGCACGGAGCCTTCGGCATGTGGGAGATAGTCAGGGGTGATCGTCGTCTCGCGCAGCTCGTTGGGTGCGCGGTTGTCTGAACGCATAGAACAACAATTCTACGTTGAACGCTAGCGCTCGCTGACCCAGGCGTCGGCGCGGGGCAGCGGACCGCGGATGTCGACATGCCCCGCCAGCGTCTCGACCTCCTTGCCGTCGACCAGCAGCTGCACCGAGGTGACGGCCGGAATGTTGGACGTCAGCGCCTGCACGATGGTGTAGATCGTGAGCAGCTCGTTCAACGATCCGCCAGGATGCGCCGAGGCCACTTCGCGGCTCAGGTCGACGAACGCCGTTCCTTGATCGGTGACATAGAGGGCGCGCAGGGACGTGCCGGACGGCACGGCCGACACCTGTGCACCCGGCGCGCGCGCGATCTGCGCTTCGAGGATGTGGCGCGCCTGGTCGGCGGTGCGCTCGGCATACGGCACCTCGCGCTCGATGCCGGTCAACCGCGTGCCGTCCGCCGAGACGTAGAACAGGCGGGCCGTGATCTTCCGGCCGTCGCCATTCGGCGCCGCCGTCTGGTTCGCGCCGGTCGCGGCATCGGCCTCGGGTGTCCCGTACCACCGCGGCAGCCCGACGAAGAGGAGCCAGGCGAGCAGGGCAGCCACCACCGTGAGGCCTGCGGTGGCGACCGCGCGTTTCGGCGTCATCGCGTCCCCTCGTTCAGCATCCGCTCACGGAAACGCATGATTGCATCGACCAGCGCCTGCGCCACGGTACCCTGCAGGTCCGCGCCCGCGACGGCACGCTCCTGCTCGGCGTTGGTCAGGTATCCGATCTCCAGGAGGACGGCCGGCATATTGGCCGACTCGAGCACGCGCAGCGGCGCCCGGTCAATCGGCCGCGCCGACAGCGGCACGCGATTCGTGAAGCTCTCGACGACGATGGACGCCAGCGTGGCGGAGCGTTCGCGGTGCGGGATCTGCGCGAGGTTCCACGGCACGATGTCGAGCACCCGGGTGCCGCCGCCGAACACGGGCAGCCGCTCGGGTTCCGATACGCGACGCGAGATCTCCGACTGGTCGAACGAGGCCGTGTACACCGTCGCCCCCGACACGTCGCGGCGGAACGATGCGTTGGCGTGGAGGCTGATGAACAGGTCCGCCTTGTTGTTGTTGGCCAGCGCCGTCCGATCCGACAGGCTCACGTCGGTGTCGCCGTCGCGGGTCATCAGCACGCGCATGCCCAGACGGCTCTCGATCGCGGAGCGCAGCCTGCGCGCGACGGCCAGCGTCACGTCCTTCTCGCGCGTGCCCGCCGCGCCGCGCGCGCCATTGTCGGCTCCACCGTGCCCGGGGTCGATCGCGATGGTGCGGATGTTGGTCGTCGTCGCGAGCGGCGCGTCTCGTGCCGGCGGCTCGATGGCGGGCGCGGGTGGCGGCGGGGCGGCTTCCGTCTGCGCCGACGCGATCTCGACAACGAGCCGCGACGTGCTGCCGCCGGGCTGCGTGGCCGCGCGAAAACTCGAGAATCGCGGCCCCAACTCGATCGCGAGCGAGACCGAGTCGACCGCCCGGATGGCCTGGACGAAGCCGTCGGGCTGCAGCGGTGGCAGCACCGGGTCGATCGCATCGGCGTCGACGCGCACGAGCAGCCGCTGCTGCCCGAGCTGCGTGACCGTTGCCGGCGCGGCGGGGTCGATGTCGATGCGCACCCGGCCCGATGCCCCGAGCGGCTCGTACACCGCTTCGACTCGAGGCACGCGGACGGTGCCGACGAGGAGCAGCCGTGACGGCCTCCGTAGTTCCAGCCGTGCGTCGTAGATCGGTGCGAGCGCGCGAGGGATGAACTCGAGCGGGACGAGCCAGCGGTTTCCGGAACGTGTGAGCGGGGCGGGCAGCGAAATCAGGCGTCCGTTCACGGACGCAATCGTCTGGTCCGCCGTCAGAACGACGCGGCGGCCGCCGTACCCCACGGTGATGCCGCCTGCATCGTCACGAACCGTGAGCTTGAAGAGGGCAGCGAGGTCGTCGAGGGCAACCATGTCGCGCGACCCGCTCGTCGCGAGTGGGAGAGCGCGGCGACCGTCCGGAGAGATGACCTGCAGCGAAGCTGCCGGCGCTTGACCCGTCAGGCGGGCGACCCCAAGCGCGGCCATGGCGAGGGCCGCTGCGATCGCGATGACGAGCAGGGACGGAGTGTGCGGGCGAGGTGTCAATGGAGGATCTCTCGTCCGAGATCCCCCATTGTATGTCGGGAACCGCTTGCCCGTCGGGAACGGACGCGGGTCAGTCGATGATCTTCTTCGCCGCCGTCAGCGCGATGACGAGGAAGATCAAGAAGAGCACGAGAAACAGCCCGGCTATGAACTTGGCGATCGCAAACGAGGCACCCGCGATGGTCGTGAATCCGAGCAGCGCCGCGATCAGTCCGATGACCAGGAATACCAACGCCATGTGGAGCATGGGCCTGAGCCTCCTGCGCCACATCTAGCCAAAGTCGTGCCGCTCAGGGCGCGTGGCGGGCCGAGGGCCGCCCTCGCGCACGCAGCGGGGCAGGACCGGCGGCGACGCCGGCCCTCGCCGCATCGGCTCAGGGTGCGACAGGCTGCAGCGACGCGCGGTAGGTAATCGTGCGCCCCGCCACCGCGTTCACTTCGAACGATACCGGCTGATACCCTTCGGCGCGGACCTCGATACGGTGGGGACCCGGTCCGAGGTTGAGCTGTTGGAACCGTCCGTCGAAGTCGTTCACCACGCCGGCGTAGTACCCGTCGACGAAGACCTGGGCGTCCAGTTGAGGCACGTCGATGCGCACGCCGCCCCAGGGCTGAACGGGGTATCCGTACCCGTAGGCGCCGCCGACCCCGTAGGCGCCGCCGACGGCCAGGGTGCTGTAGCCGACGCTGCCGTAGCCGAACCGGCCGTAGCCCCAGCCGGCGCCGAACCCGGTTGCGGGAGAGCCCCAGCCGTACGCCGGATATCCCCACAGGGGCGAATACGCGAACCCGCCTCCGTACCAGGGCGCCGCGTAGTACGCCGCGCTGCGCACGGGTCCGACGCGATACGGACGCGCGTATGGACGATAGAGCCGGCCGGTGGTCATGGGCGGCCGAACGATCACGCCCCGTGCCGGCGCCCGTGGCGGAACGCGGCGGCGAATCTGTGCCTCGGCGAGCGCGGGCAGCGAGATGGCCGCGGTGACGGCGAGGATTCCGAGAGCTCTCGTGTAGCGCATAAGGAATGTGTCTCCGCTCCTTCAGAATCGCACATTTGTTGCCAGAACGGTTGGGGCCGTTTTTCCCCAAATTTTCGACCTCTGCCTCTTGACGTTCGTCACGCAGTCCACCCGGCAGGACGCTGCTGTCCACCAGCGCTTGCAGGCTCGAGGAGTTGAGCACGTCGCTCCGCTTCCGGCGGTAAGATCGGCGCGTCCATGCGCCGCGCACTGCCGCTCGTCGTTTGCGCCCTGCTCGGAGCGATCTCGACGCCTCGGGCGCAGGAGGTCACGGTCGAAGTGCTGCTCGATCGAGCCGGCGCCTATCTCGATCGCTTCGTGGATCGCTTCTCGAACGTCGTGTCCGAGGAGCGCTATCAGCAGGACTGGACGACTGATTCGGCACCGCCGGCCGCTCTTCCCCAGCGCGGCGGCCTACCGGGCGGCATCAGCTCGACCAACTCCATCGCCAAGCGGCGCGTGCTTCGATCCGACTTCCTCCTGGTCAAGCCGAGCGAGGAGGCCGATTGGACGCCGTTCCGGGACGTGTTCGAGGTCGACGGCAGCCCCGTTCGCGATCGAGAGCAGCGGTTGGAGCGGCTCTTCGTGAAACCGACCGGGACGACGGCCGATCAGGCGAAGGCGATCGCCGACGAGAGCGCCCGGTACAACATCGGCAGCATGGAGCGCACGATCAACAACCCCGTGCTGGCGTTGGCGTTCCTGCAGACTGACAAGCAGACGCGATCGGTCTTCAAGCTCGGGCGGCGCGACCGCGGCCGCGGGCCGGACGTCTGGGTGCTGGAGTACCGCGAGTCGGCCATCCCGACGCTGGTCACCGGACGTCTCGGCAAGTTCCTGTTCGCACGCGGCCGGTTCTGGATCGACGCCGGCACGGGCGCCATCGTGCGATCGGAGATGGTGCTGGCCGATACCGCGGTGAACGCGCGGGTGACGACCTCGTTCCGCCGCGACGATCGCTTCGGCATCAACGTGCCGGTCGAGATGCGCGAGGAATATGACATCGGGAGCGACACGAAGATCGCGGGGACGGCGACCTACGGGCGCTTCCGTCGATTCGGCGTCACGGCGGAGGAGAACATCGAGACTCCGTCGCCCGATGCCGACCCCGCGGGTCTCGGCAGGGGTCGCGACCCGAACGCGTCTCCGGATCGCGACGTCGATCCGGACGCGAACCCAGACCCGGAGCCAGACCGGGATCCGGACCCGCGAGGCGGCCCGGCGGCTACTTCCGCGCCGCCAGGTACTTCGAGATAGCGTCGAGCTGCTCGTCGCCGAGACGGCTGCCGAACGCCGGCATCCGCGCACCCGGCTTCACGTCGTTGGGGCGGGCTATCCAGCGGCGGAGCCATTCCGCGTCGTGCTCCTTGCCCGTGTGGCTCAGCTCTGGCCCCGACGTCCCGCCTTCGCCGTCGATCGCGTGACAGTTGAAGCAGTACCGCACGAGGACCGTTGACGCGAGCCGCGTCTCCGGATCGGCCTGCGGCGGTGTGCTGGTGGCTCTCGCCCGGCGCATGTAGGCGAGAATCGCGCGTGCCTGCGGCATCGACATGCCGCCCGGAGGGGCGTCGCGCAGGCCGGGCGCGATCATCTCGGGATCGACGACGTGTCCGATCAACCACTCGGGATCCTTGCGCAGCGCCGTCTGGCTGAGCGGCCCGCCCGATCCGCCGATCTTGTGGCACGCCTGGCACCGCTCGTCCTGCGCGAACTCGTAGCCGGCCAGCGACAGCGGCGTCCAGCTGTGGATGTCGCGCGAGGCCGGTGAATCCCGCAAGCCGAGCACGGTCAGCGTCGTCACCGCCACGCCGAGCAGCGTGAACGCCGCCAGCACGATCGGTCGCCCGCGTGGATCGCGCGTCCTGGACCGATCGAGGAACGGCAGCAGCAGGAGACCCGCGACGACCAGGCCCGGCAGCACCATCGTGGCGACGGGTTCGAGCGGACCCGGGAAGTACTTGAGCAGCTGGAACAGGCTGAGGAAATACCACTCCGGACGGGGCACGAAGGTGGTGTCGCTCGGGTCCGCGATCGCTTCGAGCGAGGGCGGAAACTTCACGACGAGCACCATCATGAGGACGAACACCGCCGCGACGGCGAAGGTGTCCTTCACGGCATGGTACGGATAGAACGGCTTCGACTCCCCGGGCTTCTCCTCGAGCGGACCGGAAATGCCGTGATACCGCATCAAGTACACGTGGGCGATCACGAACCCGATGAGCGCCGCCGGGAGCAGGAAGACGTGCGTCGCGTACCACCGCAGCAGCGTCAGGGCGCCCAGGTCGTCTCCGCCCCGCATCACGGACGCCAGCGTTTCGCCGATGAACGGCGCCTGCCGCGCGATGTTGATGCTGACGGTGGTGGCCCAATACGCGCGCTGGTCCCACGGAAGCAGATATCCGCTCAGCGCGAAGCCCAGGATGATCAGCAGCAGCAGGACGCCGGTGAGCCAGATCACCTCGCGCGGCGCCTTATAGGAGCCGAACAGCACCACGCGCAGCATGTGCACGACGGCGGCGACGACGATGAAGCTGGCGCCGAAGAAGTGCAGGCCGCGGAGCATGCTGCCGAACGTCAGCTGCTCCATGATGAAGCGGACGCTGTCGTAGGCGAAGTCCGGCGACGGCACGTAGTACATCGCCAGCACCACGCCGCTGAGCAGCTGGGTGCCCAGCAGGAACAGCAGAATGCTGCCGGTGACGAACCACCAGCCGGTGCCCGGCGGCAGTTTCTCATCGAGGAGGTGTCGGCGTCCGGCCCGGAAGTTGGTGCGTGAATCGAACCAGTCGATGAGGTGCCGCAGACCAGCCATCAGACCTGCACCAGAACCTGGTCGCCGTCGAGGCGGGTCGGAAGGGTCGGCAGCGGCGAGGGGGGCGGACCCGCCACGACGGCGCCGGTGCGATCGTAGACGCCGCCGTGACACGGGCACCGCAGCTGCTCCGTCGAGCTGTCCCAGCTCACCCGGCAGCCAAGGTGCGTGCAGGTCGACGACAACGCGCGCACTTCGTCCTCGGCCACCTTGACGAGGAAGATGACCTGGCGCTCGACCACCTGCCGGTACCCGTCCTGCCGCGCGATGCGGAGGGTCACGGCGGTGGGCTCGTTCTCCGGAAGGGTCGCCAACGAGCCGGCTGCGAGCCAACTCTCGTGTCGGTCCCTGATGCTCGGCGACAGCAGGGCGCCGCCGAATACGAAGGTCAACGTGCCGCCGATGAGCGCTTGCACGGACGTGATGATGCCCGCGAGGAATCGCCGGCGTCCCGGCAGTTCTGGCGTGTTCTCCATCTGCTATTGAGTCGGAAGAGTTTAGTGATTAGCGCACGTCGCGTCCAGCGCGGCGGTGGTCGAGCAGTTCCCGCACGATCGCATTCAGGTTGTCCCGCTCCGCAGGGTCCGGTTCGAGATCGGTGGCCCGCTGGAACGCCCCGATTGCCTCGTCGAGACGGCCGGCCCTGGCGAGGGCAGTGCCGAGGTTCACCAGACCCGCCACGCTGGACGGATCCGCGGCGACGAACGCCGTGAACGCGTCGGCCGCCTCCTGGTGCCGCTCGAGGCGGGCGAGCGCGATCCCAAGATTGAATCGCGCGGCGGCATTCGACGGCCGCACCTGCAGATACCGCTGGTAGGCCGCGACGGCGTCGGGCAGCCGCTCGCTCGCCAGCAGGCTGTCGGCCATCCCGCCGAGCGCGTCTGGATCGTCAGGCTTGCGTGCGAGCACTTCGCCGAAGGCCGCGACCGCCTGCTCGTAGCGCCCCTGTGCCATGCGCGTCCGCCCGATCTGGTGATACGCGCGCAGCACGTTGACATCGTCCGGCTTCATCCGGATGAAGCTGGCGTACAGCTCGGCCGCCTCCTCGTACCGGCGGTCGGCCTGCCGCTCGAACGCCAGCGCGTAGTGTGCGTCGGCGCTCTCCGGGAGTGCGCGCTCGTAGGCCGCGATCGCCTCGTCCCTTCTGCCCGCGGCGGTCAGCTGCACGCCGAGGTTGTGGAGCGCTCGGCCGTGGGGCCAGCGGTCCACGACGCTTTGCCAGATGCCGACGCCTGACGCGTATTCCCCGTTGCGCTGAATCGTCAGGGCCAAGAGCGCCACGCACGCCGCGGCGGCGATCGCCCCGCCGGCTGTGCGCCGCCTGGTCTCGGCGGCGTACTGGTCCAGCAGCCGAACGGCTCCGAGCACGGCCAAGGCCAGCAGTGCCGCGAGCGGCAGGTACATGCGCCGTTCGGCGCCGGCTTCCGTGGCAATCGGCACGATTGACGATGTGGGCGCGAGCAGGACGAAGAAGGCCGTCGCCAGGAAGCCCACCGGGCAGCTCCACCACCAGGCCGCCATACTGGCCGCGGCCAGGAGGACGACGACGAGCCCCGGCAGCCACACGTCGGTCAGCGTCAAGGCGCGCGGCTCCCCGTAGTCGAGCACGAGGCCGACCGGCAGGACCGCCAACCGCAGGTAGCGCACGATCATCGGCGCCTGGTTCAAGAGGTACGTCCAGGGCGAGACGCCGCTCGACAGCCCGGCGCTGTTGGACCGCGGACCGCCGGCGATCAACGCCGCCAGGAGCAGCCACGTGCCGGCGAGCGCGGCATAGTATGCCGGCCTGCGCCTCACCGCCTCGGCGAGTCCGTTCGACACGAACGCCGCGTCGAACAGCAGCACCACCAGCGGGGCGGTCACCATCGATTCCTTGCTGGCCATGCCGGCCGCGCATGCGGCGACCGACATTGCGTACCAGCGCCCCGGCCGTGCGCTCGTCATGCCCCGCAGTCCGGCGTACATCGTGGCCAGATACGCCAGAGCCATGAGCGATTCGGTCCGCTGGGTGACGTAGTCGACGGTTTCGGTCAGCAGCGGGTGCACGGTCCAGAGCACGGCGATCGCCGCGGCGATCGGCGTCGCCCGGGAGGCAGCCGGTCCGCCCGCGCGAGGCAGTTCCAGCACCCGACGGGCGGTCGCGAAGAGCAGCATGCCGCAGCAGGCGACGATGGCCGCGTTGAATGCGTGATAACCCCACGGCGACGTGCCGCCGACCGCGAAGTTCAGGGCGAGGGTGAGGTTGGGAATCGGCCGACCGGCCAGCGACGACTGAACCGGCCCGCCCGCGAACGCCTCCAGGAGCGACCGGATCGTTCCATTGGTCTCCACGCTGCCGCCATCGTCGAACACGAACGGATTGCCGAGCGCGTTGGCGTAGGCGACCGTGGCGAGCACGAGGATGGCCGCGAACGGCCACCACTGTGCGTACGGCGGCGCCGGCGTGTTCGCGTCTCGGCGAACCGGTGAGGCCGCGGACGGGCGTCTGGAGCGGGCCGGCCTGGTCACTTTCGACGCGCGGGGGCGCCGGCGCTCGCGCGGGCGCGTTCGGCGGCCTCCAGGTTGACGCGGGCCTCAGCGGATGACGGATCGATGGAGAGGGCCCGGCGAAACTGCCCGATCGCGCCGTCCAGGTCGCCGGTCGACGCGAGCGCGATGCCCAGGTTGTTGTAGGCGTCCACGGCCTCCGGGGTCAGCACGAGCACGGTGCGCAGTTCCGGGATCGCCTCGGCGGGCCGCTCGGCCTGGATGAGCACGACCGCCAGGTTGTAGCGGGCGGTGGCGTCCTTCGGGTCCAGTTCGATCGCGCGGCGAAACTCGGCGATGGCCTCGTCGACGCGGCCCGTCGACTCGAGCGCATCGGCGAGGTTGCGATGCGCGACCGCCGAGTCCGGCTCGGCCTCGACAGCGCCGCGGAAAGCGTCGACCGCATCTTCGGGGCGATTCTGGGCCGCGAGCGCGATGCCGAGATTGTTGCTGGCGCTGGCCGCCTCAGGAATCGAGCGGAGCGCGATCGTGAAGTGCTCCGCCGCCTCGGCGGGGCGGTTCTTCTCGAGGAGCGCGTTGGCGAGGTTGTAGTGCGCGTCGGGGTAGTCGCCTCTGAGCTCCAGGGCCTTCCGGTAGGTGGCGATCGCTTCGTCCACCAGTCCCGCCGATCGCTGCATCACGCCAAGGTTGTTGTACGCGGGCGCATAGTCGGGCTGGATCTCGATGGCGCGCCGGTAGTGCGCCGCGGCTTCGTCCAGTCGGCCCTCCTCCTGGAGCGCCAGCGCGAGATTGCTCTCGCTGATCGCGCGCATCGAGGAGGCGGAAAGGAGCGGGACATACGCCACGGCGATCGCGGCGATCGTCAGCGCGGCGAGCAGCCCCCGTGCCCGCGCGTCTGCGGTGGCGATCCATGCTGGCAGCGAGAGGACCCCCGACGCGGCGAAGAGCAGCAGCATCGGCACGAGCGGCATCCGGTACCGGGCAAAGACGTAGAAGAGCACCACGCTCGCCGCGTAGGCAGCGGTCATCACATAGAGGACCGCGAGGCGCGACCGGTCCTTCCAGGCCAACACGGCTCCGATGGCCGCGAGCGGCACCAACAGGCCGAAGTGTCCGAACCATCCGCCCGCGCGGAGCACCCAGGACCATTCGGCGTGGCTCTCCTGGCTCTCGGTGTCCAACATCTCGGTGGCGTTGACGAGCAGCGCCGCCTTGCGGGCGGTCAGCTTCAACCATGCGCCCGGGTGGCCGGTGATGAAGGCGAACGCCTGATCCATCCAGTAGCGGGACACCTCGGAGGGCGAGAGCTCGCGCCCGAGCGCGAGCTCCGCCAGGTCGGTTGCGTCCTGCCGCTCGTATTCCGGCGCACCCCGTCCGTAGCGAAGGGCCGAGTAGGTCCCATCCGAGGCCGGATTGTTCCCGATGTAGAAGTTCGGCCCCATCTGCGCGGTGGTCAGGTAGAAGCCGCCGCCGACGGCGTAGTTGCGGACCGCCACCGGCACGAGGACGATGGCGAGCCCACAGAGGAACAGGGCCGCGAGCCGCAGACGCGCGGCGAAGGCGGACCGCGGGGGCTGCCTGCGCGGGCCCAGCAGCGCCCAGCCGAGCACGACGATCACGAAGACGAGCGCGTTTTCGCGCGTCAGACTCAAGGCGCCGAGGGCGAGACCAAGCGCGAGCCAATTGCGCGGAGCGGCCGGCGCATCCGCGACGCGGCCGATCAGCCACAACGCCAACGTGACGAAGAACAGATCGAGCACCGATTTCTGCAGCAGCGCGTCGAAGAAGATGGCCGGAGCGTAGGCCGCCAGCGCCAGTCCGGCGATGAGCCCGACACGGCGGGAGAACAGCCGATAGCCGGCCAGGCCCAAGAACACGCAGGATCCTGCCCCGACCACTGCCTGGACCACGCGTACGGCGCCGAGGCTGTGCCCGGCCAGGGTATAGATCGTGCCGAGGAAGTAGGGGTACAAGGGCGCCTGATAGAAGACCTCGCTGCCGATCCAATCGCCGCCGGCGATGCGGCTGGCCCACTCGTCGTAGCTGCGGGCGTCGCCGAGCAGTGCGGTGAAATAGGGGGATCGGCTGAGGAGCCAGACGTGGAGGAGCCGCAATGCCAACGCGACGGCGAAAATCGCGGCGGCATCACGCAGGAACGGCCGGTCGATCCGGGGGGCACGCGGCGTCTGCGCCGGCGCCTCCGTGCGCGCCGGTCGGGGCACGGTGGCCCTTACGGAACGTTTCGCCGACATTGGGGACTTCCCGTATCTTATCCGTGTGTCGGGTTCTCTGGCCGTGAACATCCCCCGGGTGACGACCGCCGTTGTGCTGGCGTGGGCGCTGGCGCCGCTCCCGGTGACCGCGGCCGAGCCCGTGACGTTCAGCAAGGACGTCGCGCCGATCGTCTTCGAGCACTGCGCGCAGTGTCATCGGCCTGGCGGCATCGGTCCTTTCAGCCTGCTGACCTACCGCGACGCGCGCCAGCGGATGCGGCTCATCGTCGAGACGACCGCACGGCGCCTGATGCCGCCGTGGAAGCCGCTCGACGATCCGGCCCGCTTCGTGGGCGCCCGTACGTTGACCGACGAGCAGATCCAGCGGCTCGCCGAGTGGGCGGCGCAAGACGGACCGGAAGGTGATCCTCGCGACCTTCCGGCTGCGCCGTCGATCGTTGACGGCTGGCAGCTTGGAACGCCCGACCAGGTCGTCGAGATGTCCGAGACCTACACGCTCCGCGCTGATGGTCCGGACACCTTCAGGATCTTCGTGCTTCCCGTGCCGACCACAGAAGCACGCTACGTGAGGGCGATCGAGTTCCGTCCGGGCAACGACCGGGCGGTCCACCATGCGAACCTCGGGGTCGATCGGACCGGTTCGTCGCGGCGCCTCGACGCCGCCGATCCGGAGCCCGGGTATTCCGGCGGCATGTCGCTCGACGCCGGATACCCGCCCGGGTACCTCCTCGGATGGACCCCGGGCCAGCAGCCCCATCCGTCGCCCGCGGGGATGCCCTGGCGGCTCGAGGCGGCGAGCGACCTCGTGGCGCAGCTCCATTTGCAGCCGACGGGGCGCCCCGAGGCCATCAGGCCGAGCGTCGGGTTCTACTTCACCGATGACCGGCCCACGAGAGCCCCCGTCGGGCTGCGCCTGGGCAGCGAGACGATCGACAATCCACCTGGCGAGGCATCGTACGTCGTCTCCGACGAGTACGTGCTGCCGG
>JBFXAT010000090.1:0-12272 GCA_050183995.1 Vicinamibacterales bacterium
CGAACGCGCCCTTCTTCGTCGCATCGACGGCTGTGCTGATCGTACCGTGGCCGGAGACGACGATGACCGGCACCGTGTCGTTCATGGCGCGGATGCGGTCCAACACCTCCAGACCATCCATCCCTGGCATCTTCACGTCCAGGAGCACCAGATCCGGTGCCTCGCGTTCGAGGAGGGTGAGCCCCTCCTGGCCCGTCGCCGCGAGGATGCAGTCGTAACCTTCGTACTCGAGCGTCATCCGCAGCGAGTCGCGGATCGCGGCTTCGTCGTCGATGACCAGAATGCGGGATTTCGGCATAAGGCGGGCGGTCGGGTCAGCGCTCGTCGAGTCGAACGGTCTTCAGCTGTCGCTGTCGAATCTCGGGCGTGTAGAGGTAGAGGGTGACGATGTCTCCCGGGCGGACCGACGAGAGGACACGCCGGTAATCAGCGACGGTCACAATGGGCTTGCGATTGATCTCGAGCAGGATGGTGCCGCGCTGCACCTCCGCGTCGAACGACGCGCTCAGCGGGTTCACGCGCGTAATCAGGACGCCGCGCATGTCTCTGGGGAGCCGGAGCCGGTTGAACGCGGCCGCGTCCAAGTCGCGGACGTTGAGACCGAGCACCTCGGTCGGCCCCGAGGCGGCTCCCTCCCGGGTCGGCATCGCTTCGTCCCGAAGTGCCTGCGCCGCGGCATCGCGGGCCGGGCGCTCGGCCAGCTTCACCGCGACCTTCTGCTCGCGCCCGTCGCGTATGAGCTGGACCTCTGTCGTGGTGCCGGGCGCGCGGCTGGCGATTTCGCTGATCAGATCCGAGTCGTTCGCGACTTCCACCCCTTCGAAGCCGATGATCACGTCGTAGGGTTTCAGCCCCGAGCGCTCCGCCGGCGATCCCTCGGTGACGTCCTGCACGACGGCACCGTGCGACATCGGCAGCCGCAGCGACTGCTGGAGGTCGGGATCGACGTCGCGAAGCGCGACGCCCATGTAGCCCCTCGACACGCGGCCGCTCGCCCGAAGCTGCGGCAGAATGGCGGCGGCGCCGTTGATGGGCACGGCGAACCCGATGTTGCTGGCGCGAGAGCTGATCGCGGCATTGATGCCGATCACCTCGCCGCGTGCGTTGATCAAGGGGCCACCGCTGTTGCCGAAGTTGATCGCCGCGTCGGTCTGGATGTAATTGTCGAGGCTCGAGTCGAACAGCTTCCGGCCGAGGTAGCTCACCACGCCAACCGTCACCGTGTGCTCGTACCCGAGCGGGTTGCCGATCGCGCAGACCCACTCACCCATACGCAACGAGGAGGAATCACCCAGCGCCGCCACCGGCAGGTTCGACTGTCCGTCAATCTTCAGGAGGGCGATGTCCGTATCCGGGTCCGTTCCCACCACCCGTGCCCGCACCGACCGTCCTCCCGAGAGCTTGACCAGGATCCGCGCCGCCCCTTCGATGACGTGGTAGTTGGTGAGAATGCTGCCATCGGCGTCGATGATGAAACCGCTGCCCGCCCCGCGCCGGGGCGCTTCGCGCCTCGGACCGAACGGCTCGGGCGAGTCCGGGAGGCTCGGCCGTCCGCGCCGTGGATCGCCGATCCCGGCGCTCGTGGCATCCACGTTCACCACAGCCGGATTGATCCGCTCCACGACGTCGGCGAAATTGACGAGCGGCGACGCAGGCCCGCGTGCCGCGGCGATGGTCGGCGCGCCACTCCCGATCAGCGGCGTATCCGCCACGACGGTCGGCCGCAGGAATCCGCCCGCCACGATCGCTCCCACCAGGAAAGCGACGACAGCCGTCAGACCGAGGGTGACGAAGGTGGAGCGCCGCGACATCAGCTCTCATTTTTCATTATAAGAGCCAGGAAAGCACGCTCATCCAGCGTTTCCACCCCAAGCTGACGGGCCTTCTCCAGCTTGCTGCCGGCGTCGTCGCCGACGACGACGAACGACGTCTTGCGGCTGACGGAACCCGACACCTTCGCCCCGAGGCGTTCGAGTGCCGCCGCCGCCGCCTCACGCGACATCGCGTGGAGCGTGCCGGTCAACACGACCGTCTTCCCGGCGAGCGGCCCAGGGGCGTCCGGCACCTCGGGCGCGAGGCTCGTCATATTCACGCCGGCCGCAGCCAAGCGGGCAATCAGATCCAGGTTGCGCGGCTCCTCGGCGTAGGCGCGGAGCGACGCCGCGACCACCGGCCCGATCTCCGGCACCGACTGCAGCATGTCGGCGGACGCGGTCAGCAGGCGATCCATCGTCCGGAAGTGTCGGGCCAGCGTCGACGCCGCCTTCTCCCCTACGTGTCGAATGCCGAGTCCGAAAATCAGGCGCGAGAGATCGTTGCTCTTGCTGCGCTCGATCTCGGCGACGACATTGCGCCCGACCTTTCCAAGGCGTCGCGGAACGGCGCGGTCCGATTTTGGCTCGCGGGGCGCGACGGTCAGGTTCTCCAGCTCCTCGGCTTTCAACTGATAGATGTCAGCCGCGTCGCGCAGCAGATGCTGCGCGATCAGCTGGTCGACGAGGGCCGAGCCCAGTCCTTCGATGTTCATGGCCGCGCGCGAGGTGAAATGCTCCAAGCTCCTCCGAAGCCTCGCCGGACACGAGACGTTTTCACATCGCCAGACAACCGCCTCGTCGTCGCGGTGCAGCGTGCTGCCGCAGGCCGGACACTCGGTCGGCATCGACCATGTCCGGCTGTCCGGGTCATGCGGGAGGATCGCCTTGATCACCTTCGGGATCACGTCGCCCGCCTTTTCGATCAGCACCCGGTCGCCCTCACGCAGATCTTTCCGCGCGAGATCCTCCGCGTTGTGAAGCGTGGCCATCGAAATCGTCGACCCCGCCAGGAAGACCGGATCGAGCACGGCATAGGGAGTGACGGCGCCCGTGCGGCCGACGTTGACCTCGATCCGGCGCAGCACGGTCGTCGCCTGCTCGGCGGGAAACTTGAAGGCGATCGCCCATCGTGGGAACTTCGCCGTGGAGCCCAGGCGGGCACGCAGTGCCAGGTCCTCCACCTTCACCACGACACCGTCGGTGTCGAAGTCCAGCGTTCGACGCCGCTGCTCCCATGCGCTGCAGAACTCGATCACAGCCTCGACCCCCTCGCAGCGCGCCCAATGCGGCTCCACCGGCAGCCCCCACTCGCGCAGGCGGCGCAACACCTCCGTATGTGTCGCGGCGACCCCGTCGTCTGGGTCTGGCGTCACGAGCTGATAGAAGAGGGCGCGGAGCCCGCGTTTCGAGACGAGCGACGCGTCCAGGCTGCGCATCGTGCCGGCCGCCGCGTTGCGCGGGTTGGCGAACGGCGCCTCGCCAGCATCTTCCTGCGCGCGATTCATGCGGTCGAATGCCGCGCGGGGCAGGAACACTTCCCCCCTGATCTCGCAGCGTGCGAACGGCAGGCCTCGAACCCTGAGCGGCACCGACCGGATCGCCCGCACGTTCGAGGTGACGTCCTCCCCGCGGCGGCCATCGCCGCGGGTGGCGCCTCGAACGAGCATGCCGTTGTCGTAGGTGAGCGCGATGCTCAAGCCGTCGATCTTGAGCTCGGCCACGTACGGCACCACCATGCCCTCCACCCCCGCCGCCTTCCGGACGCGTTCGTCGAAGTCGCGCAGCTCCGCCGGCGAATAGGCGTTGTCCAGGCTGAGCATCGGCACCATGTGCTCGACAACGGCAAAGCCTTCGACGGGACGTCCGGACACGCGCTGGGTTGGGGAATCGGGCGTGACGAGCTCGGGGTGATCGGCTTCGAGGCGCTCGAGCTCATGCAGGAGCTGGTCGAACTCCGCGTCCGAGATTTCCGGATCGGCGTGGACGTAGTAGCGCTCCTCGTGATGTCTGATCGCCTCGCGAAGCTCTCGCAGGCGCTCCTCGGGAGAGAGATTCGGCACGACTGGCTACCTCCGGGCATGTACTCGCGGGTGAGTGCCGCCGGCGACCGCGCGCCGATCAGCGATCGCGCGAGAGGACGTAGTCGGGCAGCGCGAGCAAGGCATCGCGCTCGGAGCTGGGAGGAAACACCTGCAACTGGCGCTTGGCCCGCTCGGCGAACTCGACAGCGCGCTGCGACGCGTATTCGATCGAGCGATGGTGGCGGAGCAATGCCAGGATCTCGTCCCATTGCTCGCGGGTCGCGTTACCGGACTCGATGATTTCGCGAACGACCCGGCCGGCATCGTGACCAGGCTGCTGCAGCAGGTGGATCAACGGCAGCGTCATCTTGCCTTCGCGGAGATCCGCCCCGACCGGCTTGCCCACCGCCGACAGGTCGCCCGTGAAATCGAGCAGGTCGTCGACCAGCTGGAAGGCGATGCCGAGATTGAAGCCGTATTGCTGTAGCGCCTGTTCCGGCTCGGCTCCGAGTCCCCCGAGCATGCCGCCGATCTGCGCCGATCCACCGAACAGATACGCCGTCTTTCGCCGGATGATGTCGAAGTGCTCTTCTTCGGTGATCGCCGCATCCCCGTTCTTCGTCAGCTGGTAGAGCTCCCCCTCGATCATCTTCAGCGTCACGTCGCAGAGCACGCGCACGATCTCGAGCGTGTCGTGCGTCAGCGCCAGCGCCATCGACTTGATGTAGAGATAGTCGCCCAGCAGAACGGTGATGTCGTTGCCCCACCGCGTGTGCACCGACATGCGGCCGCGCCGCATCTCGGCACCGTCGATGATGTCGTCGTGCACGAGCGTGGCGGTGTGAATGAACTCGATGGCCGCGGCGAACACGACCGCACGGTCGCCCTTGTATCCGCCGAGTCGCGCCGCCATCAACAGCACGGCGGGGCGCACGCGCTTGCCGCCGCTGCTCTGGATGTAGCGGCCGATCTTCGGAATCAGATCGACCTGCGATTCAACCTGGCGCGCGAACTCGCGATCCACCAGAGCGAGATCTGCGCGGATCGGCTCGAAGATCTGGGAGAGAGCAGGCGTCTTTTCCACGTGGCTCAGGTAGGACTTTATCATGGGCGGAACAGGCGGTGGAAGTTCGCGGTCGTCGCCGCAGCCAGCTCTTCTTCGGTCACGCCCGCAATCGTCGCGAGCACGCGCGCGACGTCGACGACGCGCGCCGGCTCGTTGCGTCCACCGCGGTTTGGCGCGGGCGACAGGAACGGACTATCCGTTTCGATCAGGAGCCGATCGAGCGGCACGATCCGAGCCGTCTCCCGAAGGTCCTCGGCGCGCGGAAAGGTCACGATGCCGGAAAAAGAGATGTAGAACCCGAGACCGAGAGCCTGCCGCGCCAAATCGGCCGAACCCGTGAAGCAGTGCAACACGCCGCGGACCGCCCCACCGAACTCCTGAATGGCCGCGATGGTGTCGCGCTCGGCTTCGCGCGTGTGCACCACGACCGGCCAGTCGAGCTCACCCGCCAGCGCCAACTGCTCCCGAAACACCGCCCGCTGCACGTCAGGCGCGGAGAAGTCGTAGTGATAATCGAGCCCGATCTCACCGACGGCGCGCGCCTCAGGCGTCGCCGCCGCCTGCGCCCGTACGATCTCGGCCGCCTTGGCGGGTCGATCGGCGAACCCGTGCGCCGCGTGCGGGTGCACGCCGATCGCGACGCGCAGCGGTTCCCAGATCGCGCACGCACGAGCGGCCTGCGCCGCCTCCTGGGCATTTCCCGCTTCGAGAATGATCAGCGCCCGCTCGAGACCCGCCTCCCGAGCCCGGCCAATCACCGCCTCGAGATCCGGGCCGAACACCTCGTCGGCAATGTGGCAGTGGGAGTCGACCATTCGGGGGGACTCGATCATAAGAGGCTCGATGGGGGAAGCGGATCGAGCAGCAACCGGAGGTACTCCTCCCATCGGCGATCCGGCGCGGTCGTCACGCCGCCCTTCCGCTCGACGTACGCTCGCACCAGGTCGAGCCCGACGTTGTAGTTGACGACGTAGCTGCGGTACGCGTCGAAGAACCGCGTCCGCTGCGCCGCTCGCTCGCGCGTCATGAGCACACGGCGAACGAGCTGCTCGATCGCCGCGTCGCGATCGATGGCCCCGTCGAGATACTGGCGCGCCACGTCGTTGGCGGCGTAGGACAGTCGATTCACGAGCGCCAGCATCTCGTGATAGCGCTCGACGTCCTCTGCCGGCACGCCGGCCATCGGCGCCAGGACCTCGCGCTCGAACCCGATCCGCTCGCCTCCGGGAAACGCAACGTCGATCCCGAAATTCGCCGTGCCCTCCGCGAGGAGCGCGAGCGGTGAGAAGAGCGGAAACACGGTGAGCTCCTCCCAGCCGCGCTCGCCGACCAACCGTGCCTCGATCAGCGTATTGAAGACGTGGTGCCCCGGATACCCCTCGTGCGCGGCCAAGTCGATGACGCGATCCAGATGGACGGGGAGATCGGTATTGACCTGGATACAACTGCGATATCGGCCTGCGTACCAGTTGTATCCGCTCCACGGCTTGTCCTGGACGAATTCCAGCACGAACGCCTCTCCTGTCGGGAGCTCGATGTGAGCGGCCGTCCGGCGCCGGCACTCCTCGATCGCGGCATGAAAGACATCCGCAAGCCGCGCGCGCGGCAATTCGAAGCGCTGCCTGAACTGCTCCAGACGCACGGGCAGCGATTCAGCGCCGGGAAGAAGCCGCTCGAGCTCCGCATGCACGCCATCGACGTGTGATTCCGGACACCGCAGAGGGACGATGTCGTAGAGCGCCTTCGCCTCGGCGTCGAAGGCCAGGCGACTTCCCGACAGGATGCCGACATGCGCGCGGAGCGCCGAGATCAACACCGTCAGGAATGCGGCGCGGCCGCTGTGTGGCCCGTCCGGTCCCTGGGCGGCGGGCATCGACGCCAGCAGAGCGTCCGCACGCTCGGCAATCGCCGAGAGCGACCACTGCTGGGCGCGCACATCGTCGCGCCAGGCCGCCGGGCCGTAGTAGGCATCCACGTACGCGGCGTCGTGTTCGCCCACCGCAAGCGCAAGGTGCACGTAGGCGCGAGCGATCTCGCCCAGTTCCCCGCCGCGCCCGGTGAGCGCGCCGTCGTCGAAAGCCCGATCCGCCATCCGGCTAGCGAACGCGCGCCCCAGGCGGAAGTGGCGACTCGAAGCCGACGAGCACCGGCTTGCCCCCCTCCGCACTGCCCGCGAGAACCATCCCGTTCGATTCGATGCCCATCAGCTTCGCCGGCTTCAAATTGAACACGACGGCGATCGTGCGGCCCAGCAGCGCCTCGGGCTCGTACGCTTCCGCTATTCCCGCGACAATCGTCCGCTGATCAGCGCCGGTGTCGACGAGCAGCTTCAGCAGCTTCTTCGACTTCGGGACACGCTCGGCTTCGAGCACCTTCGCAACACGGAGATCGACCTTCATGAAGTCGTCGATCGAGATCAAGCCCTGAGCCTCTGGCGCAGCAGCGGCACCTGCAGCCGCATTTCCTGCCGCGCCGGGAGAGGCCGCGGGCACTGCTGCTGGCGGCGAGGCCTCGGCGGCAGCTGTCGATGTCCCGAGTGCTGTTGTGGGTGTAGGTGTGGGTGTGACCGGAGCGTCGTCGGACATCTGTCGCAATACCTCCACTGAGTGCTCGATGCGCGGAAAGAGCGTCGCCTGATCGCCAAGCGGCGTGCCCGCGACCAGGGTGCCCGGCCGCAAGTCGCGCCATGAATCGGGCTCCACGCCGTGACCGACCATACCAAGCATGCGTTCGGCCGTGGCGGGCATGAACGGGCGCAAGAGCTCCGCAATCACCCGGACCGCGTCGGCCGTTGCGTACAGGCTCGAGTCGAGCTCTTGCCGGCGGGAGGCGTCCTTGGCCAGACGCCAGGGCTCGCGCGCCACGATGTACCGATTGGTCGCGCCGACCGCCTCCCAAATCTCACGCAGCGCTGCGCTGAGCTGAAAGCTGCCGATGGCTCCACGGACGACGCCGTCCGCGCGTTCGATCGCCGCCCGCAACAGCCGTTCCTCGTCGCGATCGAGCAGGGCCCGGTCGGGCACGGGCACACGCCCCTCGCACGACCGGTGCATCAGCGTGGTGACGCGGCTGACCAGGTTCCCGAGGTCGTTCGCCAGGTCCGCGTTGTACCGCGCGAGTATCGAGGCGTCGCCGAAGCTTGCATCCTGCCCGAACACCATTTCCCGGAAGACGAAATAGCGCAACGCGTCGAGGCCGAAACGGGCGATGTAGTCGTCAGGCCGCACGACGTTGCCAGCCGACTTCGACATCTTCGCGCCTTCCATGAGCCACCATCCATGGCTCACGATCCGTCGGGGAAGCGGCAGATCCGCCGCCAGCAGGAACGCCGGCCAGTACACCGCGTGCTGGCGCACGATCTCCTTGCCAATCAAGTGAACGTCCGCTGGCCAGTACCGCGCGAAGCGCTCGGCCGACGCGGCGTCTGCCGCGCCGTACCCGGCGGCGGTCATGTAGTTCGTCAGGGCATCGAACCAGACGTACATCACGTGCGCTGGATCGTCGGGGACCGGAATCCCCCACCTGAAGGACGTCCGGCTCACGCTCAGGTCCTCGAGTCCACCTTCGAGGAAGGCGAGCATTTCGTTGCGACGCCCGTCCGGCGTCACGAAATCGGGATGGCGGCGATAGTGCTCCAGCAGCGGCCCCTGGAACGCGGACAGCTTGAAGAAGTAGCTCTCCTCGGCGATCCGCTCCACTCCGTTGCCGCAGATCGGACAGCGGCCGTCGACGAGCTGCGTCTCCGGGACGAACACTTCGTCCACCGTGCAGTACCAGCCTTCGTACTTTCCCTTGTAGATGAATCCGCGATCGCGGACACGCCGCCACAAGGCCTGAACGGCCGCATGATGACGACGCTCTGTCGTCCGGATGAAATCGTCGTTGGACGCGTTGAGCCTCGGGAGCAGCGACCTGAACTTCGCCGCCATCCCATCGGCGAACTCAGCTGTCGAGACGCCGGCCTTCTGGGCTGCGCGCTCCACTTTCTGGCCGTGCTCGTCGGTGCCGGTGAGGAAGAACACGTCTTCCCCCATCAACCGGTGCGCCCGCGCGACCGCGTCGGCGACCATCGTCGTATACGCGTGGCCGAGGTGCGGCTCGGCGTTGATGTAGTAGATCGGCGTAGTGATGTAGAAGGGGTTCACAGTCGGGGCTCGTTAAAGTGCGGTGGGCGGCGCCGTGGCGCGCGCACCGTAGGCCTGGATCGCAAGCGCCTGCACCTCCTTCACCGGCGCGTGATGCGCGGCGGCCAGAGCGGCGCAGTCTTCGTACTCGGGCACGGCATTGACGACACGACCGCCGCGCCAAGCCACCTTGACGCGAACACGGCCGAGCGGCGTTTCGACCCAGACGAGCTCCCGCTCGAGGCACTCGCGCTCGACCTCGACGTGCCGAAGTCCGATCGTCGTCGTTTCCCTGAACACGATATCGGCGAGCGCCGCCCTATTCTCCGGCGCACCAATGACGGTGAGCAGCGTGCCCGGCCGATTCTTCTTCATTTGCACCGGCACGTAGAAGACCTCGAGCGCCCCTGCGGCGTACAGCCGCTCCATCGCCGCGCCGAACAGCTGCGGGCTCATGTCGTCGATCTCGCATTCGAGGACGGCGACGCGCTCGCCGCGCGCCTCCTCGCGATGCTCGCCAATCAGGATCCGAAGGACGTTCGGCGTGCCGGGATTGTCGCGCAAGCCGGCGCCGTAGCCGACGCGCTCGATCCTCATCGGCGGCACGGGACCGAACGACGAAGCGTATGACGTCGCGATCAGCGCCCCGGTTGGCGTGACCAGCTCCTTCTGAATCGCTCCACCGTAGATCGGCGCGGGTCCGAGGAGCGCAATCGTCGCGGGCGCCGGGACCGGGAACAGACCGTGGGCCGAGTGCACCATGCCTCCCCCGACGTTCAGGGGCGAGCACACGACGCGATCCACGCCGGCCCACTCCAGCGCGAACACGGCGCCGACGATGTCGATGATCGAGTCGAGCTCGCCGACTTCGTGCAGATGCACCTGCTCGAGCGGCATGTCGTGAATGCGGGCTTCCACCTCGGCGAGCCGCGTGAAGAGCTCGCGCGCGCGCGTCCGCGCCGCGAGGGAGAGCCCCGACCGATCGATCAGGGCGTGGATCTCCGCGAGGCTCCGGTGCGCGTGGCCGGCTCCGTGAACGCGCTCGCCCCGGCGGTGCTCGTCGGACGGAGGGTGCTCTCCGGACGGAGGGTGATCGTGAGCGTGTCGATGCGCGTGATCATCGTCATGCGCGTGATCGTGGTGATGCGCATGATCGTGATGCTGCGCAGCGCGATCGTGCGCACCTCGCTGATCGGAACCACGGCGCAGCGTCCCTGCCCCGCTCCCTCCCTCGACCGATCCCTCGTCGAGAACCAACCGCGTGGCAGAGATACCGGCGCGCAGGACGCGTTCCGCCCGCAGCTCGTACCCCTCGATGGCGAGGCTGCCGAGCGCTGCGCGCAGCGCGTCCAGCGGAAGTCCCGCATCCAGGAACGCTCCCAGGATCATGTCGCCGGCGATGCCGGAGAAGCAGTCGAGATACAGGACGCGCGCCACTAGAGGTGCCCTAACTCCTTGAAACTGCAATATCGCGCGTCGCCGAGCACGATGTGATCGACGAGCTCGATGCCCATCAACGTCCCCGCGGCCCGAAGCCGGCGCGTCAGCGACAGATCGTCCGGGCTCGGGGTTGGGTCGCCGGAGGGGTGATTGTGAAACGCGACCACCGCCGCCGCGCCACCGAGAATCGCCTCCCGGTACACGTCACGCGGCTCGACGACCGTCGAGTTCAGTGTACCGGATGCCACGACGGTCGCGCGCAAGACGCGATGTTTCGTGTCGAGCAGCACGACACCGAAGTGCTCGACGGGGCGAGCCCCGAACGCCGGGATGAGGTACGCGGCCGCGTCGCGTGGAGTGAGGAGCTGCACGCGCGCGCCGGGAGCGTGCGCCAGGGTCCGGCGCCCCAGTTCGAGGGCCGCCACGACCTGTGCCGCGCGGGCCTGTCCGATTCCGGCCACCTGGGCCAGCTCTCCTGCCGTTGCCCGCGCGAGGCCGTGAAGCCCACCGCGGCGCCGCAGCAGCTGGTTGGCCAGTTCCAGGGCGCTCGTTCCCCGCACTCCGTTGCCGAGCACGATTGCGACCAGTTCGTTGTCGCCCAGCGCCGTCGCCGACACGCGCAACAGCTTCTCCCTCGGCCGATCGTCCGGCGACAGGTCTTTCATCGTACTACACGGCGAATGGTCCGCGTATACTTCGGTAGATGTCCCGGCGCGCGTCCGTGCTCTTCGCGATCTGTCTGCAGCTGCTCGTTTTGATCGGATGCGGCGACGATCCCCCTGAGAAGGAAATGCAACAGGCGCAAGGCGCGCTCGACGCCGCACGCGCGGCCGGCGCCGACAAGTACGCCGTGGACGAGTACGGCGCCGCTCAACTCGCGCTGGCCCACGCGCGCGAAGCCGTCGCGCAACGCGACTATCGACTGGCGTTGAACCATGCCCTCGACAGCCGGGAGCGCGCCCAGAACTCCGCGGCGCAAGCAGCCGATGGTCTCGCCGCCGCGCGCGTGGAGGCGGATCGAGCGTTGACGGCCGCGGATGCGGCACTGGCAGCAGCAGACGCGCGCCTCCGCGCGGCGGAAGCGGCGAAGGTAGCGGACAAGCTGCTGGCGGAACCGCGCGGCACGATTGACACCGCCCACACCGGCGTGCAAGAAGCGCGCGCACTCTTCGAGAACGGGAGCTATCTGGACGTCCCCGACAGTGTCCGCGCCGCAACCGCGCCGCTGGCGGACGCCGTCAGGGCGATCGAGGCGGCCAGCGCTCCCCCGCCGCGCCGGCGGCGCTGATCCAACCTGGCAGAATACGCAACGGCGAAAGCGGTCCGCCGCCGCTGAATCTGCCGGCGCTCAGCCGACCGGAAGCGCCCGCAACCAGTCCCCCTCGCAGACGACCTCGGCCCAGCCCGTCAAGTAGACACTCTCCTCGGTCCACTCGACCTCCTGCGCTCCGCCGGGGGCGATGACCGTGGCGCGCCGATTCGCACCGCCATAGGCGGCCGCCGCCACGAGCGAGGCGCAGGATCCGGTGCCTGACGAGGACGTCGGTCCGCAGCCGCGCTCCCAAATCCGGATGCGCAGGCGGTCCGGCGCCTCGACGTGGACGAACTCGACGTTGGTTCCGTCCGGAAATCGCTCGTGCCGCTCCAGCGCGCGCCCAAGCCGCTCAAAGCGCTCGTCGTCTGGCAGCGGACCGAGCACGATCAATTGAGGATTGCCGATCCTCAACGTGACCCCCTCTAGCGACTCGCCACCTGCATCGATCGCCGACCGATCCAGATTCGTCGGAAGGCCCATGGCCGCGCGAAA
>JBFXAT010000091.1:0-12072 GCA_050183995.1 Vicinamibacterales bacterium
AAGCTCGCCCAGGTGCCGCGCGAGCAGCTGGCCTGGATCGCTGCGCGTGGCGCGCTGCGACGCCTCGCTCCGGGACAGGTCCTCTCGCCGGCAGGCGTGGAGGTCCAGCACCTCTTCGTCGTTTTGACCGGGCACCTCTTCATTCGTGTCCAGGGTGATTCGGGTCCACGCACGGTGATGGAGTGGCGCGCCGGCGACATCACCGGCAAGCTGCCGTTTTCGCGGCTGAAGGGTCCTCCGGGTGATGTCACCGCAGAGGAGCCGACTGAAGTGCTCGCCGTTCCGGCCGCGCACCTCCAGGAACTCGCTGCACGCTGCTACGAGCTCACCTCGGTGCTCGTGCACGTCATGCTCGACCGCGCGCGCGTCTTCACGTCAAGTGGGCTGCTCGACGAGAAGCTGGCCTCCCTGGGCCGCGTTGCCGCGGGACTGGCACACGAGCTGAACAATCCCGCCTCCGCGGTGGCCCGGACCGCGAAGGTCCTCTCCTCGGAGCTCGACGTCTACGAGGAGGCGTATCGTGGCTACTGTGCCTTGGCGCTCCCGGTCGAGACTCTCCACATCGTCGAGGGGCTTCGGGTGCGCGCCCGCGAGCGGAGTCCGGCGCAGTCCCCGATGAACGCCGCCGACCGCGAGGAGGACATGGAGACCTGGCTGGCGCGTCACGGTCTCTCGAGTGATCACGCGCATTGGCTTGCGGCGTCGGCGGTCGATCGTTCGCATCTGGACGCGCTGGTCGAACGCCTGCCCGCCGCGCCCGCACTGGACGCCGCGCTGCGCTACCTTGCGTCGGACGCGATGATGCGTCGGCTCACCAGCGACCTCGACATCGCCGCGTCACGTATTCACACGCTGGTCACCGCCGTGAAGGGCTTCACGTATCTCGATCAACAGACCTTGCCGGGCCCAGTGGATCTCGCGCGCGGGCTGTCCGACACGGTCACCGTGCTCGGGTCCAAGGCGCGTCAGCGGGGCATCGATATTCGCCTCGACCTGCCGTCGGCGCTTCCGCCGGTCGACGGTTTCGGAGGCCACTTGAATCAGGTGTGGGCGAACCTGATCGACAACGCCCTGGACGCGGTGGGCGTCAACGGACAGGTGCGAATCGGCGCGGAAACGCGGGGAGCTCGCGTCACCGTGCGCATTCAGGACAATGGTCCAGGCATTCCGGCGGACGTCCAACGCCGCATGTTCGATCCGTTCTTCACGACCAAGCCGGTTGGCTCGGGCACCGGACTCGGGCTCGACCTCGCCAGACGGATTGTCGCCCAGCATCAAGGCGAGATCGACGTCACCACGGGACCGGCGGGCACCGAGTTCAGGGTGTCGCTTCCGGTGTCGCTGCGCCGTGCGAGTGGACCCGCGTGGGAGCCCGCGCCCCGTTTGTGAGGAGCCATGGCAGACGAGTCAGCGAAGGAATCCGTTCCGCGGCCGGTCGTTCTCGTCGTCGACGACGATCGGGAAGTGCTCGCGGCCATCGAGCGCGATCTGCGGCGCCACTATCGACCGGAATACCGCGTCGTTTCCGCCGGTTCGCCGGAGGAGGCGCTCGACGCCGCGCGCGAGCTGAAGCGGCGGGCGTCGCCGGTCGCGCTGTTCCTGGTCGATCAGCGCATGCCGACGATGAGCGGAACCGACTTCCTGGTCGAGGCGCGGCGTTTGCACCCGGATGCCCGGAGGGTGTTGTTGACCGCGTATGCGGACACCGACGCCGCCATCGCGGCCATCAACGATGTCGGCCTCGATCACTACCTGATGAAGCCCTGGGATCCGCCTGACCAGCGTCTCTATCCCGTTCTCGACGATCTGCTCGCCGATTGGTCCGCCCACGTACGCCAGCCCTATCGGGGCATCCGCGTGGCGGGCTCACGCTGGTCGCCGCCCTGCTACGCCGTTCGCGAGTTCCTGTCGAACAATCAGATCCCGTATCGGTGGGTGGACCTGGACGAAGACCAGTCGACGCGCGATCTGATCGAGGCGATGCCGTGCGGCCTGGCCCAGCTGCCGGTGGTTCTGTTTCCCGACGGTGCGTGGCTCGCATCGCCGTCGCTGCCGGAGCTTGCCGAGAAGATCGGCATGCACACCGCCGCCACACATCCCTTCTACGACGTGGTTGTCGTCGGCGCCGGACCGTCCGGCCTGGCGAGCGCCGTGTACGCGGCCTCGGAAGGGCTGCACGTGCTGGTCGTGGAGCAGAACGCTCCGGGTGGGCAGGCCGGCACCAGCTCGCTGATCGAGAACTATCTCGGGTTTCCGGCGGGCGTGAGCGGCGCCGACCTCGCGCGCCGCGCCGCGACCCAGGCGCAGCGCTTCGGCGCGGAGATCCTGGTGGGACAGTCCGCAGTGGGTTTCACGCGCCGCGATCCCTACAAGATCGTCCATCTGTCGAACGGCACCCAGGTCTCTTGCCACGTTGTCGTCCTGGCTCCCGGCATGGCGGTGCGGGAACTGCCGGCTGACGGCACACGGCAGCTTCTGGGCGCGGGCATCTACTACGGGTCCGCGACGAGCGAGGCGGTACTGTACCGCGGGCGGCCGGTTGCGATCGTCGGCGGGGCCAATTCCGCCGGACAGGGTGCGCTGTTCTTCGCCCGCTACGCGTCGGACGTGCACCTGCTCGTCCGGGCTGGCAGCCTCAGCCCGTCGATGTCGCAGTATCTGGTGGACCGTATTCACGCGACTCCGAACATCACCGTCCATACCGGTGTCGAGGTTTCCGCCGTGCAGGGCGAGGGCCATCTGGAAGGGATCGAGCTGCGTGACGTGACGACGGCCGCGACCCGGCGGCTGGACACGCCGGCGCTCTTCATTTACATCGGTGTGGCGCCGCGCACGCGAGCCTTGCACGGGTTCGTCGATCTGGACAGCAAGGGCTTCGTGATGACCGGCGCCGACATTCAGCGCGTGGCGAGCCAATGGCCGCTCGAACGCGATCCGCTCATGTTCGAGGCGAGCGTTCCGGGCGTGTTCGCCGTCGGCGACGCGCGCATGGGCGCCAATCGCAGAATCGCCGCCGCCGTGGGCGAGGGGTCCGCTGCGGTGTTCTCCGTTCACCAATACCTTCGCACGGTGTAATCCAATGGCTGAGCAGAATTGGCGTCGTCGTCTCGTTCTCGTCGGATGGGTCAGTGCAGCGGCTCTGCTGCTCGCGGCCGCCGCGCTCTGGGTGTACGCCTCCAATCTGCGCGAGCAGCGGGACGACGTGCAGCTGCGGCTCGTGGATGCGGTCACCAAGCTGGAGATGGCCCAGGAGGACGCGGAGAGCGCGCGGGACGACCTGACGTCGCTCCGCACGAACCTCGGCCTCCTGACCGCCGCCGACGTCGTGGAGCTGAGTCTGGTCGGACAGACCGGGGCGCCAGAAGCATCCGGGCGCGCGTTCATCAGCCGCTCGAACGGCCTCCTGTTCACTGCATCGCGTTTGCCCGTGTCGTCCGAGGGCCGCTCGTTCCAGCTCTGGTACCTGACGAGCACCGGACCGGTCAGTGCTGGTGTGGTCCAGGCCGAGCCGACCGGCGGCGTCGTCGCCGTCCTTCCGGTGCCGCAGGATCTTCCGACCCTCACCGGCTTCGCGGCGTCGAGGGAGGGCGCCGCGTCGTCGAGCGAGTCCAACGGAGCATTCCTCCTCAAGACCAGATAGCCGGCCCCAGGCGCTCCGGCGCCAGCACCGTTCCACGCCCTTCAGCGCCCCGCAGCGTCCTGGGCCTTCGAGCCCGGATCCTGGGCTCGAACGCCCAACCCAGTACAATTCGTAGATATGCCCAAGCTGACCGTTGAAGGTTTCGGGACCGTCGAAGTCCCACAAGGCAAGCGTCTCGTCCTCGCTCTCGAGCAGGACGCCAAAGTCGACCAGCTTCACGCCTGCGGCGGAAACGCGCGGTGCACGACCTGCCGTGTCGAGTTCGTCGATGGAGAGCCCACCAGTTACACCGTGGCCGAACGCGATCGGCTCGCGGCGCGCGGCTTGAGCGGCGTCCGGCTGTCCTGCCAGATCGCGTGCGATCACGACATGTCGGTGCGCGCCATCAGCAGGTTCGAGGGAAGCGGGCGGGCGGATCCCGGTCCGATGCCGGAGGAATCGATCACCCCGCCACCGCAGTGGGTCTGATGCGCGCATCGCGCACGACTGTCGCGGCCGCCGTACTGCTCTGTACGGTGGCCGCGGCCTCCACGTTGCTGGCGCAGGCGCCGCCGTCCGGTGCGATGGCGTCGGAGCCGCCGCTCCTGGTCGAGCCCGTCTCGCCGGACTCATCCCGCGCCGTCTCATCACTGCCAGGCGTGCTCGTGTCGCGGCAGCTGATGGAGGCTCGCCGCCTGGCGCCTGGCGATGTCATCGCGCTCTCGGCCGACGCTTCTGGCGCGAGGCTCCGACAGTTCCGCATCGTCGCCCAATACGAACCGACACCGGATCCGCTGCGGCTCGGAGCCGTCCGTTACGAAGCCAGGCTTCACCTGCCCGACCTGCTCGACGTGACTGCCGATCCGTCGCAGCCTCTCGACGCGGAATCGGTCGACGCGATCAATCTCACGACCAATCTCACGACACGGCAGAGCAGCGACCCCGTCGCTACAGGCAAGCGCATCAGCGATTCGCTGCCCGGCGTCATCGCTCAGTCGAGCGCCGGGTTGGGAAGCCGAGCGGCCCCGTTCGTCGTGCTCGAACGTTTCCATCTGGCGATTGCCATCGTCACGGTGGTGGCCAGCAGCATCTTCCTGCTCGCGCTCATGTTGATGATCGTCGACGAACGGCGAGCAACCGTCGGCATTCTGCGGCTCATCGGGCTCCGGCGCGGCCGGATCCTCCAGCACGTGCTGGCGGAAGGCGTCGTGATTGCCGTCGCGGGCGCGCTCTTCGGCATCGCGCTGTCCATCGCGATGCAAGCCGGCATCAACTACTTCTTCCAGTGGAGGTACGACACGGCGCTGGTCTTCGTGCGCATCACCCCGTGGGTCGTCCTGCGGTCGATCGCCGTGGCCATTCCCCTTGGAGTGGCCGCGATCGCGGCGTCCTCCTGGTCGTTGCTCGCCGCTCAGGTGTTCTCGCTGACCCGCCGATGATCGCGATCCGCTTCGCCGCCCGCAACCTCCTGCGCCAGCCGGGACGCACGGCCCTCGGCGTATTGGGCATTGCCGCCGTGGGCGCGCTGCTCTTCGACATGCTGCTCCTGTCGCGCGGGCTCGTCGTGTCGTTCCGGGACCTGCTCGACAGCGTCGGCTTCGACATCCGCGTCGCCGCATCCGAGCTCGCGCTCCCCGGAGGTGTTCCCCTGAAGGATGCGACCGTCGCCGTCGACGCGATCTCGGCGTTGCCCGAGGTCGACGAGGCGGTCGCGGTCAGGACGCTTCAGGGCGAAGTGAACACGCCGACAGGGACGAAGATGGTGCCGCTGCTGGCCATCGATCCTGGCGGGCGCAGGCCCTGGACGGTCGTCTCGGGAGTGGACCTCGACCAGATCGACGCTCCGGCCATTCTCGTCAACGAAAACCTCCAGGCGATCCTGCGGCAGCCAGTGGGCGGCGATCTGCAGGTCCGCCTGAGTTGCGATCGCGGCCGCGCGGCGCCGTTGCCGCGCACCTTCCGGGTCGCCGGGGTCGCGCAGTTTCCGTTCGACGACGAGTCGCAGCTGACCGGTCTGGTCGCGCGCAGCGTGGTGCGTGACGCATGTGGGGGAGAGGGTGACGAGGCAGACCTCTTGATGGTGGCTTCGAGCGCCGGCGCGAGCACGCTCGCGGCGGTGCGCGCCATTCGCGCCGCGCGTCCCGATCTCGCGGCGGTCACCAACGAACAGATCGTCGCCCGCGTGCAGACTCAGGGGTTCACGTATTTCCGGCAGATCTCGGCCGTGCTGTCCACGATCACGCTGCTCTTCGGGTTCCTGCTGATCACGGTCCTCCTGACCGTGTCGGTGAATCAGCGTCTCGGCGAGATCGCCGCGCTCCGCGCGCTCGGGTTCTCGGCGGCGCGTGCGGCGGTCGATGTGTTCTGCCAGGGGGCGATGCTCGTCGGTGCCGGGGGACTGCTGGCTCTTCCCCTTGGTGTCGTGCTGTCGATCTGGCTCGACGGCATCCTAAAGGCGATGCCCGGCATTCCGGCGGCCATGCACTTCTTCGTCTTCGAGGCTCGCACGCTCGCCTGGCACGCGGGGCTCCTGATCGCGACGGCGGTGCTCGCGTCGGCGTATCCGATGTGGATTGTCGCGAGGCTGCCGATCGCGTCGACGCTGCGCAACGAGGTGGTCTCGTGAGCCCACCAATTCTCGAAGCGCGCGGCATCGGCAAGACCTTTCCGATGGGCGGAGGGCCGGTCCACGCGCTCACGGACGTCTCCCTGTGCGTCGAGCACGCCGAGTACCTGGCGGTGCGCGGGCCGTCGGGCTGCGGCAAGTCGACGCTGCTTCACATCCTCGGATGCGTCGAGCCTCCGACGACGGGTGAGCTCTATTTCGAGAGTCGCGAAGTCGGATCGCTGCCCGACGCCGCGCGCAGCGATCTGCGTCTGCGGAGCATCGGCTTCGTGTTCCAGCGTTTCTTCCTGCTGCCGATGCTCACGGCCGCAGAGAACGTCGACGTGCCGCAGGCCGAGGCCGGCGTGTCGAAGGATGAGCGGCGGCGGCGGACCTCCGAGCTTCTCGACTACGTGGGGCTGGCGCACCGTGCCAGGCATCGTCCCTCGCAGCTGTCCGGCGGCGAGGCGCAGCGCGTGGCGATCGCCCGGGCGCTCGCGAACCGTCCCCGGCTGCTGCTCGCCGACGAACCGACCGGGGAGCTCGATCGGGCCAACGGCGAGCACATCGCCGAGTTGCTGGATCGCGTGCATGCTGACGGTACCACCGTGGTGGTGGTGACGCACGATCAAGGACTCGCGGACCGCGCCGCGCGGAGGGTGTTCATGCGCGACGGCCGCATCGAGAGCGAGGAGCGGCGGTGATCGGCACGATCGCCTGGAAGTCGCTGCTCGCGCATCCTGTTCGCACGGCCGTCCTCGGCATCGGATTCGGGCTTGGCGTGGGCGTGATGGCCACGCTGCTGGGCGTCGGCGAAGTGGTGCTCATGCAGGCGCGTGCGCCGGCGCTCTCCGGCGGCGGGCAGCTCGTGCTGACCGGCGCCGCGGGCCCGGTGACGTCGGCTCGATTCGTGCTCAATCGTGTTCGCACGAACGCGGAGGTCACCGCGGCGTCGCCGCGGCGGAGGGGAGAGGTCTTCCTCCACATGCCGGGGATGGCTCCGATCGCCGTGACGGCAACCGGCGGCGTCCCCAGCCTGGAGCGCGCGCTCGGCGATCCCGAAACCGGTTCGATAGCGGCCTGGACCGATGAGCCGCGCGATGCCGCCTGGGCGACCCCGAATCCAGCCGACGTGGTGCGGGCCATGGACCGCTTCCATCCGGTGCCCGACGTTCCGGCACGCGCGGAGTCGTGGGCTGAATGGCTGTACTTCAAAGGCCGGTCAGGAGAGGTGCAGTGTTACATCACGTTCCTGGTTGGGCCGGCGCGGACCGACGGAAAGAGGATCGCCGGCGTCCGGCTGCAGCTCGATCGGGACGGGCGCGTCACGAGCTACGCCGCGCGCGAGCTCGTCGACGAGGCAGCGCTCCTGCGAGACGCCCCGGACCTCACGGTTGCCGGCAATCGGGTGCGCCTCGAAGGCCTTCGCTATCGCGTGACGCTGGCCCTGCCGCCGCTCGGCGGACCGGGGCCGCACGTGGCGGGAGAGCTCGTGATTGACGCGGTTGCGGGCCGTTCGCTGCCCCCCATCGTGCTCAGGGGCGAGGGCGGGTGGGTATCGGGCTACACGGTTCCGGTGATGTCGGGCGCTCTCAGCGGATCGCTCTCGATCGGAGCCGAGCGGATCGAGCTGGCCGGTACGGGATATCACGATCACAACTGGGGTTTCTGGGAGGGGGTCTCCTGGCGATGGGGTCAGGTGCAGCACGGCGATCTCTCGTTCGTGTACGGCCGCGTGATTCCCCCGGCCGATGCCGCCGACCCTGCGCGCCTCCCAGGTTTCCTCGTCGCCCTTGGACCAGACGGCCCGATCGGCTACAGCAGCGACGCGCGGATCCAGGAGACCGACGATCCAGCAACCGGACGGCCCACCCGCATCGAGGTATCGGGCCGTGGACAGGCGTTCGACGTCAACATGGAGATCACCGTCGAAGATGCCATCGTCACGCCAGGAGGCGCACTGGCGGCTGGCCCTGACTTCTTACAGCTCAGGGCGCGCTACCACGTGACCGGGCGCGCGGACGGCGAACGGATCGACTTCGTCGCCCCCGGCGCCGCCGAGACGTTCCGCAAGTGACGCGATCGGCACCGCGAGACCGCACGCATCGAAGAGGCCGGTCATGTCGGCCGGCAGCGGTGCTTCGATCGACAGACGCCCTCCAGTGATCGGATGGGCCATCGACAGACGCCAGGAGTGCAGCGCCTGGCGGGGGAAGCTGGACACCGTGTCCGGCGGGTTCGCGCCATCGGTCCCTGGCCTGTCGTCAGCGACTCCGGCCCCGTCGCCGGAAGGGCCCGCCCCGTCCCGAGCAACAGCGGGGTCGTCGCCAGCGGTGCCGTAGACCGGATCGCCGACGATTGGAAGGTCGATCGCGGCCAGGTGAACCCGGATCTGATGCATCCGACCAGTACCGAGGTCGCACCGCAGCAGCGACACGACGCGACCCTCGACGCGTCCCGTCGCCAGGTGAGCGTAGCGCGTCACGCTGCGCATCCCTTCGGTTTCCGATGCGACGACACGGCGATGGTCGGAGGGATCCCGGCGAAGACGCAGATGGATCTCGCCTTCTGAACGTGGAGGCTGCCCCAGCACGACGGCGAGATAACTCTTCTGGGTCCCTGGCTGCCGCCATGTCTGCTGCAGGAGTGCGTGTGCTCGTGGCGTCTTCGCCACGAGCACCGCACCAGACGTGAGCTTGTCGAGGCGTCCCACGAGCGACGGCCGCTGGCCGGAGGGCCAAGCGCGCGCCCGACCGAGCAGGGCGTTCATGAGCGTCCCGCTCGGATGTTTGAAGGTCGGATGCACCACCACGTTCGGCGGCTTGTCGACGACGAGAAGGTGGTCGTCCTCGAAGAGGCAGGAGACGGGAACCTCTTCCGGCAGCACGGGCGATCGCCGATCGCACGCGGGAATGCAAACGTGGACGACATGGCCGGGAGCGGCGCGCGCGGACGCTCGAAGCACTGGACGCCCGTTGACGCTGACCCGTCCCTCCGCCATCCATACCTGAACACGCGAACGCGTGCAGGCGCTGACGTCCGCCAGATGACGGCGGATCACGAGGTCCAGGCGCCGGCCCGCATCCCCCCGGTCGGCGGTGAACACCTTCGCATCTGTGCCGAACGTCCGCGCGTCCGAGGTGCATGCGGGCGCGTCTGGGCCGGATGCGTCTCGTCCCGTCTTCACACCTCATCGTAACGCGCGGCCACCGCCCAGCGAGGGTTCTCGCCCCGCCCGGCCCCCCACGCTCGCCAGCGGCCGCATGCGACGTCCGAACACGCGTCCCGGGACCCGGCAGAACTGTTGCTCTCTCTCGGCTGGTGGTTTCACCAGGGGTTCCTTTCAGCTCATCGGGTGCCCGTCGGCGCACGTGTGTGTTCGCCTGCTCCGCGCTGCTGTTTTCAGGCCATTTCGCCACCGCAGCACCACACGTTCGGCTCACCGAGCGACTGCGCGGACGGGAAGTGGCGGCGGGCGAGGTGCTCGTCCGTTATCGACAAGGCCCCCTTCGGAGTGGCGTGGAATCAGTCTCGGCAGACCCGCTGGCCGATGTCGGGCTCGAAGAGCCGATCGGCCGTGGAAGATGGCGTCTGGTCCGATCGCGCTCGCGATCGGCGGAGCAGCTCGCGCGAATTCTCCGTGCGAGACCCGATGTGCAGGACGCGGAGCCGAACTTCGCCCTGCATCTCGCCGGTACGCCCGACGATCTCGTCGCGCCTCTCTGGGCCCTTCAGAACACCGGTCAGATGCTCGAGAACGGCGAAGCCGGCGTCGCCGGCGCGGACATCGACGCGACCGGCGCCTGGCAGCTCACGCACGGATCCCGGCGCATCGTGGTCGGACTCGTCGATACCGGCGTGATGATGAGCCACCCTGATCTCGCCGCGAATCTCTGGTCGGCGCCTCGCTCCTTCACCGTCACCATCGCCGGCGCAACGATGACCTGCCCCGCCGGGAGCCACGGGTTCAATGCCGTGAACCGCACCTGCGATCCGGCTGACGACCACGGCCACGGCACGCATGTCGCGGGCAGTATTGGGGCGGTCGGGAACAACGGCACCGGGGTCGTCGGCGTGAACTGGACCGCGAGCATGATGGCGTTGAAGTTCATCGACGCCGATGGCATCGGCTACGTGTCGGACGTCATCAACGCGCTCGAGTTCGCCATGCAGGTGAAGGAGGCCTTTGCCTCGGATGGAGAGGCCGACATCCGCATCCTGAACAACAGCTGGACCGGAGGCACGTACTCGCAGGCTTTGAGCGACACCATCACGCGCACCGGCGAGGCGGGCATGCTCTTCGTCGTCGCCGCCGGCAATGGAGCGGTCGATCATGCGAGTGCCGTGGTGTTTCCGTCCGACTACGAGGGCGCCAACGTGTTGTCCGTGGCGGCGACCGACTATCGCGACCGATTGGCCGCGTTCTCTGATTACGGGGTCCGTCACGTGCATGTCGCGGCCCCCGGTGCGCTGATCTACTCGACTGTGTTGAGCGCCGCGGACGGCGTCGGCGCGGTCGGAGCCTACGGCAGTCGCAGCGGTACCTCGATGGCGGCGGCGTACACGTCTGGCGTCGCGGCCCTCGTCCTGTCGCGATGCGACCTCTCGGTTGGCGCCCTGCGCGACACGCTCCTGAGAACCGCGGAGCGGATACCGGCGCTCGACGGCCGCGTCGAGTCCGGCGCCCGGATCGACGCGTCGGCCGCGGTGAGGTCCTGCGACGCCGCGACCTCCTCGCGGGAGATCGTGATCCGGGCATCCGACGTCCCGGCGCACGACCGGCACGGAGGCTGGGTGCTTCAGACACAGCCGGGCGCCGCGGACGGCGTCGCGCTCACCACCACGGACCACGGCTGGGCCTCAACCGACCGGCCGTTGTCCGGTCCGTCCGACTACTTCGACGTCCGCTTCGCGCCGGAGCCGGGCGTGCCCTATCGGATCTGGCTGCGCATGAGGGCGGAGCATGACTCCAAGTGGAACGACTCGGTCTGGCTCCAGTTCTCCGATGCCCGCGTGAACGGGGCGCCGAGCTATCGGATCAATGCGCCCGAGGGCCTGGCGATCAACCTCGAGCCCTGCTCGAACTGTGGGACTGCCGGTTGGGGATGGCAGGACGGAGCATACTGGCTGGCGAAACCGGCCGTCGTGTTCGGCTCCGCCGCGGCGCAGACGATGCGCGTGCAGACGCGCGAGGACGGTGTCGCGATCGATCAGATCGTCGTCAGCGCGTCGACGTGGGTGTCGAGCCCCCCCGGACAGCCGTTGCTCGATAGCACGATTGTGCCAAGGGGCGGCGGCGTGTCGACCTCTGGCAGCACGCCGACCTCCGGTGCCGGCATGCCGTTCGGCGGCGTGCCGGCGGCGCTGCCCGGCCTCGTGCAGGCAGAGCACTTCGATATGGGCGGTGAGGGGGTTGGCTATCACGATACCGACCCGATCAACAGTGGCGGCGCGCTTCGGTCGGAGGGCGTCGATCTCCAGCCGACAATCGACGGCGGATACAACGTCGGATGGATGGCACCGGGCGAGTGGCTCGCATACACGGTGAGTGTTGCAGCCGCTGGCGCGTACACGGCGGAGTTCCGCGTTGCTGCGCTTGGACCAGGGGGGCAGTTTCACCTCGAACTGGGCGGCGCAGACGTGACCGGGCCGCTGACGATTCCCGATACCGGGGGCTGGCAGTCGTGGCGGGTTCTCTCGACGTCCGTCACGCTGCCGGCCGGTCCGCACCTCGCGAAGCTCGTCATGGATCGTCCCGGAGCGATCGCCGTCGGCAACGTCGACTGGTTCTCGATCGCCGAGGAGAACCACACGTCGACGGCACCGGGCCGCCTGCTCGCGGTGCAAT
>JBFXAT010000092.1:0-11990 GCA_050183995.1 Vicinamibacterales bacterium
GTGGCGCGCCCGGGCAGAATTGAACTGCCGGCCCCCCGCTTAGGAGGCGGGTGCTCTATCCCCTGAGCTACGGGCGCTTGCTCGATCGCAAGATCCCAAGTCTACACCGGCCCATCGCGTCCCGTCCGCCGACGCCCTCGAGCCGCGATCGCTGCTCCGGGCGGCACGCTCGCTGACCCGCTCAGTACGTGAGCACGCTGTGCAGCGTGTGGTCCGCCAGCTTCTCGCGGCCCTTCAACGCCTCGAGCTCGATCAGGAACGCCAGGGCGTGCACCGTTCCACCGAGCTTCGTCACGAGATCGGCGGTGGCCTTGGCCGTGCCCCCCGTCGCGAGCAGGTCGTCGACGATCAGCACGCGCTGCTGCTGCTTGATCGCATCGTCGTGCATCTCGAGGGAGTCCGATCCGTATTCCAGGTCGTAGCTCGCACGGATCGTGGACGACGGGAGCTTCCCTGGCTTGCGCACCGGGGCGAAGCCGGCGCCCAGCCGGTCCGCCACCGCTGCGCCGAAGATGAAACCGCGGCTCTCGATGCCGACGACCAGCTCGATTCCCTGCCCGATGAAGGGCGTCGTCAGGCTGTCGATTGCGGCGCGGAATCCCGATGGCTCCTGCAGAAGCGTGGTGATGTCGTAGAAGAGGATGCCCGCCTTCGGAAAGTCGGGTACGTGGCGAATGCGCTGTTTGAGTGTGTCCATGTCTCGTGAGATCTGCGTGATGCGCCGCGCTGCTACCTGACCGAGAACCCGGTGTCGCCGCCGGTCGCGCCGACATCGGCAACCTCGACCGAGTCCACGCGTGCCGCGGGGGGACCTTGCCACACGCGGCGTTCGAATCGTTCGAGCGACTCGACCTCGCCCTCAGCCTGGATCTCGACCCTGCCGTCCGGGAGGTTTCGCACCCATCCGTGCAGGCCTTCCACTCTCGCAGCGCGCTCGACGAAGAATCGGAATCCGACGCCTTGCACCCGCCCCTTCACCATGTACGATCGTGCCAGGCGCATCGATGGAGCCCGGGCATTATAGCGCGCTGCGGATCGGTCATCGATCCCCGGCGCTCTTGGCGACCACGACGAACCTGGTCGGCCGCTCCGGCGCACGCCAGAGCGCCTTGCCCGACGTGACCCAGCGCCCCTCTCGCTCGAAGAGCACCTGCAGCGGCACGCCGGCGGCGGCGAGCACCTCGAGGGATTCGCCGGTCATGACGCCGAAGGCATCCGGGTGCTCGGCAAAGAACTGGCGCGCCTCCTCTTCGGTCTCCAGACGGGTCACCCGCCGGTCGACGTAGAAGCGAAACGCCGAGCTCCAGCGATTCATGCGAAATGCGCCAACCGACGTCGTCTCCGGCGCCTGTTCGTCGATCCAGCGCGCGACGGCCGGAACCACCTTGCCCGTCTCGAGGCGCGGGAACACGTACACCACGATGCCCGCGTACAGCACCGCCATGGCCGCGATCGGGGCGACTGGCGCCCACGGCAGCCGGCGGCCGCGGGAGTAGCGCACGACGGCATCGATCCCTGCGCCGATCAGCACCGCCGGCACCACCAGGAACCGGCGCGGCAGGTCCAGGACGACCAGCGAGGCGATCGCGATCGCCAGGCCGGCGACGATCAGCGTGACGCCGACTAGGCCGAGCGAGGTGCGGACCAGCAGTGCCGGGTTCTCTGCATCGCGCCATCGCACCCACGCACGCGCGCAGATGAGACACAGCGCCGGCGCAGCCGGAAACACGTAGTGATCGAGCTTGAACTGCGACAGCGAGAAGAAGCCCACGATGGAGGCGACCCAACACCACAGCAGCACGTCGAAGAGGTCCACCGCCGCCGGAATACGCCGCTCCCGAAAGAGTTCGACGAGGCGTGCCGGCAACATGACGGTCCACGGCAGCATCCCCGCGGCCAGCACGTTCAGGTAGAACCACCATCCGCGTTGCCCGCCGTACATCGGCGTCGCATACAGGAGGAGGTTCTCGTCGAGCGCGTAGCCGCGAATGAACGCGTCGCCGAAGCGCCACCACATGTAGAGCGGCCACGGTGCGCCGATCGCAGCGGCGAGGAGGAATCCGCGCACCCACTGGAGCGCAAGCAGCTTCCGGCGCGCCTCGCGCGAAACGGCGGCAATCAGCATGAACGCCACCCCGCAGAGGACGAGAGCCACGGGCCCCTTCACCGCTGTCGCCAGACCGATCAGCACGTATCCCGGGTACTCGAGACGCTGGCGCCGCAGCATCGCGACGGCCAGTGCGGCGATGCCCGAGAACAGGAAGAGGGTGAACGGAAGGTCGAGGATGGCGTAGCGCGCCAGCCCAAGCATGCCCGCGTTGGTCGCCAGCATGAGGGCCGCGATCACGCCGACCTCGACGCTCGCCAGTTGAACGCCCAGCCAGAGCGTCGCCAGCACGAGCAGCACGCCCGCACACGCAGGGGCGAGCCGTGCGGACAGCTCGCTGTCGAGTCCGGCCGCCATCGGCAGCGCCTGCAGCCAGTAGAAAACGATCGGCTTGTCGAAAAACGGCTGGCCGTTATAGAAGGGCGCCCACCAGTCGCCCGATGCGACGAGCTCGCGGGTCACTTCCGCATAGACCGCCTCGTCCGGATCCCAGAACGAGGGCTCGCCGAGCCGCCAGAACAGCGTGATGAACAGGATCACGCCCAAGGCGAGGCCCACCTTGAGCTGTATGCCGAACACGGACCGCGCTGAAGTCACATCCCCCCTGATTCAAGAGCGCGAGAAGTATAGCCCTCGCAGCTCGTCCGACAGGACGCCACGGTGGACTGCTAACATCGATCACAGCACATGGGAGGCTCGCGACGGCTCGGACTCTGGATCGCCCGCGGCTTGGTCGTCACCACGGCGGCGGTCCTCCTGCTCGTCATCGCCGCCATTGGAGCCTTGCAGACCGGCTGGACCAAGGACTGGCTGCGGCAGCTCGTCGTCAGCCAGGCCAACCACTACCTGACCGCGTCACTCGAGATCGACCACCTCGATGGATCGCTGCTGCGCGGCCTGGAGCTCTCGGGCGTCCGACTTTCGAGGGGCGGCGGGACGGTCGTGTCGATCGACCGGGTGTCCATCGACTACAGCATTCGCGAGCTGCTCGGGGTCGGGACCGCGATCCGCCGTCTGGAAATCGACGGACTTCGACTGACCCTCGCCCGCGAGGCAGACGGGCGCTGGAATCTGGCGACGCTGGTCCGGGGAGATCCCGATCGGCCGCCGCGCGAGGGGCCGGCCCGCCCGATTGTGATCGAGCACGTCCTGCTGCGCGACGGCTCCGTCTCCGTCGGCGAGGCGCTCGTCTTCGGTGCGGCGCACGCGCCGACGCAATACGAACGCGTGAACGCTTCCTTCGCCTTCAGCCACCAGCCGCACGAGTGGATGCTGGCGTTCGACTCGCTCTCGTTCGACGGGGACGAGCCCAGCCTGGCGATCCGCGACCTGTCCGGCACGATAGGGGTTGGAGACGCAGGCTGGAGGTTCAGCGATGTCCATGTCGCGACGCCGCGATCCGATTTCACCGTGCGCGGCCAGATCGATCGGCGCGAGTCTCCGACCCGATTGAGCCTTCGTGTGAACGCGCCGCGGTTCGCGTTCCAGGAGTGGGCCGGAGTCCTGCACGGCCTGCGCAACATCGCGGTCGATGCCCGCTTCGAGGCCACACTGACCGGTCCGGCGGCGGCGCTCGAGACGTCGATCGTCCTGAGCTCTGACGGCGGCGACGTCCAGAGCGATCTCGTGCTCGACGCCAACGTGCCCGGCTGGCACGGCGCCGGAACGGCGACCGTGCGCAACCTGGATCTCGCTCACTGGCTGAACAGACCGGATCAGCGCTCCACGATCACGGGGACCACCCGTTTCGATCTGGACCTCGACCTGGGCGGCCACTTCCCTCGCGGCACCTTCAGCTTCACTGGACCGCACGTCGCGTACTTCGGCTACGAGGCGGCCGCGGTGTCATCCCGCGGAGTCCTCACGCCGACCGACGTGCGCATCGCATCGGCGTCTGCTCGGGCCTACGGGGTCGACGTCACACTGGCTCCGAGCACGCTGGCCATCGATCGGCCGTTCGGATTCACCTTCGTCGGGCATGCGGCCGGCGTGGACTTGCGCCAGCTGCCCAGCACCGTGCCCGTCCCTCACGTCGAGAGCACGCTCGCCCTCGACTTCGACGTCAGCGGGCGATTTGCGTCCCCATATCTGCGAGGATCCGCCCTCTTTCAAGACTCGACGTTCCTCGGCGCGCATGTCGGCGCGGGCGCGACCGGCTTCATCGACACTGAAGCGGAACCATTTCAGTATCGCGGCGAGGGACGCCTCGAGCATGTCGACCTGCACCGGTTCGGCGAGGCGCTCGACATCGACTGGCTGCGCGAGCCGCGGTACGCCGGCACGCTCGACGGGGACTTTCACGTGGACGGCGCCGGCGCCGAGCTCGCGAGCCTGACACTCGTTGGAGGTGGACGCCTGTTTCGGGCGCAGATGTTCGGCGGCGAACTGTCGAACGCCGACGTCTCGATCGCCATCGCGAACGGTTCGCTCGAGGGCGGATACGACGGCCAGCTCGCCCGCATCGACCCCGCCATTGCGCTCGACGATGGACGGTATTCGGCCACCTTGACCGGATCGGGTCGGGGCCGCATCTCGGTCCGCGATCTCTTCCTCCGCGATCCCCAGCTCGACGACTACACGATCGACGCGGCGCTGACCCTGCGCGATTCCTCGGTGCGCGGCTTCGACGATGTCGAAGGGCGGTTCCAGGGCCGGCTGGCCGGCGGCACGCTCGTCCTCGAGGAGCTGGCCGTGTCGTCACCAGCTGTCGCGCTCGATGCGACGGGCACGTTCGAGCTCGCGTCCGCACGGAGCTCACACGTGGAGTTCGACATCTCGCGCGGCGACCTCGCGCGTCTCGAGGAATGGTCCGGGCAGCGTTTGCAAGGGGGCTTCACCTCGAAAGGGGTCTTGACTGGCCCGTGGGACGCCCTTCGAGTGGCCGGAGACCTCACGCTGACCAATGTCGCCGGTCCCGGGGTCACGGCTCTCGGCGGAACCCTGGCGTACAGCGCGGCGATTCCGACGGAAGCGCCGGCTCGCACCGACGGCCGTCTCGACGGAACGTTCTCCTTCGTGCGCGCGTTCGGCCGCGAGTTGCCGGAGGTCACGGCAGCGCTCCGATACGATGCCGGCCGGATCACGACACACATCGGCACCTCGCTCAGCGAGCGCGTCGATCTCGGCGTCGAAGGCGGGGGCGACCTCGACGTTGCCGCAGGAACATTTCGGATCGACGCATTGACGATCGACGCGAGTCCTGGTGCATGGCGCCTCGCGCCATCTGCCGCGCCGCGAGTGTCCTGGACCGATGCGGAAGTCCGTGTCGAGGATCTCCGCCTGATCGACGCCGCCGGCGAATCGTCCAGTCTGAGCGTCGCCGGCACCTGGCGCCCCGCTGGAGGTGGGGCGCTACACGTCCAGGCGACCGGCGTCTCCATCGACGCGCTCACGGCGCAGCCAGGTGTCCCCGCCCGCTGGGGCGGCACGGCTGACGTCACCGCCGAGCTCACCGGGTCGAATGCGCGCCCGCTGATTGATGCGACCTTTCAGGTGGTCAACGGGCGCGTGCGGAGGCTCGCCTACGACCGCTTCGGCGGTCAGGTTCGCTACGGCGACGAGGTGGCGGAGATCGACGTACGGCTCGATCAGGCGCCAGGAGTCTGGCTCACCGCCGTCGGTCGCGTGCCCCGCTGGACATTGGCGCCCGACGAGGCCGCCGATCGGCCCCACGCCGACGACACCATGCGCGTGGAGGTGCATTCCAGCCGTGTCGCCCTCGGACTCATCGAAGGTGTCACGGACGTCGTGCGGAACGTCAGTGGCGCGGTGCTCCTGAACGTGACGGTCGTGGGCACGGCCAAGGACCCGCACTTCGAAGGGGCGGTCGACGTCAGCGACGCCGCGTTCGAGGTCGTGGCGTCCGGAGCGCGCTACCAGCACGGACGCCTCGCGCTGCAGCTCGCGACAGACCGGGTCGACGTCGAGGCCCTTCACCTGGAGGACCAGCAGGGGCATCCGCTCGACATCACGGGGAGCCTGGCGACGCACGAGCTGAAGGTCCAGGATCTTCGCGTCGCGATCACGGCCCGCACGTTCCAGGTCCTGCGGAACGAGTACGGCGAGGTCGACATCAACGCCGATCTCACCTTCCGGGGCGAGTTCGAGTCTCCGAGGCTCGAGGGGCGCATCGCACTCACCGGCGGATCGATCGCCGTGGACCGGATTCTGGACCGGACGTTGTCCCAGCCGTACTCGACGCAAGAGGGGTCGCTGCCAGAGTTCGACCCGCTCGCCGTCCTGAACCCGTGGGAGCGGATGGGGATGGACGTGTCCCTCAGCATCCCGGGCACGCTTCGCATGATTGGAGAGAACGTTCAGGTCGCTGGAGCCCCGCTCGGCCTCGGCGACTTCAACCTCCGCGCGATCGGCGACCTCTACCTCTACAAGGATCCGGCGCAGCCGCTCTACGTTACCGGCTCCTTCGACTCGGTCACCGGCACCTACGCCTTCCAGGGACGCCGCTTCGAGCTCGATCCGAACAGCTCGATCAACTTTCGCGGGGACGTCTTCCCCGAGCTCTACGTCATGGTGAGACGCGAGATCTCGGCGGTCGAGACGCGCATCACGATCTCCGGGACCATTCGTGAGCCCGAGCTGATCCTCGCGAGCACGCCGCCACTCGAACCGTCCGACATCCTCTCGCTGATCGTCTTCAACACCTCGACCAACGACCTCTCGGCGCTCCAGCAGCAGCAGCTCGCAGTCCGGGCCGGCACCATCGCCGCGGGGTTCCTGGCCGCGCCGATGCTCGGCGCCCTGGAGCGCTCCCTCGGCATCGATACGCTCGAGATCGAGCCCGGCGCAGACGTGCGCGGCGGTCCGCGCGTGACGATCGGCAACGAGATCGCGCCAGGGCTCGTGGCCCGCTTCAGCCGGCAGTTCGGCCCCGCCGAATACAGCGAGGCGGTCATCGAGTACTACCTGTCCCGGGTCCTGAGCCTGCGCGCGCGCTTCTCGGATGCGGGTACGCTCGCGGCCCGCTCCCCGTTCCGCCGGATCGAGCGGGCGGGGATCGACCTGCTCGTCTTCTTCAGCTTCTAGCCCGGCGGACGAATCCGGTCGTTCGCCCGGGAAGGGCCTTCGTGCGATCATCAAGGCATCTCATGACGCACGTCGAAACACCCATGACGCATATCGATCCGGTCTGCGGGATGGAAATCGAGGAGCGGGATTCGGTCGGAACCGTCGAACACGACGGCGTCACCTACTACTTCTGCGCCGAGAGCTGTCTCGAGCGCTTCAGTGCCGATCCCGACCAGTTCCTTGGCGAGGCGCCCGCCGGAATGCCGGTCCCCGAGGCTGGCGAGGGCGAAGCGATCCAGTACACCTGCCCGATGGATCCCGAGATCGTGCGGGACGCGCCTGGCGCCTGCCCGATCTGCGGCATGGCGCTCGAGCCGCGGGTGATCACGCTCGAGGCCGGTCCCAACCCTGAGCTCATCGACATGACGCGCCGCTTCTGGCTGGCAACGGCGCTCGCGGCGCCGGTCTTCCTCGCGACGATGGGCGACATGCTGTCGGGCGGGGCGGTCACGAACGCGATCGGCCCGGCCGTCAACTGGCTCGGGCTGGTCTTCACGACCCCAGTCGTCTTCTGGGCCGGCAGACCTTTCTTCGAACGTGCCTGGCTGTCGCTGGTCTATCGCAGCCCGAACATGTTCACGCTGATTGCGCTCGGCGTCGGCGCGGCCTATGTCTTCAGCGCGCTCTCCACAGTAGCTCCTGCCCTCTTTCCGCCATCGCTGCATCAAGGCGGAGTGGTCCACACCTACTTCGATACGGCCGTGGTGATCACTGTCCTGGTACTGCTCGGGCAGGTTCTCGAGCTGCGCGCGCGCCATCGAACGGGCAACGCCATACGCGAACTGCTCGGGCTCACCCCGCCGACCGCCCGCGTGGTGAGGAACGGCAGCGAGGACGACGTGCCCCTCGCCGACGTGCGGGTCGGCGACGTGTGCCGCGTCCGGCCGGGCGAGAAGCTGCCGGTCGACGGCATCGTGATCGACGGCCTGACTGCCGTAGACGAGAGCATGGTGACCGGTGAACCGATTCCGGTCGAGAAGCGCGCCGGCGACCGCGTCACCGGCGGCACGATCAACACGACGGGCTCGATTCTCTTCCGAGCGGACCGCGTCGGCCGCGACACGATGCTCGCGCAGATCGTGCGGATGGTGAGCGAGGCGCAGCGGAGCCGAGCGCCGATTCAGCGGCTCGCCGATCGGATCTCGGCCTACTTCGTACCGGCCGTCGTGGCGACCGCGGCCGCTGCCTTCGCCGGGTGGCTGCTGCTGGGTCCCGAGCCGAGGCTCGCCCATGCACTCGTCGCGGCCGTGGCGGTGCTCATCATCGCGTGTCCCTGCGCGCTCGGCCTCGCCACCCCGATGGCGATCATGGTCGGCACGGGGCGCGGGGCGACCGCTGGCGTCCTCGTACGAAATGCCGAGTCGCTCGAACAGCTCGAGGCGGTCGATACGCTCGTGGTCGACAAGACGGGGACGTTGACGGAGGGACGGCCGGTGCTCGCGCTCGTCGAGCCACGCGGCGGCGTCGACGAACGGGAGGCGCTGCGCCTGGCAGCTGCCCTCGAGCAGGCCAGCGAACATCCGCTCGCCGCGGCGATTGTCGGCGCGGCGAGACAGCAGGGCCTTGACCTGCCGCGCGTCGATGGCTTCAGCGCGGTCATCGGAAAGGGCATCGTCGGCCGCCTCGGATCGAGTGTCGTGACGCTCGGCAACGCCGCGATGATGCACGATGCCGGCGCCGACATCACGACAATGCTCGGTCGAGTCGAGGCGCTGCAGGCTGACGGGCAGACGGTCATGTATCTCGCGAAGGACGCCGAGGTGATCGCCCTGCTGGCGGTCGGGGATCCCATCAAGAGCACGACGCACGAGGCCGTGGCCGCGCTTCACGCGGATGGGCTCCGGATCGTGATGATCACCGGCGACAGCGAGCGCACCGCGCGGGCCGTGGCGTCCGCGCTGCACCTGGACGAAGTCCACGCGGAGGTCCTGCCCGAAGACAAGCGCGGCATCGTCGCCAGACTCCAGCGAGAGGGCCGCATCGTCGCCATGGCCGGCGACGGAGTGAACGATGCCCCGGCGCTGGCAGAGGCCGCTGTCGGCATTGCGATGGGGACCGGGACGGATGTGGCCATTCAGAGCGCCGGCATCACGCTGCTGCGTGGCGACCTTCGGGCTCTGGTGCGTGCCAGGCGCCTCTCGCGCGCCACGATGGGCAATATCAGGCAGAACCTGTTTCTTGCATTCGTCTACAACGCGGTAGGGGTTCCGGTGGCGGCGGGTCTGCTGTACCCGTTCACGGGTGCGCTGCTCAGCCCGATGTGGGCCAGCGCCGCAATGACGTTCAGTTCGGTCTCGGTGATCGGAAACGCGCTCAGACTCAGGCGCGCACGGCTATAGCGCGGCGGCTCGCGTCCGTTCGCGCGGGGAGGCACTCAATGGCGATCGATCCGGTTTGCAAGATGCAGGTGGATGAGAAGAAGGCGGCGGCCACCAGCGAGCACAACGGCAGAACGTATTACTTCTGTGCACAGGTCTGCAAGCGGAAGTTCGACGAGAACCCGGGAAAGTACACGCAGAGCTGACGGCTGTCCCGCGCGCGCCGGGGATGACCCGGCGCGTGCGGACGGATGAAGTGATCCTTAGCGGCTCTTGCGGGTGGACGCGACGCGAACGTTCTGCGCGCGCTTGCCGCTGATCGTGTCGTTCAACAACTCGAAGACCACGCGATCGCCAACCTGGAGATCGAAGAACTCGCCCTTGAAGTCCGCCTTGTGGAAGAAGACGTCACCATCCGCGGCGCTGATCATGCCGCAGCCCTGGCCGCGCGTGAGGCTCTTGATCCGCCCCGTCGTCTCTTTGCCGGAATAAACAGGCCTGGGCGGGACTCCGCGCGATGAGGGAGACCGCATCGAACGTCCTTTCATGAGTGGATTCCCTTGCCCGGCACGCGGAAGCCGCGCCGGCCGTGGGAAGACCGATGCCAATCCGAAAAGGCCAACTACAAGTGTAGCACTGTCGGACCCGCTCGGATTGGCGCTCGACGGCCGTCAGGACTGCTCGACCGGCGTTCCGTGCAGGAGCCGGCGGAGCGCTGTCTCGTAGATCGTCGACAGCGGACCAAGGTCGGCCGCGGCCACGTGTTCGTCCACCTTGTGAATCGTCGCGTTGACCGGTCCGAACTCGACGACCTCCTCTGCCAGCGTCGCGAGGAACCGGCCATCGGAGGTCCCCCCGCTGGTCGAGAGCGCCGGGCGTATGCCGGTCACGGTCTCGACTGAAGCCGTGACGACCTCGACCAGGCGTCCCACCGGCGTCAGAAATGGCTCGGCCGAGACCTGCCACTCGATCTCGAACTCGACTCCGTGACGGTGCAGCACCGCCTCGATCCGCTGACGCAGCGCGTCCGCAGGGGACGCCGGGGAGAACCTCAGGTTGAACTGCACGCTGAAGGACCCCGGGATGACGTTGAGCGCCCCGGTGCCGCCGTGCACGTTCGAGATCTGAAAGCTGGTCGGCCCGAAATACCGGTCCCCCGCATCCCAGACGGTCGAGCACAACTCGGCAAGCGCCGGAAGCGCCAGGTGAATGGGATTTCGCCCGCGCTCGGGATACGCGACATGACCCTGCACTCCCTTGACGAGCAGCGATCCGCTGAGCGAGCCGCGCCGGCCATTCTTGAGCATGTCGCCCATCCGATCGACCGAGGTCGGCTCGCCGACGATGCAGTAGTCGATCACGGCGTGGCGCCCGCGCAGAACCTCCACGACGGCGCGAGTCCCGTGCTCGGCGTCGCCCTCCTCGTCGGATGTCAGCAGGATCCCAATCGTGCCCGGATGGTCCGGCTCCGACTGCGCGAGGCGCTCCGCCGCGGTGACCATCGCGGCGACCGACCCTTTCATGTCCGCGGCCCCGCGGCCGATCAGCAGGCCATCGCGCACGACGCCTGCGAACGGATCGACGCTCCATGCATCGAGCGGTCCCGGAGGGACGACGTCGACGTGGCCGGCAAGGCAGACCAGCGGCGCCCCCTGTCCGTGGCGCGCCCACAGATTGCCGGTGCCGGCCCAATCGAGGCGCTCGCACGTGAATCCTCGGTCGGCCAGGCGTCTGCCAATCAGATCCAGGCTGCCCCCATCGTCAGGGGTCAGGGAGCGGCACGCGACGAGGGTGCGCGCGAGGGACAGCGTGGCGTCCTGGACGGCTGCAGAATCGCCGTGGGGGATCATCGGTGCCGGATCATGCGCGGAGCAGGTCGTTGATCGAGGTCTTGGCCCGCGTCTGGGCATCGACGCGTTTGACGATGACCGCGCAAGCCAAGGCGTACTTGCCGTCGGGCGATGGCAGGGAGCCCGGGACGACCACCGAGCCCGATGGCACGCGGCCGTAGTGGATCTCCCCTGTCGCGCGGTCGTAGATCTTCGTGCTCTGCCCGATGAAGACGCCCATCGAGATCACGGAGTGCGCCTCCACGATGACGCCTTCGACGATCTCGGAGCGTGCGCCGATGAAGCAGTTGTCCTCGACAATCGTCGGCGTCGCCTGCAGCGGCTCGAGCACGCCGCCGATCCCGACGCCGCCCGACAGGTGGACGTGCTTCCCTATCTGCGCGCACGATCCCACCGTCGCCCACGTATCGACCATCGTCCCTTCGTCGACGTAGGCGCCGATGTTCACGTAGGACGGCATCAGCACTACGCTGCGTCCGATGTAGGCGCCCGCACGTGCGACGGCAGGCGGGACCACCCGGAAGCCCTCCTGACGAAAGCGCTCGTCCGTGTAGCCGCGGAACCGGGTGGGAACCTTGTCGAAGTAGGCGAACGGACCGTCGGCGATCATCCGGTTGTCGTGCGTCCGGA
>JBFXAT010000093.1:0-11937 GCA_050183995.1 Vicinamibacterales bacterium
GCCGCGAGCGCGAGCCGTTCATCGCCGTTGTAGCGGTTGAGGAGCTGCCGCAGGTATTCGACGCCGGCGCGGACGTTCTCCGCGGGATCGAACGGGTTTCGTACGCCGAGCGACCGGGCCGTGGCCGGCATCAACTGCATCAGGCCCATGGCGCCCTGGTTCGAGACTGCCCGCGGATTGAACGCCGACTCCACCTGGATGACCGCCCGCACGAGCTCTTCGCGGACGCCGGCACGCGTCGCGTGCCGGACGATCAGGTCGTCGAACGGCCGAGCGCCATCCTCGGATGCGTAACGGGTCGCGCGAATACCGGGGGCGTCTGGAACTTCGAACGCATCGACGCCATCCATGGTGTCCGGGCGGACATTGGAGAGCACGAGCGCGCCGTTGGCGTCACGCCAGCTGTAGATCTGGGCGTCAGCCCTCGAGGCGACGCCGCAGAGCATGGCGAACACACAAAGGGCGGCGACGAAATGTGATTTCAGGGACAAGCGAACAGCCACTTGGTAACTGATATCGGCGGCTCATTGTGCCACACGTAGGCCCTGGAACAAAGGGCCTACGGATCGTCACCCGGCAAAAACGTTCACACGCGCGCAATTGACCGCACGCATCCGTCGCGAGTGTCGGCGCCGGCTTACCGAGGTCGCGACCGTCAGTGCCCGAGCAGCTGTCGGACCGCGTCTGGCGCTGCGTCGAGCAGTTCGTCGATCCTTTCTGGATTCCGGCCGCCGGCCTCCGCGAAGTCCGCGCGCCCCCCCCCGCCTCCACCGACGATGGGTGCGAGGGCCTTTACCACCGCTCCTGCCTTGACACGCGGCGTGAGATCGGGCGTGACCGACACGACGATCTGCACCTTGCCGTCGTTCTCCGCCGCGATGACGACGACGCCGCTGCCGAGATCGGACTTGAGCGAATCGGCCAGCCCGCGAAGCGCATCCTTGTCGAGCGCGGTCACCCGTCGGCGGGCGATCTTTATCCCCGCGACCTCGACCGCCTCGTCCCGCTGACCGCCGCCTCCGCCCCCGACGGCGAGCTTCGTCTTCAGTTGCGTCACTTCCCGGCCGAGCTTCTTGACGTCGGCCTGCAGCCGTTCCACGGCCTCGACCGCCTGATGGGGGGTGACGTGCAGCGCATTCACCACGCGGTGCAATGCGGCGCGCTGTTCCTGGATGTACGCGACGGCCCCGAGCCCGGTCAACGCTTCGACACGGCGCACGCCGGCCGCGACGCCGCTCTCGGCGACGATCACGAGGACGCCGATGTCGCCCGTCGCCGACACGTGTGTGCCGCCGCACAGCTCGAGGCTGAACTCCGGGACCGAGACGACGCGAACCTGATCGCCGTACTTTTCCCCGAAGAGCGCCATCGCCCCGGAGGCGATCGCCTCGTCCGTCGACCGCACCTCGGTCTGGACCGGCGCGTTGCGCACGATCTGCTCGTTCACGATTCGCTCGATGCGGTCGAGCTCGTCCGCCGTCACGGCCTGAAAGTGCACGAAATCGAATCTGAGGCGGTCCGGCGCCACAAGCGAGCCCGCCTGCTTGACGTGCGTGCCGAGCACCTGGCGGAGCGCCGCGTGGAGCAGGTGGGTGGCGGTGTGGTTCCGCCGCGTTGCATCGCGCGTTGCCGCGTCCACCGCGGCCGTGACCATGTCGCGGGTGTGCAGCGTCCCGTGCTCGATGGAGACACGGTGCGCTCTGGGAAGGCCTGGCCTGACGCGCGCGAGGCCGAGCACCCGCGCCTGCGCGCCGGTCGCCTCGTTGACGATGCGGCCGGTATCGGACACCTGGCCGCCCGCCTCGAGATAGAACGGTGTCCGCGCGAGTGCGACGAACCCCTCGTCGCCAGCTGACAGCGCCGCGGCCGGTTGTCGATCCGCCGTCCAGAGGGCGACAACGGGGATGCCCGTCAGCGTCGTGTGGGCATACCCCTCGAACCGATCGCCGAGGTCGGACGTCTGTGTGTGTGCGTCGATCGTGAACGGCTGAGGCCCGCCGGCGCCGACCGACCCGAACGCGCTCTGCGATCGCGCCTTGGTCCGCTGCGACTCCATCGCGCGGTCGTACCCCTCGCGATCCACGCGGACGTCGCGCGTGGCCGCGGTGTCTTCGATGAAGTCGTACGGCACGCCGAAGGTGTCGTACAGCCGGAAGGCCGCGTCACCCGGCAACACGCGCTCGGGCGTGTCGAGCGCACGGGCGATCTCGGCCTCGAGGCGGGGGAGGCCGTCGCTGAGCACCGCCTCGAAGCGCTTCTCTTCGGCGACGATGGTCCGCTCGATCGTCTCGCGGTTGCTGCGCAGCTCCGGATACGCGTCGCCCATGTGTTCGGTGAGCACGGCCACCAGGGTGTGCAGGAACGGGTCGGTCAGGCCGAGGTGCCGTCCGTGCCGCATCGCGCGTCGCATGATCTTGCGCAGCACGTAGCCGCGCCACTCGTTGGACGGGATCACCCCGTCGGCGATGAGGAACGTCGTCGCCCGCGCGTGGTCCGCGACGACGCGCATGGCGATATCGGTGCCCTCGGCGTCGCCGTAGGTGACGCCGGCCAGACGTCCCACGTGGTCGAGCAGCGGCGTGAACAGATCGGTGTCGTAGTTCGAGTCCTTCTGCTGGAGGACGGCCGTAATCCGCTCCAACCCCATGCCGGTGTCGATCGACGGCGCCGGCAGCGGGTTCAGCGTGCCGTCGGCGCTGCGTTCGAACTCCATGAAGACGTTGTTCCAGACCTCGATCTCGGGATCCGCGCCGGTGCCGCGCACGTAGTAGATCTCCGAGCAGCGGCCGCACGGCCCTGTGTCGCCCATCTGCCAGAAGTTGTCGTCGGCGCCGAGCTCGAGGATGCGGTCGGCCGGGACGAACTTCCGCCAGATGTCGTACGCCTCGGCGTCGCGCGGCACGCCGTGTTCACCCTTGAACACGGAGACGACCAGCCGATCGGCGGGCATGCCCCAGACCTCGGTGAGAACGGTCCACGCGAACTCGATCGCTTCGGCCTTGAAATAGTCGCCGAACGAGAAGTTCCCGAGCATCTCGAAGAAGGTGTGGTGCCGCAGCGACGGCCCGACGTTGTCGAGGTCGTTGTGCTTGCCGCTGACGCGCATGACCTTCTGAGACGTCGCCGCCCGCGAGTAGTCGCGCTTCTCCCGTCCGAGGAACAGATCCTTGAACTGGTTCATCCCCGCATTCGTGAAGAGCAGGGTCGGGTCGTCGGCCGGTACGAGCGCGGAGCTGGGAACGACGCGGTGCCCGTGGCGCTGGAAGAACTCGAGGAACGATCGGCGGATCTCGTTCGAGGTCATCGGTGCTCTGTGTGACACGTGCTACCTTCTCGCTTCCGACTTCTGCCTCTCCGTGTATTCCTCGTACGTGCCCTTGAAGTCCTCGATACGGCCGGGCTCGAGGTGCCACACGCGGGTGCCGACTTCCTCGATCAGGTCCTCGTCGTGTGTCACGAGGAATACCGTGCCTTCGTACTTCTGCAGCGCGATGTTGAGCGCGTTGATCGATTCGAGGTCGAGGTGATTGGTCGGCTCGTCGAGTACCAGCACGTTCGGCTTCTGCAGCATCAGCCGGCAGAAGAGCAGCCGGGCCGTTTCTCCGCCCGACAGCGCCTCGGTCGGCTTCAAGCCTTCCTCTCCGCTGAACAGCATTTGCCCGAGGAGCCCGTGGATGTCCTGGCGGGCGGCATCGGGATCGAACTGATGCAGCCACTCGACGGCGGTCATGCCCTTCTGAATCAGGCCGGTGTGGTCCTGCGGGAAGTAGCCGACCGCCACCTCGTGTCCCCAGCGGATCTCGCCGGTGTCGAGATCGTCCGGGCACGGAGGCAGGTTCGGGGCGTCCGACAACAGCGCCTTCAGCAGCGTCGTCTTGCCGACGCCGTTGCGGCCGACGAGCACGATCTTCTCACCCCGGTTCACGACCGCGTCGAGGTCGGAGATGACCTGCTGCGACCCGAACGCCTTGGAAACGTCCGAACATTCCAGGACGAGGCGGCCGGACGGGCGGGCCTGGCCGAACCGGATGTACGGCCGCTGGATGTTCGACCGCGCCAGGTCGGTGACCTGCAGCCGCTCGACCTCCTTGCGGCGTGCCGTCGTCTGGCTGGCGCGCGTGCCGGCGCCGAATCGGGCGATGAACTCGTTCAGCTGCGCGATCTTCTTCTCACGCTGCGCGTTCTCGGATTCGACCCTGGACCGGATCTGCGTCTTCGCCAGCACCATCTCGTCGTAGCCGCCGGTATACGTGATGATCGTCTGGTAGTCGATGTCGGCGATATGCGTGCAGACGGCGTTCAGGAAGTGGCGGTCGTGCGAGATGACGATGAGCGTGCCCTGATACCGCAGCAGGAACTCGCAGAGCCAGTGGATCGACTCGAGGTCGAGATGGTTGGTCGGCTCGTCGAGCAGCAGCGCCGCCGGGCTGCCGAACAGGGCCTGCGCGAGCAGCACGCGGACCTTCTGGCCGCCCTGCAATTCGCCCATCGTGCGCTCGTGGATCGACGGCGGAATGTCCAACCCCTGCAGCAGCACCGCGGCGTCGCTCTCGGCGCTGTACCCGTCCTCGTCGCCGACGACACCCTCGAGCTCGCCGAGCCGCATGCCGTCGTCGTCGGTCAGCGCCGCGCCCTTCTCGTAGAGGCGCTCCCGTTCTTCGAGCGCCGCCCACAGGCGGCGGTTGCCCATGATGACGGTGTCGACGACGCGGAACTTGTCGAACGCGAACTGGTCCTGACGCAGCACGCCGAGCTTCTCCGGGCGCGCGACGCTGCCTTTTTGCGGGTGGAGCTCCCCGGTCAGGAGCTTCATGAACGTCGACTTGCCCGCTCCATTCGGCCCGGTGAGCCCGTAGCGTCGGCCCGCCGAAAACGTCGCGGTGACGTCCTCGAAGAGGACCTTCGAGCCGTACCGCATGGAGACGCCTGTGACTGTGATCATTTCGGAGTACTTTCGGGCGCGTGGCGCGCGCGGTGTAAACCTCCGATTGTAGCAGCTACGGGACGTCCTCCGGTGAATCGCCGCCGGAGGCCCGCGCCCTGCGGCGGGAACGCAGCACCCGCAGCGCCCGGTCGGATTCGAATCCTCGAGACACCAGGTACCGGTAGAGCCGCTGGAACTCGCGATCGTCCGCGATCGGCCGATCCTCGCGGAGGCGCCGCACGAGCGCTGCCTCGGCCGCTGCTTCTTCGTCCTGGTCCGCAAACGCGGCGTCGATCGCCGTCTTGGCGATACCGGGCGCAATGCCGGCCCGTTCGAGCGCCTGGCGGACCCTGAGCCTGCCTCGACGTCTGACGAGGGCTTCGGTCCGTGCGATCGCGTCGGCGGTCCGCCGATCGTCCAGCGCCCGCTCCGCCGTCAGCCTGGCGATGGCCTCGTCGATCTCGGACTCCGCGTGGCCCTTTCTGGCGAGCCGTTGGCGGAGCTGTCGTTCGGAGAGCTCCCGGCGGCCGAGCAGCGTCAGCGCATCAACGTAGGCGGACATCGGAAGGAGGCGAGCGCGGGTGCGAACGGTCGCGGCTACCGTCCAAACCTCGTGATTTCCGGCGGTCCCTGGAGCACGTCCTTGGCCATCTGGTCCCGCGTGTCGGCCGACATCGTCGAGATCCCCTGCACCTTCAGCTTGAACTCGTCGACGTTGGACGCCCAGCGCAGAGCCTCGTCGTACGAGACCAGACCCTGCTGAAAGAGGCCGAAAATCGACTGATCGAACGTCTGCATCCCGTACTGGGACGTGCCCGACGCGATGGCGCCGTGGATGAGGTGCGTGCGCTCCTTGTCGACGATGCAGTCGCGGATGAATGGGGTGCTGATCATCACTTCGACCGCTGGAGCCCGGCCGTTTTCGTCGGCGCGCGGAATGAGCCGCTGCGAGATCACGGCACGAAGAACGGTGGCGAGCTGGAGCCGCACCTGCTTCTGCTGGTGCGGCGGAAAGACGGCAATGATGCGGCTGATGGTCTCCGTGGCGTCCAGCGTGTGGAGCGTCGAGAAGACGAGATGGCCCGTCTCGGCGGCGAGCAGACCGGTCTCGATCGTCTCGAAGTCGCGCATCTCGCCGACGAGGATGACGTCGGGATCCTGGCGGAGCGCGCTGCGCAGCGCCTGGGCGAACGACCGCGTGTCGACCGATACCTCGCGCTGGTTCACGATCGACTTCTGATCCCGGTGGAGGAACTCGATCGGATCCTCCACGGTCATCACGTGCGTGCAGCGCGTGCGATTCACGTGATCGATCATCGCCGCCAGCGTCGTGCTCTTGCCGCTGCCGGTCGTGCCGGTCACCAGCACGAGGCCGCGCTCTGAATCGGCGATGTTCTTCAGGACGGGCGGCAGCATCAGCTCGTCGATCGAGCGGATGTACATCGGGATGACGCGCAGCACGAGGCCGACCGTGCCGCGCTGCTGGAAGATGTTGCAGCGGAACCGGCCCAGGCCCGGCACGCTGTAGGCGAGGTCGACCTCCTGGGCTTCCTTGAAGCGCTGGCGCTGCGACGTCGACATGACCGACGCGCTCATCGCGACCACGTCTTCGTGGTCCAGGCGCTTCTCCTCGGTCGCGGCGACCAGCGAGCCGCGCACCCGCATCATGGGGAAGGAGCCGACCTTCAGGTGCAGGTCCGACGCCCCCGCGTCGACGGCGATCTTCAGGAGGTCGTTGACGTGCATGACCAGATCGTCCCCGGAGTCAGGCCGCGCTAGTCGCTGACGCGCGTTGCCGCGCCGTTCCGCTCGCGCAGCGGCCGTTCCTCCTCGTACACGTAGGTGAGCCAGCCGTGGGTGTCCGGCACGTCGCCGTTCACCACGGCGAAGAACGCGTTCTGCAGCGCCGTTGTGACGGGCCCGCGGCGGCCGGCGCCGATCTTCACCTTGTCGATCGAACGCACCGGCGTCACCTCGGCTGCCGTGCCGACGACGAAGACCTCGTCGGAGATGTACAGCAGCTCTCGCGGCAGGTTCGTTTCGATCACCTGATAGCCGAGATCCCGCGCGAGCATCATGATGGAATCGCGAGTGATGCCGCCCAGGATCGACGCGCTGATCGGCGGGGTGTACAGGGCGCCGTCGCGGACGACGAAGATGTTCTGGCCGCTGCCCTCGCTGACGTTGCCGAACACGTCCAGCGCGATGCCCTCCGAGTAGCCGTCGGCCAGCGCCTCCATCTTGATCAACGCGGCATTGGCGTAGTTCGCGGTGCTCTTCGCCATGGAGGGCAGGGTGTTCGGCGCCATGCGAGCCCAGCTGCTCACCTTCATGTCGACGCCCTGCTCGAGCGCTTCCGCTCCCAGGTACGCACCCCATTCCCAGAGCATGATCGCGGCGTCGACCGGATTTGGCAGGGGATTGACCCCGAGCGTGTCGTACCCGCGATAGATGAGCGGCCGAACGTAGCACGCCTTCATTTCGTTGGCGCGGATCGTTCCGAGCACCGCGTCGCGCCAGCCCTGCAGATCGAGCGGATACTCCATGCGGTAGATCTTCGCGGAGTTCACCAGGCGGATCATGTGCTCGTCGAGCCGGAAGACGGCCGACCCCTTCGGCGTGGCGTAGCATCGCGCCCCTTCGAAGACGCCGCTGCCGTAATGGACCACGTGCGACGCAATGTGAATCGTCGCATCCTTCCACGGGACCAGCTTCCCGTTCATCCAGATCGTGCCGGTACCGGCAAACCCCATCGTCGTGGATCTCCTTCCCACGGATCTTAATGCATGTCGCCGGCCCTCCGCGGCTACTGAGCTTCGCCGCAGAAGGGGCAGCGATCGGATCTGGCGTGCAACGGCTTGCGGCAATGCCAACAGAACCGGGCCTGCGGTCCTTCACGCGCCTTCAGCCGGCTCTGGATCTCCTGCACGTCGTCGCCGAGCCCCTCCGGCGTCGTCGGCGTGGCGCGCGCGGACGCGCGTCGCGAGGGGGTGGCGCTACGGGCGGCCAGGATGTCCTCGAGGACGTCGGCGGCGCGCTGGTAGCGTGCGTGGACCTCTGGAGCCATCGCTCGCAGGACGATGTCGCTGATCACGCGCGGCACACGGGGATTCTTGGCCCGGACTGACACGAGGAGCTCGCCGCGCATCAGCCGATCGAGGTCGGCAGGCGTGGGGGTGTCGTACGGCAGATCGCCGGTGAGCGCCTGGAACATGGTCACGCCCAGCGAGTAGATGTCGCTCGCGAAGAGCGCCTTGCCCATGAACTGCTCGGGCGCCATGTACGGCGGGCTGCCGATGACCGTGGTCCCGTGCGCCGCGATTTCGAGGAACCGCGAGGTGCCGAAGTCCGCCACCTTCACGAGCCCGCTCTCCGACACGAGCACGTTCGACGGCCGCAGGTCGCGGTGGAGCACGCCCTGGTGATGGGCATGGTCGAGTGCGTTGCAGATCTGACACGTGTAGTCCAGGGCTTGCGCGACGTCCAGCGGCCCCTGGCTGGCGATGATCGACTCGAGCGTTTCCCCGGGCACGTACTCCATCACGATGAAGAAGACGTTCTCCTGCCGCTCGGCGGTCAGAATCGTGACGATGTTCGGATGACTGAGGCTGGCGAGGAGCCGCGGCTCGCGCAGCAGCTCGCCGAAGTCGACGCTCTGGCGGTGGGGCACCTTCAGCGCGACCTTCTTGTCGATCCAGGTGTCTTCAGCGAGATAGACCGTGCCAAAGCCGCCGCTGCCGATCGTCGAGACGATGCGGTACTTGCCGATGATCTGATCGCGGAAGAACACGAGGGGAATTGTAGATGCAGAACGCGGACGGCCGGTTGATAATGTCCCCTCGTGCACCGGTTCTTCGCGCCGGAGCTCGATCCCGGCGATGAGCACGTCGATCTGCCGGGAGACGAGGCCGAGCATCTCACACGCGTTCTCCGCCTCGGCCCTGGCGACGTCATCGCCGTGTTCAACGGCCGCGGCCGCGAGTATCTCGCGTCGGTGGCGACCGCGGCCAGGCGCGCCGTTCGCGTCCGGCTACTGTCGTCCGTCGAGCCGGCGCGTGAGGCGGCGGTCGATGTGACGCTCGTCCAGGCCGTCTTGAAGGGCGATCGCATGGACGAGGTCGTGCGCGACGCGGTCATGCTCGGCGTCGGCGCCGTGCAACCGATCGTGAGCCGCCGTACGGAGACGACGGTTGCCGCGCTGCTTCGCGGTGCGCGGATCGATCGCTGGCGGCGCGTCGCCCTCGCGTCGGTCAAACAGTGCCGACGGGCAGTGTTGCCAGAGATCCGCTCGCCTCTCACGCTCGGGAACTGGCTCGGTGAACCGCTCCCGGAGCTGTCGTTGATGTTCGTCGAACCGAATGCGGGAGACACGGTCGAGCCGCTGGCGGCGCTGAAGCATCTGCCGGCGCCACGTTCGGCGGCGATGCTGGTCGGCCCGGAGGGCGGATGGGACCCGGCCGAACGCGCCGAAGCGCGCGATCGCGGCGTGCGCCTCGTGTCGCTCGGTACGCGCACGCTGCGCGGCGACGCCGTGCCGATCGTCGCCCTCGGAATCCTGCAGTTCTTGTGGGACGAACCGCTGGCTACGGAGCGCCGGCGATCGTGAAGTTCTGGGTCTTGACCTCGCCCGCCGCCAACACCACCCGTTCAGCCCGGTCCCGCTGCAGTTCGAGGAACGCCGGCTGCAGCCACTCGCCGGGGACCCCAGGATCGATCGGAACCACGTAGTACTCGCCGGGGGGAAGTCCGCGCAGTTGAAAGCGGCCGTCCTGATCGGGACGTGCGGTCGCAATGTGCCTCGACGGCGGCTGCCAGTGTTCGCTCCGTACGCTGAAGGCCAGCAGCGTGTAGTCGGTCACCGCCGCGCCGCGATCGTCGGCAATGGTTCCGCTGAGCTCCGTCAGGCGATCGGTGAACACCAGACTCACATCGGTCAGCGCTTCTCCGCTGCCGATGTCCAGCGGTTGGTCGATCACGTCGCGGCCGCGGACGAGCACCGCTTCCAGCGTCCAGCCGCGCGGCGCGCCCTGGGCGCGGATCAGGTGCCGGCCCGGCTGCACGCCGGACATCGTGAACGCGCCGGACTGGTCCACCCGTGCGGCCTGGCCGGCTCCCGGCAGATCCCCGTCGAGGGATGGGGCGATGACGCGGACCTGCCGCGGGTCCGGCGGCTGCTGTGAGGCGTCGACGCGGAAGCTCACGCGCCCGTCGACTGTGGCGGCTCTGGCGAGGACGACCGTCAGGTCGCTGAGATCGTCGCCGGCAACCGTCAAGGGCTGAACGGCGAACTGCGGCTCGCTGCCGGACTCCGCGCGGGCTCGAAGCAGATAGCGCCCGGGAGGAACGCCGCTCACCGTGAAGTCGCCATTCCCGTCGACTCGCGACGAGTACACGCTGCCGAAGCCGCTGCGTGCTCCCGAGGCGATCGAATCGGCTGCGAGCGCGATGTTGCCGCCGGTCGCACCCGTGCCGTCAGCACGCACGACGCGGCCGGACACCCGGGCCGTGTGGACGAGGAGAATGCTGAAGTCGACGCCGGCGGCCTCCGTGCCCAGGCCAAGCGACACGGCCCGCGCGTCCGCCGCCGAGCCGACTCCCGGGTAGAAGGTCGGCGCGTATCCGACCGGCTCCACTTCGCCACCCGCCGCCGGGTGCGCCGGGGCCGCGATGAATCCACGGCCGGCGAACGCCTGAATGAACGGACGATTCGAGTCACCGCCCCGTCTCCCCACGCCGGGAGGCGGTGCGATTGCGCTGACGTAGTAGTCGCCGGGGTTCAGGCCCCAGACCCGGTACGATCCGCGATCGTCGGTCTGGCCGGCGCCGGCAGGCACGAGCCGCGGCGCGCCCTGCGCAAGATCCTGCCTGAGCACACGGATGATGGCGCCGGGAAGCGGTTCTCCCGTCTCGTCGAAGATCTGTCCCGCGATGACGCTCCCGCGCGGCACCCGGATCTCGATGCCCGAAAGATGCTCACCCGCCTGGATCTGGAGGGGAGTGCCTGGTTGAAACGGACGTCGTTGGCCGTAGGCGAGCGTGATGAACCCGGCCTTGCCGGCCGAGACCGTGTATCGCCCCTCGGGAAGGTCGGTCAGTTCGAAGCTGCCGTCCTCGGCAGTCAGCGCCCCTCGGCCGCCCGGCAGCGCGTTGCCGGTCACGAAGACGCGAGCGCGGCTCAACGGCCGGCCCGTATCGGCGGCCAAGACACGGCCGGTCAGACGCGCGGTTGCGTCAGCGGTCTGCGTGGACGCCGACGCCGGGGTGTTGCGTGGCGGTGTGTCGCGCGGCGGTGTCTCGCGTGACGGCGTGCCCCGCGGCGTCTGCTGCGCCGACGGCGCTGCAGGACCGGCCCCGGGCAACACGGCCACACACACGAGCAGAGCGGAGACGAAGCGGACGGCCTGGCTGAGATGGTGCGGCATGACCGTGCCTGTTGAAACGACCTTAGTCGGCCGACAGGGCGAGGCCGGTCCACCCGGTCTCGCTCTGCGACCAGAAGAGCGAATACTCTCCAAAGGCGTCGAGGACGGAATCGCGCTCCTCGTCCAGCAGGCCGCTCACGATTAGGACGCCTCCGCGCTTCACCTGGCTGGACAGCGTACGCGCGTGCTGGACGAGTGTCGCCCCCGTCAGGTTCGCCAACACGACGTCGCTACCGTGCAGGTCGTGGTCTTGGAGATCCGCGACGTCGAAGCCGACGCGCGTCACCGACGGATTGAGCTCCAGGTTCTCGCGAGCCGACACGATCGCGTCGGGGTCGACGTCGATGCCGAGCACGTCGGCCGCGCCGAGCATCCGCGCCGCGATCGCCAACACGCCCGAGCCGGTGCCGACATCCAGCACCTGTCGCCCTTCGAGCGGGATTGTCTGCAGCGCGGCCAGGCACAGGCGGGTCGTGGCGTGGTGGCCGGTCCCGAAGCCCATCGACGGGGCGATCACCAGCGCAATCGCATCGGCGGGAGATCCGTCCGACGCAGACGGCGACCCGGACATCCGATCGCCGACGGGCATCC
>JBFXAT010000094.1:0-11509 GCA_050183995.1 Vicinamibacterales bacterium
TCGTAGTAGTAGATGTAGAAGTGCTCGGTCTGAAGAACCTTGAAATCAAACGACTTGTAGTGGACCTTGTTCTGTCCGAAGTACTGCGCCCCGGCCGGACCGGCCGTGACGAGGATGGCGAGAACGACGGTGATTGGCGTGAGCAGGCGATGTCGAGGCATCATGGCACCTCCGCTCACGTGCAAATACCGGGACGTCAGCGTTCGGCATCCTTGGTGCAGAGCTGGATCGATTCCCGATTGGGGTGCGCGGCGCAGTAAGCCGCGATCGCCCGATCCACTTCTTCCCGCGCTCCGGCGTTCAGGCGCGCCCGCTCCGCCGCCGAAACGGCGTCGAGCACGCGGCCGCCCAGATACTTGAAGATCAGGTTCTGCAGTGCGATGGTGACGAGCTGGCTGCCGTTGAACGCGGCGTACGGCTGCATCAACGGCTGGCTCACCGGGTCGAAGAGCCGGCGTTGCTGCTCGTACGCGTAGAGTCCACCTGCCGGCACCGGACCGGCCGAAAAATCGAGCTTCGACAGGATGGCGTCCAGCCGCGCCTGCTCCTCCACCTGGACGGTGAAGTCCGGTGTGTGCTGGAGGTAATCGAGCAGCGGCCGTTCCGGAGCGTTCCGCAGCCCTTCGCGGATGCGATCGAGCGACACGGGCGACCCTGAGGGGGTCGCCCCCGGCCGGTCGGCCGACGTCGTTTCCGGCTGGTGCCGGGACGTCGCGTCGGCTGCCGGTGACGGCGGCTGCCCCAGGACCGGCGCCGCCGCGGCGACCGCCGCCATCAGGAGAAAGACGATCCGCATATTCATGTTGGACGCGGAGCTAGGTGCTCCGGCTCCGTCCGTGGTGGTGCGGCTGCATGACGCGGGCCACGCCCGCGTGGCTATGTGCAATCATCAATGTAGATTCATGGATATGAAACAGGCGTCCTCCCTCTATCGGCTCCTTGGCGACGAGGCCCGCCTGCGCCTGCTTCGCGTCCTGCGCCGCGAACGGCTGAACGTGACGGAGTTGACCGGCATCCTCGGACTGGCCCAGTCCGGCGTGTCCCGCCACCTCGGGCTGCTGAAGGACGCAGGTCTGGTGGTGGAGGAGAAGGACGCCGGGTTCACCTTCTATCGTGTACCCGAGACGCCGGACGGGGATCTGAGCCAGTCGCTGTGGAGCGCGCTCCAAGAGCAGTTCGACAGTGCGGCCGCTGAAGCGTCGGTCCGTGCGGACGAGGCGCGATTGCAGGAGGTCCTTCGCCTGCGCAAGGAGAACTTCGATACTCACGGGGGCGCCGACACCCGCGACGCGCGCCAGCTGGTTCCAGGCCGCAGTTGGGCCGCCTGGTCGCGTGCGCTGGGCATGCTGCTGCCGCCGCTGCGCGTGGCCGACCTTGGCTGCGGGGAGGGTTATCTCACCATCGAAGCGGGACGCTGGGCGTTGCAGGTGATCGCGGTCGACCGATCGGATGCCGTGCTGGATCGCGCACGGGCGCTGGCAAGGCGGCGTCACGTGACCAACGTCAGCTGGAAGCGCGGCGAGTTGGAGAAGCTGCCCATCAAGGACGCGTCGGTCGACGTCGCGCTCCTGTCGCAGGCGCTGCACCACGCGGAGCAGCCTGCCCGCGCGGTCGCGGAAGCGGCGCGCATCACGGTGCCCGGCGGGCGCGTGTTGATCCTCGACCTGCGCGAGCATCGCGAGGAGTGGGTCCGCTCCAAGCTCGGCGACCGCACGCTCGGCTTCAACGACGGAGAGCTGAAGCGCATGCTCGTCGACGCCGGACTCGAAGAGGTAAAGGTAGCCGTCGGGGCGCGCAAGGCCGGGGATCCGTTCACGGTGCTGGTGGCGTCGGCTCGAAAACCGGGGCTGCCGCCGGCCGACGACAGCCGGCGCCCGCGAACGCGATAGGCGCGTCTCCTGACTGCGCGCGTGAGGCGCTGGTTCTCCTCGTCGCCCTCGACTACATCGACGCGCTGCGGAGGGTAGTCGCGACCCGGGCGTGCACCTTCAACCCGCACATGGACGCCGGCTCGGGCCCTCCTGCCCGCGACCTCACGATTCGGCTCACGATTACGTGATTCCAATTGCAGACGTGTTCATCGCCCGTCACTCGAACACACGCGCGGCGCGTTCGCGCGAAGCCTGCACGCGCTTGCACGCGAAATTCGTTCGTTCGCTGACGATTTCGTGACGCGGCCTCCGGCCGCTTGTGCCCAAACGGCACACGAGACGCCCGCCCCCGCGAGCATCGTTTATCCTCGCCCTTCGTCTAAGTCCCTTTCGCTCCGCCAGATATCTCGCGAGTAGCTCATCTGGTCCCGGCCTTGCTCAACCAGGAGATGCCATGACACTACGCACTTTTTCAAAGTCCATCGTCTCGGAGCTCTCACCCCGGCGTCGGAAAGTCGTCTGGGGCCTGCCGCCGTGGATGGTGGCCATCATTCTCGTTCTGCTCTGGGCGTCGACGGTATTGGCCGCGCCCGCTCAGCGGTTCCGCAAGCTCGATCCCGAGTTGAGCCGCCGCGCGAGGGTCGGCGCCTCGCGCTCCACGCAGGTCGTCGTCACGCTCAAGCCGGGGGCGACGCTGCCGCCGAACCTGCAGCGGTTCGTTCGCGGGAGAAAGCTGCGGCTGATCGACGGCTACGTCCTCGACCTGCCCGACTCGCAGCTCGAAGCGCTCGAGACCCTCCCGCAGGTGTCGACGGCCCACCAGGATCGGCCGGTCTGGGCGGCAGACTTCCTGTCGACGCGCGCCACCGCGGCCAACGTCGTGCAGCAGTCGCTCGGGTACACGGGCGCCGGGGTGGGCGTCGCTGTCATCGATTCCGGTGTCGCGACGTGGCACGACGATCTGACGGCGCAGAACCCGTCGGGTTATCCGTACGGCAACCAGCGCGTCACGAAGTTCGTCGACTTCGTGAACGGACAGACGCTCCCGTACGACGACCACGGCCACGGCTCCCACGTGGCGGGGATCATCCTCGGTAACGGCTACGACTCGAACGGGCGCCACGCCGGCATCGCGCCCGACGCGTCGCTGGTTGCGCTGAAGGTTCTCGACGGGCAGGGCCGCGGCACGATCAGCACCGTTCTCGCCGCGCTCGACTGGATCGAAGACAACGGCGCCGACTACAACATTCGCGTCGTCAATCTCTCGGTCGGCGCGGCGGTCACGCAGTCGTACTGGCTCGATCCGCTCACCCTGGCCGCGAAGCGGCTGACCGACCGCGGCATCGTCGTGGTCGCCGCGGCAGGAAATCTTGGCAGGAACACCGAGGGCGAGCAGCAATACGGCGGCATCGTCGCGCCGGGCAACGCGCCCTGGGTGCTCACGGTCGGCGCCTCCAGCACCGGCGGCACGGTCGGGACCTACGACGACACCATAGCGAGCTTCAGCTCGCTCGGTCCAACCCGGGGCGACTACCTCGCGAAGCCGGACCTCGTCGCGCCTGGCCACGGCATCATCTCGCTCGCGGCCCCGGGAAGTTCGCTCGCCATTGAACATCCGGAGCTCCTCGTCGGGGGCCAGAGCGGCCTCGCCTCTCCGCCGTACTTGAGCCTGAGCGGCACGAGCATGGCGGCTCCGCAGGTCGCCGGCGCCGTCGCCTTGATGCTCGAGGCCAACCCTCAGCTCACGCCAAATCTGGTCAAGGCCATCCTCCAGTACACGGCTCGGGTCGACGACAGCTACAACCTGCTCCAGCAGGGCGCGGGATTCATGAACGCCCTCGGGGCGGTTCGCCTGTCCGAGTTCTACGCCTCGAACGAACCGAACCGGACGATGCCGGTCCACACGACCTGGAGCCAGCACATCATCTGGGGCAACTACCGGTTGACGGGCGGCTACATCAGTCCGCTCGCGAGCGCGTGGGCGGAGAACATCGTCTGGGGCACGGCCGCGAGCGACGCGCAGAACATCGTGTGGGGCACGCAGTGCGACCAGTGCACGAACATCGTCTGGAGCACCGCCGACGCCAACGGCTCGAACATCGTCTGGGGCACCGCCAGCAACGACAACATCGTGTGGGGGACGGCCTCGGCGGACAACATCGTCTGGGGGACCGCGTCCGCGGACAACATCGTGTGGGGCACCGCGGGCTCCGAGAACATCGTCTGGGGCACCGCCAGCTACGACAACATCGTTTGGGGTACCGACTGCGGCGGCGCCAACTGCACTCAGGTCATCTGGGGCACCGCGTCCGCGGACAACATCGTCTGGGGCACCGCAAGCCCCTACGACAACATCGTCTGGGGTACCGCCAGCGAAGCCGAGAACATCGTCTGGGGTACGGCTTCCAACGACAACATCGTCTGGGGGACGGCGGGCTCCGAGAACATCGTCTGGGGCACCGCGGATCCGAGCGGCAGCAACATCGTGTGGGGCACCGCGTCCGCGGACAACATCGTGTGGGGCACTGCGGGCTACGAGAACATCGTGTGGGGTACGGCGAGCTCCGACAACATCGTCTGGGGTACGGGCGCGGATGTCGAGCAGGTCGTGTGGAAGCCGGGATCGTCCGGACGAGCCGTCGCCTACGGCAGGTAGGATTCCATGGAGAAGAACATTGTGGTCGGGGCTTCGCTGCACACCGGATCCGCAGGGCTGTCGGGTGCCAATGCCACGGAGGCGTGGCGAACGACGCCGCCCGTCCTGCGCGCCGGAGGTGTCGTCCTGAGGGAAGTCGACGCCAGCGATGCTCCGCGTCTGTGGTCGTTGTTGCGTGCGCCGGAGGTGACGCGGTTCATCTCGCCGCCGCCCGGTACTGTCGACGGGTTCGAACGGTTCATCGCCGCATCACAGCGGTTGCGTGCCGCCGGACAGGGCGCCTGCTTCGCGGTGACGCTCGAAGGGAGCTCCTCCGCCGTCGGCATCTTCCAGGTTCGACACACGCCGTCCGCGCTGGCGTCCGAGCATCAATTCGGAGATGCGACGGGGACGGGCGAGTGGGGGTTCGCGATCGGAGCGCCGTACTGGGGCGCCGGCGTCTTCCGGCGCGGTGCGCCGCTGTTGATCAACTTCGCGTTCGAGGAGCTCGGCCTGCGGCGTCTCGAGGCTCGTGCCGCTGCCTCGAACGGCCGTGGAGCCGGCGCGCTGCGTACCGTCGGCGCCGTGCCGGCGGCTATCCTGCGCAACGCGCTCATCTGCGACGAAGGGTGCGTGGATCAGGTGCTCTATACGATCCTCGCTTCCGAGTGGCAGATGCGCCAGTCGGAGACGCGAACCGGAAGCGTGGCCTGGGTGCACTGACGCGACCCGAACGGGTGGCGGTTCACCCGCGCTCGACGGGTCTCGTCGGATCGGAGACCCATTCGCTCCACGAGCCCGCGTAAAGCTTGCCGCCTGTCAGACCTGCGTGTTCCATCGCCAGCAGGTTCTGACAGGCGGTGACGCCGGACCCGCAATACGAGACGACGTGTTCCGGCCTCGTCTCGCCCATCAGTTTCGAGAACGCCGCACGCAGCTCGTCGCGCGGCAGGAAGCGGCCGTCGCGCAGGTTGTGCACGAACGGGCGGTTGACCGCGCCCGGGATGTGCCCGGCCACGAGATCGATCGGTTCGACCTCGCCCCTGTAGCGTTCCGGCGCTCGTGCGTCGACGACCAGCCAGCCCGCTTTCCCGGACACCGCGGCGACCTCCGCGGCCGACGCAAGGTGATCCTGCGCCGGGCGCCCGTCGAACGCACCGCGTTCGCGTGTCTCGTGACCCGTGCGAGTGGCGCGTCCCTCACGCACCCACTGTGTCCACCCGCCGTCGAGCACCGCGACTGCCGGGTGGCCCATCCACTTGAGCAGCCACCAGAGCCGGCTCGCGAAGCCGCCCGAGTCCTGGTCGTACACGATGACCTGGGATGCCGGTCCGATGCCGAGGCGCCGAAGCGTCTCCAGCAGCACATCCGGCGCAGGCAACGGATGGCGTCCGGTCGTCGCCGTTCGCGCACCAGACAGATCGCGATCGAGGTGTGCGTATACCGCGCCGGGAATATGCCCAGCCGCGTATGCGCGTTCTCCGGCCGCGGGATCGGCCAGGTCGAACCTGCAGTCGACCACCACGACCCGCGGATCGGGCAGCAGCGAGGCGAGCGCTTCAGTATCGATGAGCGTGGTGAAGGTCATCGCGCAACGATACCAGCGGACGTCGCTCGAGCCCGCCGGCCGATAGTGATGCGGGGCGGCGGCCACGGGGTCTGCTCCGAGAAGGCGCTCAGGAGCGCGTTGTGCCGGAACGTGAAGATTCGCCGAAGGTCGGGCACGACCAGCGCCTCTCCGACGCGCCATCCCGGCACCTCGAACTCGACGTCGTCGACGATGAGGGTGCCGCCGCGGTCCTCGATGAAGCGGTGCGTGTGCACCCAGCGGCGATAGGGTCCGCGGATCTGCGTATCCACGAAGGCGTCCGGCGGGTCGTAGCCCGAGATTTCGCTGAGCCAGCGCATTGGCAGGCCCCGCACGCGGATACGGTATTCGATGCGCGTGCCTGCACGCATCGGGATTGGCTGCGGCGACCGGATCGTGAAGTGGAGCCACGGCGGTGTCAGGCGTTGCAGGTTGGCCGCGTCCGCGAAGAAGGGAAAGACCTCGCGGCGTGGCACGGCCACCCAGGTTTCAGCGTGCAGATGCATATCGGCGATCCGAAGGACGCCTGCCGGGCGCATCTGGTTTCAGGCCGTCCTGGCGGGTTCCGCCCAGTCGAGGCAGGCGGACGGTCTGGGTCATTGCAGTTTCTTGAGGGGAGGGCGTCGCGTCCGCCGGGTGCATCGTACGATGTCGTGACTGGTCCCCTAGTAGAATGTCATTCAGACATGGCTCCATCCGAAGGCAGTACACAGACTTCCGCATCCTCGCCAGTCGATTTCATCCGCGCGATCGTCGACGAGGACCTGGCGGCCGGGAAGAACCACGGCCGGTTGGTCACACGGTTTCCTCCGGAGCCGAACGGCTATCTGCACATCGGGCATGCGAAGTCGATCTGCCTCAACTTCGGTGTCGCGGCCGAGCGCGGAGGCACGTGCAACCTGCGCTTCGACGACACGAATCCGGCGAAGGAAGACGTCGAATACGTCGATTCGATCAAGGAAGACGTGGCGTGGCTCGGCTTCACCTGGGACGCCATGTACTACGCCTCGGATTATTTCGAGCGGCTCTATGGGTTCGCTGTCGAGCTGATCAGGCGGGGCAAGGCGTACGTGGATCAGCTCTCGGCCGACCAGATCCGGCAATATCGGGGCACGCTGACCGAACCGGGCCGGAACAGCCCCTTCCGCGATCGCCCTGTCGAGGAGAGTCTCGACCTGTTCGCGCGCATGCGCGCCGGCGAGTTCCCGGACGGCGCCTGCGTCCTGCGCGCGAAGATCGACATGGGGTCGCCGAATCTCAACATGCGCGACCCCACGCTGTACCGGATTCGCCGCGCGACACACCACCGGACGGGTGATGCCTGGTGCATCTATCCGATGTACGACTTCGCGCACCCGCTGTCGGACGCGCTCGAGCGGATCACGCACTCCCTCTGCACGCTCGAGTTCGAGGATCACCGGCCGCTGTACGACTGGTGCGTCGAGAACCTGATTGAAGGCGATCGACCCCGTCAGATCGAGTTCGCGCGGCTCAATCTGAACTACACGGTCATGAGCAAGCGCAAGCTGCTGCAGCTCGTGCAGCTCGGAAAGGTTTCCGGCTGGGACGATCCCCGGATGCCGACGATCAGCGGACTCCGCAGGAGGGGATACACGCCGGAGTCGATCCGCGACTTCTGCGCGCGCATCGGACTCGCGAAGAAGGAGAACGTCATCGACGTCGCGCAGCTGGAGCACAGCATCCGCGAAGACCTGAACCGCCGCGCCCCGCGCGTGATGGCGGTGCTCAATCCGATCAAGGTGGTCGTCACCAACTATCCGGAGGGTCAGGTCGAGCATGTCGACGTGATCAACAACCCCGAGGATCCATCGGCCGGTACCCGCAAGGTGCCGTTCTCTCGCGAGCTCTACATCGAGCGCGACGACTTCCGCGAGGATCCTCCGAAGAAGTTCTTCCGTCTCTCGCCGGGCCGGGAGGTGCGTCTCCGCTGCGCCTATTTCATCACGTGTACGGGTGTCGTGAAGGACGATGAGGGCAACGTCGTCGAGTTGCACTGCACGTACGACCCCGCGACGCGCGGCGGCGACGCCCCGGACGGGCGCCGCGTCAAAGCGACGCTGCACTGGGTCTCCGTGCCGCACGCGCTCGACGTCGAGGTGCGCCTCTACGATCGCCTCTTCTCGGTCGAGGATCCCGAGCGGACGTCGGAGGGAGGTACGTTCCTCGACCACTTGAACCCCGGCTCTCTCGAGCTGCTGCGCAGCTGCAAGGCCGAGCCGAGTGTGTCGGCGTGTAAGCCGGGTGACAAGTTTCAATTCGAACGATTGGGCTACTTCTGTCTGGATCCTGACTCGGGGCCCGGATCGCTCGTGTTCAATCGCACGGTTTCCCTGCGAGACGCCTGGGCGAAGATCGAACAGCGGCAGGGCTGAGAGCTCTTCTCTTCGGAATTGATCTTGCACGCCGCAGCGTCGTGGACGCTCGAGCTCGGCGGGAGGTCCTCCGTCGTCATCTGAACCAGGCCCGCGCCGCGCTCGATGCGGGCGACCATCGATCGGCCCTCGCACACGTCGACGCCGCCCTGGCTCTGGACCCTGGCTGTCTTGCCGCGCAAGCTCTGAAGGAGGGCGTAGACGCCACCTCCGCTCCCGCCGGTGCGTTCTCCGGCGAAGGCGGGGCTGTGGCGCGGCACGGCGCCGAGGGGACGGGCCCGAATCGGGATCGGCGGCCGCACACCAGTCCGCTGCCGCCTGTGAACCTGCAGCCCGAGATCAGCTCCCTGCAGCTCCAGCCATCAGGTTGGGCGCGGTTCGAACAGCGGGCTCGGCTGCGGCGGATCGCCAGGCGCGCCGGGCAGGCGAGGAATGAGATCGCGCGCCGGCGCATCGCCGAGGCGGCGATGATCGTCAACGAGATCCGGGAGCTCGATCCGGAGCATCCCGAGATCCTCGCTCTTTCGGTCGAGCTCGACGCCGCGTCGCTTCGGACTGCCGGAGCGCGGCGGGCGGGCGCGGCGGTGGCCGCGACGGTGGTGTTCGTGGCGTCGATGCTCGGCGCGCGCTTGCTGGATGCCCCGCAGTCGAGGCCGCGGACGGCGGTACAGATGGTGGCCCACGATCTGGTGCTGCCGGCGGCGGCAGGCCTGCCGGTGGCGTCCCCATCGGCGGCCGGCGATCGGTTGCGGGGGCGCGAACTGTACTTCCCGGCACTTGATGTGAGGGCTCCGGAGCGCCGGCCCGTACTCGTGCAGGTCTGGCCGCCAGCACCGCCCTCGGATGACGCGCCGCTCGTGTCGCGCGTGCAGGCGAGCGCCGGTGCGGCCGCGGCATCGCCCTCCGCTCCCGACGGCTCGGCGCCGCCGCCTCGTCCTGCGCCTCGGCTCGACTCGGCACCGCAGCCCGAGTCATCGGCTCGGCCTGAGGCGCAGCAGCCGGCCGCAGGCCGCGAGGAGGCATCCGTGCAGCCCCGCCCTCCCGGGCCGGCTCGCGAATACGACGATCGGGCCGGCGAACAGCGTGCGAGGCTCGAGCCGACGGCCGGCATCACCCTCCCCGGCGCCCTCGCACCGCAACCGATAGCGACGATGCTGGCGACCGTGCCGGCCCCGGCGAGGAGTCCTGCCGCGATCGCGCCGGTGGCCGACGAGGAGCTGGTCCGACGTCTGCTCCAGCAGTTCCGCCGCGCGTACGAAGAGCTCGATGCGCGGTCTGCGCGTGCGGTGTGGCCCGGCGTGGACGAAGTGGCGTTGCAGCGTGCGTTCGACGGTTTGGAGCGACAGCGTTTGACCTTCGCCGATTGCGAGATCCAGGTCCGCGGAATGTCGGGTCTTGCCGTGTGTCGCGGCTCCGCGCGGTACGTCCCGAAGATCGGCAGTCGAGAGCCGCGTGACGAGCCCCGCGTCTGGCGGTTCACGATGCGCAAGACTGGCGAAGGGTCGTGGCACATCGACACGGCTCGAGCGGAACAGTAGGGGCGGACGTCAGCGGCCGATGGAATAGTCGAGGCCGATGAACGGCAGCAGCGGGGCACGAAGACCGCCGCGCATGAGCGGCATGCCGACGTGCGCGACCAGCACCCACGTATCTCCCAGATTCCACTTCACCCCTGGCGTCAGCGTCAGCGTCTGTAGCCTGTCCGTGCCGGGCACCAGCCGAAGGGTTTCGATCCCTGAGAGCGTCGCGTGAGGGGCGGAGACGGTCCGGACCGATCCTGGCGTGTCGATCCATCGGCCGAGGATCTCGAGGTTCATGGTGACCCGTTCGTTCGCCTGCCCGGTCAGTGCGGCGCCGTAGATCACCTCGTCTGCGAGGCCGCCGAGGGCGACGCCGAGGTTGGCGTGTCCGGAGAGCTGCTCGCCTTCCAGGGACCCGATCGCCGTGATGCGCGTCGATGCCTTGCCCGCCCCGAGCAGATCCTCCCGACGGCCCGTCGGAAGGCGCAGGTCGACTGCCCCGGCGAGGCTGGCGCCTGCCTCCTCGAAGATCGTCACCTTCGCGCGCGTGAGCACGTCGGCGAGCCCGAAGACCTGACCGCTGGCTCGCGCCTGCGTGAACGTCCGTCCCCGGTAGGTGTTGACCCGCGTCCCGTCGATGCGCAGCGAAACCAGCGGGGCGGCCGCGCCGATCTCGACGCGATTGCCGAGCCCGACGTTTCCGTAGAGCGTCGCGATGTCGGCGTCGATGTTCAGCGTCAGCTGATCGAGGTCGAACGGATCCGCTTCGTCGGTGAACCGGTTCGCGGTCGTGACGAGCGTTCCGTTGCGGAGGTTGCGTCCGTCGAGGGCGGTCAGGCGCAGGTGTTGATAGCTGAGTCCGATCCCGGCCGTGCCGCTGCCGACGGTAAGGGCGCGCTGGACGAACAGCGGTCCGAAGTTGCGTGTCGCCCGTTCGACGGTCCCGATGTCCGGGTTCAGGCGGTACTGAAATGCGCCGGACGTGGAGGTCACCGGAAGGGTCGCGAGCGTGGTCAGCAGCGCTCGCGAGATCGTGGCGCTCGTTGCGAGGGCGGCAGACCGGTCCCGCTCGGGATTGCCGGTGTCGACCGACTCGCTGGTGACCAGGAAGGTCAGGACGGCGGAAATCGTAGATGGCTGCGTGGATGGCTGCGCCTCGCACGTCCAGGGCGAGCCGAGAAGGGCGCAGACGAAACAGGCGGCGGCGACGCGCAGCGGGCGCGAACGGGTCAGGCGCACCCGGCCGCCCGATGCATGCTCTTCGCCAGGTCGCCAGGTCGCCAGGTCGCCAGGTCGCCAGGTCGCCAGGTCGCCAGGGCACCAGGGCACCAGGGCGCTGATCTCCGGCTCGAGACTGTCTGCCGGACGCGCCGGCCCCACCTGCCTCGAGGTTGCTGAGTTCCGTTCGCTCTTACGGTAGAATTTTTCCTCTCAAGTGGACTACCACATCACACAGTACGAGCTGGAGCAGGGCGCCCTCGAAATCCAGTACATCGAGGAGT
>JBFXAT010000095.1:0-11131 GCA_050183995.1 Vicinamibacterales bacterium
AATGCGAGGAGCAGATCGAGGTTGCGCGACGCGCGCACGCGCGAGTAGTCGGCGGCCACCACCAGCATGACCGTCAGCATCAACCACAGCGCCGCGGACTGATCGGGCAGCAGGCGCAGCGAGAACGCGTGTCCCGCCGGAGAGGCCAGGTTCTCCCTGATGCGGACGATGGTCGACGCCACCGACGCCTTCGGCGGGACGGGTGTGAAGCTGGGGCTATAGACCGCCGTGAGCAGCTCGTGTTCGAGCGGCGTGCGCCCCGTCCAGACGGAGACGATGATGAGGCCGGCCACGACGGCCAGGGCGGCCGTCCATACGCGGCGTGTCACGCTGCGTCGTCCCGTTTCATGATCGGCCGATCATACAACGCGTCGACGCGCCGACCGGAGGCACGAGAGGGGCTGCCCTCGTGGCCTCTGCGCTCGAATCGCACCACCGCGATCGATCTCTGCGGTGCGATCGGTTCGTGGCGAGGCCGGATGCGATCGCCACCGAGCGGTGCGGGCGATCCGCTACACTGTTGCGAATCGATGAAGACACCACGCCTCGGACCGGGCCGGCCCAAGAAGTACGGGCGCACGGCACGCGCCGTCACGATCCGGCTGCCGGAAGACATTCTCCGTCGGCTCGAAAGTGTCGACGCGGACTTGGGGCGCGCGATCGTCGCCCTGGTCGAGCGGAACCGGCGAGGCAAGGTGCAGTCGAGCCAATCTGCGGAGGTCGCCGAATATGGCCGCCGCGCGGTCATCGTCGTCAAACCGGTGAAGGCGCTCGAGCGTTTGCCGGGCGTGGAGCTCGTGCCCCTCGGGAACGGGCGAGCGCTGATTTCGCTCAGCAGCGTCCAATCGGCGGCGCAGCTCGAACTGGACGTGCGCGACGCTCTCGAGTCACGCGGCGTCAGCGCCGACGAGCGGGAAGCGCTTCAGGCCATCCTCGACATCCTTCAACGGACGCGGCGCTCCTCCGCCCTCGCCGTCGAGCACCGGGCGATCATCGTGCTGGAACCCCGCCGCACGCGCCAGGCCGGCAAACGTGCGCCTCGGCGTTCGTCACGCTGAGACCGTCGACGCGTCACGCCCGGCGTCGTCCGAGCAGCACCAACAGCGCTCCCGGCAGGTTCGCCGCGAGCCCACTGAGCACGATCAGCGTGGACAGCGCGAGCGCGTCTGGAACCGGAACGCCGCGCGGCTGCAGGAGCCACACGATCAGCCCTTGCGGCGCGCCGAAGCCCGCGATCGAGATCGGCAGCATCAGCGCGACCAGGCCCGCCGGCATGAACAACAGGTAGTACGAAAACGGCACCACGATGCCGATCGCGAGCCCGAGCAGATACGCCTGCAGGATCCGCACGAGCTGCACGAGTGTCGACAGCGCCATGACTCCGGCGAGGGCCGCCCGGTGCCCGCGGTAGGCTCCGAGCGCCGACGCCATGGTCAACACACGCCGCCCGAGTGTCGCGTCGTGAAAGCGTCCGGGAACGGCGTAGTGCATCCATTGATCGGCCGACAGGGCCGCCACGGCCATCACGCTGAGCACCGCCGCGGTGACCACGAAGCTGAGACCGGACTCCCCGCGCAGGCTGGCACCGGCCGCGGCGAGGCCCAGCAGGCCGACCGCCACGATCCCGAGCATGCCGAGCATGCGATCGACGGCGACCGACGCGACCGCTTCGCTCCCGTGGGTGTGACGCGACAGGGAGTAGGCGCGCGCCGCGTCGCCGGCGAGCGCCGTCGACGCGCCGACGAACGAGCTGACCAGGAAGATCCGCGCCGCGGCTGAAACGCTCACCGGAACCTCACGTGCCCGCAGGAGGATCACCCAGCGCCAGATCATGATCCCCCGATCGACTACGAGCAGCACGGCGACGAGCGCGGCGAGGCCAAGGTCCAGACGTCGCAACGCGCCCAGCGTGTCGCGCAGATCCACACGGCTGAGCAACACGAGCAGGACCGCCATGGTCACTGCCGCGCGCGCCCAGATCGATCGGCCGATCCTTCGGATCACCGGTCAGGTTTCTGCGCGACGAACTCGAGCGTCTCGAACAGGTTCTTCCGGACTCGGAAGAGGAGGGACTCGGCGCCAGCGTAGCGCGAGAGGGTGTCCAGGCCGGGGATGCCGGTGAACAGCTTGCCGGCCGCGAGCAGGTCGCGCCGGACGCCGGTTGCGGCGCCGATGCTACGGACGACCGTGCGCAGATCGAAGCCGCCGTCGTAGAGCAGCTGCTTCACGCGCCGCTCCGTCGTCACGAAATTGTGCGTGTAGTCGACGTCCCAGAAGAAGCCGCGCTCCGTCAGGTAGTCGGGCACCACCGCGAAGAAGATGCCTCCGGGGCGGAGCACGCGCCACGCCTCGGCGACGAACTCGCGGGCCGCATCGATGCCCGACATGTGCTCGAGCACCTGATCGGCGTAGAGCACGTCGGTGCTGGCGTCCATCGCGAGGATCGGCGGCGCGTAGCCCTGAACCACCTCGAGGCCCTTGCGGCGCAGCTCGTCGATGAGCACCGGGCTCGCCTCCATGGCGCGGTAGCGCCACGTCGCGGCGACGGCGCGCTCGGCCAGGGTGCCGTGGCCCGGTCCGATCTCGAGGAAGTCGCCCGGCGGGACCGCATGGCGCATGAGCAGCCCGAGCCGCGACCGCTCGGTGCGCTCGCGGCGCCCGCGCCCGAACCGTGTCAACTCACGCTGTCGTTCGGAGAACCAGCGATAGAAAGTGGCGGCCATCCGGCAACGCGTCCGGCTAGTCGGCGGCCGCCGGGGCTGGCTGCAACGGGCGATGCGCCTTTCGCTTCTCACGCACGGCGCGCGCGAGGAACCGCACGTACGGCGTGACCTGCTTGATGGCGGCGACGTTCATCTGACAGGGACTCAAGCAGGTCGGGCACTGCTCGTCCTTGATGTACCGGCGATGCGCCTGGCTGGCCTGCTTGAAGTAGATGGCCTCGGGGTCCTCCTGGAGGACGTTGCCGACGACATTGCTCCGCTCGCAGAAGAACAGGTCGCCGTTGGGGTTCAGCATGATGCCCTGCGACTGGAAGGGGCACGGAACCAGCCGGTGGTACCCGTTGGCGATCATGTCCGCGTAGTGGAGGTAGACCAGGTTCTGGCCATCGAGCAGCGGATCCTGGCGCACACGCTCCAGGAAGAACTGCCGCATCTGCTCCTCGTCGCGTCCGACCAGCGAGATCTTGTCCTGCAGATCGGTATTGCCGAGCATCGGCTCGGTGAACCGCACCATGCTGAACACGATGTCCAGCTTCTGGGTGCGCGCCCAGGACAGGATGTTTTCGGTGTCGTCGAGATTGCGGGTGAAAATGGTGCTCGAGATCCCGAAGTTGAAGTGCTTGTGCTTCTGCTGCAGGGCCTGCATGGCCCGGATGGTCTGGTTGGCCTTCTCGAAGCCGCGCTTCACCTGGCGCACTTCGTTGTGCATGTCCTCCACGCCGTCGATGGACACGCGGGCGCTGAAGATGATCCCCTTGCGCGCCGTCATCTCCACGATCTCCGTCAGCATGGGGATCGCGCGATGTGGGGTCAGGCCGGTCGTGTTCACCCCGAGCTTGCGAAGCCGGGGGAACTTCTCCGTCATCACGCGCGCGATGTCGACCAGATCGTTGCGAGTGGTCGGCTCGCCGCCCGAGATGTTCGCGTTTTCGATGTTCTTCCAGAGACTCGAGCTGAACGTCTGCTCGATCTGGGCGAGCGTCAGATCTTCCTTGCGGTTCCCGCGCGTCCAGTTCGAGCACATCTCGCACCGGGCATCGCAGACGAACGTGCAGTGGAAGATGACGACGGTGGGCCGGATCGGGGTGAAACTGGCGATGGCGCTGTTGACCAGATCACGAGGTGCGCTGAGCGCCGCCTTCGTAAGGTATTTCAGCGCATAGACTTGTGCCATCGAAGCCCGATTGTACCGTGTTTCACGGACCGGGTAAAGGCGGCCCGGCTATTTCTCGGCCCAGATCATCAGGTGCCAGCCCAGACCGCGCGTGATCGCCGCCGGCAGCAGATTGAAGACCGGCACGAAGACGCGATTGAACGCCCAGCCCTTCAGCCCCTTGAACTTGCGCGTCGCGACCGGAAACCGCTCCGTCGTCACCTCGACGCGGGTGAACGCTCGGAAGAGCTGCCGCACCTCGTCGACCGAATACGCCCGGACGATCGGCGCGTCGGCATCGGCGTGTTCGACCGGCGTGCGCGAGACCTTCGAGAGCCACCAGAACCAGGATCGGCTGTGATACAGCATGATGATGGCGCGCCCGCCCGGCGCGAGGACGCGGCGGACCTCGTCGATGGCCTTCTGCGTGTTGACCGTGTGGTGCAGCACGCCGTGCGAGTACACGATGTCGAACGACCCGTCCGGGAACGGCAACTGCTCCGCGTTGGCCTCCTGAACGGTCCCCTCGAGGCCGCGCACCGACAGGTGCTGGCGCGTGAGCGCCACGGCCTGCGGCGTGAGATCGACGGCGGTCAGTTTGGCGCCGGCAGTGGCGATCTGCACGGAGTCGACGCCGGGTCCGCACCCGATTTCGAGCACGCGTTTGCCCCGAAACGTCGGCGACGTCGCGATCGGACGGAGGTACGGCATCTTCTCGTAGCGGTACGCCTCGATCTCGCTCAGGAACTCGGCCGACCCGACCGGTGCCTGAATCACCTCGATGTCGTTCACATGGGTCGACCAGTACTGCTTGACGTCCGCCAGCGTCGGGGTTGTCATCTCCGTCCTCGTCCTCCGCGCCCGCGCGCGGCGGGCCATCTGACCACAATATCACTCTGCGGCGCGGAAATCGGACGCCGGGCGGCGCCGCCGCCACATGCACAGACCCCCGTCGACGAAGGACTATAATCGGGCCGTCCTGCCACGTGCCAGCACACCTGAACGATCCGATGTCGGAGTCCCCGGAATCGCGGCCGCCGCTCTCCCCCGCTTCTCCTCACAAGGGCGCGGCGATCGTCGGGATCGTGCTCTTCGCGCTGCTCGCATCCGCCGCGCTCACGGTCGATACCCCGCGAACCGGGCCTGGGCTGCAGGGCGATATCAAGGGCGACGAGGCCACCTACGTGGCCGCCACCCTCAGCGCCGCGTTCGATCGCGACCTGACATTCGGGGCGCGCGACCTCGAGCGATTTGCCGGACTGTTCCATCGCGGACCTGAAGGGATCTTCCTCAAGCGGGGCAAGCAGCTGCGGGTGCGGGCCACGGCCAGCCCGCCGTTCCTCCGCGTCGATCGGTTCGAGGGTGGACGAACGGACCGGCTGTACTTCGCCAAGGCGCTCCTGTACCCGGTCGTGGCAGCGCCGTTCGTCCGTGTCTTCGGACTGAACGGACTGCTCTTCTTCCACGTCGTCCTGCTCGCGCTCCTCGCCGTCTGCGGATACCTGTTCCTGGCCGAGCAGACCTCGAGCCTGAACGCCGCGCTCTTCACGACGGCGTTTCTCGGCGTGTCGGCGCTCCCGGTCTACGGCGTATTCCTGACGCCGGAACTGCTCAACGTCTCCCTGGTCTTCGCCGCCTATTTTCTCTGGACCTTCAAGTACGTATCGTCGCCCGCGCGCCTGACCGGCGCCTGGCCCGATGTCGTTGCCGCAGTGCTGCTGGGGCTCGCGATGTACTCGAAGCCGACGAACGGCGTCCTCATCGCTCCGCTCGTGCTCGCCGCGTGGGTGTCACGCCGATGGTGGCACGGGCTGGCCGTGGCGGGCACCTTCGCGGCGGCGGTCGCCGTCGGGTTCGGACTCACGCTGGCGGTCACCGGCGAGATGAACTACCAGGGAGGCGACCGCAGAACCTTCTACGGCTCTTTTCCCTTCGATGGCGGCGTCAGCGGCTGGGATGAGCGCGGGAGCCAGGTCAGCACCGAAGGGTCGGCCGCGCGCGACATGCTCACGAGCCCCGAGCTCGCCGGCCGGTTCCTGACCAACGTCAAGTACGCCATCGTGGGCCGGCACTTCGGGATGGTGCCGTTCTTCTTCCCTGGCGTGCTCGCAATTGTCGTGTGGCTCGCCTCACCGTCGCGCAGGGACCCCTGGCGCATCTTCACGTTCGCGGCGTTCGTCGGCACGGCCGTCGCGCTTCTCCTATTGATGCCGTACACGTGGAGCGGCGGCGGCGGTCCCACTGGAAATCGCTATCTCTTGAGCGCCTATCCAACGCTGTTCTTCCTGCTTCCGCCGATGCGGAGCGTCTGGCCGTCGGTGCTCGCGTGGGTCGGCGGCGGACTGTTCACCGCGAAGATCCTGATGAATCCGTTCGCCGCCGCCAAGTACCCGTTCCTGACGACCGAGCGCGGTCCGCTGAGGCGGCTGCCGGTGGAGCTCACCATGGCCAACGACCTGCCGGTGATGCTCGCCCAGCCGCTGCGCGCGCACATCCCGTACGGAGCTGATCCGCGGATGTTGCTCTATTTCCTCGATCAGAACGCCTTCCCTCCCGAGCCGACGGGGATCTGGATTGGCGGCGGCCGCAAGGCGGAGATTCTCATTCGAACGGTCAATCTGCTCGAGCGTATGGTCGTCACCGCCGAATCGCCGATCCGGACCACGCTGCGTCTGTCGATGGGACGCGGCACGGTGAGCGTCCAGCTCGAACCGGACCAGCCGGTCACCGTTGACGTGCCGGTCGCCGGCGAACGGGGGCTCGAGAGCTACGCCTATCTCCTGACGGCGCAGTCGAGCGACGGGTTCGTTCCCCACGTGCGCGCGCCGGAGTCGAGTGACTACCGCAATCTCGGTGCGCTCATTCGTTTGAAGGGCATCGAAGCGGGCGGGAACTGAGCGAGTGCGGCGGCCCCCACCGTGCGAACTGGGAGCCGCCACCGTTCGACGCGTGTCAGGCTATTGCGGGCAGGGACGCGGCTCGTAGTCGCCCCCCTCCAACTCGATCCAGGCCCAGACGAGGCCGCCTGCACCGTCGGCCAGGACTGTGACCGGCTTGGTGAAGTAGCCGAGCGAGTCTCTCCCGGACGCGGGCAGGAATAGGCGCCCGGCAATACGACCGGTCGTGCCGATCTGCTGCGTGATGCCGTAGTGGGGCATGCCGGTCAGCGGCGGTCTGAAGCCCGGACCAAAGCCTGCGGGAATCCCACTCGCCGACAGCACGCTCCTGTAGTCGTTGGCCGAGTCCCCCTCCCGACGGTTGATCACGTAGAAGAAATACGCCTTCGGATCGTCCAGGACGCCGCCGCTGCACCCAGGAAGCGACAGCGTGCGGAACGACCGAATCCCCGACCACGGTCCGAACTCGCCGTCCTTCACCGCGCGGGCCCGCCACCGGTACGTCGACGACAGCGCCAGGCCTCCGACCGTCCACGTCGTTCCGGTCAACTGCGAGGCGATCGGGGTTCCCGAGGCGTTCTGCAGTTCGAACTGATACGAGAAGGAATCGGTCGTGTACTGTCCCGATGCCGCCTGAATCTGCAACGACGGCGTCAACGTATTCATCAACTCATTCTCTGCCGGCGAAACGTGCGACGGTGCGGTGACCTTCAGAAGCGATCCGTCCGGACCGGTCACGGTCGTGGGCGTCGTCGCCGCCGGCGCGTTCGGTGCCTTTGGACTGCAGGCGGCGGTCATCATCAAGGCACATGCGGCAATACCCATCACGAAAGTCGGGGACGTCCTGTACATCAAGTAGCTCCAAGTGCGGAAGAGGGAGAAGGAGGCGAGCGACCCGCCGTGCCCGGGGATTTTAACCGATTACTTATGATCAACATATATCTCCCTAACAAAAAATGGGGATGGTGATGGCCGCGGGTTCGCGCCGCCCCGATCGGCCAAGGCAGAACTCCAGATCCGATGCGTTTTGGGATTGTCGAGGGCGGGCTGAGGCGAGCGCCTCAATCTGGCAGCGAGTCGAGCGGAAGGTTCTGCCGCCCTCCAGCGTGTTGTCCGCTGAAGGGCGGCCGGCGTTTCACAGTGCGTCGATGTTCCGACGCCTTAGGCTATTGCGGGCAGGGGCGCGGCACGTATGCGCCGGCGCTGCTGTCTTCCTTCCAGGTCCAGCGGAGGCCGCCCGAGCCGTTCTCGAGGAAGTCGACCGTGCGCGTATAGAACCCGAGGCCGTCGCGCGTGTCGGTGGGCAGCCACAGGCGGCCGCGAAGCTGGCCGTTCGACGCCATCTGCTGCGTCATCCCGTAGTGCGGGAGTCCAGTCAGGGGCGGTCTGAAGCCAGGACCGTAGCCGCCCGGAATGCCCGTCGCCAACATCACCCCCACCCAGTCGTTCGCCGAGTCGCCAGGCTTGCGGTTGATGAGCCAGAAGAAGTACGCCTTCGGATCGTTCAAGACGCCGCCGTTGCATCCAGGCAACGACAGGGTGCGGAACGTACGGATGCCCGACCACGGTCCGAACTCGCCGTCCTTCACCGCGCGGGCCCGCCAGCGGTAGGTCGACGACAGCGCCAGGCCACCCAAGGTCCACGTGGTGCCGGTCACCTGCGATGCGATCGGAGAACCGGACGCGTTCTGCAGTTCGAACTGATAGGAGAAAGAGTCGGTCGTGTACTGTCCCGACGCTGCCTGAATCTGCAGCGACGGCGTCAACGTATTCATCAACTCGTTCTCCGCCGGCGAAACGTGCGACGGTGCGGTGACCTTCAAAATCGATCCGTCCGGACCGGTCACGGTATTGGGCGTCGTCGCCGCCGGCGCGTTCGGCGCCTTTGGCGTGCAGGCGATGGTCATCATCACTGCACACGCGGAGACAACCATCACGAATGTCGTGGACGTCCTGTGCATCAAGCTCTCCAGAAAGCGAAATTGGGTAGTGCAGGCGAAACGCGCCGTGCGCCCGCGATTCTAACCGATCCCTTATGTCGATCGATACGTTGATCGATATGTCGATCGATATCCCGTCTCACCTCTTTCGTCATTGCAGGGCGAACAGCGCGGCATCGGGCGTCGTCAACGGAATCTCCCGCTGTGTCTTTAGGTACGCCGCGACCTCCGGCTGCCGCTCCGCCAACTGCGACCAGATGGTCGTGACGAAGTAGCGCGCCCCGAACGTGTGGTGCAGGCGCTCGAGCACGACCGGCGTCAGGGCGGTCGCATCGAAGCTCCACCCGCGCCGGCGGGCGTAATAGAACAGCACGGGCGAGTTTCCGCCGAATCGTTCGTACTCGACCGTTACCAGGAGCGCATCCGGCGGCGTCAGTTCCTGCAGTTGGTCTCCAACCGAGATTGGAGTCATCCGGAGGGCGAACGGCCGGAACAGCTCAGGCACCACGCGGCTGCGCTCGAACCCATCCAGACCGATCAGGACGAGCGCCACGGCCGACGCGACGATGCCGAGGCGCCACGGTGCACGTGTGCTCAGCCACACCTCGTCGAAGGCCGGGCGCGCGGCGAGTCCGAAGTACATCGACGCGGGAAGCAGGATCGGCAGTTGGTAGAACTCGTGCCAGCGGTTCCCCTCGGCCGCCATCAGAATGAATACGGCAACGCCGGCGAACCACGCGTCGACGAACCGGCGGTGCGGGGCCCGGAAGCAGAGAACGGCGCCCAGTAGGATGACGACCGTCCCGATCGGCGTGAAATGGAGGTACCAGAACCGCTCGGCGAGCGCCTGGTAGTACTCCGGATTGCTCAACTGTGCGGTGGTGTTCCAGGACGTGACCAGCGTGAGAGGACCTGCCCCGTCCATCACCTCCGGGCTGTATCCTCCGACGGGGTGGAAGATCGCGACGCCGAGATACGTTTGCGCGAATGTCATCTCGGCGTGGCCGTACCACACGACCGTCGCCAACAGCACCGCCGACACGCCGGCGACCAACGGCAGATCGGTGATCGCGCGCCACCGCCGCGTCTCCCACGCCATCCACGCGATCGGTGCCATCAACACCACGCCCGGCAACTTCACCATACAGGCCAGCGCCGCCGTCACGGTTCCCCAGGTCAGGGCGCGGCGGCTGCCGGTCTTCAGGTATGCGACGAATCCCCAGACACCGAACACCGAGAAGCAGACCATCGGGGTGTCGGAGATGAATGCCCGTCCGAAGAAGATCGCCGACGGCGAGATCGCCAGCAGGAAGGCCGCACCGCGACCGACCGCGCGGCCCCACAGCAGCGTCGCGAGTCCGTAGGCACCGACCATCGTGGCCATCGAGAAAACGACCGTCACGATCCGGCACACCAGGTCGATGTGCCCTTGGCCGACGATGCGAAGAACCACGGCGGCGAGCCACGACAGAAGCGGGAACTCCATGCTGACCAGGCCGTCTCCGGCCCCGCCCCAACTCACTCGCGGATACCAGATGTTCAGCGACTGCTCGTCGAAGTTGCGCGCGACGTCGGCGTTGAACAGCTGACGCCACCCATGCGCGTCGGCCATCGGGAGGTCGATGTAGAGAAACCTGAAATAGGCGCCGAACGCGAGCACGAGGAGCAGGCCCCAGTCGAGCCTCGACACACCGAGGGCCCATCGCCGGAGATCGCGCCGGAACGCCCAGATCGCGCACAGCACCAACGCCAGCAATGAGAGCCGGGAGAGCGGCCCGAGAATCCAAGCGGCGTTCGCGCGGAGCGACGAGACGGGTCGTCGCCACAGCGCCGATTCCGGAATCGCCTCGAGGGACTCCCCGTCGCGCCCCCAGAGCACCTCGAGGTGGTACGCCCCGCCGATCTGGCCGTAGTCGACGGCGATCTCGTGCGCGCCCCGAGAGAGACGGATGCGTCCACCGTCACTGCGATCCGCACCTTCGATCGCCAGCCCGTCGACCGTCACGATCGCTTCGTCGTCGGAAATTGTCGCGACGCGATACCAGCCGCTGTCGGAAACGATGAGGAACCCGGTCCAGCGGGCCCGGAACCGTTCGGGCGGCGCGGAGTCCCAGGCACGGTCGAGCGCGGCCGTCGTCAGCCGCGGCGACACCTGCTGACGCACCTCCCTTCCCCACGCTCGATCGGCGGAGAAGGTACCGGCGAGGCCGGCTTCGCGTTCGAGGACGCTGCGTACAGCCGCCAAGCCACCCCAGAGGAGCAGGAGCAGGAGGAGCGCGGAAAACCGTTTCATGGAGGCGATGGAAGGAACCTGCGGCGCCGGAGATTATCGCGTCGCGTGAGGCGGCCGGTCAAACAGGTCGACGCGAGGCGGGCGGCCGTCGCACGAGCGACGACCGCCATGCGTCGAGATGCCGC
>JBFXAT010000096.1:0-11063 GCA_050183995.1 Vicinamibacterales bacterium
GAGTCGTGCGCCGACGGTTCCTGCCATCTACCTGTCGTCTCCTCGCATACGGCGATCGATCGCCGCCTCGATGCGTTTTGCGATCTCGTCTTCGTCCTGAGCGGTCAGGCCCAGGAAGGGGCGCTTCACGCGACTGCGTCCGGCTCCAGACACCTGGTGATACGCCGCCTTGGCCGCCGCCGACACCCGCCGACTGGCCTGAATCAGCGTTGGCCGTCGCGGGGCAGCCTTCCTAGCCAAACCCCAGCGTGACCGACGTGTCCGAGATCTCGACAATCTGCAGCGCGCCGAGCATGCCGCCGCTGACCGACAGGTTCACGGGGCTGGCCGAGCCGAGCCCCTGCGCCTTGCGACGGGCATACGCCGCCGAGTAGGGCTGGAACGGCTGGCCCTCGGCCGACACGCCACGCGCGGTGCGGCGCACGATCGCTTCACGCGCGAGGAGGCCGATCTCGCGCATCAGCTCGCGATCGACGAACCGCTTGTCGCTCACATCAAAATTGGTCGTGACTTCGATCGGCATGACACTGCGCCGCTCCGCAGTGTCAGGGCAGGTACGCGAGGCGTATATACGCTCAGGCGCCGAAGATGGGGTCGTCGGAGCAGTCGAGCGTGGCGCTGTCGATCGCCTGGCGGACGAAGGCTGACCGATCGAGGCCGTTCAGGCTGGCGATCTGAGAGAGCTTCTGGCGCTGCGCCAGGGACACACGGACGACCAGGAGGACCGACGTGGACGGCGGCCGCTCGCTCGCCGGCGGCTCTCCGCGCGGGCGGCGCTGTTCGTCCATCAGGCCGGCTTCTCCGCGAGGACGGCACAGAACCAGTAGGGCGTCCGAGCCTCGGTCGGCACGTGACACCAGGTGCCGCAATTCGGCTCCGGAAGGGAATATGCCCGGTTCACTTCAATCAGCCCAGATGGCCGGATCAGGCGACGCGTGATCGTGCCCGGAGGCGGCCACCAGCGCCCCCCAGTTGCTGTGTCGCGCGTCGCCCCAGGCAGATCTGGCGCATACACCCTGAAGTGTCGATTCGGCATCACGGCGTAGGTCGGCTGCACCGGCACATCGAAGTAGACGAACCCGCCCGGGCGTAGCCACCGCGCGACGTTCTGGAGCGTCACCACGTCCCCGTCCGCCTGGATCGGATCCCCGTAGAACCCCAGACCGAAGTGCTCGAGCGCCCCGAGCAGGACGACGCGATCGAAGTACGCGTCGGGAAACAGGTCCGGAGTGGTCCCACTGCCCTGCACAAGGGTGAACCCCGTCGCCGTCCGGCGTTCGCGACGCGCATCCACTCCCACGAGATCGAACCCTTGGCCAGCGGCGGCCATGCGCTCGAGCCAGTCGCTCTCGGCGCATCCGAGCTCGAGGATGCGCGCCCCAGCGGGAAACGTCATGCCGAATCTGGCGATGGCGGCCGTGAACAGCATCAGCGCCGGATCGCTGCCCTCGTAGGACCAGCGCCATGCCGCCGGCGGGCCAGGTTCCGCGTGCGGGCGACGCAGGGGATGCCCGAGGCGATGCGACACGGGGGCGTCCAGATCGTTCATCGTGTATGCCAGCCGCTGAAGGCGCCCGAGGTGCCAGTAGCGGCAGATCGGGCATTTGTAGACTCGGAGTAGGTCATGGTCGACGGTGCCAGGCTTGCGCAGCACGACCCGCAGCACGCCACGCGCCAGCCGTTTCGAACGATGGCGCTGTTTGCCGCGGCAACGGTTGCGGAAGTCGTCGAAGTCCGCCCCCTCGCGATCGCGGCGCCCCACGCTCGACTCATCCCAGGCCGAGTGCGTCCGGCCGTCCGATTCCCTGACGCTCCTGGCCGTGTCGTTCGCCTTCCCGCGGCTCGTATTCGCCGCACCAGAGCTCCTGGTGCACGAGCGGCCAGATCGGACCGGCCGACCCGAACGCCGGCGCGGCGTGCGGCGCCCGACGATGACACTCCAGGTACAGGCGCCTGGTCACCGCGAAGCGGCAGGAGGCACACGTCTGCCCCGTCACTGCAGCACCGTTGCCTGGTGAATCCGCGTCGCCAACTGCTGAACTTGCGACCGGAGCGCCGAGGCTTCCTGGTGGTACCAGGCCGCGCGCTCGTTCGACTGCTGGAGCGCGGCGTTCAGCGATCGGATCGTCTCCTGGGTGTTCAAGAAGGCGGCCGTTTGCTGCTGGACCGCGCGCACATGCTCGGCCTCGATCCTGAGCCGCTCAGCCTGTGCGTCCACCAGGCGATCGAACGCGGCGAGCTGAAGATTCATGGCGGTCGCGATGGAGTTGACCGCATGGGCGCACGCTGAGACCCGTTCGAGGGCCAGGACGATGCGGCAGGCGTACCAACACCCGACGACCGCGGCGAGCACGAGCACGAACTGCACGAATGGGTGCATCACACGGTCTCCTTTCGTCGCCCACGGCGCTGGTCACTCCCGTCAGGAGTGGATGACGCCTTGCCGTTGACCACGAAGAATTGCTCACCTTTGTTGAGGAGGCCTCGACGATGGAGACGCGCCGCCTGCCGATGAAGGCGAGCCCAGCCAGATCGGCTACCGTACGACGTCCTCGGGATAGTTCGAAAGCGGCAACAGATCGGACCGCAGGGCCGATCAAAGACGGATGTGCCACAACGGAGACACGGCGTCGTCCGATGGTAGTGGGGCCTGTGGAGCTTTCCGCCGAACCCCTTCGCCGCAAACACGCGGTCTCGCCAGCGTCGCCCGCTCACGCGGCCTCCCGCAGACGCGCGAGATCGGACGCTATCTCCGGAATCCGCTGCCGCGTGCCAACAAGGTCGCGCAGCTCGCTGAACCGCGACACTTCCATCCAGGTATGCCGGCAGTTGTACCCGCCGCCCGTCAGAAACACCGGGCCGATCTGGCCGTTGTCGAGCGTGTCGATCTCGGCGCGCGTGAACACCCGGCCAACATGCGCGAGGCACCAGTCTCGTGTGCGCGCGTCGACCGGCCCCACGAAGGCGTACGTGGCGTCGTCGCGCTCCGTTGCCTGCAGCGCCTGCACCTGCCGGCCGAAGACGCTGATGGACGTGTCGTACAACGTGGCGATCTGCGCCTCCGTCCGCGTCAAGACGCGCGCGAGGTCGTCCAGAATCGCCTCCGTGTCCTGCCCGCCGAAGACGCCACGCACCGTCGCCCGCCACAGCGCGCGCGCGGCCGTGTCCCCCTCCGCCAGGAGGTCGCTCTGCATCAGGAGCTGCAGGGCCTCGACGCGTCGGGCGAGCGTCGGCGTCAAATCGGCGCTCAGCTCAGCGATCCGCTGTCCGGCAAGCACACTCGCCGCCAGGCGCGACAGCCGTGACCCGGTCCCCTCGGTCAGGAGCGCGTCGAACCCGGCCGCGCGCACGACGTCGCGCAGCTGCTGACGGGTCCGATTGGCCTGCGCCGCTCGAATGATGGCCGAGGGCGACCCCGCCGCGGCCGCGCGCAGCACACCAGGCAGGCGTCGCTCGATCGCCCGTACGACCTGCGCGAGCTCGCGCGCGAAGTCTCGACTGAGGCGGTCGGTAGTCTGCGCCGTCCGGTCTGCCGCCCGCAGCAGCGCCGAAATCGTCACGCCGCGGCTCCCTGTGCGGCCGGATTCGCATTCGCGTCGGTCGGCACCGCAGACGAGAGCCCCTGCAGGCGCGCGCGCAGCGCCTCCAAACCGCTCTGTTCGTCCGGCGCGGCGTCGATCGCCTGCTCGAGCTCCTGCAACTGCTCCGGTGGCAGATCCGCCATGCCTTCAAACTTCGGCAGAATCTGCTTGCGCAAGGTCTTGAGCACCTCCACCGGCATCCCGATCGCGGACGCCGATTCCACTTCCGCCAGGATGTTCGTGAACGGCTCGTGATCGAAGCGGTTGGGATACTGCACGGTGACCTGGTCGCCGCCGAGCTTCCGCTCGGCCTGATCCGCGCCGAACGACGCGCGGTAGAAGAGGTCCACCAGCGCGTATTCGGCCTTCTGGCACTCATCGGCGTACATCGAGAGCCGCGCGGTCATGTCCTCGCGCTTGATCTTCAGCGACCCCATCGCTTCCGCTTGCGTCGTGTCGGATTCCCACTGCACGCCGGTCTCGCGGTAGATCTCCCGGCGCAGACGCTCGATCTCCTGGTGGTAGCTGGTCACGTTGGCCGGATCGCCGGTCAAGATCTGTCCGGCCTCCGCCGAGAAGAGCACGTTCATCGTGCCGGTCTGCTTGCCGAGCATCGTTTGGGCTTCCTCCACGCTCTGCGCGTCCTGGCCCTTCCCGAGCGGCAGATTGATGAAGCTGAACGTTTGGTTACGCAGCAGCTCTCGGACCTCACTTGTCAGGTTGAAGAGATCGATGTACGCGCGCGGGTCGCCCAGGATGGATTCCCCGACGTCCGCGAGCAAGGGACGCCGCTTCGCGAACAGAAAGACGAAGGGCAGACGGCCCAGGCCGTGATCCCACCGTGACTGCTGCTTGCCACTCTTGAGGTCGTAGACCGTCACGGACGTCGTGTCGACGACGCGGACCCGATGCTCCGGACCCTGCGTCTCGTAGCTGTCGGGCGGAATGGCCTCCTGCAGTTTGACGGAGACGATCTGGCCATCGTCATCCGTCAGCCAGTTCAGGATGTCCAGCGGGGTGTAGACACGCACGTACGGTACCGCTTCATCCGCAGCCGTGCTGGCCTCCGCTATGGCCTCTTGACAGAAGTAGAGACCGACGTGACCGAAGGTCGCGGCGAGGTCCCACCAGATCGCCATCGCGTCGTCGATGTGGGTCTCGCGGCCATCCACGTCCTGCCACCACCGCTCGATCGGGGCGGCCGTCTCGGTTGGGCCATGTGCGCCGACACGACGCGTGGGCTGGTCCCGAAACAGCATGGCCTTGGTCGCCTGCACGATCGCGCTGGCGACGTTCTCGTATCGCGCCAAGCGTCGGCGCATCAGCAGTTTCGCGCTCGGCTGCCGAGGATTCGGGTTGGCGCGATGGATGGTGGACACGGCGCCCGTCGCGGCGTCCGTGGTCTGGGACACGAGCGTGTGATCCAGCCACTCGCGCGGGTGGGCGCGCAGGTACTCGCCCGTCAGGAATCCACCGGTGCCCTCTCGCACGTGGGCGAGCTGGGTCCAGGTCTCCTTCAGGTCCTTGTAGAGCGCATGGGTATTCGCGGCCACCTTCGGGCTGAGATCCGCGGCGGTCTGAGTCGCGTTCGGCATCGCTTACAACCACTCGATCTGCATCGCCCCGGCGGTGACACGGGGCCTGACGATGGGGAACTCGGCGGCCACGAGGTAGCGCAGGGCCTCGCCGGCGTGCGTGTGGGTCTCGCCGGCCTTCTTCTCGATCTCGTCCGTCCCGATCTTCTTGGTGGAGCGCTGCAGCGACTTGACGAGCTCGCGCGTGGGGCATTGCCGGTGCGGCTGTGTCTTGCGGATCCAGAGACGCGTCTGCCCGTGGGCGTTCAGCAGGAGCCGGTTGACGGCATTACCGCTCTCCCGCACCGGTGGGTTGGCGGCGGGCACTTTCTCCTCGAGACGCTGTGCCCACCCCATGAGCGTCTCGCGAATGATCTGGTAGTTGCTCTTCAGGCTCTTCACGTGGCGGGCCTTGCCGGTCGCGTCGCCATACACGATGACGTGTGGCCAGCCCTCCGGATAGCGGTCGATGAGGGCGAGGCAGCAGGACTCGACGGTGGCGCCGCCGTACTGGGCGATCCAGTCCACGACGTGCAGCTCTGGACCGAACGGACCGCTGACGATCTGTCCCAGGCCCAGCGTCATCGGGTCCACGTTGAAATCGAACATCAAGCGCAGCGGCAGCGCCCGATCGGGTCCGGTGACATCCTCGCGCCAGTGCAGGGTTTCCGCGAACGCCGGGAACGCGAGCACGCCGGTCAGGTTCGAGAGCTTGGCGTCGAGATAACTTGCGGCCTCCGCTTCGGTGATGTTGTCCTTCACCTCGGCGATGTACTCCGGGTTGTGCCGAAGGCCTTCCGTGTTCTCGGCCGTCCGCATGGTGTAGACCTTGTACCGTTCCGGACGCGCCGGATCGCCGAACATGTCCGCCAGCCAGTTCAGCCCCTCCCAGGTGCCAGATGCCACCTTCTGTCGCAGCGCGGCGCGGGGCGACCGGACTCGGGCGACGGCGTTCCGCCAGGCGGCGTGTCTGATGCTGCCCGGCTCGTCGACGGCCAACCAGGCGCCGGAGGGTCCGGCGATCGCCCTGGGATTCTCGGCGGTCAAAAACTGGATCGGTCCGCCGCCCGCCCAGGTCAGGATGTGTGTCCGGTGGTTGTAGGCGAACTGGTGCGGCGCGAGGAACCAGTAGTCGCCCGTATCAGGATCGACGTCCTGAATCGTGGGTAGAATGGTCCGCTCGATGTGATTCCAATCGGGCACGAGCCAGAATCCCTGCACGGGGTTGTTGATCGCCGAGAGCTTCAGCGCCTTCGCGGTCAGCGTCATCGTCTTGCCGGCAAACCACCCGCCCGTGAAGAGCAGATTGGCGTCCGGCGTGTCGTCGTCGAAGAACGCTTCCTGCGGCGTGCCCGGGATGGGTCCCCAGCGCAGGACGAGCTCGTGGGCCTCAGCCGGCCGTGGCGCCATCAGCAGCAGGGCGATAGCGACCGCCGAAGACCACCTTGATCGGCTCACCGTTCTTGCCGGAATGTTCATGGAGCTCCTTCACGAGGCCCAGCCGCTTGGCGAGCAGTTCGAGGGCTTTCAACTTGTCCCAGAACTTGATCTTGTGGACGTATTCGACTTCCCCTTCACCGATCGACCGGGTCACGACCTCGACGGACGCGACGGCCGGGGCGACGGCGTCAGGCAACGCGCTGACCTGTAGCAGGTTGCCGTCTGGCGTGAACACCTGGCGGATATCGCTGATGGCGATGCGGGAGAGTTCTTGGAGGATGCGGGCGGCGCTCACCTCGGCCTGCTCGAGCAGCTGTTGTTGGCCGGCCGCGATCTCGGCCGCGATACTGGCTTTTACCAACAGGCGGGCCGCGGTGACGTCCGCGTTTTTCGCCGCGTATCCCGCTCGAATGGCCGCCTGCGTCGCGTTGTAGTCGACGAGGTACTCGGCGATGAAGCGCCGCTGCTTGTTGGTGAGCTTCACCGCATGGTGGACCTCCGGCTGTGTGGGCATGGCCTGGGTTATGGCCGCAGCCTACGACACTTCGCAGAGGTTGTCTGTCTACAGGTGTCGTGCTGTGTGGTGAGGTGTCGTCAGAATATTTTCGATGACGCGCTCAGGGACCTTGTAGTGCCCGCTCGGCAGGCGCCTCGCCTCAAGTCGGCCGGCGCGGATCCACCGGCGGATCGTCTCGCCGCAGACCGAGAGTCGCTGCGCGGCGATGGCCACCGTGAGGAGTCGTTCGGCTTTCTCGAGCTCTCGGGCGGCTTCGCCCAGCGTGCGCTCAGCGTCCATGGGGATCTCCTCCGGGCGATTCTTTCTGGGGTGGAGGATCGAGGAGGGCGGCGAGCGCGTCGGCGCAGCACTCCTTCCCGGCGTCCATCCACGCCGCGGGGCGCTTCAGCTTCATGGTCAGTCCTTGTAGGGGTCAAATTCGTCGCCCCCTGCCATCACCACGATCCGCGGCGTCAAGGTGTGCACAATCTCAATCGTGCCAGCGTGCGCGTCCAGCACCGAACGCAGGGGGCGATAGACCGGAGGCGCCTCGTCTGCGCCAGCCCCGCGTAGAATGATGCCGCGATCGACCAGCTTCGCTTTCTCGGCGTCGAAGTCCACGAGCCCGTTGCTTTCGCGGCGCATCTCCGCGCGGCTACGCTGGAGCTTCGAGCCGCACTTCGGACAGACGGGCAGCGCATCGTTGGGGCCGCGCTCGAACTGCGAGACTGGCGCGAAGAAGTCACACGCACGATAGTTCCGACATGTCCACCGCGCCTTGACCCACCGCTGCTTCCCCGCCGCCTGCGTCCGGGACATCACCCGACCGGCGCCGTGGACAGTCGAGCGCAACGCCGCACGCGCCTCGTCGGTGTCCTTCCCCGCCAGTATCACGGAGATGTCACCCATTGATCCGCCAACAAAGCCGAACTGCCCAGGAAACGCGGGCGTCGCGCCCTTCCGCACGACCCAGTAGGTCTCGCCGTCGTGTTCCTCCTCCCATGCGAAGTTGTGGTGGTTATGGACGGAGAACTCCGCCTCAGCGCCGATGATCGCCAGTACCTTGGCGATCACGGCCTCACGACCCGCATAGGCGTAGCGCCCAGCCAGCTCCATCGCGGCGATGTAGTCCTGCCCGCTCGGCTGGTCAATCGGGAGCAAGAGCGGCGGCGCGTCCATCTCGCCCTCACCCTTTCCGTCCTCGAAGCGATGTCCCTTCGCTACCGACATGAAACCAGTAGCCGTCATGTGGCCGAACCCGCGCGAGCCGAAGTGACACGCAATCCACACGACACCGGCTTCGTCCACCAGTACATCGACGTAGTGGTTGCCGCTGCCCACGGTGCCGAGCTGCGCATGGGCCTTGTCCAGCATGGCGCGCTGTTGCGGCACAGGCGACTGCGCGATCGCGTCGAAGATGGGCGAGTCGATCGGCTCGTTGTTCTTCCGCCCGATCCCGAACGAGATCCGCCGCTGGATTTCGTCGGCCCACCACGTCCAATCCGCATCCGCTACATCTCGCGCCATGATGTTGGTCTGGACGGCCATGTTGCCGCAGGCGATGTCGTAGCCGACGCCTGATGGCGAGACGAACTGGCGATAGCCCACGACGCCACCGATCGGCATGGAATACCCCAGATGACCGTCTGCGCAGAGCACCCCCACCGCGCCATGTTCAGCCTCAACACAGCGCGCAAGTTGCTGCTGTGTTCGTTCGTCATGCTGTCCAAAAATCTTCATCGTCATTACTCCTCCTTCGTCTGGCCGTGCAGCACCTCGCACATGGTCTGATACGCATCCTCGACCGAGCGCCAGACGGGCCAGGGAATGTCTGCCTGCGCTCGCGTCAGCCGCCCGCGGCCGCTCTTGATCTCCCCGGCGAAGAATCGCCCCTGGCGCTCCACTAGGACGTCCGGCAGCCCGCGCCCGCTGATCTGCCATACCCGACAGCCCGCGGCCTCCAGGGCTTCGATAATGGCCGGCTCGGTGGCATCGCGGCGCTTCCCGGCGCCCCCGCGGCGAAAGGTCATGCAACCACCTCACGACCGAGATAGACAGACCGCGCCATCGACAGTAGGACGTCGCGAAACGACTTTGGTGTTTGCTCGCGCTCACGCTTTGAGAGCCGCTGACACACCCCAGTCCGGACACGACGACGCCGCTCGGCCGCCGAATGAAATCCATCATCGAGCCGCACGCGCGACGACGACTTCCCCCAGCGCAGCATCGGCAACTCCACTCCCGACGGCATACAACCAGGTCGCCTTTTGCGCCCGATGCCCGTAGTGTCCCTGGTCGATACAACACGTCCACCCGCCCTGCCAGTCCGCTACGATCCACCCTCCGACGCGCGGCGGACACTTCAGCCCAAACTCATCCCACGCAGACGACGCGGCTGGATGTTCGAGCACGCCACCCCAGCGCCGCACAGCATCGAGCGCCGCCGCAAAGCAGCCCTCATCGTCACCCTTCACGCGGCGGACCTTGGCGCTCGGTCCTCCATGCCAGTACCGGCCCCACCGCGCGCAAGGGGGATGCGCCACGACGGGATACGGTCCCGCGTAGGTCCGCGCGTCGCGCGGCTGCGTCCAGGCATCCACATACTCCAGGCCAATGTATGGACACGCTCGGACACGAACAACGCAGCCACTGTGATGCTCACCGCTGCCTCCGTCGATACAGAAACCCCGGCCGTCCCCCTGTGCGCGGTCCCGTCGGCTGACACTCCGCGAGGCCCTCCTGGACTAGCTCCCGGAGCACGGCCACCGTCAGGCCCCAGGCCCGCCCTGCGTGGGCCGCAATCTGGCTCGGGCTGCGCCAGTCGCTATCGAGCTGCGCCAGGATGCAGGCGCGGGGCTGGGGCTCGTCCTCGACAGGCATCACCACGGGCCTGGAGTAGATTGGCGGAGGCATCGCCTCGCGCCACAGGGCACCGTGCCAGGCCACCTCGAGATCGGGCTCAGGCGCTCGCATCATGTCGTCGGCTCCTGTTCCGCTCCTGGCGTGGAGGTGCGTGTGGCGAGGGCGGCGCGGGCGAGAGCACGAATTCGCCGTGTCGCCACTTCTAGGCTCGCGCAATTGCCATCGTCCAGGTCGCAGCACGCAAACTGCTCCAGGGCGGCCCGGAGGCGCGCGGCGTCGGCTTCCGCAGCGACGAGCCGCGGATTCGTCGGCACGTCGCGCATGATGTCGTGAAACCGACGTGACGCAGGCGGCTGCACCGCCTCAATTACCTTCAGCACCTCCGTGAAGGCGTGCCGCGTCTCATCGCGATAGCGGTCGTCGTTCCAGGTATACGAACCGCGCGACGACACGACCCACGATCGCTGCTCGATGACCTTCTGGATGGCGTGCGTCACCTTCCACAGATCCGCCGCGTCGTCCTCGAGCGCCTGCCGCGCTGCGTCTCGCTCCGCTCGCAGCGCCGCGATCTGCTGCACCTGGGCGTCCCGCTCCTGCGTCACCTGCTGGATCTCGGCGTCCTTCGTCGCGGCCCCTAGACGCAGCCCCAGGATCTCCGCATCCTTCGAGCGCAGGAGGTCCATGACTGTCACTCGCTGCGCACGCTGCACGTCCGCATCGGCCCGCGCCAGGCCAAGCTCGCGCTCCTTTGCCTCCAACACGGAGGCGTGCTTGGCCTCAACCTCGGCACGGGCATGATCTACGCTGTGCGCGATCATCCAATGCACTCTGACGCACGACGGGTCCACACACGATCGGGCTGGTTCGCCGAGGTGATACCGGGGCACGTCCTGCCACGGATCGCGGGCGGGGGACTCAGACATGGGAGGACTCCGCTTCAAGCTTCCACCGGCCGCCTTCGCGCCATTCGGTGAAGGTCAGCGGAATCGTGGTCGCCCACGCCGACGAGCACGACCGCAGCACGGCTCGATCCCCAGCGTGCAGCGACACGACCTGCCACCGATAGGTGCCGTCCGTGAACACGTCACCGACGCGCCAGCGGTACTTGTC
>JBFXAT010000097.1:0-10481 GCA_050183995.1 Vicinamibacterales bacterium
TTCTTCCCGCCCTTGGCTTTCTTCGCCATTGCTCCGTATCCCCCCCTTCATCCGATTTGCTGGGCGCGAACACTGCGCCTGCCGGTTGGTGGCTGCCGCCTGGCACGCTCACCCGGCACCCGCCGTTCGACGCCAACGGCACCTTCCAAGCCGAGCCTGACGGTGTGGCTCGGAAGTGTGAGGTCAAAAGTCAACCTCACTAGGGATGGCCTAAGTTCACCATCCTCATACCAGATGTAGATTATGGATGGGAAAAGTACGATGTCAAGCACAAAGGGCGCTAAATTGTCAAAATTTTTTGCGTCTGGTCACCGTTTGCGCTTCATGGCCGCCAGCGCGCGGCGTGCACGCGCGCGGATCTCATCCGGATCGTCGCGCGAGGCGCGCGCGATCGCGCGTGCGTACGCGTTGGACGCTCGATCGACGTCGCCGATCGTGGCGTAGGCATCTCCGATTGCGAGCGACGCGCGTGCGGCGATGTCGTACGGCGATGCGGGCGCATCGCGATCGACCGGTGCGACCAGATCGATCGCACGCGTGGCTTCACCCATGTCGATCAGCTCGATCGCCAGCCCGACTCGCGCGCGCGCCGCGGTGGCGGCCGGTGCGGTGACGCGTCCCGCGTCGGCGCGCGTCAGCATCGTCTGCCACGCGCGGGCGCTCGCGCGGTGATCGCCGAGGTGCTGGTGCTGGATGTCGGCCGTGCGACGCAAGAACACCGGGTTCGACGGATAGCGCGCGTCGAGTGAGCCGAGGAGATCGAGCGCGCGTTGCGGCTGCTTCTCGTACCAGAGATAGATGAAGTGGAGCTGGTAGTCGGCCTCGCCCTTGAGCAGTTCGCCGCGCTCGCGCGTGCGCAGCATCTCGGCCAGCCCCTGTTCGCGATCGCCGCCAGGCAGGAGCAGCAGCATGCGCAGGAGGCGCACCGCCGCGGGCGCCACGTCGGCGTAGTAGTGGTAGAGGCCGATCCCGAAGTACGCGTCCTGCAGCGCCGGGTCCAGCGCGACGGCGCGCTCCAGGGCGTCCTTGATCGTCTTTCCATCGCGCGCGGCCGCGAGGCGTTCGCCTCTGAAGACGCGCCACTGCGACAGCGGGCCGTGTGCGCCGGCGAAATAGAACCAGGCCTCGGCGCGCTGCGGCTCGCGGCGCGTCCACGCCCGCGCCGCGGCGACCGCGCGCTCAGACGCCTGCTCGAATGCAGCGTCGAGGCGGCGATCGTCGATGTCCTGCTGGATCTCCCACCAGAGGTTCGTCGCGCGCAGTGCGTCGCACGCGGGCTGGGGCGCGGGAGGGCATGCGTCCTCGATCCTGGCGCGGGCCTCGTCGAACTGCGCGCGCAGGATCGCGTCGTAGGCGGCCGACAGGCGCGCGACCTGTGTGAGTCCAGGCTCGGCCGCGCGCGGGCGCAGCGCGCCGAGCAGCAGAAGGAGGGCGAGCAGCAGCGTCAGGACGCAGCGCTGTGTCCCGCTCGAGCACGATCGTAAACTCATCCTGCCCGATGACCGGCTCCGGCTTCTCATTTGCGCTCACCCATCTCGACGGATCCGCCAGGCGCGGCCGGATCTCGACGCCCCATGGCGATCTCGAGACGCCCGCCTTCATGACCGTTGCGACGCAGGGCGCCGTCAAAGGATTGCTGCACCAGGAGCTGGAGGCCGCTGGCGCCGAGATCCTGCTGAGCAACACGTACCACCTCTACCTCAGGCCCGGTGATGACCTGATCGCGAGGCGGGGCGGACTCCACGCCTTCATCGGGTGGCACAAGCCGATTCTGACCGACAGCGGCGGGTATCAGGTCTTCAGTCTCGCCGAACGGAGGACGATTGACGAGGAGGGGGCCAGGTTTCGGTCGCACCTCGACGGCTCGCTCCATCTGTTGACCCCGGAGAAGGCCGCGGACATCCAGGCGCAGCTCGGTTCGGACATCAGCATGGTGCTCGATGAGTGTCTCGCCTATCCCGCGTCTCCCGATGCCGTGCGGACATCGCTGCAGAGGACCGCGCGCTGGGCGCGCCGCGCGCGCGCACGCCACGCCGAGCTTCGCTCGGCCGCTAGTTCGGTGGTGACGCCGACCAATCCCGGTCAGGTGCAGTTCGGCATCGTTCAAGGTGGCGTCTTCTCCGACCTGCGGCGCGAGAGCGCGGAGCTGACCCTCGAGGTCGGCTTCGACGGCTATGCGATTGGAGGGCTGAGCGTCGGCGAGCCGCCCGCGCAGATGTACGACGTGGTCGAGCAGACCGCGCCGCTGCTGCCGTCCGGCCTGCCTCGCTACCTGATGGGCGTCGGGACGCCCGAGGACCTCGTCGAAGCCGTGGCCCGAGGCGTCGACATGTTCGACTGCGTGCTTCCGACGCGGAACGCCCGCAACGGCCAGCTCTTCACGCGTGACGGCCGGATCAACATCAGGAACGCGCGTTTCGCGGAAGACGATGGGCCGGTCGACCCGGAGTGTTCCTGCTACACGTGCCGCACCTGTTCACGGGCCTACTTGCGGCACCTCCACATGGCGGGCGAGATCAACGCGGCGACCCTTAACACGTTGCATAATCTATACTTTTACCTTGACACGTTGAAGCGTATCAGGGACGCTATAGCGTTTGGGCGGTTCGAAAGCTTCAGGCTAGCGTTCCTTCAGCGCCTGTCCCGCCGCGGGGCCGGGCCCGCGAAATGACTCTCGCGCCAATGACGATGCTCGCAGGTGCCGTGTTTGCCATGGCGTCCCCTCCCGAGGGAGGGAGCGCCTGGATCCAGTTCATCCCTTTCATCCTCGTACTGGCGATCTTCTATTTCGTCATCCTGCTGCCGATGAAGCGCAAGCAGCAGAAGGTGCAGGACTTCCTGGCGAGCTTGAAGGTCGGCGACAAGGTGATCACGACCGGCGGCCTCTACGGACAGGTGACACGGGTCGCGGCTGACACCGTACAGCTCCAGATCGCAGACAAAATCCGGATCGACGTTGCCAAGGCGGCAATCGGCGGTTATCAGGGGCAGCCACCCGTGGTGGAGCCCCCTTCTCAATAGCGCCATGACGAATCTTCGCGCCAAGCTCCTCACCATTGTCGTGGTCACGGTTCTTCTCGGGGCGGTTGGCGTCTATCCGCTGATTGCCGCCAGGGTCGGCCTCACCGGACCGAAGTTCCTGACCGACCGCGCATTGAAGCTCGGACTCGACCTCAAGGGGGGCGTCCACCTGGTGCTGCGGGTGCAGACCGACGATGCGCTCCGGATCGAGTCCGAGGCCGCGTCGGAGCGGCTGCGAGAGCTGCTGACCAACGCGCGCATCAACTTCTCCAACATCGCGCTCGCGGGTGTGACCGGCTTCACGGTCGAAGGCATTTCGCCCGATCAGGACGCCGCGTTCCGCACCGCCGCCAACGAGGTGTTGGCCAACTTCGACCGGGACGCGGGCACCGCCGGGACCTACACCTTCACGATGAAGCCGAACGTGCAGTTGACGCTGCGCGAGGAGGCGGTCGTCCAGGCGCGGCAGACGATCGAGCGCCGTGTGAACGAGCTCGGCGTGGCCGAGCCCAGCATCGCGCAGCAGGGCGCGAACGGCGACCAGATCCTGGTGCAGTTGCCGGGCGTCACCGACGTGAACCGCGCGAAGGAGATCATCCGCTCGACCGGCCTGCTCGAGCTGAAGATCGTCGAGCAGGGGCCGTCGGTCTCGAAGGAGGCGCTGACGCCCGCCGGTCAGGTGCCGCCCGGGATGGAGATCGTCCCCGGCGTGAGCGGTGGCGACGCGGCGGGGTCCACGGTCTACTACCTCGTGCGCCGCGTGGCGGCGGTCACCGGGCGCGACCTTCGCAGCGCGCGCCCGTCGCTCGACGAGAACAGCCGGCCCGCCGTCGCGTTCACGCTGACCTCCGAGGGCGCCGCCAAGTTCGGGCGGGTCACCGGAGAGAACGTCGGCCGGTTCCTGGCGATCATTCTCGACGGCCGCGTGCAGTCCGCCCCGCGGATCGATTCGCGAATCACGAACGACGGCCGCATTTCCGGCAGCTTCACCCAGGAAGAGGTGCAGAACCTCTCGCTCATCCTCCGGTCCGGCTCGCTCCCGGCGACGCTCACCTATCTCGAAGAGCGGACGATCGGTCCGAGCCTGGGCGCCGATTCGATCCGCTCGGGCGTCATCGCCTCGACGGTCGGGTTGCTGCTGGTCATGGTCTTCATGCTGGTCTACTACAAGGCCTCGGGCGTGAATGCGGTGGTGGCGCTCGTCCTGAACCTGGTGATCCTCCTCGGGCTGATGTCGTACATGGGCGCGGTGATGACCCTGCCGGGCATCGCCGGCTTCGTGCTCACGATGGGCATCGGCGTCGACTCGAACGTCCTCATCTTCGAGCGCATCAAGGAGGAGCTCGCGGCCCAGCGGGGCGTGCGCGCGTCGATCAACGCCGGTTTCGGACGCGTGTTCCTGACGCTGCTCGATACGCACGTGGCGGCGCTCATCTCCGCGGCCTTCCTGTTCCAGTTCGGTACGGGCCCGATTCGAGGATTCGCGGTGACCCTCTTCGTCGGTCTCGTTTCGAACCTGTTCACCTCGACGTTCGTGTCGAAGACGCTGTTCGAGCTGGCGCTCTCGCGCCGGCAACAGACGGCGGCGCTGTCGATCTAATCGCGTAACCGCCATGAAGATCATCAATCAGACCCACTTCGATTTCATGCGCTGGCGGTGGCACGCCGTCGCGCTCTCCTGGGCCGTGATCCTCCTCGGGCTCGTCGTGGTCCTCACGAAGGGCATTCCGCGAGGGCTCGAGTTCGCCGGCGGCACCGCCGTCATCATGCAGTTCGACCAGACGCCGTCCGACGATGCCGTGCGCACCGCGCTCAGCCGGAATTTTCCCGGCGGCGGACAGAACGCCGTGGTGCAGACATACGGTGACGCGTCGCTGCGCCAGAAGATGGTCCGTGTGCCGCAGGTCGGCGAGGAGTCGGGGGCGTCCCTTGGCGCCACGGCCGCAGCGGTCGAGCAGGCGCTCAGGCAGGCAGACCTCGGCAACTTCTCCGTCGTCGGCACCGAGATCGTGGGGCCGGCCGTCGGACGCGAGCTCACCTCCAGGGGCGTCTCCGCCATGGTGCTGTCGCTCGCCGGCATCCTGCTCTACATCGCCTTCCGCTATCAGTTCAGCTTTGCCGTCGGCGCCGTCGTCGCCACCGTGCACGACCTGTTGATCACGCTGGCGTTCCTGGCCTTCTTTCAATACGACCTGACGCTGAACGTGATCGCCGCGCTCCTGACGGTGACCGGGTATTCGACCAACGACACGATCGTCATCTTCGACCGCGTTCGCGAGAACCTTCGCGGGATGCGGCGCGACGGGATGCGCGAGGTGATCAACGTCTCGATCAATCAGACGCTCGGCCGGACGATCCTGACCGCGGGTACCACGCTCATGAGCGCGCTCGCGCTGTTCCTCTTCGGCGGCGAGGTGCTGCGTGGATTCGCCTTCACGATGATCGTCGGGGTGATCACCGGCACCTACTCGAGCGTGTTCGTTGCGGCCGCTGTCGTGACCTTCTGGAAAGGGCGCGGGCCGACCAGGGCCGCCGCGCACGCGCCGGCGCCGGCGGCTGGCGCGGCGAGGGAACGTGCGCCGCAGCAGCCGACCCGCCGGCAGAAGCCGGCGCGCAAGGCCCACGCTTCGTAAGTCGGCGTGCCGACCTGGGTTCAGGCGACGATCCTCGGCATCGTGCAGGGGTTGACGGAGTTCCTTCCCGTCTCCTCCACGGCGCATCTGCTGGTCCTCGAGCGCCAGTTGGGCTTCGACGATCCCAACAGCGTTTTCACCGAGATGATCCAGCTCGGATCGATCCTGGCCATCGCCTGGCTCTATCGCGCGCGGCTGCTGGCGGTTGCGCGCGGGCTGCCCTCGCGTCCAGAGGCGCGCCGCTTCGTACTGATGCTCGGGGTCGCCGTGGTTCCCGCGCTTCTGGCAGGCGCCTTCGGGGCCGACTTCGTCGAGCAGGTGCTGCACCATAGCTTCTCGACGATGGCCGTCGCCCTGATTGCCGGCGGCCTGTTCATGCTCGGCGTTGAACGCATGGGCTTGCGCGCCCGGACCAGGTCGGTCGACGAGACGTCGGTCACCCAGGCGCTCGGGATAGGGCTCTTCCAGGTGCTGGCGCTCATTCCCGGCGTGTCCCGATCGGGCGCGACGATCATCGGCGGGCTGGTCATGGGCCTGGAGCGGCCGGCCGCCGCCGAGTTCTCCTTCTTTCTGGCGATTCCGACGATGAGCGCTGCGTTCGCGCACAGCATGATCGATCTGCGGCACCAGCTCGACCCGAGCCGGGCTGCCGAGGTGACGCTCGGATTCGTCTGGGCCTTCATCGCGTCGGTCCTGGTGGTGGAGCCGTTTCTCGCGGTGATCCGCAGGAGCGGCTTCGCGCCGTTCGCCTGGTATCGGATCGTCGCAGGCGCGGCGCTCCTGGCGGCGGTCGCCGCCGGTTGGCTGGCCGCATGATGCACTGGCTCCGCCGCAGCTTCATTGCCGGCTTCTTCGTCACGGTACCGCTCTTCATCACGGTCGCGGCATTCATCTGGATCTTCCGCATTGTCGATGGCCTGACGAGTGAGCTGTACCTGAACATCCTGGGACGCCCCTTGCCCGGCCTCGGCATCGTGACGACGGCGCTCGGGGTGCTGGCCGTCGGCGCGGTCGCGTCGAACGTGTTCGGCAAGCGTGTGCTCCAGCGGGCGGACGGCTATCTGCTCCGCGTTCCGGTGTTTCGCACCATCTATGCGCCGGTCAAGCAGCTGGTGGTCGCCTTCTCGCCGGACAACGAGCTCGGATTCAAGCGTGTCGTGATGGTGCAGGACGGTTCGCGGTACGCCCTCGGGTTCCTGACGAAGGAGTTCAGCGTCGAGCGGGGGCGGGGCGCCGAGCAGATGCTGGCCGTCTACGTGCCGACCAATCATCTCTATCTTGGCGACATCGTGATCTGCGAGCGGGGACGCGCGTCGTTCCCCGACATCACCGTGGAGGAAGGCATCCGCATCTTCCTGACCGGCGGCATGGCCTTGCCGGGGGGGATCACGGCGGCCCCCGCGAAGCCGGCCGACGGAGACGGATGGCCGGGCGACACCGAAGATCGCATCGAGCGGTGAGGTTCCGAGTATAATCCCCCGTTTTCTTCTGAGATGACAACGGCCCTGTAGGTGGCTGGGGCCGTGTGGCTTCGGTGGCATCCGGCTTCTTCGGCGGGATGCGTGGTGAGGTGAGATGAACGCGACCGTGCAGAGACTCGTACGCCGTCTGTTCACACTGGCGGCTTTCGTCGGTGGGGGCCTCACGCCCCGTCTTCTATTCGCGATGCAGCCGGGGGCCGAGGCACCCGTCCGGCACGGTGGGGAAGCGTCGCTCGTCGTGCCCGATCTCTCGACGGTGACCTTCATGGGGGTCGACGGGCATACGCTGCTGACGACCGGGCTCCTCATCAGCGGGCTGGGGCTGCTGTTCGGCCTGATGACGTTCAATCGCCTCAAGAACATGGCGGTGCACAGCTCCATGCGCGAGGTGTCCGAGCTGATTTACGAGACCTGCAAGACCTATCTGGTCACGCAGGGCAAGTTCATCCTGGTGCTGTGGGCGTTCATCGCGGTGATCATCGCCGCCTATTTCGGCTGGCTGTCGCCGGTGCCGGGGAAGCCGGTACCGCTGACGCTCTCGATCATCTTGATCTTCTCGCTGATCGGCATCGCGGGCAGCTACGGGGTCGCGTGGTTCGGCATTCGCGTGAACACCTTCGCGAACTCGCGCGCCGCGTTCGCGAGCCTTCGCGGCAAGCCCTACCCGATTTACGCGATTCCCCTGCAGGCCGGCATGAGCATCGGCATGCTGCTCATCAGCGTCGAGCTCCTGCTGATGCTGATGATCCTGCTCTTCATTCCCGGCGACTACGCGGGGCCGTGTTTCATCGGCTTCGCCATCGGCGAGTCGCTCGGCGCGGCAGCGCTGCGCATCGCTGGCGGCATCTTCACGAAGATCGCCGACATCGGCGCGGATCTCATGAAGATCGTCTTCAACATCAAGGAGGACGACGCCAGGAATCCGGGCGTGATCGCGGACTGCACGGGCGACAACGCGGGCGACTCGGTCGGTCCCAGTGCTGACGGGTTCGAGACCTACGGCGTCACGGGCGTCGCGCTCATCTCGTTCATCCTGCTCGCCGTGTCCGACGCCTCCGTGCAGGTGCAGCTGCTCGTCTGGATCTTCATGATGCGCATCGTCATGGTGGTGGCGAGCGGATTGTCGTACTTCGTCAATGAAGCGATTGCCAGGTCGAAGTACGCCGATGCGGACACGATGAACTTCGAGGCGCCGCTGACCAGCCTGGTCTGGCTCACCTCGATCGTGTCGGTGGTGGCGACCTACGTCGCTTCGTACCTCTTGATTCCGGAGCTCGGCGACGGGAGCCTCTGGTGGAAGCTCTCCACGGTCATCACCTGCGGCACGCTCGCAGGCGCCATCATCCCGGAGTTCGTCAAGGTCTTCACCTCCACCGAGTCGGCTCACGTGCGCGAAGTGGTGACGTCGTCCAAGGAGGGCGGCGCGTCGTTGAACATCCTCTCGGGGTTCGTCGCGGGGAACTTCAGCGCCTACTGGCTCGGCCTCAGTATCGTCGCGCTCATGGGCGCGGCCTACTACGTGAGCACCTTCGGGCTGGAGTCGCTGATGCTCGCGCCGGCGGTGTTCGCGTTCGGTCTCGTGGCGTTCGGCTTCCTGGGGATGGGGCCGGTGACGATTGCGGTCGACTCGTACGGTCCCGTGACCGACAACGCCCAGTCCGTGTTCGAGCTGTCCGTCATCGAGTCCGTGCCCGGCGTGCGCGAAGCCATCAAGCGCGAGCATGGTTTCGACGTGAAGTTCGAGCGCGCCAAGGACCTGCTCGAGGAGAACGACGGGGCCGGCAACACGTTCAAGGCCACGGCCAAGCCGGTGCTGATCGGCACGGCCGTCGTCGGCGCGACGACGATGATCTTCTCGATCATCGTGTCGCTGACCGAGGGGTTGCGCCCGGATCTGGTGCAGAACTTGTCGGTGTTGCATCCGCCGTTCCTGCTCGGGCTCATCACGGGCGGCGCGTTGATCTACTGGTTCACGGGCGCGTCGACGCAGGCGGTGACGACCGGCGCCTACCGCGCGGTCGAGTTCATCAAGGCGAACATCAAGCTCGAAGGGGTGGAGAAGGCCTCGGTCGAAGACAGCAAGAAGGTGGTGGAGATCTGCACGAAGTATGCGCAGAAGGGGATGTTCAACATCTTCCTCACGGTGTTCTTCTCCACGCTGGCGTTTGCGTTCTTCGACCCGTATTTCTTCATCGGCTACCTGCTGTCGATCGCCCTGTTCGGGCTCTACCAGGCGATCTTCATGGCGAACGCGGGCGGCGCCTGGGACAATGCCAAGAAGATCGTCGAGGTCGAGATGAAGGCCAAGGGAACGCCGCTGCACGCGGCGACGGTCGTCGGCGACACGGTGGGTGACCCGTTCAAGGACACCTCATCGGTGGCGATGAATCCCGTGATCAAGTTCACGACGCTGTTCGGCCTGCTCGCGGTGGAGCTGGCGGTCCGGCTGTCGGAGACCGGCGGCGGGATCAGCCGCGTGTTGGCGGCGGTCTTTTTCGCGGTTTCGCTTTACTTTGTCTGGCGTTCGTTCTATGGCATGCGGATCGGCGGGAGCCACGAGTAGGCCGCGGTCCGATTTCGAAGAACCGGTGTCTAAGTAATCACGGATAGCTCGTTGACTCGCTGAATTTCGAGTGACTATAATCGCCGCCTTTGGCTCAGCCACCCTTGGCGCAGCGGGGTGGACGAGCCACGACACTTCCGGCCCGTGCCGGAATCCCGAGGAGGAGAGAAGCAGTGCCACGTGACATGTTCGGCGACATCGTCGATCCGTCGGTCAAGGTGGGAAGCAAGAAGTGGTATACGGTCCCGCTGTCGATCGTCGTGCACACGGCGATGCTCGCTGCGGCGGTCATCATCCCGCTGATGGCTGCGGACGTGCTCCCGACTCCGCCATCGATGATGGCGTTTGTCGCGGCGCCGCCTCCGCCGCCGCCACCCCCGCCGCCGCCGCCACCGCCCCAGATTCAGCAGGCTCCGCCGCCGCCGGTGGAAGTGAACCCGACCGCCGCTCCTCTCGAGGCACCCTCGGAGATCAAGGCCGAGACCGGTCTGGAACAGGGCAGAGCCGCTGTCAGCGGCATTGAAGGTGGTGTTGTCGGTGGTGTGACCGGCGGCATCGTCGGCGGCCTCGACGCGGCCCCGCCGCCCCCGCCGCCACCCCCGCCGCCGCCGGCGGCGGTTCGTGTCGGCGGAAACATCAAGCCGCCGACGAAGGTCGAGGACGTGCGGCCGGTCTATCCGGCCATCGCGCAGTCGGCCCGTGTGCAGGGCGTCGTCATCATCGAGGCGACGATCGGGCCTGACGGTTCAGTGCAGGAGGCGAAGGTGCTTCGCTCGATTCCGC
>JBFXAT010000098.1:0-10441 GCA_050183995.1 Vicinamibacterales bacterium
TGACGATCATGCCGTCGATCTGGATCGAGTTGTCGCGCCGGTCGGACCCATGGACCGCCATGTAGGACTGCTGCATGCCCGCCGTGCCGCCGACGTCCGGCGAGCTCAGCGTCACGCCGTTCATCGTTGCACCGACGCCCCACAGGTTGCGGCCCGTCGGCACCGCTTCCATCAGTTCCTTGCTGAGCACGACCTGCTGCGTCGCGCTCTGCAGGTCGACCAGCGGCGTCTGGCCCGAGACGGTGATCGTCTCCTCGAGGCCGCCCACGCGCATTTCCGCGTCGACCGTCGCGGTGAACCCCGTCGGCAGGTTGATGCCTTCGCGCACCACCGTGGCGAACCCCGGCAGCGAGAAGGTCACCGTGTAGGTGCCCGGACGCAGGTCGATGATCGTGTAGCGGCCCGCGCCGTCCGAGATCGCCGAGCGGACCTTTTCGATGAGCACCGGGCTCGCCGCTTCGACCGTGACGCCAGGCATCACGCCGCCCTGGTCATCCTTGACCGTGCCGGCGATGCCGCTTTGTGCGCGCGCAACTCCCGGCAACAACAGCAACACCGCGCCCAACACCAGCGCGGCTACGTGCACTTTCCCCTTCATGCAATGTCCTCCCTTGGACCTACGACTGGAGGCGCCGCCTGAAATAGAACGGATATGAGCAGCGGCCCACCACTGACAACGCAGCGAAATGACACCGGAATGAACGACCTGTGAGGTACCTGCAGAACCCTGTCCGACATGGCATGACGACGAAGGCTGAAGTACTCCGATGGGTGCGCGTCACAACGACGGCGCAACAGTCCGATGACAGTCGACAACATTAATTCGCTGCAATCGCGCAGTTCAACCTGTTGTCGCGTCGAAATCGCGCCGGGCCGGACACGATCCAAAGTTTCGGACCGTAAGCGGTCGGTTTCGGATCATACGTGTGGTACGGCGACCGCCGGTCGACCGCTGGAAGGCCTCATGACGGAATGACACTGCCGGATTACCAAACATCAGCTCTGCCGAACACCGCGACCTGCTCGCCGCGGTCTTCGACGCCGCGCATGCGCGACGACGCGACGACGCGACGACGCGAGCCGAGCGACGGCATAAGAGAAGCGTTGCGATGAAGGCGCGCGTGCAGTACGCTTCAGGCTGCACTCGGGCCTCTCTCGGAGTCCGCATCCTCGAACCGGTCGGAGAAGTCCCGTCCTCGCTCGTCCCATCAACTGCTGGAGGAACTGTGAAACGTCTGCTGTGTTCGTGTCTGCTGCTTGGTGCGCTGGGATCTCCCGCGTTCGCGCAGACAGTGCAGGAACTTCCCTTCGAATCCGTGCCCGATCCCCTGAAGCTGCCCAACGACATCCACTTCGGCGAGGTCGCGGGCATCGCGGTCAACTCGAAGGGGCACGTGTTCGTCTTCTCGCGCGGCAACTCGACCGGCCCGTCCTACATGGCGACCGCGGCGCAGCTGCTCGAGTTCGACGACAAGGGCAACTTCGTCCGCGAGATCGGCAAGAACCTCTACGCCTGGTCGTATGCCCACGCCGTCCGCATCGACAAGGACGACAACATCTGGGTCGTCGACAAGGGTTCGGACATGATCATCAAGTTCAACCCCGGGGGTCATGTCGTCTGGGTGTTCGGCCGCAAGGGCGAAGCGTCTCACTTCATGACGCCGCCCGACTACGCGTCGACGCTGGCAAACCTGCTGAAGCGCGCCGGCGTCAACGTCGAGGTCCCGGCCAACAACGTCCCGCGCAATCCCGTGCCGGTCCACCGCGACAACCAGTTCAACCAGCCCACCGACGTGGCGTGGGACTCGAAGGGGAATTCGTACTTCAGCGACGGGTACGTGAACTCGCGCGTCGGCAAGGCCAACGCACGCGGCGAGTGGGTCGGCAGCTGGGGCTCCCTCGGCAACGGCCCCGGACAGTTCGACACGCCGCACGGCATCGCCATCTCGCCGAAGGACGAGGTGTTCGTCGCCGACCGCGGCAACCGCCGGATCCAGGTGTTCGACACGGAGGGCAAGTTCCTCCGCCAGTTCACGATCGACGTGCCGGTGCCGACCAAGGGGAAGGTGACCTTCGGGGAAGCCAACCCGGATCTGAAGACCGGGTCGCTGTCGAATGGTGCGCCCGACGCACTCTGCATGACGCCTGGCCCGAACCCGGTGCTGTTCGTGGGCGACCTGTACCCGAGCCGGGTCTACAAGGTGTCGCTCGACGGTAAGCTGCTCGGCGTCTACGGGAACCCTGGCCGCAACCTCGGCGAATTCGGCTGGATCCACGCGATTGCGTGCCCGTCTGAAGACGAGATCTGGGTGGGCGAACTCACCAACTGGCGCGCGCAGAAGCTCGTGACCAAGGGCAAGAGCGCCGCGAAGTAGAAGCCGTCGGCCGCCTCAGCGGAGAACGAAAGGGAAGAGAGGGAAAGGGGGAAGGGGAAGCGGGAAAGTGAGGAGGGAGAAGTGAAAAGGGAAATTAAGGAGCAAACCTCAATCTCCCCTCTCCCCTACGCATCCCCTTCCCTTCTCCCTTCTCCCTTTTCCCTATTTCATTCTCGATTTTCATTTCTCCCCTTACCCCCGCTCCCCGCTTGCTCCGCCGGTTGCCTCTTCGCTGCCTACCTCGGCACAGCGAGGTTGACCACCGCGATCGCCACATGGTCGTTGCGGCGGAGTGAGCCGCGAATCGTCGAGTTCTCCCAGATGTATCCGCCTTCGAGCGAAAGCGCCGGCGACAGACGCCGCACCAGCCCGAAGTAGAGGCGATTGCGGTCGTAGCCGCGCTCGGGACCGGGCGACGTCGCATCGAACGTGAACATCGCCTCGTTGTACGTCGCCAGGCTCCACGGGCCGGCCCCGATCCGCCGCTGCGCTCGCACCATCGCGCGGAACCGGTGGGAGGTGTCGGCCCACGGCTCGAGCCGACGCTGCTCGAGCCGAAAACGGCCGGTGGTCGTCCAGCGCCCCGGCGACGGCCCTGACACGAGCAGCTGCTGCCAGATGCGTTGCTCGTGCTGCACGCCTGGACCCAACGTCCGAGGCACCCAGGCATAGCCGATCCACAGGCTCGCGCGCGGCGCAATCTGCCGGCCGAGGGCGGTCCGGACGATGGTCAGTCCGAGCTCGGACACGTCCCCCATCACACGAGGCTGTACTTCGAGATGCGTGCGCCACCCCCCGGGCAGCTGGCCGATCGCGAGGACCTGCACCCAGAGCTGCGCCTCCGATCGGTCCTGCGCCCACGCGGCGCGCGGGCCGCCGACACACACCAGGAGCGCCAGCACCAGACGACCGCAGGCGCGTGCCAACAGCAGAGGTGAAGCCCCGTTCACCGCATCCGGCCGCGGGCTCGCCTCAGCTGGCAACCGACGCAACGGAGCGCACGACGCGCGCAGAAGACCCGGTCGCGACCTTCCTCGGCCCCGGAGCCTGCCGCGAAGGCCTCGCGCCGCCCGCCAGGCCGAGCGTGCTGGACTCGCTGAGGGTGCTGGAATCGAGGAAGAAATGCCGCACGTGGCCACACATCCAGGTGTCGTCGAAGAATTCGACCGCGCCGGTGCACACGTCGTACATGGCGCCGATCAAGCCGATCTCGCCAGCCTCGATCATCTCGCGCAGGACGAAGCTCCGCTCGATGATCCCCTCGACGCTCCTCACGACCTGCAGCCGGGCAACCTTGTCGACGAACTCAGGGTTGCTCGACGTGCGGTTCTCGGTGACCGTCCGCTCGACGTAGATCGAGGGCTGAATCAGATTCAGCAGCGTGGAGAGGTGCCCGAGCTACACGTTGTCGCACGCCCCCTTGATGGCTCCACAGCTCGAATGGCCGAGCACGACCACCAGCCGTGAACCCGCCAGCTTGCAGGCGAATTCCATGCTCCCCAGAACCGGCTCGCAGAGCACGTTGCCAGCCACGCGGATGCTGAAGATGTCCCCGAGCCCTTGGTCGAACACGAGCTCGGCCGAGGTGCGCGAATCGATGCAGCTGAGAATCGTCGCGAACGGCCACTGACCGCTGCGCGTTTCGTTGACCTGCTCGAGCAGGTTGCGATTCGCCTTCAGGTTCCGGATGAACCGGCTGTTCCCCTCCTTCAAGTACTGAAGGGCCCGATCGGGCGTCATGGTCGCCTGCGTTTCCTTGTTGTGCGTACGCATCTTGGACTCCTGTCGCCGAACCTCAATGCCCCGCGCCCGCCTGGGCGAGCCCGAGATCGATGCCGACGACCGTCACGTTGATTCGCCGATGGTGCGCGTCCTCGACGAAGGTCGCGAGCACTTCCTTCACGTCGTGGTCGATGTACTCCCCCGTGCCGTCGATCACCACCGTCTCGCCATCGTCGACCTCGTCGAGCACGGAGACAATGCTGGGCTTCGACACGAACGTGCCGTCGCGTCGGAAGCGCATGCGGAGAATGCCCTCGCGATCCCGCTCGGCGACGACCGCACGGCGCGAGTTCTCGTAGAGCACGAAGGCGATGCCGGCAATGATGCCGACCACGACGCCGCGCAGCAGGTCGAACGCCAGCACGGCGACGACCGTGATGGCGAACGGGAGCAGCTGCGGGACGCCGAGCCGCGCCTGCGTCGCAAAGAGCGCCGGCTTGCACAGATTCAAGCCGACCTGAATGAGCACCGCGGCCAGTGCCGCGAGGGGAATGCTGTTGAGCAGCGTGCCGGCTGCGACGACCGCCACCAGCAGCAGAATGCCGTGCACGAACGCCGACATCCGCTCGACCGCCCCGGCGGCGACGTTGGCGCCGCTGCGAACGATGACCGCGGTGACCGGAAGCCCGCCGAGCAGGCCCGAGACCGCATTGGCGGTCCCCTGCGCCAGCAGCTCGCGATCGGGCGGGCTATGGCGCTTCAAGGGATCCAGGCGGTCGACTGCCTGGAGCGAGAGCAGCGTCTCGATGCTCGCGACAATGGCGATCGTGACCGCGGCGATCCAAATGCCCGGGTTCGCGATCTGCGCGAAGTCGGGGTGAGGCAGAGCGGCAAACAACGCGTCGGGGCCGCCGAGCGGCACCGAGACGAAGTGCTGCGGCCCGAGCGCGAAGCCGGGCATCGTGCGAAAGAGCGCGGCTGCTGCGCTCGTGAGGACCACGACGACGAGGGCCGGCGAGGCGAACTTGACGCGTGCCAGTGGGGTCGCCTTCCATCCGTAGAGGATCGTGAACGCCAGCGCCGTGATCAGCAGGGCGCCGGGATGAATGCCAGCGCTGACGTTGGCAAGACCGCCCTGTACGCCCAACGCCACAGGCAACTGGACCCACACGATGGTGATGCCGATGGCTGCGAGCATGCCCTTGATCACCGCCGACGGAACCATCGCCGCGAATCGGCCCATTCGGAGCAGCCCGAAGGACACCTGCAAGCCGCCGGCGATCATCACGGCGAGGAGGAACGGCTCGAGCCCGCCCAGATGGCTGACCTCCGCCAACACGATGGAGGTCAATCCCGCCGCGGGTCCGGTCACCGACAGCGACGATCGGCTGAGCCATGGCACCACCATCCCGCCGACGATGCCGGCGACGAGGCCGGACACGGGCGGCACGCCGCAGGCGACAGCAATCCCAAGGCACAGCGGCAACGCCACCAGGAACACGACGATGCCGGCAACGCTGTCTTCTTTCGGGTGACTGAACATCGACGGGTAGTGATGCATGCTCCCAATCCCTCCGGGCTCTCAGACCCGGCTGTCCCATAGGAACGCCTGCCGCGGGCCACAGCAACCCGGACACGCGAATGCGCGATCGACTGACGAACGGTTGTGGGTGCGAGTTAGAGAACGGGAGGAGCGCGGGCGGGCGTGTGGGACTGGCGGCGGCTGACCAACTCGAAGGTCTTGCCAGGCGGGCCGTCAGTCTCGGTCAGCGCCGGAGGAGCGCTGAACGCGGGCCTGACGATGGCCGGGGCCCCCGATCCCGCGAGATGCGTCCGTCCGCCACCAAGGGGCTCGCTGGAGGTGGCGACGGGCCAGTCTCGAGCATCGTGATCGTGGCAGACCGCTTCGGCGAAGTCGAGCCTCTGCGCGCCACCCCGTCCGGGGCGGACGGCGCTGTCCCGCCCGCCGAGAAACACGGCGAGCGCCAGAACCGAGGTCAACGCGACGCACAATGCCGCGACGGCTGACGCGATCGAGCGCGAACTCCCCATACCCACGGACTCAGCCAAGCGTGTCGATGATACGACACCGGTGAGGGAACCATCAAAGAAAACTGTATAAACAGTAAAAGAATTCGAATCAACTCGCAAAGATGTCTGAAGCCTGACCGATCGACCCAGCGCCGTGCACTGTTTGAAGTCAGCCATCGCCTTCATCGTCAATATTTCAGACAGCAAGCCCGTCCTTTCTCGCCAGAATCAGCGAGCCGAAGCTGGCCTCCTTCCTGCAGTCGGGCTCCCACACCTGATGTCTGGCGTCTCCAGCCCGCAAATCGCCGTAAGCCTCGCCCTCACCCGCGCCATCTCGCGTTCTCGGCGGGTCGAGGAGATCTACACCGCCGCCATCGATGCGCTGGCTCGTGGACTGAACGTCTCGCGCGCGTCGATCCTGCTCTTCGATCCTGACGGAGTGATGCGGTTCAAGGCGTCGCGGGGCCTCTCCGACGCGTACAGACGCGCGGTCGAAGGGCACACGCCCTGGACGCCGGACACGTCGGAGCCGGAGCCCATCATCGTCGGCGACGTACGGGCCGAGGCTTCGCTCGCTCCATTCCTGTCGACGATCGAGGCGGAAGGCATCGCCGCGATGACGTTCATCCCGCTCGTGAGCCTGGGCCGCGTCATCGGCAAGTTCATGCTCTATTTCGAGAGGCCGTATGCAGTCGGCGCCGGCGAGTTACAGCTTGCCGGCCTGATCGCCGCCCAGGTCGCGTTCGCCGTGGAGCGAACCCGTGCCAACGAAGCCGCGAAGGCGAGCGAGGAGCACCTGCGCTTCGCGCTCGACGCCGGGTCGATGGGGACCTGGGAGTGGAACCTCGAAACGCAGCAGGTGCGCTGGTCCGAGAACCTGGAGCGGTTGCACGGGATGCCCCCTGGGGGGTTCAACGGCCGCTTCGAGACCGTCGAACAGGAGATCCATCCGGAGGATCGCGCCCGCGTGCTCGCGGCCGCACGCCGCGCCATCGAGGACGGTTCGCCATACGAGGTCGAGTACCGGATCGCCGGGCTGGACGGCATCACCCGCTGGGTGGAAGGCAAGGGACGCGTCGAATTCAGGGACGGCCGTGCGGTACGGATGTCGGGCGTCTGTATGGACGTGACACGGCGCAAGCGGGCCGAACAGGCACGCATCGAGGCCGCCGAGGAGGCGAGCCGGCTCAAGGACCAGTTCCTGGCGACCTTGTCCCACGAGCTTCGGACGCCGCTGAACGCAATCCTCGGCTGGGCGCAGATCCTCGAGGACCAACGCGTACCGCCCGAGCGCGCTCGCCAGGCGCTGGGCATCATCAGGCGCAACGCACGCCTGCAGGCGCAGCTAATCGAAGACATCCTCGACGTCTCGAGAATCATCGCGGGCAAACTCGAGATCGAGCGTGTCCCGCTCTTCCCGGCCCCGCTCGTCGAGAGCGCCCTCGGCGCCGTGCTTCCTTCAGCCGCGGCCAAACACATCGAGTTGACACGCCACGGACCGGCCGACCTTCCGCTCATCGAAGGCGACGCGAAACGGCTTCAACAGGTGCTCGGCAACGTGCTGTCGAACGCCGTCAAGTTCACGCCGCCAGGCGGCCGTATCGACGTGCGTTGCGCATTCACCGATCAGCACGTCACGATCACAGTGCAGGATTCCGGCGTCGGCATCGATCCGGAATTCCTTCCCCATGCCTTCGACCGCTTCAGGCAGGGCGACAGTCGATCCACGCGGGCGCACGACGGACTCGGCCTCGGTCTGGCCATCGCCAGGCATCTGGTCGAAGAGCACCACGGCGCCATCCACGCGACGAGCCGCGGCACCGGCACCGGCGCGACCTTCGAGATCCGCCTGCCGGTGGCGCCGATGCCTGCCGCCAGCCACGGCACGCCTGCCGCGTCGCTCGCCGGCCCGGCAGGCTCCGGCACCAGGCTCGACGGGCTCCGCATCCTCGTCGTCGACGATCAGGAGGATTCGCGCGAGCTGGTGGCGCAGCTGCTGGCGGCGCGGGGGGCCCACGTGCTGCTCGAACCGTCGGCCGCCGCGGCCCTCGCCCGCCTCGAGGCGGAGCCTGTCGATCTGACGATTGCGGACATCGCGATGCCCGAGATCGACGGCTACGATTTGGTGCGTCGGATTCGCGGCCGTTGGGCGACGCTGCCGACCGTCGCGCTCAGCGCGTACGCCCGGCCCGAAGAGCGCACGCGGGCACTCGCCTGCGGCTTCGACGCGTACTGCACCAAGCCGCTTCACGCTGAGGATCTGTTCGCCGCGATCGGGAGCGTGCTCGTCGGACACGGGCGCTGACGCCGGCTCGCCGCCCACGGACGCCCCGCCGCCACGCTCGACGCGACGATCAGAGCTCGCGAAGGGCCGTCGGGATCGGAAGACGTGCCGCTCTGATCGCGGGCAGCAGTCCTCCAATCAGCCCCATGGCGAGGGCGTAGACCAGTCCCGTCCCGAGCAGATCCGGCGTGACGCGGAACGCGAACGCAACCTGGCTGAATGTCTGGAAATTGATCGTCGAGGTCTGGTACCCGTTGAATCCCGCGTAGGCCACGGTCGCCCCGATGACGCCGCCGATGGCCCCCAGGACCATCGATTCGACGATCACCGACACGACCACCGAGCTCGTCTCGAACCCGAGCGCCCGAAGCGTCGCGATCTCCCGCGCGCGGGTGGCCACGGCGGTGTACATCGTCAGAATCGCGCCAAAGACCGCCCCGATTCCCATGAGCCCCGCGATGGCGAAGCCGATGGTGCGGATCAGCCGCGTCAGGAGCTGGGATTGACTCGCGTAGTACTCGTTCTCGCGGCGCACCGAGACGCGCAGCTGCGGATTGGAGGTGAGCCAGTCGCGGAAAGTGTCGAACGAGGCCGGCGACTCGAGCAGCGCGAGTGCAGACTGGTAGGTGTTGCCACGGCGATAGGCGCCTTGGAGCACGCGCGCGTCGCACCAGACCTCCGTCTCCGAGACGCCGCCGCCTGCCGTGAACACACCGACGACCTCCCACCGGTTCTGCCCTGAAACGATCGCGTCTCCCACGTTGAGGTTCACGAATTGGCCGCTCGCCCCGCGACCGGCGATGACCTCGTTGGTGCCGAAGCGGAACATGCGGCCTTCCACGATGGACACCTCCGGTCTGACCGAGAGCGCCATCGGCTCGATCCCCCGCATCGGGACGTTCGCGGCGGAATCCGGGCGCGCCTTCTTCGGCAAATCGACGATCACGTACAGCTCGGCCGACATCACGGCGTTCGGACCCTGTCGCGCGAGGCCGGGCGCCTGCCGGATCACGTCGGCGTCAGCGCCGAGCAGGCCGCTGGTCATCTCGCTGTCGGCTCCGCTGCGCATGACCAGGGCGCGTCCTGGCGAGCCCGATCCCTGCATGGCCGCCGAGAACCCGGCGGCAATCGAGAGCACGGAGACGAAGACCACGACGACGCCCGCGATGCCGATGATCGCGACCGCCGATGCCGACAGGCGCGCGGGGATCGTCCTGAGGTTGAGCAGCATGACGGCGGCCGTCTGACGGAGCCAGAACATCGTTCAGCTCCTCCGCAGCGCGTCTGTGATCTTGAGTCGCATCGCGGCGACCGCGGGGACGACCCCGGCGAGCAGCCCCATACCGGCCATGAGCCCGGCGCCGACCCACACGTCGCGCGCGGGCAGGATGAAAATCGCCAACATGCCGCCCGTCGGATCACCCTGCTGCACGATCAGCCACGCCAGTCCGAGACCGATCAGGCCGCCTCCAAAGGCGATGAAGAACGACTCGGCCAGGACCATCAGCAGGATCGCCGGTCCAGTGAAGCCAAGCGTCTTCAAGACGGCGAGCTCGCTCGTGCGCTCTCGTACGGACTGCGCCATCGTGCTCGCGGCCACCAGTCCGAACATCAACAGGACCACCGTCGACACGGCGATCATCATGCTGCCGATGTCCCCGACCTGCGACGCGAAGCCCTCGATGAAGCCCTTCTCGGTGGTCGTCTTCGTCTCGGCCGGGGAGTTCTCGAACATCGTGTCGAAGGTGTGGCCCATCTCGACGGCCTTGGCACCGTCGTCGATCTTCACGACGTACCAGCCCACGTCTCCCTGGCCGAAGGTGCGGTTCTCGTCGAGATAGTCGTAGCGGAAGAAGAACTGCGTCTTGTCGACACCGTCGGGCGCGTCGTAGATGCCCGAGATGTTGAACTCCCACACATCGCCGCTCCTGGGTCTGTAGATCGTCCCCTGCAGCGGGACCCTGTCGCCCACCTTCCAACCAAAGCGCGCGGCGAGGTCCTTGCCGACGATCGCGCCCTGCCGATCCTC
>JBFXAT010000099.1:0-10316 GCA_050183995.1 Vicinamibacterales bacterium
CGGCTTCGCGTTCGAGGACGCTGCGTACAGCCGCCAAGCCACCCCAGTGGAGCAGGAGCAGGAGGAGCGCGGAAACCGTTTCATGGAGGCGATGGAAGGAACCTGCGGCGCCGGAGATTATCGCGTCGCGTGAGGCGGCCGGTCAAACAGGTCGACGCGAGGCGGGCGGCCGTCGCACGAGCGACGACCGCCTTGCGTCGAGATGCCGCGGGATCCCGTGTTCAGGTCACCGGGACGACCGCCTCAACTCATGCACGTCCAATCACGGGCAGGCGCGCGGGGCGTATGGCGGCGTGTTCCACTCGTTCCACACCCAGACCAGACCACCCGGCCCATCGGCAATGACGTCGACCGGGCGTGCGTAGTAGCCCAGGTCGTCCGCCTGCTCGGTCGGCAAGAACAGCCGTCCGCGCGGTCCGCCTGCACCAAGCTGCTGCGTGATGCCGTAGTGGCTGGAGCCCGCCTTCACGCCGGGGGGCGGCCCGCCGCCGATACCGGTTCGGCTCAAGACGTCGTACCAATCCCCGGCCGACTGGCCTTCCTTGCGCCCGATCAGGTCGAAGAAGTAGGCCCGCGGATTCATGAGCAAGCCGTTCTGGCACGCAGGTCCAGTCGCAGTGGGCGACGTCGGCACCGTCGGAAGCGACGGCGTGAAGAACGTGCCGGTTGCCGACCACGGACCGATCGAGTTCGCGTCGAACGCGCGGACGCGCCAGAAACCTTGGCGTCCCGCCGGGAGATCGACCGGAGAGTCGATGATGGTCTGCCCGCCGTCGTGTTCGGCGAAGTTGTCGCCGAGCGCGCTCGCAAAGCTGTCCGAATCCGAGAGCTCGACGCGGTAGAACACGCCTTCGGTGAAGCCGCTGCGTGCGGCGTTCTGGAACGAGAAGCGCGGCCGCCAGGAGTTCGTGGTGACGCCGTTGACCGGTGCGATGAGCACCGGCGCCTGGAATGTCGCAGGGGTGAAGACGTTGAACTGCGACACGGCTGAAAACGCACTGCTATTGGCGCCATCGTCCGCCTTGGCTCGCCAGTAGTACGTCAGGTCCGCCGCAAGCGGGTTCGCGAGGGTGAGGCTGGTGCGGCCGTTGTCCCCGGGGGGCACGCCGGTCTTGGAGAACACGACACTCCCGAATCCCTGGTCGGTGGCCACTTCGAACACGTACGCCAGCGGGCGAACACCGTTCGTGGTGGAGTTCCCGATGGTCAACGTAATCGGCTGTTGATCCGCGCGAAGCTTGCTGCCGTTCGCCGGGGAGATCATGTCTGGCGCGGTGATCCCGACGCCGGGAATGGGCCCTGCCACCGACGGGCTCAAGGGATTCGAACTCTTCTCGACTGCACACCCACTGGCCAGGACGGCCGCCAGGGCACACGCTGCCCATCGCAACGAACGTTCCATACAGATCCACTCCACCCTGCGTGTTATCGGAGCCAGCCGTCGACTGCTGCAGACCAAAGGGCGTGCAACCCTCAGCTCAGCAGCCACTTCGGCGTCCACGGCGGCGGCGGTCCGTGGCCGCTTCTTGGGGGTTCCCTGGGCGGAACCCGCGTGCATCGGCGGGAAGAAACGTTACGGGTAAAAAGGGTAACCCGAAGACAAGCCGAATGTACAGAGTAATATTTCGGAGAGCCCCCACATCGTGCAGAACCCGCCGAGAGCCAACGACCCTGGCATCACCGTGATACAGCGGGAGTTGTTCGACGACCGCAAGTCGAAACGGCAGCGCTATGCCGAACTGGTGATCGGGCGGCCCGGGTTCTGGCCGCTCCTCTGCTACGAGCTCATCGTGACCGGCTGCTCGTGGATTCCCGGGGCCCTGGGCCTGCTCCTCCGCTCGTGGCTGTACCCGTTCATTCTCGGGCACGCGGGGCGAGGTGTGACCTTCGGCGTCGGGGTCGTGCTTCGCCATCCGTGGAAGATCCGGCTGGGGGACAACGTCATCATCGACGACTACTGCTGCCTCGACGCCAAGGGCACGAGCAACCGTGGCATCGACATCGGATCGCGCGCATTCATCAGCCGGAACACCGTCCTGACGTGTAAGAACGGCGACATCGTCATCGAGGAGGACGCCAACATCGGGGTCAACGTCGAGCTGTCTTCGGCCTCGCGGATCCGGATTGGCAAGAAGGTCCTGGTGGCCGCCTACACGTATCTGGTCGGCGGCGATCACCTCTACGACCGCACCGATATCCCCGTGCTGGATCAGGGGCGGACCGCCCGCGGCATCGACATCGACGACCACGCCTGGATCGGCGCTCACGTGGTCGTCACCGATGGCGCCCATGTCGGGCGCGACGCCATCGTCGGCGCCGGCGCGATCGTCGTCGGCGATATCCCTGAGTTTGCCGTGGCCACCGGCATACCCGCCAAGGTGGTGCGCGACCGGCGCGCGCCGTCCACCTGATGTGTGGCATCGCCGCGATCGCGGCACGTGACGCGTCCCGCATCATCGAGGCCGGTGAGCTGGCGCCGATGGTCGCATCGCTCGTCCATCGTGGCCCCGATGAAGGCGGCGCGCTCACCCGCCCCGGCGCCGCGCTCGGCATGCGCCGGCTCTCCATCATCGATCTCACGCACGGCCACCAGCCGCTTCTGAACGAAGACGGTTCGATCATCGCCGTCGCCAATGGCGAGATCTACAACTTCCACGAGCTCCGGCGCGAGCTCGAAGCGCGCGGCCACGTCTTCCGAAGCCGCACCGACGTCGAGGTCATTCCGCACGCGTACGAGGAATACGGCCCGTCCTTCGTCACCCGGTTGAAGGGCATGTTCGCGCTGACCCTCTGGGATCAACGCAGACGCACGTTGCTGGCCGCACGTGATCGCGCGGGTGAGAAGCCGCTGTACTACGCGGAGACACCGGACGGCCTCGTGCTCGGCTCGGAGATCAAGGCGGTTCTCGCGGCGCCTGGCGTCACCCGCGAGCTCGATCCCGTCTCGCTGGATCAGTTCCTCACCTACGAATACGTGATCGCGCCGCGCACGATCTTCAAGCAGATCCGGCGCCTCCCGGCCGCCCACGTCCTGACCTATCGCGAGGGGCGCACCTCGCTTCAGCGATATTGGGACGCCGCCGCGATCCCCGTGCGCGAGTGGCGCGACGACGAGGCGGCCGAGGCACTGCGGGAGGCACTCGGCCGAGCCGTCGAGTCGCAGATGATGAGCGACGTGCCGCTCGGCGTGTTCCTGTCGGGTGGGATCGATTCGAGCGCGATCACCGCGTTCATGGCTGGTGCGGCGCGCCGCAACGGCGCCGCGGCGATCAACAGCTTCAGCATGGGCTTCGAGGATGGCAGCTACAACGAGCTGCCGTTCGCCAGGCTCGTTGCGCAGCACTTCGGGACCAACCACCGCGAACAGCTCGTGACGCCGGACGTCGCGCGTCTCTTCGATCGCCTGGTCGTACACATGGACGAGCCGTTCGGCGACGTGTCCCTGTTCCCGACCTTCATGGTCTCGGAACTGGCGCGGCCGCACGTCACGGTGGTTCTGGCCGGAGACGGAGGGGACGAGCTGTTCGCCGGGTACGACTCCTACGAAGCGCAGGCGCTCGCCGCGCGCGTCCACCGCGTCGTCCCCGACGGGGCGATTCGCGCCATCGAGCGGATCACCTCGCTCTTCCCGCCGAGCGATCGCAAGAAGGGGCTCGTGAACATGGCGCGGCGCTTCTTCCAGGGCGCCGCCGGATTGCCCCGCGACCTCGCGCAATTCAGGTGGACGACGTTCCTGCCGCCCGCGAAGAAGGCGCGGCTGTACACGCCCGGTCTGCAGCAGCTGATCGCGGGCTCCGATGTCTACGCGCCGGTGCGAGAGGCGCTCGGGGCGCGGCGCGACGATCCCCTCAACGCCCAGCTGTACGCCGACCTCACGCTGTATCTGGCCGATGACATCCTGACCAAGGTCGATCGCATGAGCATGGCCGCGTCGCTCGAGACGCGTGCGCCCTTTCTCGACGTCGACGTCATGGAGCTCGCCTTCTCGATGCCCGGCCACCTGAAGATGCGCGGCCGGGATCGCAAGCACGTCCTGAAGCAGGCCCTGCGAGGGATCGTCCCGGAGGCGGTGCTCACCCGGAAGAAGGAAGGCTTCAGCATCCCGATGAAGCAATGGCTCCGCCACGAGCTGGCGGGCCTCACCGACGTACTCCTCTCGCCCGAACGCGTGCGCAGGCGCGGACTCTTCGCTCCCTCGGAGGTCGCCAGGCTGATCCGTGAACACCGCGCCGGCACGGAGAACCACGCGCATACCCTGTTCCCGCTCCTCGTCTTCGAGCGGTGGGCCGAGCACTTCCTCGACGCTCCGGCGCCGCCTCAGTAGCCCGCGAAGTCGGTCGTCACGCGCGACCACAGCGTGAACATCACGTCGAGGCACACGGTGGCGATCACCAGTGCGTGAAAGTGCTCGACGCCGACCGGCGTCCGCAGCAGGATCCAGCGCCGGTCCCTGACACCCGTTCGCCAGAACAGGCACGACGCGGCGAACAGCAACGGAGCGACGTGCGCGAGGAGCATGCGCAGCGTCGTACCCGAGATCGGCTTGTAGAAGGCGATGGCCAACGCGTACGCGGTCCCATAGAGCAGCAGGAAGACCAGCAGCGCCGTGCGACGGCGAGCCGCCGCCTTCACGTCGGGCCAGGCGGTCACCGCCACGAACCCGGCGAAGATCAGATACATCGAGACGTACTTGAAGTACGCCAGCCTCTGATACGAGACGACGACCATCTCGCGCATGCCGTCGACCACCCGATCGCGGATCTGGGCCCCATCGTGCGTCCTCCAATACGACCGCATCGTCGGAATCGCCTGCGACGGCAGGTCCGGCCATCCCACCCCGTCGCCGTGCCGATAGGTGCCCAGTGCCGCCAGCGTCCAGTTGTCGTACCACACGTAGAAGGTCGTGTTGACGTTGTAGAAGTAGTGCCCGAAGACCCGCTTGCTGTTGGCCAGGTACGGCGACAAGACGCCGAGGAAGCAGACGCCGAAGATGACAGCCGCGAGCAGGCCGTGTGCCAGAGGCCTCGCCCGCCGCTCGCGCAGCAGCGCCGCCGTCGCCTGCCACGCGAGCGCGGCGACGAGGCAGGCGACCAGCGGCAGCACGGCCGCTTTGGTCAGGTGGGTCACTGCGGCCAGGACGCCGGACAGCGCGGCCCATCGGAACCGCGCGGCCGCCGAGTCCGCCGTCAGAAGTCGACAACACGTTACGAAGGTCGCGAAGAAGAACGTGTAATACAGCAGCTCCACCTGCGCGTATCCGGCTTTGAACACGAAGTAGCCGAATCCAATCGCCAGAACGAGACTGGTGGAGGGCAGCGGCGGGAGGAAACATCTCGCGATCAGCCAGATCGCTCCGAGCAGCACCAGCGAGAGCCGGATGTTCCACTGCTTCCCCACCTCGAAGAACTCGTCGGGGGTCATCGAGGGGTCGTAGAGCCACGAGAGCAGCCACGGGTAGACCGGCATTCGATTCCGCTCGCCGATGAGCCCACTCGCCCCCCCGTGTCGTCCCGAGTGGATCCCGACCGCGTCCCAGAGGTAGCCGCTCTGATCGGCGCGCCCGCGCTCGGTGTTGAGGATCCGGGCGTGCTCCGTTGCGCCCAGATAGTAGAACGCCGCCAGTCCCGCCAGCGCGAAGGCCATCGCCAGCGGCTTCACCCACCGGAACATCGATGGCGCGGGCAGACCGGTCACTCGGGAATCCTGTATCGGTCGCCGACGCGACGGATCTCCTCGTCGACCCTGCGAGCGTCCCATCCGAGGTCAGCCGCCATCAACGCTGCAATCGTACGCAGGGCATCTTCGCCCGGGCACCCGGCCGACCCGGCCTCGGTCCTCCGGAACACGACGTCGTCAAGGCGCAAGGCCATCTCGTGACGGACCGCGTGATTCACTTCCGCCGTCGTGATGTCGCACATGTGTCCCACAGGAGCGGCGAGCGCCTCGTCCGCTCGCATGCGGGCGGCGAGCGTCTCGGTCAGCGTGCCGTACGAACGCAGCAGCCGATCGATCAAGGAGGGCCGCAGGCCGGCGCTGGAGCCGCGCACGATCCGTTCGAATCGCGCGACATCGTCGATGGCGCCGCCAGGCAGCGGCGTCACCGCCGACCGGCTGGGAGCGATCCGCCGCCCGAGCATGTCAGCCACGCTGTCGACCGCGCGCTCGGCCGTTTCGCGGGCAGTGGTATAGCGCACTCCGACGACGGTGAGAAGACCGTGTATCCCGTCCGCACGATGATCGCGAATCAGGCTGTCCTTCACCAAGCGAACCTCGGCTCCTGCGCCGTCGACCATCGGCAGCAGCCCGCGGTGCACGAGCGTGACGTCCGCCGCGGTCAACGCCGCGAACGGAAAGGCGTGATTCACCAGCCCCACGAAACGGTCCACGTCGGCACGATCGACGGTCACCCGATCGGCATCGCCGGCGTGCGCGTCGTGCATCGTCCCGAACATGGCGATCCCTCGCCAGGGCACGCAGAACAGGAACTGGCCGCCGGCGGTGTTGCCCAGGGCACATGGCGGCGCCGCCAGCCTGGTCACGAGGTTGAAGGCACGGGACAGCCGCAGGCCCAGGCGACTGGCGACGGTAGGGCCGACCGCGCTCAAGAGCCCAGGCGTCCACCCGCCGGCGGCGTTCAGCGTGACCCGGGCACGAATCTCGAAGGGTGCGCCGGTCAGCTCATCGCGGGCGGCAACGCCTTCGACGCGATCGCCTCGCCGAAGAATCGCGGTGGCCGACACATAGTTCGCGACGCTCGCGCCGGCGGCCGCGGCCGCGGCGACGAACGCCAGCAGCAACCTGTCCGCATTGTAGAGCTGCGCGTCGTACCAGGCGGCACCACCTGACACGGCCGCCGCATCCACACCGGGCAGGAGCCGGAGCATCTCTGCGCGGTCGAGCACGGCGGACGGCGGGAGTCGACGCGCGGGGTCCAGACCGGCGTTGCGATCGCGTCCGATCGCGTCGTTCAGCGCGAGCGCCACGCGCATCGCCAACTTGCTGCGGACCGATCCGGGGCGCGTGGGAATGACGAAGCGGAGCGGAGCGACCAGGTGGGGAGCCACGCGGAGCAGCGCCCGTCGTTCGCGGATGAAGCGGCGCATTTCCGACACGTTGGCGCGCTGGAGGGAGCGGAGCCCGCCGTGGACGGTCTTCAGACTGTTGGCCGACGTTCCGGATCCGAAGTCGCCCCGATCCACCAAGGCGACGGTGAGGCCCCGATGGGCCGCCTCCGACGCGATGGTGGCGCCGTAGATGCCGGCGCCCACCACGAGCAGGTCGAACTCGCGTCCGGCAAGTGTCCGAAGGTCGCGCCTCATCAATCGCGTGCTGGTTCCGGCTCGATGGGCGAGCCGCGGAGCAGTGTATCACTCTCCACAACACGAAGCACCGCAAGCAGTTAGCGTCTAGGTCCAGCGCCGCGGCGGCCGCACCGCGAAATTTGACGCTCCTTCGGGCCGGCCGCTATAATCCGCTCACAATCCCTCCCGACACGTCGTCTCCGCTCCGCGTGCGGCGGGCGGGACCCGGTGCCGTGACCAACTCCTATCCCCCATCGACATGAACGTGCTCGTGACCGGGGCCAACGGCTTCACGGGCGGCCACCTGGCGCGCGCGCTGCGGCGTCGGGGCCACTCCGTGCGCGGGCTCGTCCGTCCATCCAATCGCGCGAGCGCCGCGGACATCGAGGCGGACGGTGTCGAGGTGGTCTACGGCGACCTGCGGGATGCGGCGTCTCTCGACGCCGCGGTCGCGGGCGTGGAGATGGTCTATCACGTCGCGGCCCTCTACCGAGAAGCCGGGCTCCCGCCGTCTGCGTACGTAGACGTCAACGTCCGCGGGACCGAGCGGCTCCTCGACGCGTCGGCGCGCGCAGGAGTCCGGCGCGTCGTTCACTGCAGCACGGCAGGCGTACATGGCCACATCGAACATCCTCCGGCAACCGAAGACGCGCCGCTCGCCCCTGGCGATCAGTATCAGTCTTCGAAGCTGCAGGGCGAACAGGCTGCGCGATCGTATGCCGGCCGCCCCGGTGCTCCCGAGGTCGTCATCGCTCGGCCGGTTGGCATCTACGGCCCGGGCGACACGCGCTTCCTGAAGATGTTCCGGGGCATCTCTCGCGGGACCTTCCCGCTCTTGGGACGCGGCGAGGTCTTCTACCACCTCACCTATGTCGACGATGTGGTCGAGGGGCTGCGGTTGTGCGGCGAGGTGCCGGCGGCGGCCGGCGGCACGTACTTGATCGCCGGCCCCCGCTATACGACGCTGCGCGAGCTGATCGAACGGATTGCAGCCGTCCTGCAAGCGGCCCCTCCCCGGCTTCGCCTGCCAATCTGGCCGGTGTGGTTGGCGGGCGCGGCGTGCGAAGCGGTGTGCGTGCCGCTTCGCATCAACCCGCCGCTCTATCGCCGGCGTGTGGACTTCTACCGCAAGAGCCGCGCATTCGACGCGTCGCGCGCGAAGCGCGAGATCGGGTTCGATCCGGCGGTGGATCTCGACGCCGGCCTTCGGCGCACGGCCGACTGGTACCGCGAGCGGGGGCTGCTGTGAGCCGACGATTGAACATCGTCCATATCTGCGATCACCTCGGCTGGGCCGGCACCCGCATTCACGGAGTGAAGCGGCTCTTCGCGTGGATGATTCCACGCTTCGATCCCGACCGGTTCGACGTCACGCTGATCAGCCTTCGCGCGCCCGACTCGTCGCCGGACACGCTCGAGTCGCTCGGGATTCCGGTGACCTACCTGGGCCGATCGAAGTTCGACCCATTTACGCTCCGAGCGCTCCTTCGGGAGATCGATCAGCGCCGTGCGGACGTGCTGCACATGCACGGCTATGGAGCGAGCACGTTCGGACGGATTGCCGCCGGCATGCGAGGGCTCCCGGCGATCGTGCACGAGCACGCGAACCTGAGCGACACGCCGTGGTTTCAGAAGCTCGCGGACAAGGCGCTGGCGCCGCAGACGGACGTGGCGATCGCGGTGTCGCATTCGACCGCAGACTTCGTCACGCGCGCCCGGCTCATCCCGCGGGAGCGTACGTACGTCGTGTACCTCGGCGTGCCACTCGGCGAGTTCAGCCGATCGAGAGGCGACGCCGAGATTCGTGATGCGCGGGCGGCCATCGGGGTGCCGAGCGGCGTCTTCGCGGTGGGCACGGTCACGCGACTGATGCCGTCCAAGGGCAACGAGTTCCTCGTCGCCGCCGCCGCCGACATCGTGGCCCGCCGTCCAGATGTCCGCGTGTACATCGCCGGCGAAGGCGACTTGCGGCCGGCGCTGGAGGCGCAGGCGAAGGCGCTCGGCCTCGGCGAACGCCTGGTCTTCCTCGGATTCCAACGCGACGTGGCCGCGGTCCTTTCCGCTTTCGACCTGGTCGCGTTTCCTTCCCTCTGGGAGGGGACGCCCCTCACCGCCTTCGAAGCACTGGCGATGGGAAAGGCGATCGTCGCGACCGACGCCGATGGACTGTCCGAGATCCTCACCGACGGCCTCGACGCGCGCATCGTCCCGCGGCGTGATGCCGCGCGGCTGGCCGACGCGGTCGTCGATCTGGCCGGCGACGCGAATGCCCGGGCCGCCCTGGGAAGGCACGCGCGGCACACGGGCGCTCGCTACGACATCGATCTGTTCGTACGGAAGATGGAGCAGCTCTATGAGCTGCTCCACGATCGGGCCGGGCGCTCCGGACGATCGACGATTCCCAGTGCGGATCTCTCGTTCCTCCTGGAGCAGCCGGCATGAGCCGGCAGGCCGCTCGCCACGTGGCGCGCTCCGGTCCTTTGGACGCAAGACGGTTGAACTCTCTATGACGAATGCGAACGAGAAGCCGGTCGCGGTGATCGGCGGAGGGCCCGCGGGGCTCACATCCGCGTACTGGCTGACTGGCAAGGGCCGCCCCGTGGCGGTCTTCGAGGCCGACACACAGGTGGGCGGCATCTCGCGGACCGTTGAGTACAAGGGCTTCCGATTCGATATCGGCGGCCACCGCTTCTTCACGAAGGTGAAGGCGGTCAACGATCTCTGGCACCAGGTGCTCGGGCCGCAGCTGCTCAAGCGGCCCCGCCTGTCGCGCATCTACTACAACGGCAAGTTCTTCGACTATCCGTTGCGCGCGATGAATGCCCTCTTCGGACTCGGCCTCTTCAACGCGCTGCTCGTGATGGCAAGCTACGTCTGGGTGCGCATCCATCCGATCCGGCCGGAAGTGAGCGTCGAGGACTGGGTGTCGAACCGGTTCGGCCGCCGCCTGTACCGGATCTTCTTCAAGACCTACACCGAAAAGGTCTGGGGCATTCCCTGCAGCGAGCTCGGCGC
>JBFXAT010000100.1:0-10220 GCA_050183995.1 Vicinamibacterales bacterium
ATCAGCGTCAGACCGTCTGTCTGGACGTTCGAGGCTACCGGCTCACGGCCGACGTGACCGGAGACCTTCGTGCGCCGGCCGTGCTGCTGTTGCATGGGATTCCAGGAGGGCGGCGGAGCTGGCACGCCGTGGCCGACCGTCTCGCCTCCGGAGCCCGGGTCTTCGCCCCGGACCTCGTGGGGTTTGGCGACTCCCGGGGAGGCGCCAGGGCGCTACACGCGGCCGAGCAATCGGACGTCATTGCCGAGTTCATTCGGGCGGTCGGCTTGGCGCGGGTGCATGTCGTCGGATTCGATTTCGGTGGTCCGACAGCGGTGCTCCTCGCGACTCGAGCACCGGCACTGGTGGTGTCGCTGACCCTGGCCGCGACGAACGTGCTCACCGATACGCCGATTCCCGTGCCGCTCCACCTCGTCCGTCCACCCATCGTCGGGGACCTGTTCGCCCGCCTGTTCTTCAGCCGTGCGGGCCTGTCGGCGATGTGGCGCGCTGCCGTGGCGCGGCGGGAGCGGTACCGCTTTGCCGACTACCGAGCCGTGCTGCGCGAGGGCGACACAATCGCCTCGACGCGACAGATCTTCCAGGCCAGTCTGCGCGACCTGCCCGGGTTGTACGGACCCGTCGAGACCGGGCTCGGCTTACTCAGGGTGCCGTCCGCGGTCGTGTGGGGAGATCGCGACCCGTTCTTCCCGGTCGAGGTCGGACGACGCACGGCGGCACGCGTAGCGGGAGCGAGCTTTATCGTTCTGAAAGGGTGCGGGCACTTCATCCCCAACGAAGAGCCCGACGCCCTCGCGGATATCATCATGGACGCTGTGGCGAAGAGCCTCCCGCACGAGACCACGGAACGTCAGGCGATCGTATAACGATGACGCCCACGAGCGAGCCTGTCGATCGCCTGGACGCACGTGCCTCGTGCTACGAGCAGTGTCGACCGGAGCTGCTCACCTACGCCACGCGAATGGTCCTGCGTCCGGAGGTGGCCGAGGAGCTCGTGCAGGAGGCGGCAGTTCGCCTGCTGCGTGATGAACGCCTCTCCCCAGACCGGGCACAGATTCGCGCCTGGCTGTTTCGCGTGGTGAGCAATCTAGCGATCGACCACCTGCGGCGTCACAGTACCTGGCGTGAGATGGTGCTGCTGGACACCCGGGACAGGGCCGAGGCCGACGCCGGGTACGTCGCCGAGTCGCTCGCGATGCGGGGGAATCCCGAAACCGAGGCGATCGCGCGCGAGCATCTGGCGGTCTGCTTTGCGTGCACACTCAGGAACCTGCCACCGCAGCAGGCCGCGGCCTTGTTGCTGCGAGAGGTGCATGGCTTCTCGACCGAGGAAACCGCGAACACACTGGACGCCACGCCGGTGCAGGTGAAGAACTGGATTCAACGCGCTCGACGCACGATGACCGAGCGATACCGCCACACGTGCGCGCTCGTCACCAAGGCGGGGGTCTGCCATCAGTGCGTGGAGCTGGACGGGTTCTTCAACGGGCAGGCGCGCGATCCGCTGGCCGGCTCGTCCCGGACGGTGGCGCCCCGCCTGGCGATCTTGAAGGAGACGCGACAGGCGGCGCTCGGACCGTGGCATCGACGCCTGCTGCGATTGGTCGAGCAGATCGTGGACGCTGCCGACGCGTGACCCTGGTTGGAGGTGAGTCCGAGACGCCGAAGAGTTCAGCGAACCGCGACTGTGACAGCCCGGTGCCCTCGCGAGTCTATCGAACGGCGGCTCTCAAGGCGAACGAGAACCACATCACCATCGCACGAGAGAAGGCCAAGAGCCACGGGCTGGGCGTGTTCATCCGGTCGCTGGTCGGCTTGGACCGGAAAGCAGCGAAGCAGGCGTTCAGCCAGTTCTTGTCGGGCGGCACGGCGTCACCGTCGCCGTGCTCGTGACCCTCGCGGCCTGGGCGGGTCCACGCGTGTTCTCATGGGAGCGCCTGCGGCGTGCCGTGTGAAACCGCCTACTCCTCCTGCACGCTGAGTGTCACCCGGACCGCCGTCGACTTGGGGACGAGCCGATCGCCTCGCAGCCTCACCATGGCCCTCGTCATCGCGGCGCCCATGAACACGATGAGCGACGAGTAGTACACCCACATCAGCACCACGACCAGCGCGCCCGCGGCCCCGTAGGTCGAGGCGGGCGCCGCGCGCGTCAGGTACAGCGAGATGAGCGACTGACCACCGACAAACAGCGTGGCCGTGACGAAGGCGCCGCGCCACATGTCGTGCCAGTGCAAGCGCACGTCCGGCAAGACCTTGAAGATCATGGCGAACAGCAGCGTCGACACGAGCAGCGACGCCAGCACGTCCAGGGCGGTCACCGCGAACGGCTGCACCGGGATCCAGCTCCCCGCGAACTGGACGAGCGTGGCGATGAGCATGGTGACGAGGAACGACACCAGCAGCAGGAAGCCGATGATGAGCACCAGTCCCAGCGAGGCGAGGCGGGTGGTGGCAAAGACCACCAGACCGCTACGCGAGGGCCGAGCGGCCACGCCCCAGACCTGGTTGAGCGAACTCTGCATCTGAGCGAACACGGTCGTGGATCCGAAGATGACCGCCGACACGCCCAGGATCGTGGGCCACAGACCCGCCTGCTCGACGCGCGAACGTTGGACTGCGCCTTCCACGGCGGCGAGGGAGAAGAGCGTGTAGAAGGCGAGGGCGCCTGCGTGCTGAAACGCATTGTTGGAGAGCCACAGGTCGAGCGTCTCACGCAAGAGCGCCATTCCGTGTCGCCCGGCAGTCACGGTGCGCTCCCTCGCGCCTGAGTGTCCTGTGCGCACCTCAGACATCCGACGGCTGAAGCCATCGTGATCTTCCTTTGTTGCTGACCACTGCCCGAATGTCGGTCGCGCACACCGAGCCGTTCCCGGAGACCTCACCTCGAGGGGCACTGCCGGTGTGGCCAGGCTCCTCGTCGAGCAGCCGCCTGACGGGGCGCGCGAGGCGTTCCAGCCGGCGGCACTGGTCCGTCGAGCACTGATGCACGAACTTCAGCAGGATGCGCGCCAGCTGAACGGTCGCCCGATCGTCCCCGGCAGCGAAGACACCTGGCACCCACAGGCCGACGATGAGCACCACCACGACCGTTCCCGTTCGGATGAGGCGCATGATCGGTGCGAAACGCCTTCGCCGCGGCATGTAGTACGTAGGGTGCAACCTGCGGGCCCCATCCTATTTCCATGTTGCCTCGCTCATCGAGGCGAGGGCAGACGCTCGCCGCCGGTTGGCCTGGTGGAGGTATCGGCAGCTTCTACAAACGGGTGCGCAACTTCTCCGTCGATCGAGACGCCGGCCACCTGTCCGGTGCGCGATTCCCGGACGGGCCGGAAGCGAAACGGCCTTCGCCGCGCGAGGAACGGGGGATGCGACAATATCGTCATGCCCGCCCGCCCCACAGTCCTCTTGCTCGCTCTGATGCTGTGCGCCTGTCGCCCCGCGGCGCCTCCGCCACCCTCGCTCAACGACCTGGCCGAACAATACGTCAAGCTGTCGCTCGAGATGGGCACGCACGAAGAGGGCTACATCGACGCCTACTACGGGCCGCCGGAATGGAAGACGCAGGCCGAGGCACAGCCGCGCGCGGTGCGTGACCTGAAGCCCGTTGCCGACGCGCTGAAGGCCGGCGTGGACGCTGTGGTCGCGTCGACGACCGACGACGGGGTGAAGCGGCGGGCGCACACATTGGCCGCCTACGTGGCGAGCGCGCGATTTCGCCTCGACATGATGGAAGGCACGCGCGCACCGTTTCTGGACGAAGCCGAACGGCTGTTCGCGCTGCGTCCCGAGATCCGCCCGCTCGAGAGCTACGAGGCGGTGTTACAGCGCATGCAGACGATCGTGCCGGGTTCGGGCGATCTCGCCGCGCGTGTCGAGGCGTTTCGGAGTCGCTTCGTCGTACCGCGCGACAAATTGCAGGCCGTGATGGACGCCGGCATCAACGAGTGCAAGCGGAGAACGCTGCCGCACATTCCCCTGCCGGCCGGCGAGCAATTCACGCTCGGCTTCGTCGATCGGAAGAGTTGGAGCGCTTACAACTACTACAAGGGCAACAACCACAGCGAAATTCAGGTGAATACGGACCTGCCCATTACAATCGACCGCGCCGTGACGCTCGGCTGCCACGAAGGCTATCCCGGGCACCACGTACAGGGGATCTATGCCGAGAAACTGTATCGGGAGCGCGGCTACGTCGAGTATTCGATTGCGCCGTTGTTCTCACCGCAAGGGCCGCTGAACGAAGGGGGCGGCGACTTCGGCGTAGATCTCGCGTTTCCAGGAGACGAACGGCTGCAGTTCGAACAATCCACGCTGTATCCACTCGCGGGACTCGACCCGGCGACCGCACCGGCGTTCACTGCGTACGGCAAGGCCATCCAGGACCTCGACGGCGCGCGTCTCACGGTGGCGCAGCAGTATCTCGATGGCCAGGTCACACGCGACCGGGCCATCGACCTGCTGCAGCACTACCAGTTGCTGTCGCGCGAGCGTGCTTCACAGAGCCTCGATTTCATCGATCAGTACCGCTCCTACGTGATCAATTACGTGAGCGGCGAAGACGTGCTTCGCGCGGCAGCCAACCGCGCGGGCGGCACTCCCGAAGCCCGCTGGCAGTTCTACCTGCGAATGCTGTCCCAGCCGACGCTTCCGGGCGACCTGCTCCCAGCGGCCGGTCGCCCTTGATGATTCGCGCCGAGAGCGACGCCCCACTCACACCTCGCCCGCTCTGGCGGCGCGGCGCGCATCAGCGTGGGCTTCGACCAGGGCCTCGGCAGCGTCCTCGAACTCGAGTTGCGCGATGGGTCGCAGCTCCACACTGCCCCCGCGCGACAGGAACGGGCATCCGGCAGCGAGCGTCCGTGCGTCGGTCTCGTCCTCGGCAGCAATCAGCAGCAGCCCGGTCACCGCTTCCCTGGCTTCGGCGTACGGTCCATCGGCCACGATGGGTCCCTTGCGCAGCGTCGCGCCCTTGTTCACGGGCAGGTTCGCGCTGGCGATGAGCTGTCGACGGCCGATCATGCCCGCGTTCCACGCGTCGAACTCGGCGAGGAGCGCCTGCATCTGGTCTGGTGAATACGCGGTGAAGTCGATGGATTCGCGCCGCAGCAGTAACACGTAGTGGTTCATCGTTGGTTCCTCCACTAGGAAGATGCGCGAGGCCTCTCGGCCGGGACATCAACCCGCCTGCTGTCCGCGCGACGGGTGACGAACACGCGATCGGCGTGTGTGGGGGCCGCCGCCACGGCGGCCTGCCAGGACTGCCTGGCCTCGTCGGTGCGCCCAAGGCTCTCCAGGATGTCCGCTCGAATCGTGTGGCGCAGGAAGGCTGTCGCTCCCGGCAGGGGAGTCGACACCGCCAGTGCGTCGAGCTGTTCCAGGGCCGGCATCGGTCCGCGGGCGTGTCGGAGCGCGACAATCCGGTTGAGTCTGACGGCGCTCGTGTCCTTCAGCACGAGCAGTTGGTCGTAGAGTTCCAGGACCCGCGGCCAGTTGGTGAGCTCGAATGACGGGCTGGTTGAGTGTTCGGCGGCAATCCTGGCCTCGAGATGATAGGCGGATAGCGTCTCGGATGCCCTCGCCGCGGAGAGCGCGTCGAGCCCGGCGCGTATCATCGACTGATTCCACGCGCTGCGGTCCTGTTCCTGGAGCCGGACCGGCACGCCGTCCTCGCCCACTCGCGCATCGAACCGCGCCAGTTGCAGGAGCATCAGCGCGGTCAATGCACACAACTCGCCTCGGGCTCGTTCCGGAGTGAATCGGCTCGCGAGGAGGACGTCGCAGAGGTGAACCGCTTGCGCGGCGACGTCGCGGCGGAGCGGTCGCTCCCCGCTGCTTGCGGCATAGCCCTCGGTGAAGAGGGCATACACCGTCTCCATCACGACCGGGAACCTTGCGGCAATCCGCTGCTGATCGAACGCGTGAAAGGCGTCGGCCTCGCCGGCGACCCTGGCCTTGGCTCGCGTGATCGTCTTCTTCACGGCCTCATCGGCCATCCCGAGCAGTCGGCCGATTTCGCCTACGGAGAGCCCGCACCCTGCCCGAAGCATCAGGCACAAATGTGCCCGTTCGCTCAGGTCTGGATTGCAGCACAGCAGGATCATCGCCGCGAGGTCGTCGAGGCCGCCGGCAACCGCCTGCTCCAGCTCCTCGTCCGGGCGCTGAACGAGGCTTCGCTCCGCTGTGACACGTGCGCTCGTGCGCTCGACGACCGCGCGATGACGGAGGTCCTCGAGACACGCGTTGCGCGCAGCCGTGTACAGCCATCCGGCCGGATTGTCCGGGACGCCCGACTCCGCCCACCGCTCCAATGCGCGTCTGAACGCGCTTTGAAGCGCATCTTCGATCAGGTCGAATCGTTCGTAGCCGAACGCGTTCAGCAGACTGGCGCAGAGTTCGGCGTACTTCGACCGGAAGATCGATTCAATCGACGTGCCGGGCTCGGACATGGTCGCAGGATATGTCGAACGGCCGCCAACGACGAAGCCACTTGGCGCTCGGCGTCGTGCGCGGGCCGTTCAGCCGTTCCATGGCGCGAGATGCGCGCGTCGCGACTGTCCGCGCGCCAGGTTGTCGGACGTCGGCACGCGTGGCAGCAACATCAGCGCGATGAAGTAGAGCACCGCCGTGCCGAACGCGACGTATCCCGCCGCCGGCGGCAACGACTCGAGGCGGAGCTCGCCAAGCGTCACGCCTTCGAGCAGCACACCGATCGCCCGGCGGGCGAACCCGCCCTCGGGATTCGCCAGCGCCGCCAGAAGCACGTGTTTGAACACGAGCAAGCCGCCGCAGATGACGACGAGGCTGCGGATCGCGTCAACCGGTGCTGGCGTGACCGCGAGCGTATTGAACAGCAGCATGGCCGCGAACACCACGCCAACCAGGTGCAGCAGACCCGATTCCGGCGTCACGGCGTTGAGAACCTGCGCGCCGGCCACGGTCAGCGCAACCAGGACGACGGCGCCGCTGAGGTTGGCGAGAGAACCGCGGCGCGACGACATCAACGACTCGGCATCCAGGGCTCCACTACGAATGAGGAGAGCCAGAACGAGCAGCGCCAGGAGCAAGTAGACGAGAGAAGGCGCAACGAAGACGAGCGTGCCCGTGGTGGGCGCCACGCGGAACCCGCCAGCGATGATGACGGTGATGAAGAGGAGCGGCAGCGTGAAGGCCTCCCGCACGGGCCTGGACGGAACGGCTTCGGCGGACTCCGCCGCCGGTGTGACGACGCCAGACAGCTCGCCGGTCACTTGCGCTCCCCGAGCACGCGGAGCGGGTTGAAGTCCGACGCGTCGCGCGTCATGCCGCGCTCGAGCTCGGCGCGGAGTTCGTCGCTCGTCTGCAGCTTCAAATCCGGATCGTCCACACGCACCTGCCCCCCGGCAGCCGATGCGGCGCGCTCGACGGCTTCGAGCCCTGCCGCAAACAGCGCATCGTCGTTGTAGAACCGTCCCCAGCCCTGCCGGTAGTAGGCGTAGGCGATGTAGAACTGCGTTGTCGCGTCGCGTGCCGCCGGATCGGCCCGCGCGAACGCGGCGCGCGCTTCGATGAACTGATCGCGTCGAAAGAAGCGCAGCCCTTCCTCGAAGCTGGTGTCGTCGATGCGGTAGACGCCGACGCCCGCCGCCAGGCCGCCGGTTACTTCCGCCACGCTGGCCGGCTGGACGGTGAAGAGCCATATCGCGAGCACGGCGTAGGCCGCCGTACAGCCCAGGCCGGCCAGGCGAATCGCTGAGTCGCTGACCCTCACGTCACCATTGTTCGCGAGAAACGCGTTGGGCGCAAAGCGTTCGCGTGGTGGACGGGCCGCTGGGGCCGGAGCGGTGGCAGGTGGTGATATGTATTGAGCATGGCCGATTTCTCAGACGTTGAATTGCGGCGGGAGCCCGATGAGGTCTCGTCTGAATCGCCACGCCCCCCTCGGTCTGTGGCACGAACGGTTGTTGTCGTCCTGTTCCTCGTTGCAGTGCTGGCGGTTTCAATCTTCGTGTGGCGACGCTCGTCGGATTCGGCGACGACGGCGGACACGACGCCAACTTCGAACGCGGCGACGGCCGGCGGTCGAGAGCCGCTGGGAGAAGCAGGCGTGCCCGTCGACCTGCCACCCCTCGACATGACCGACGCGCTCGTCCGGCAGCTGGCGTCGACGATCTCGATGCACCCCAGCCTGGCGACGTGGCTGGCGACCGACCAGCTGATTCGGTCGTTCGTGGTCGTGGTGACCAACGTGGCCGAGGGGAAGACACCGGCCAGCCAACTGCGCGCGCTGGCTCCTCCGACGTCGTTTCACGCACTCGAGCGGAGCGGGACTCTCGTCATCGATCCAGCCAGCTTCGCGCGGTACGACGCCCTGACCGACGCGGCCGAATCGATGGACGTCACGGCTGCTGCAAGCGTGTACGGCACGCTGAAGCCGCGCATCGAGGAGGCATTTGCCGAATTGGGTTCGGGTGACACGTCATTCGACGCGACGCTCGAGCGCGCCCTGATCGTGTTGTTGCGCACGCCGCTCGTCGACGGACCCGTCTACATCGAACCGCGAGGCATCGGCTATGGATTCGCTGACGCCGAACTCGAGTCGGCGCCGCCCGCCCAGAAGCAACTGCTGCGAGCCGGACCCCGTAACGTTCGGCGGTTACACGTGGCGCTGCGTCGTCTGGCAGTGGCGCTGGGCGTGCCGGAAGCGCGCCTCACCGCATCTTGACGAACTGGCCAGTGCCATCAGTGGCTACAACGAATCCTTGAACTCCACCTGTGGATTGCGCTCCTGCGCGTAGCGCAACTCCCACGCCGACTCGAACAGCAGCACGTCGTGGTCGCGCTGATCCTCGACGCTCAGGACTCCGGATGGAGGCAGCGTCAAGCGTCCGGTATCGGTCTTCTCGCGGATGGGCCAGCGTGCGGCCACGTGGGGCATCGCCTCGATGGTGCACCGAATGCCGTACTCGGACTGGAGGCGTGCCTCCACGACGTCGAACTGCAGCGGCCCCACCACGCCGATGATCGGGTGGCGAATACCCACCTTGGGCGTAAAGACCTGCATGAGGCCCTCCTCCTGCAATTGACGGACGGCTTCGTCGAAGCGCTTGTGACGACCCTCGGCAGGTCGCAGGTAGGCGAAGCGTTCTGCGGGAAACTGCGGGATGGCTGCGTAGCGAACCCGCGTTCCCGCATAAAGCGTGTCGCCGATCGCGAGGCGGCCGGGGTTCACGATGCCGACGACGTCTCCTGGGAAGGCTTCGGGAACCGTTTCGCGATCGCGGCCGAAGAATCGGTAGACGCGCGAGAGCCGAATGGAGGTTCCCAGGCGCTCGTTGACGACGGTCATGTCCTTGGCGAGGCGACCGGAGCAGATGCGGACGAACGCCACGCGATCCCGGTGCCTGGGATTCATGTTCGCCTGGATCTTGAAGACGAAGCCGGAAAAGTCCGGGTGCGTCGGCGGCACCACGCGGTCGTCGCTGTTGCGCGGAGCCGGGCTCGGCGCGAGCGCCAGCAAGGCTCGCAAAAACGGCTCCACGCCAAAGTCGTTCAGCGCGCTGCCAAAGAACACTGGCGTCAGCTGTTCGCGCCGGTAGGCGTCGAGGTCGAAGCGCGTGCCGGCACCCGACACCATAGCGGCTGCGTCGATCAGGTGCTGCTGCCGTTTCCGTCCGATGAGCGCTTCAATGGCGGGATCGTGCGGGTCGGCCACGGCCACCGGTGCGGTTCGCTCGCCACGGACGCCGCGTTCGTAGAGGAGTACGTGGTTGGCGTCGAGATCGTAGACGCCCGCGAAGTCGACTCCGTCGCCGAGCGGCCAGTTGATGGGCGCCGCGGCGATGCCGAGCACGCGCTCGATCTGGTCGAGCAGCTCGAAGGGGTCGAGCGAGGGCTGGTCCAGCTTGTTGATGAAGGTCAACACCGGAAGGCGCCGCGCTCGGCAGACTTCGAAGAGCTTGAGCGTCTGCGGCTCGATGCCCTTGGCGGCGTCGAGCACCATCACCACGCTGTCGACCGCGAGCAGGGTGCGGTACGTGTCCTCGCTGAAATCCTGGTGGCCGGGCGTATCGAGCAGGGTGACGTGATGGCCATCCAACTCGAACTCGAGCGCGGCGGCGCTGATCGAGATGCCGCGCTGCTGTTCCATTTCCATGAAGTCCGAGACAGCGTGCTGCTGTGACCGCCGGCCCCTCACGGCTCCGGCCAGCTCGATCGCGCCTGCGTAGAGGAGCAGCTTT
>JBFXAT010000101.1:0-9914 GCA_050183995.1 Vicinamibacterales bacterium
TTCCGCGGCCACCAGAGGAACGGTCCGCTGGCGACAATGAAGAGGAACGCGAGGTTGGAGATGCCGGTGATCGCGCGGCCCGTGGTTCGCGACCCGCCGCTCATCGCGAGATAGCGGTGCCACTCGGTCATGGAGCGGAAGAAGGTGCGAAGGCCCTGTGCGCCTTCGCCGAGGATCTCTCCTGTATACGGGTCGACCTGCAGCGTGCGTTGGCCGACGTTGACCGCGACCGGAGCGCGCGGATCGGCACGGACGGTCAGTGCGATCGGACGCAGGTCCGGGCGATCCTCACGAACGCGCGCGAGCAGGTCGGCGGTTGCCAGGCGTTGTGCGCCGGCGTCGGCCGAGACGGCGATGCCTCGTGTGTCGGCCCACGCCAGCATCTGTCGCTCGTAGGCGAGCAGGACGCCGGTGACGGACATCACGAGGATCACGACGCCGGCAATGACGCCGGCGACCAGATGACACCAGAAGAGCACCGTTCGCACAGTCGGATTCATGCCTCGGCCCACCGTCGCAGCAGGTTGTGATAGACACCGGTCAGCTGGACGGTGACCGTGCTGTCCGGAGACTCCGCGCCGAGCTGCTGTATCGCCGAGTCCAGGTCGAAGAGGAGCGTTCGTGCGCCATCGTCACGAACCATGCTCTGGATCCAGAAGAAGGACGCCACCCGCGCCCCACGCGTCACCGGTGTGACCCGGTGCAGGCTCGTCGACGGATAGAGGACCAGGTGTCCCGCCGGGAGCTTTACCGAATGCACTCCGTAGGTGTCCTCGACCAGCAGCTCGCCGCCGTCGTACTCGTCGGGCTGGCTGAAGAAGAGCGTGGCCGAGAGATCGGTGCGGATCCGGATCGGCGCGCGTGGCACCTGCCGGATGGCGTTGTCAACGTGGTTCCCGAACGTCTGTCCGCCGCTGTAGCGGTTGAAGAGCGGCGGAAAGACGCGCAGCGGCAGCGCCGCCGACATGAAGAGCGGGTTGCGTTGAAGCGCCGACAGGATCATGTCGCCGAGCTCGCGTGCGACCGGATGGTCGTCGGGAATCTGGCTGTTGTCCTTGACCCGCGCCGACTGCGGGCCGGCGGTCACGCGACCGTCGACCCATTCGGCGCCGTTGAGCGCGGCGCGCCCGCGTTGCGCCTGCTCGGGTGTCAAGACGTCGGGAATGTGCAGCAGCATCGTCTCTCCGTCTCTCCGTCAGAAGCGGACTGACGTCGTGACGAGCACCGCACGTCCGAACCCGGGGTTGTATCGTCCGCCGTTGTTGTTCACGTTGCGGATGTAGGTGGCGTTCGTGGCGTTGGACACGTTCATCCGGAGCGACAGATGGCTGTTCAACGGATATTCGGCCATCAGATCCAGCAGCTGGTACGCCGGCACGCGGATGGTGTTCGCCGCGTTCACGTACACCAGACCGGTGTGACGCAGGCCTCCGCCCACGGTGAGGCCACGGGGCAGCCGATAACTCGTCCAGAGGCTGCCCGAGAAGGCCGGGGTCAGCGGCAGGCGGTTGCCGGTGTTGCCGGTGTTCTGCGACCGCGTCTCGGAATCCAGGTAGGCGAAGTTCGCGAACAGGTCCCAGTTGCGCGTAATCCGGCCCGTCGCTCCGATCGACGCGCCCTTCACCAGCTGCTCGTCGTCCTGATTGAAGATCGGAGGAATCGCCGTCGCGTCGACGGTGAAGATCACGTTGCGGTTGACCGTTCGGAAGAGCGAGGCCGTCATCGCGAGGCGCCCGTTGTCGATGTCCCACTTGCCCCCGACCTCGACGTTGGTCGACTCTTGCGGTTTCACGTTGGGGCTGTTCTGATTGTTCGCCTGCGCACTCAGCGTGAAGTTCGCCGTCCCCGGAGGCGTCTTCGATGTCGCGACCGACGCATAGAGGTTCGCTGACGGCGAGAGCCTGTAGATTGCGCCGGCCTTGCCGCTGACGAGCGAGTCCTTCGACGCGGCCTGCGTCGCGACGCCGCTGGCGTTGAGACCGTCGAACGTCGCGTTGTACCGCTCGACGCGCAACGCGCCCGAGACCTGCCAGCGTGTCGAGAGGTCGACGGCATCCGACGCGTACAGTGCCGCGGTGCTGACGCCCCCGTTGCTGAAGACGCCGGACGGGACCGGAGCGAAGTCCGTGACCGGCGCGTTGACGTCCGGGTTGAAGATGTCGACCGGCGCCTTGACGCCGAGACCGGTGAGACCCGGCGCGCGCTGCTGTTCCGAGACCACTTCGACGCCGGCCGTGGCGGCGTGGCGGAGCCCGCCGGTGCGGAAGCGCGCCACGAGACTCGAGATGTTCGACACGATACGGTTGCGGCGCTGATTGCCCTGCCGCGCCAGCGTCACGAGATTGGTCTCGGGGTTGAACGCGGCGACGTTCTGAATCGCGGTGATGACCGCGTCCCGTTCGGTCCGGTTGTAGCGCGTCTGGTTGCGCAGGGTGAGCGAACGGCTCACGTCATGCTCGAGTTTCACGAGCACGCTGTCCTGTGTCGCCTTGTCGTAGTCGTAGCCGGGGCTGCCGTAGAAGCTCGTTTGATCCACGGCGCGCGAAGCGACGACGGTCGTCGGGGCGAGCGGTTCCTTGGTCCAGGCGGCGCCGGGAACCCCGTAGTCGGGCATGTTGTCCTGACGCATGATCTGGCCCGAGGCGACAAGGCGGGTGGGGGAGTCGACGCCGAACGCGATCGACGGCGCGACCGCGCGGCTTTCCCGCGTTGCGTATTGCCGGCCCGGTGTGCCGCTGTCCTGCCACAGGGCGTTCAATCGAACGGCCGATCGGCCGAGCCAGCTCTCCTGATCGCGCACCGGCAGGCGCCGGTTGAAGTCGGCCGTGACGCGCTTCTGATCGGCGCTGCCGAATTGCAGCACCGCGGCGTTGCTGGCAGCGAGGCTCGGCGCCTTCGTCTGCATGTTGACGTAGCCTGCGGCGGTGCCGCGCCCGACGTCGGTGCCGGTCGGGCCCATGTAGACCTCGACCTGTTCCATGTTGAACGTGTCGCGCGCGATCAGGCCGTCGTCACGCACGCCGTCGACGAACAGGCTGTTGGACGCGTTGAAGCCGCGCAGGTTGAACATGTCGCCGGTTGTGTTCGACGCGCCGCCGCCTTCGCCAGCCTGCATCGTGATGCCCGGCACGTTGCGCAGGGCTTCGCTGAGCGTCGTGACCGCCTGCGCATCCATCACTTCGCGCGGGATCACGTTGATGGTCTGAGGGATATCGCGGACCGGCACGACGTACTTCGGCGACGAGACCACGCCGGTGCTGGCCACCACGTCCACGGCCTCCGAGCGCGTGGCGAGGGAGATGGTTGCGTGGGTCGAATCGGCGAACTCGGCGATGACGCCGGTGCCGGTGAGCAGCCGTCCCAGCGCCTGCTGTGCGCTGAAGCGGCCGGTGACTCCAGGCGACTGCAGCGTCCCAAGCGCCTCGATGCTCAGCGAGACCTCGACGCCCGTGACCCGGGAAAAGTCGGCCAACACTGCGGCCAGTTCGCCCGGCGCGATGGAGAACGTAAAGCTGCCGTCCTGGGTCGCTTGGCCGAACTCGGGCCACGGCGGGCTGGTGAGCGGTTCGTGTGCCGGCCCGCGTGTCCAGGCGAGTCCCGCACCCGCCGTCTTCGGGCGGACCGGAGCGGTCGCGGCCGCCGCCGGCGTGGCGGTGGCGCCGTGCAGGGCCGCGGAGGCGAGAACGGCGCCAACCGCGAGCCACGAAGAACGTGATGGGGAAGTGGGGGAGGTCCGCCCAGTATCGACCGGCTTGGGGGCTGTGCGAGACCGCCGGCGGTGCGGACCCAGGGACTTTGTCTTCATGCTGCGCTCCTCGGAGTGCAGCGATGACTCGAGTCACGGCTAGAATCGTGGAGCCGGACGCGTCATGCGCCACACGCGTATGAAATTGGTCTGTGCCAGGACCTGTGCGTTCGGTAAACCCGCCGGGTGTTCGCGCACCCGGCGGGCCCTTATTGATCGGCCCGTTTCCGCTGAAACTGTTTGATATTGAGATTCAGTCTCACAGCTGACTGGTAGAGGCTATATCCGACCAAATAAGTCCGTCAAGCAAAAAGAACCGTCTCGCTCCAGTTTTCCTCACGCCGCCACCTCGGGCCTCGGACAACCCGGTGGCTGTCACCGTCCCGACGGCCTTGGACGCGGACGTCCTGCTGCGACGGGCGAATGACAGCCGTGAAAGCGGCTGTCTCGAAACGGAGCAGGTGCTCGATGCCTGTGGACCGGGCCGCCGCCGCGGCACGACGAATTCACCCGGGGATTCGGTGGATCGCCTACGGCTGGGCCTGGCCGGGAGCTTGCCAATGCGTACTGACGTGTTCACCTTCGGCGAACGGCCCCCTGGCGACCGAGATCGCGGGTATTCGTTGATCGAGCTCCTGTTTGCAATGGCCATCTTCAGCACGCTGGCGACGATCGCCGTCGTGCAGCTCGGTGCCGTGCGGCCGGGCCTCGTCGCCGACGGCGCCATGCGCGTCGTCATCGCGCAGCTCAATCAGGCACGCGAGCGGGCGATCGCCAACCGGCGCGTCATCGAGGTGACGTTCGTGGGCGCGGACGCGGTGCGACTGACGCAGCGTGATCTGCCTTCGGGCACGACGGTGCTGGCGACCACATCATTCGAGGGTGGAGTCGGGTTCGGACTGGCGGCAGGGGTGCCGGACACGCCAGATGCCTTCGGCAACGGTTCGGCCATCACCTTTACCGGCGCTCCACTGCTGTTCAACACCGACGGCACCGTGATCGACGCGAGCGGCACTCCCATCAACGGAACGGTCTTCGTCGTGTTGCCGAACGAATCGCGGTCGTTGCGCGCGGTCACGGTGCTCGGCGCCACGGGTCGCATCCGCGCCTACCGCTGGAATGGCGCCGTCTGGACGAGGGTCTGAGCGATGCGTCCTCTGGCCGATGAACGCGGCATGTCGCTGATCGAGACGCTGATTGCCGTCGGCGTGCTCACGGTCGGAGCGGTGGGGCTCGCCGCCGCGTTCGTCGGCGGCATGCAGCTGGTGACGAGTGCGCCCTACGAGCTCGTCGCGACCCAGAAAGCCGCAGAGGCAGTCGAGAGCGTCTTCGGGGCGCGGGACTCCCACACGATTCCCTGGGAACAGCTCCGGAACGTCAGCGACGACGGCGTGTTTCTGAATGGGCCGCAGCCCATGAAGATCGCCGGCGCGGACGGCGCCGTCAACACCGCCGACGATGGCGCGCTCGAGCAGGTGGTGCTGCCGGGGCCGGATCAGACGCTCGGCACCGCCGACGATCGGACCGAAGTGCTGTCACGATTCACCAGGGACATCCGCATCGTGGAGCTCTCTCCGATCCTGCGCTCGGTGACGGTCACGATCACCTATCCGGCTGGTGCCGCCACCAAGTCGTACGTCCTGACGGCGTACGTGTCCGCTTACGTGTAGATCATGCGGAACCCTTCCAGGTCGAATGACGACGGCTTCGCATTGACGGAGCTTCTGGTGTCGTCGCTCATCACGCTGGTAGTGCTCGGCGTGGCGTTCTCGACCTTCCGCGACGGGCTCGTGCTGAACGAGGTCGCCACGCACGTCGCGGACTCCAGCCAGAATCTTCGTGCCGGCGCGAACTTGATCGTGCGCGACATCATGCAAGCGGGACGGGACCTGCCCATCGGCGGGATCGGGATTCCCAGCGGAGACAACGCGACCGCGGTCAAGCGTCCGGCTCCGCCCGGCAAGTCGTTCACCTTCGACAACGAGACGGCCAGCACGCTCCCATCGATCTCGAGCGGGGCGGGCCTGGGGCCGGTCGTGGACGGCCGTCCCACCGACATGATCACGCTGCTCGTCGACGACCCCTTCATGACGGATCTGGCGCTGCAGCCCTCGTCCAACCAGGGCAACGTGCCGAAGCTCTCCGCCGACGGGTCCTACTTCGACGTCGCGACGCAGACGTCGTGGTTGACCGCCAACGCCGATGAAGGCATCGCGCCGGTGAAGGCGGGGGATCTGATCTACTTCGCGGCGGCGAGCGGGAACACGCTGCAGACGGTGACCAGCGTCTCCGGGTCGCGCGTGAACTTCGCCGCCAACGACCCGTTCAACCTGAACCAGCGCGGCGCGGAGGCCGGATCCATCACGCATCTGCTCGGCGCTCCGATGACCGCCCGGCGTGTCTGGATGTACAGCTACTACGTGCACGTCGACGGCTCCGGGCTGCCGCGCTTGATGCGCGCCATCAACTTCGACGCCCCGCGTGCGCTCGCGGGGGTGATCGAGGACTTGACCTTCACCTACGATCTCGTCGACGGCGTCGTGAATCCGACCGCCGTGTCGAGCCTCCCGTATACCGTCGATGGCAACACCTACTCCGCGAATCAGATCCGCAAGGTGAACGTCCATATCGGCGTCCGGTCGGAGGACAAGTCCGGACCGATGTCGGACTACGTGCGGAGTCACGTGTCGACGACTGTGAGCGTCCGCAACCTGGCCTATGTCGATCGATACAAGTGATGCCCCTTCGGCGGCAGTGATGCTCGAGCGCCCGCGCAGCGAACGCGGCATCGCGCTGCTGCTCGCGTTGCTGGTCACGATGCTGATGTCCGCGCTGCTCATCGGGTTCACGGCCTCGGTGGCAACCGACCAGCGCTACCGATTCATCGACCGCGACCGGACCCGCGCCTTCTATGCGGCGCATTCCGGCCTCGAGAAACTGAACGCCGATCTCGCGAGCCTCTTCTTCGTCAAGGTGGCGCCGACCGATGCCGAGATTGCAGGGCTCTCGGCCGGCGTGCCCAGCATCCCTGACGTCACGTTCGCGACCGACGGCAGCGGCGTCGCCTACGGTGTGACCAGCCTCGGGCCCGCATCGTCGGGACAGATCACAACGGGCCCGTATCAGGGCCTCATCGCGCTGAAGAAGGTCTACGACCTCGATGCGAGCGCCAGAACCGCGACCGGCGGCGAGGTGCACCTGCGGCGTAAAGTCGAGACCGTCGCGATTCCCGTCTTCCAGTTCGGCTTCTTCTCTGAAGTGGACTTGAGCTTCTCGGCGGCAGACGATTTCGACTTCGGCGGCCGGATTCACACCAATGCGAACCTGTTTCTGGCGCAGGGAGGTGCAAGCGGCGACACGTTGTGGATTCGCGATCGCGTGACCGCCGTGAAGGAGATCATCCGGCAGAGGCTGTCGAACGGGAACTCCATCGACGCCAGCGGCAGCACGCGCACGGTGAAGGTCGCCAAGGCGCCAGGCTCCTTTCGCAACCTTGCGCGAACGGAAGGGAGCGTCACCGACGGCGTGGGCAGTTCGGCGAATTCATCGTGGCCGACGCTCTCGCTGAGCACGTACAACGGCTACTTGCGTACGGGAAAAACCGGCGCGCGTCCGCTGAACCTTCCCCTCATTACGACGGGCGGCACCAATGTGGATCTGGTGCGGCGGCCAGGCCTGAACGAAGACGCCAGCAACCCGACCCTGTACGGCGAGCGATATTTCACGAAGACGAGCATCCGTGTCCTGCTGTCCGATACGGCCGACGACATCATGAACCTGCCCGGCGTGACCAACGTGCCGCCGGTCGAGCTCGACGGAAACTGGATCACGACGCCTCCGAACAACGGGACCGCTTACGGACCGGTCAGCACGTCGCGACCTCCGATCGCCCGTTCGCCCGGCGCGTTGTCTGCGACGCTCAGCGGAAGCGTTTCATCCGGCACGACGGCCAGCATCTCCCTCAGCGGGGGCGTGCCCGCAGCGTTTCGCCTGCCGTCGGGCGGCGCCGTCCGCGTCCGCCGCACCAATGGCACGGTCTGGAATGCGACCTGCACCGGGAAGACTCAGAACACGCTGACCGGTTGCACGCCTGCGCCGTCGCCCTCGGCGATCCCCGCCAACGGCACGATGGTCGAAATCGACGTGCCGACGGCCGAGGGCACCACCACGATTTCGCTCCCGCTGTTCAATGCCTGGCAATCCCCCTCGACCACCATCAATCTTGGCAACAGCAGCTCGTTCCCCACGGCGGCTCTGACACCGAACACGTTCTGGGTTCACAACGGGAACGGCACGACCACGATGGTGACGTGCACCGGGCACTCGTCAACCCAGCTCACCGGCTGCAACGTCGATATCAACCTGCAGAACAACGCGACGATCGGCAATGCCGCGCTGACCGGTGCCGGCGTCGGCACGATCGGCGGGTTCCTGAAGGTCGAACTGCAGGACGTCGACAGTGTCTGGCACGACGTGACGATGGAGATCCTCAATTGGGGCATCGCCGGTCCGAACGTCGAAGGCAAGGCGTGCGCCGATCCGACGCCCAACGCGATATTGCGCTTCCAGCGCTTGCGCGACAACAACGAGCGGACGTCGTACGGCGCCGCGTGCCAGTACCCGATCACGAACGCGTCGAACCAGCCGCTCTCGACCGAATACTGGCCCAACGTGCTCTTCGACGCGCGGGAAGGGGTCTACAGGGAAACGGCCCCTGACGACGATGACATCAAGCTGGGCGGCGTGATGCACTACGTGGCGATCGACGTCGCCAACCTGTCGAAGTGGTTTTCAGGGACGGCGCCGTACAACGACAGCACCGGCAGGAACGCGATCACGAACAACGGCTTCTCCGTGTACTTCTCCGATCGCCGCAACAACCGCACGGCGGCTGGCGCCGAGACCGGAGAGTACGGCTACGAGGACTTCGTCAATCCGGCCAGCGGCACGGCGCAGCCCAACGGCGTGCTCAATACGGGCGAAGACGTCAACGGCGACGGCGAACTGCAGACCTACGGCCAGTACCCGAGCTACAAGGGGAACTACAACACGGTTCCTGACGGGGCCGTCGCGCCGTTCACGACGAATGCCCGCCCGTGGACCGGCGTCAGACCGTCGCAGGCGCGGGTGAACCGGGCGATCTTCTTTCGGCGGGCCGTCAAGTTGATCAACGGCGGTCTTGGGAGCATTGCGATGCCAGGATTGACCGTCGCCTCGGAGAATCCCGTCTACATCCAGGGCGACTGGAACGCGAACCAGTCGGGCTTCGGCAACCCGCACGCCGCCACATCGGTCGTCGCCGACGCGGTGACGCTGCTGTCAAATGCCTGGAACGACGCGAACTCGTTCAACTCGCCGTATGCGACCGGCGGCCGTCCCCGCAGCAGCCACACCTACTACCGGGTCGCGGTGATCTCAGGGAAGGGCCCGATCTTCCCGAACCCGTCGGGCACCGGCGCGACCTACGGGACCGACGGCGGCGCGCACAGCTTCCTGCGATTTCTCGAGGGCAGCAGCGGATCGAATCTGGTGCACTACCGGGGCTCGCTGGTGACGTTCTATTTCAACCGTCAGGCCATCAGCCCCTTCAAGTGCTGCGGCGGAATCGTGTACGACGTCCCCGTCCGCGACTACACGTTCGACACCGACTTCCTCGACCCGGCGAAGCTGCCCCCGTTGACGCCGGTGTTTCGCGATCTGAACGCGCTCGGATTCGCCCAGGAAACCAGGCCCGGCCGCTGAGCCCGCTCCGCAGCGGGTCGCCGGCCGTCACATGCCCGGCAGCGGCAGGAACTCGAACACCTGGATGGAGGCCCCCGGCGACATGAAGTGCGGGTGGTTCTCGAGCAGCGCCATCAGCGCGTCCTTCGATTCCGCCTGGAGGATCGAATACCCGCTGGTCTGGGCGTTCGCCGGCGCAGTCTGATTGGAGCCGGTCAATCGTGCGCGTGCGGCCACGGGGCTGCCCATGTCGACGATCGCGCTCCCCACCCGGCCGGCCCACGCCATCCAGGCATCCATGCCGGCCTTCGCCTGCTCGGGCGTGACGTTCTTCATCTGCTCGGCTGCCGGGATCGTCGACTCGTAGAGCACCAGGAACTTGACCATGTTCGTGTCTCCTCGTTTGGATTGGGATCAGGGTTCACATCGAAAACGGGTTCTCGTCGGC
>JBFXAT010000102.1:0-9127 GCA_050183995.1 Vicinamibacterales bacterium
TGAAGGCGCGGCGCCTGGCCGCCGGGGTCGGGCTCTCCGAGCTCGCGAAGGCCGCCAACTGCTCGGACTGGCTGATCAAGCAGCTGGAGCAGGGCGGCAACTGCTCGCTCGATGAAGCGGCGCGGATCCTCGCGGCGCTGATCCCGGCCAAGAGCCTGACGAGCAGCACGGCGGACGACCCCTGCGTCATCACGGCGGCCGGGCACGGACTCCAGACCGGCGACGAGATCGTGATTGCCGGCCACGCGGGCACGACGCCCACGATCAACGGCACGCGCGTCGTCACGCGGATCGACGCCGACAGCTTCTCGATTCCGGTGGACACCGCCGGCGGAGAGGCGGGCGCCGGCGGCACGGCGACGGCCACCTTGACCAGTCTCGGGCTGGCACGACTGTAAGTCCAGGGCCACGTATCGGCGGATTCACCCAGTATCGGCGACCTGTTTCGGGAAAGGACACCCAACGATGCCTCAGTTCACGATCGAGATTGACGACAAGGGCGACTTCGTCGGTCAACTGCCGACAGAGATCGACGCCATTCTGAAGCGAATCGAGACCACCGCGCACGGCAAGGGCTTCGGTGCGGGCTCGGCCAAGGCGGCCGAGGAAGCGAAGAAGCAGATCGAGGACACGGTCCGCGCGAAGGTGGCCGAGTTCGAAGCGCGGCAGCCGCTCGAGCGTGAACGCTACGAGAACATCGAGAAAGAGAACACCTCGCTCAAGACGCAGGTGACGGACATCCGCACGGCGCACGATCGCACGCTCCGCGCGCGCGAGGAGCAGCACGCCGAAGAGCTCAACCGGCGCGTCGAGGCGCTGCGCAAGCGGGACACCCGCATCGCGGACCTCGTCAACGGCCAGATCCGCAGCATGGCGATCGCCGCGGGCTGCCGCGAGGAGTCCATCGAGCACGTGGCGCTGATCATCGGCCACCAGATCGGGTTCACCGACGACATGGAGCCGTTCATCAAGGCAGCGGACGGGTCTCCGCTGCAGCACCACGGCAAGGCCGTGACGATCGAGTCTCACGTGCGGTCGTTCATGGACTCGTACCCGAACTTCCGTAAGCCGACCCAGCCCAAGCCCGGGCAGGGTGGGCGGGCGGCCTCGTTCCAGGCCGGCGCCGGTGGGGCCTCCGCCGACGAAGCGCGGCAGCGCGTCGAAAGCGGCGACCGATCGCCCGCGGCCATCAACGATCTGTTCCTGGCTGGGCGGAAGAAGTCCGCCTGAGCCTTCTTTCTGTGTGAGGTAGACCGATGGCGTTTTCCGGACTGTCAACCAACAAGGCGTTCACCGCGAACCTGGTGGGCGAGGATGTCTCCGAGATCATCCGCACCCTCGCGCCCTACGAGGCGCCGTTCCTCGATTGGCTCGGCGATCCGGACGGCTTCGCGATGTCCACCAAGCACGAGTGGATCGAAGACCGCATGCGGCCGCGGACCTTCATCAACTCGTCGGCGATCAACTCCGCCACGGCGGCGACGGGCATCCAGGTGCCCGGTATCGGCGAGGCGCTGACGGTCGGCACGGTGCTCGAGATCACCGGCATCGCCCCCGAGCGCATGCAAGTGACGTCCATCGTCGCCGGCGGCAACTCGATTCTCGTGTCTCGGAACTACGACGGCGCCGGCATCGGGTCGCTCGCCGCCGGCGGAACGATCGTCGTGCGCGCCCCCTCGGCGCCGGAAGGGGACGAGCACAACGGCCTGCACACCGCCCGTCTCGGCAACCGCCGCGCGAACACGGTCGGGTACTTCAAGATCGAGATCGCCACGACCGGGACCCAGATGGGGATCAACCAGTACGGCAACGACAACTACGAGAACGCGCGCGCCAAGGCGCTGCGCGAGCTGCCGGCCATCCTCGAAGCTGAGGTGCTCACGGGTGTGCTCAACGGCACCAACTCGCTCGGCACCTCCGCGGCGACTCGTACGATGCTCGGCCTGCGTGGGCAGTTGACGGCGATCAACTCGGCCGTGGTCGACGCGTCGTTCTCGGCGAACCCGCACCTGTACATCGGCGATCTGATGCAGCAGGCATTCAACGCCGGCGCGGCCACCACGGAGACCTGGGGCATCATCGCCGGCACCCAGTACTTCCGCGACATCTCGAACCTGAACGACACGAAGGTGCAGGACTCGAATCAGAGCGAGATGTTCAAGCGCGTGATCCGCACCTACACCGGTCCGTTCGGCCAGGCCACGGTGTTTCTCAGCCGCGCGCTGGCGACGCGTGAGCTGATGGTGGTCCCGCGCGAGCGCGTCCGCGTGCTGCCGCTCCAGAGCCGGAACTTCGTCTACAAGGAGATGGGGCTCTCCGGTGACAACCTGAAGGGCATGCTCGTGGGCGACTACGTCAACGAGACCTACAGCCCCGAGGCGATGGGCCGGCTGCGGACCTCGTCGCCCGTCTAACGTCACGTCCACCTGATGTGAGGGCTGGCCTGGTGCTGGCCCTCACATCGTGCTTCTCAGACTTTCGCCAGCGAGGGTTCGATGGGCCACCCCTTGATTGAAGAGTTCTGCCGGGTGTCCGGCGCGTTCAGTCCGGAGTTCCTGCGTCGGTGTCAGCGTGTCTTCCGCGAAGAGGTCCAGCCGCAGCTTGACGAGCGAGAGCACCTGCTCATCGAAAACGCCGACCTGAAGGCACAGGTGGAGAAGCTGACCGCGAAAGCCAAGTCGAAGGCGGGCGCCCAGTGACCTCGCGACTGACGCTCGCGTTCGTCATCGACTCCGTCCCGTTCACCCGGGACGTTGTGGCCGGACACACCTCACTCGGCGGATCCGAGTCGGCCTGCCTCGGCCTCGCCCGTGCGCTCGCGCGCCGAGGCCATCGGGTCTACATCTTCACCGCCCAGATCCGGCCCGACGCCCTGGGGCCGGACGCTGATCGCGTCATCTGGCACGACGTCGCCGAGTTCAGCGCGATCAACACGTTCCTGGAATTCGATGTCGTCGTCGCGCTGCGGTGGTTCACTTTCTTTGCGCAGCGGCCGGTCTACGCGCGGCTGCGCCTGCTCTGGAACCAGGATCTGCTCGTGCCCGGGACGATGCAGAACGGTGTCATGGGCACGGCCTGGGCGTGTGACCATCTGGTCTACGTCTCGGAGTACCACCGCCGCCAGTGGGAACAGCTGCAGCCCGAACTCGCCCCGATCGGCTGGGTGACGCGCAACGGCTTCGACCCGCTGCACGTGCCCGAGTCCGTGACGAAGGATCCGACCCGCATCATCCACATTTCGCGGCCGGAGCGCGGCCTCGCACCCCTGCTCGAGATGTGGCCGCGGCTGCGTGCCGAACGACCCGACGCCACCCTGCAGGTCTGTCGCTACTCCTCCATGTACGACCAGGGGCCAGGTAGCTGGTCCGATACCTGCGCACAGTTCGACCAGCAGGTGGCTGCGGTGCAGGCGGCCGTCGGCGGTATCACCCATCTCGGCGAGTTGAACAAGGCCCAGCTCTACAGGGCGATCGCTGAGGCGGCCGTGATGTGGTACCCGGGCGTCGCCACGTTCGCCGAGACCAGCTGCATCGCGGCGATCGAGGCGCAGGCCTGCGGCACGCCGTTCGTCGGCTCGTACCGCGGCGCCCTGCCGGAGACGGTGCCAGATGGCATCCTGGTCAAGGGCGACCATCGGAGCGAGGACTATCAGCGCGAGAGCGTCGCGGCCGTGGTCGCGCTGCTCGACGGCTGCCGGACGTCTGGGTTCGACTATCGGCGCCGCGTGAAGGCGGGCCTCGCGCACGTCGAGCGTCACGACTACGACACGCTCGCCGTCGAATGGGAAGCGCAGATCCTCGCGTGGTTCGACGCGCGGTATCAGACGCACAAGATCGGCGTCCTGAAGCAACTCCTGCACGAGGACGATCACTGCGCAGCGCAGCTCGTGGCGAAGGACATCGTAGAGCAGAACACGTTCGCCGACCACGACAAGTACACCGGGGATGTCGATCGTCTGGCGCTGGAGCAGGCACAGCACGCCGTTGAGTTCTGCGACTACGTCATCGCCGGCAAGGACCAGACCGACGAACAGTACGGGGCCGCAGCCATCCAGGACCCGCTCCTCGAGGTCGAGCACTCGACCCGCTTCAAGGCGGTCGTGCCGATGTTCGACGGCTGCACGCGCGTGCTCGACGTCGCCTGCGGGAACGGCTCGTTCGCGATCGCCCTGGCGCTGGCCCATCCGACCCTGCGCGTCTTCGGGATGGACTACGCCGACGCGAATATCGCGCGCGCCTACGAGGCAGCTCGACGCGCTGGTGTCGCGGACCGATGCCTGTTCGTCCGGGCGACGATCTACGACTTCGATCGGCAGACCCTGCACACCGACTGGACCGACACCTGGGTGCGAAATTTTGCGACCGATCCGGGCCCGTTCGACGGGCTCTTCGTCGGGGAGTTCATCGAGCACGTCGCGAACTACCAGGCGGTCATCGACGGCCTCGAGGCGGTGCTCGCCGAGGGCGCGACGGTCGTGTACACGTGCCCGCACGGCGCCTGCGCCGAGATGGTCCCGCGCGACGTGCCGCTGCGCCGTGGCCATGTGCACCGGTTCCATCACGACGACATCGAGGCCGTCTGGGGGCCGAAGGGCCACCTGCACGTCGACTATCTAGCCGCCGGCCTGACCGGCCGCGGCTTTCCGCTGGGCAACTGGCTGATCCGCTACACCTATTCGGCTGGTCGGTCAGCTGGCCCGCGGCCGATTACCGACCGGGTGCGTCGGACGCGGCCGTTGCCCACCCTCTCGGTCGGGATCATTGCCCGGAACGCCGACACCGACATCGGTCGGTGTCTCGCCTCCGTGTGGCGGGTGGCCGACCAGATTGTGGTGGGAGACACCGGATCGGAGGACCAGACCGCGGCGATCGCCCGCAGCTACGGGGCGACCGTGCTGACGTTGCCGCGGGTCGAGGAGTTCCCCGAGGGGTTCGCCGGCGCCCGCAATGCGGTGCTCGCAGCCTGCACCGGCGACTGGTTCCTGTGGATCGACGCGGACGAGCAGTTGCTCGATCCGCACTGGCTGCGGCGCTACCTGGAGGGCACCATCTTTCAGGGCTTCGTGCTGCGGCAGACGCACCTGTACATGGACGGGCCGCCCACGTGGGATGTCCCCGTGCGCGTCTTCCGCCGGCGCCCGGACATCCAGTTCTACGGGTGTGTGCACGAACAGCCGCAGATGGGCGACTGCAACGGGGACATCCACCCGACGCTCCAGATCCCCGATCTGGCGCTCGCACACACGGGCTATCTGACGCCGGAGGGTCGCGAGGCGAAGCGCCTGGGGCGGAATCTGCCGCTGTTGCGCCGAGATCATCAGGTGTTCGCCGATCGCGTGCTCGGGCGGGTCCTGGCGCTGCGGGAGGCGGTCCTGCAAGGCGACCTGGCCGCGGCACAGGGGGAGCATGGTCGAGCCGCTGAAGCCTGGGCGTTCGCGGTCCGCGTCTTCATCGACCACTTCGATGATCCGGCGCACAAGTACCACAAGCTGGCCCGGCCCTGGTACGAAGCGGCGCTGCAGCATCTCGGCCTCGGCTGGGAGCAGGAGGTCGCGCTGGCGGGACGCAAGGGCGGTCTCGAGCATCGGCACGCGCGGAGCGAGCGACTGTGGGTGCGCGATGCGGACGAATACGAGCGACTGCTCGCCTACAAGGCCCGCGAGCTCGCGAAGGGCATGCGACCGGCCGTCTTCATTACCGATCCGGACCTGCTGCTGCCAGCGGCGTCGCCAGTGCCAGTCGAGGCGGTGCCGGTGTGACGTACACGGTGGAGCAGGCTCAGGCGCGGTGTCGGTACTGGCAGCAGGTCCTGCGCCTGCAGGACTGGAACGTGACCGTCAGGCTCGGGCGGTTTCACGAGATGAAGAGCGCGACAGCCGTCGCGCAGGTGTGGACCTCCTGCACGCTGCGCGATGCGGTCATCACGCTTCTGGACCCGGACGATTTCCGACCCGACCATGACGCGGCGATGCGAGACATGGACGACTCGCTCGTCCATGAGTTGCTGCATCTCCACATGAAGGATCTGGGCGTGATGAAGGCGGATGGAGACGACCCGCCGACGCCGCCGGAAATCGCCGAAGAGCGCGCCATCGCTGCGCTCGCGGCAGCCTTCGTGCGCCTCAATCGGAGCGCGCGATCGTGACGCTCCTGCTAATCGTCGCCGCGCTGCTCCTGATCGTCGTGGTGCTGCTGTCGCCCTGGTTCTGGCGACACGTGTTCACTGCGACGCGCGATCAGCGTTGGTATCAGGGCTTGCCGCACGACCACGCGGTGGAGCGAGGCTGGTGAGCTTTCATCCGCTCGATCTGGTTGGCGACGCGGACCTGCAGGCCTACGAGCGACAGATCCTCACGCAGTTCGGCGGGCCCGTCTTCGACGACAAGCGGCGCAAGGCGCTGGAGGACTGGCTGTTCCCGATCCTGACATCCGCCGGCTTCGATCCGTACCGTCTCGTGACGCGCGCGGCGGTCGCGCAGGCGCTCGGCTACACCGGGAGTGCCTACGCGGACGTCACCGCGGCCACGCAGGATGGCACGGAGGACGATGTTGACCTGGCGGCTGTCTTCGCGACACCAGCCACCGATGCGTTGCTCATTGGATCCGCGCGGCCGTTCGTCGGGCTGGCGGTGCAGATGGCGGAGGCCGTCTCCGCCGTCGCGAGCGAGCTCGGCGTCGCCTACTGGAACGGGGCCTGGTCCGGACTGCCCATTGCGGATCGCACGTCGCGCGGAGGCGCCGCGTTCGGCGGCGGCGGATCGGTGACGTGGGCGACGCCGATCGACTGGCAGCGTCGGTCCCTGTCGGGATCGCCGTCGCGGTACTGGGCGAAGGTGACCGTCTCGGCGACGCCGGCCAGCGCGAAGGCTGCGCGAATCAGTGTCATCCGCGCGTCCTGTCTGCGTGCGCCCGCGACGTTTCGCACGCTGCAGCTGATCTTCGCGGAAGCGCCGACGGTCGCGGATGGTCCGTGGGTCGAGAAGGCGGAGTTCTACAAGGGCGAGGCCGAGATTGCGCTCCAGCGGGCGCTGCAGATCTGCGGCGACGAGTTCGACAGCGACGACAGCGGCCAAATCGACGGCGACGAGGCGACCCAGACGGTTGAGCAGGTCACCGGCGGGGGCTGGAGCCTGGAGCGGGGATGAGCACGGGCGCGGACGAGATCCGCGGGCGGATCGCCTCGGTCTGCGCGGGTCCGCCCTTCTACTTCGACCAGGCGCTCGAGCCATTCGGCTTCGATCGCCAACCGACGACCGGGATTGACCAGGTCTTCCGCCTTGAGACCGAGCAGAGCGGCGTCGTGGGCGGGCTGGCCTTCACCGAGGAGCGCACCGACCTGATGCGGATCTGGGTCGCGCGCAAGCAGGGTGGGGGCGCCGAGAGCACCTATCGACGCCTGCAGGCGGATGCGCGATCGCTGCGCGCCGCCGTGGTGCGCGACGGGCTCGAGGCCGGAGGGGACTACGGCGTGCCGGATGGCGGCGCCGTGATGATCGTGCACGACCCGGGAACAGAGTACGCCGTGCTGCGACTCTCGATCCCGGTCAATTACGAAGCGACGTTGTAGGCGGGCCGAGAAGGAGAACGCACCATGTCCGGAGTGACCGGCCGCTCGATGCGGTTGGCTTTTGCAAAGTTCGCCACCGGCTCGTGGGGGGCCGCCGCGAGCGTCACGAAGGGGCTGTACATCGAGGGCGACGCGGGCATGCAGTACCGCCCGGCGCAGGTCACCGATGACGCCTTCGGCCAGCCCTTCCTGGGCCAGGCCGATCCGGGCCTCGTCGAGGCACCGACGCTCTCGCTCGTCGGCCGCGATCGCTACGAGGACCACCAGTACATCCTCGAGGCGCTGGCGATGGGATCCCCGGCGGCCGTCGCGATCGCCACGTCCGCGTCCGGGCAGACCACGTCGTGGACGCATCAGTTTGACCTCGCCGACAGCATCGATGGGCTCGGCATCACCGCCGCGATCGACAAGGTGCTGTACGTCGAGGAGCTCACCTCGATCAAGGTGCACGGCTTCGAGGTGACGCAGGCACAGAACGGCGCGATGAACCAGACGTTCCGGGTGACCGGATCGAAGCCGACGAACATCTCGAGCGTGAACGTGGCGGCCACCGTCGCGGGAGCCGCGTATCCCTCGCTCGGCAATCGGATCATGCAGCAGCAGGGCGTGTTCCGGATGAACGTCCACGGCGCCGGGTCCCTGACGAGCTCGGACGCGCTGAAGGTGGAGAGCGTCAAGCTCACGTTCAATCGTCCGCAGGACGCCCCGCACGTCTACGGGCAGGACTACGTCGACGAGCCGGCCGATAACGGCTGGCCCGAGCTCATGCTCGAGGTCACCTATCCGCGGATGAACACCCTGTCGGCCAACTCGCTCTACGCGGGTCTGCGCTCCTCGACGGCGTTCAAGGCGGACTGGACCTTCTCCGGCGCCCACATCAACTCTACGGACCGCTACCAGAAGCTGTACCAGTTCCCGTTCATGCAGCTGATGGACGACGGGTTCGTGGCTGCGACGGCTGGCCCGAATCAGGTCAAGCCGGTCGCGAAGTTCGCGCTGCGGCAGGCGGCGACCTCGCCGAGCGGCATGCCGTTCATTCGACCCCTGCGCGTGACGCGCATCATGACCAACTCGGTGGTGGCCTTCTAGGCCGCCACCGACCTCTGACAGGAAGGCGGGCCCATGGCGATCGAGATCCTTGACGGCGACCAGACGGTGGATGTGCGAGAGACCGAGCTCCGAGACATCGAGAACGCGGATGCGGACGTCGTCTACACCATCCGCAAGCTCGACCCGACGACGCACCGGGCGATCACGAAGCGGCACACCAAGCCGGAGTTCGTCCGCGGCGTGGGCCGCGTGAAAGAAGTGGATCTCGACGCGGTGAACGACGACCTGCTCGATCACATCTTGGTCGGCTGGTCCGGGGTGCTGCTGCGCGGGGCGCCGGCGCCGTGCGAGCGCACCCTGAAGCTGCGCGGGCTCGACTGGCAGCGGAAGCGCGCACTGCTCGACAAAGCTGGGGCCAACGAGATCGCGCGCGAGCCGGAGCGTCGCGCCGAGTCCTTTCGCGCAGCTGCGCCGAGCGTGTGAGTTCTGGGCCGACGACCGGCCGCAGATC
>JBFXAT010000103.1:0-9015 GCA_050183995.1 Vicinamibacterales bacterium
TGCTGCTGGCCCTGGTGACGGCGCTCGCGACGGTCCTGCTCGCGCGGGGCATCGGACTGTACGGACCGCGTCCGCTGCTGATCGTCACGGTCAGCGTGATCGCGTTCATCGCGATCTTCGTGCTCGCCTTTCCGCTGCTCCTTGCGAGCCGCGATCCGGATCGCATGCTGGATCTGCTGCTGCCGTCGTTCCGTCCGGTCGCGCGCGTGCTGGCGCCCGTGGCCCGGCTCACGTTCCGGTCCGGCGCGCGGCGCCCCGCGGCGGGACCGCCCGAGGACGCCGAGCCCGACGGAGGCGAAGCGGCCGGCGAGTTCTCCGGCGGCGAACACGACGAGGCGATGATTGCCGGCGAGGAGCGCCGGCTCCTCCAGAGCATCGTCGATTTCGGCGATACGCTCGTCCGCGAGATCATGACGCCGCGCCCCGACATCGTCGCCATCCACGACGATGCGACAATCGGAGAGCTGCGGGCGCTGTTCCGGGAACAGGAGTATTCGCGCTTCCCGGTCTACAAGGAGAACCTGGACAACATCGCGGGGTTCGTCTTCGTGAAGGACCTGGTCGCCCTCGTGCACTGGGACGATCGGTCGCCGATCACGCCGTTGCTGCGGGCGGCGGCGATCGTCCCGGAGAGCAAGCGCGTCGCGGAGCTCCTGAAGCAGTTCCAGCGGCAGCAGACGCAAATCGCCATCGTCGTCGACGAATACGGGGGCACCGCCGGCCTCGTCACGCTCGAGGACATGCTCGAGGAGATCGTCGGCGAGATCCGCGACGAATACGACGTCGAGGTCGAGCCGGTCGTCGACGAGGGGGGCGGGCGGTTCGTGTTCAGCGGGAAGGTGGACATCGACTTCGTGGCGAAGCGGTTGAACGTGCAGATCGAGCGAGAGGGGTTCGAGACACTGGGTGGCTTCCTGCTGACGCACCTGGGGCGGGTGCCGTCGGTCGGCGAGCAGGTCGACATCGACGGACTCCACGTGGAGGTGCTCGAGGTGGACAAGCGGCGCGTCAGCAAGGTGCGGATGACGCGGGTCGAGACCACCGCCGCGGAAGGCGAGCGTACGGCGTGAAGTCCGGATTCGTGTCCCTGGTCGGCCGGCCCAACGCCGGCAAGTCGACGCTGCTGAACCGGCTCGTCGGGTCCAAGCTGGCGATCGTCTCCGACAAGCCGCAGACCACCCGAAACCGCATTCTCGGCGTGCGGAACTATCCGGACGCGCAGGTGATCTTCCTCGACACGCCCGGCATCCACCGCCCCCTGCACCGGATGAACGTGCGCATGGTCGACGCGGCCCTCGAGACCATTCGTGAAGTCGACATCCTCGGACTGGTCGTCGACGCATCCGCCTCCTTCGGCCGTGGGGAGCAGTACGTCTTCGATCTCATGAAGGACGTCAAGATTCCGGTCTTCCTGATCCTCAACAAGATCGATCTGATCAAGAAGCCGCGGCTGCTGCCGATGATGGACGAGTTCAGCCGGCGGGGCGCGTTCGCGGAAATCATCCCCATCTCGGCTGCCACCGGTCTGAACGTCGACCGGCTCGAGCGGGTCATCGTCGACCGCCTGCCGGAGGGGCCGTCTCTCTATCCGGAGGACTACCTCACGGATCAGCCGGAGCGGGTCCTGGTCGCCGAGATCGTCCGTGAGAAGCTGCTGCAGTCGACGCACTCGGAGCTGCCGTTTTCGAGCGCGGTTCTCATCGACCGGTTCGAGGAGCCGGAGAATGCCTCCGGCGTGCTCCGGTTGTACTGCACCATCGTCGTCGAGCGCGCGTCGCAGAAGCCGATCGTCGTCGGGCGAGGCGGGGAGATGATCAAGCGTATCGGCACTGCCGCGCGTGAGGAACTGGAGCGGCTGCTGTCGACGCGTGTCTACCTCGACCTGCACGTGCGCGTGAAGGAAGACTGGCGCGACGACGAGCGCGTGCTGCGCGATCTCGGCGTCGGCAGGCCAGGCCAGCGGGACGAAAGCTAGGCGGCTGTAGTACAGTGAGCTGCCCGCCTGCCGGATGCTGCACTACACCACCGACGCGCTGATTCTGAGGACCTACAAGCTCGGTGAGTCGGATCGCATCGTCGTTTTTCTGACGCGCGATCGTGGCAAGAAGCGGGGCGTGGCGAAGAACGCGCGGCAGAGCCGGAAGCGGTTCGGCGGCGCGCTCGAGCCGATGACGGTCGGCCGGGTGAGGTACTGCGAGCGGGAAGGGCGCGACCTCGTACGGCTGGATGAGGTGGCGGCCGTCCGGTCGCCAATGTCGGCGAGAGATGCGGGATACGAAGGACTCGGCTACGCCGGATATTTCGCGGAGCTGATTGACGAGTGCGCGCCGGATAACGACCCCAACGAGACGCTGTTCAGGCTCGGCGTCTCGGTGATCGATGCGCTCACGACCGGCGTGCCGGTCGACGCGCTCGCTCGCTACTTCGAGTACTGGCTGCTGCGGCTGCAGGGCGTGTATCAGGCCGACCCGCGGGCTTCCGTCGGCGCGCAGGCATTTCTGGCCGCCGTGCGCGGCAGCAGTCCGCGGGGACTGGCCCGCATCGCGGTGCCGGCCGCCGTGCTGCAGGAGTTGGAGACTTCGCATCGCGCGAAGATCGCGATGCATCTCGAAAAGGATTTGCGATCCGTCCGGGTGCTGCGCGAGATGCGACGATGACGTTTCAGGGACTGATTCTCAAGCTGTCGGAGTTCTGGGCCTCGCGAGGCTGCGTGCTGCAGCAGCCGCTTGATCTCGAGGTCGGAGCCGGCACGATGCACCCGGAGACGTTCCTGCGCGTGCTGGGTCCGGCGCACTGGAGCGTGGCATACGTGCAGCCGTCGCGGAGGCCCGCCGACGCCCGCTTCGGCGAGAACCCGAACCGCGTCTTCAAGCATCACCAGTTTCAGGTCGTCCTCAAGCCTGCGCCCGACGACGTGCAGCAGCTCTATCTCGACAGCCTGGAGGCGTGCGGCATCAATCCGCGCCAGCACGACGTGCGCTTCGAGGAGGACAACTGGGAATCGCCGACGCTCGGCGCGTGGGGCATCGGCTGGCAGGTGCTCTTCGACGGGCTCGAGATCTCGCAGTTCACCTACTTCCAGCAGGCTGGCGGCGTCGAACTGGCGCCCGTGTCGGTCGAGCTCACCTACGGACTCGAACGGATAGCGATGGCGCTGCAGCGGGTCGACAGCATGTACGACCTCGATTGGGCGCAGGACGTCAAGTACGGCGAGGTTCGGCACCGGGAAGAGGTCGAACAGTCGCGCTACGTCTTCGGGCAGGTGAACATCCCGCAGGCCGAGTTCGCCGCGTTCCACCGGGACATGTTCGACCGCAACTACCGCTTCTCGGAGCAGTTGATCGACGGAGGGCTGGTCTGGCCGGCGCTCGAGTATTGTCTGAAGTGCTCGCACCTGTTCAACATCCTCGATTCGAGCAACAGCATCGGCGTGACCGAGCGCACCGCGTACATCCTTCGCGTGCGGCAGCTGGCGATTCGGATCGCGAAGACCTACGCGGGCGAGACCGCCGGAAAGGCGGCCAGCTGACATGGACCGCGAACTGCTGCTCGAGATCGGCTGCGAGGAGCTCCCGGCGAGCTGGCTTCCCGGCCTGACGAACCAGATCGGGGACGTGCTGGTGGCGCAGCTGAAGGAGCATCGTCTCGCGCCCGAGTCTCCCGCGGAGACCTACAGCACGCCGCGCCGTCTCACCGTGCGCGTGGTGCGTCTGCCGGAGCGCCAGACCGACCTCGAAGAGGTGCTCAATGGTCCGCCCCTCTCGGCGTCCTTCGCGCCCGACGGAACGCCGACGCCCGCAGCCACCGGATTCGCGGCGCGACACGGCTCCGACGTCGCGGCGCTCGAGCGCATCGAGACGGCCAAGGGCACCTATCTCGCCTACCGGAAGAAGCAGCGGGGCAAGACGGCGGTCGACGTGTTGCCCTCGGTGTTGGGCGGGACCCTTCGGGGCCTGGCGTTCCCGAAGGCGATGCACTGGGACGCGATGCTGGAGGACGGGCGGGGTGAACTGCTGTTCGGCCGGCCGATCCGCTGGATTCTGTACACGTACGGCGGCCGCGTCGTGCCATTTGCCATTGCGCGCACGCCGCTCGCGCAGAGCGGGTCGGTTCAGGACGTCACCTCTGCGGCCGTGACCTACGGGCACCGGTTCCTCACGACCAGCGGCCGTGCCGGCCGCGCGATCAAGGTGCGCTCGTTCGACGAATACCGGGCGCGGCTGCTCGAGAACTTCGTGATCCTCGAGCGGAGCGAGAGGCACAACAAGATCGCGCGCGAGCTCGACGCCAAGGCCCAGCGTTTGCAGGGGCGTGTGAGCCGTGTGGTGCGATCCGAATCGGGGCTGTTGAGCGAAGTGCCGGATCTGGTGGAATACCCGTCCGTGATTGCGGGCACCTTCTCGCCGGAGTTCCTCGATCTCCCGGAAGAAGTGCTCGCCACGACGCTCATTCATCATCAGCACTATTTCCCGGTCGAGGGAGAAAACGGGCGCCTGAAGAACGCGTTCCTGGCGGTGATCAACACGGAGCCGGACAACGAGCGCACCATCGCGCGCAATGCCGAGCGCGTGGTGTCGGCCCGACTCCGCGATGCGCGGTTCTTCTGGGAGGCCGACCGCAAGGTTTCGCTCGAATCGAGGCTCGGTCGGCTGGATACGCTGCTGTTCCACAAGAAGCTCGGCAGCTATGGACGGAAGTCGGCCCGTCTCGAACAGCTCGCGCAGTGGATTGCGACCGAGGCGCTCGGCGCCGATGCCGACACCACGAGGCATGCGACCGCCGCCGCGCGATGGTCGAAGGCCGACCTGACAACGGACATGGTGCGGGAGTTCACCGAGCTGCAGGGCACCATGGGCGGCATCTACGCGCGCGAAGAGGGGCACGCCGACGCGGTCTGGAAGGCGATCTACTACCAGTACCTGCCGATTGGGGTGGAGGCGGACGCCCCTCCGACGCGCGCGCAGCTGGGCGCGGCCGCCGCGAGCTGGGCAGCGGTGGCCCTTGCCGACAGGATCGACACTTTGGTGGGCCTGTTCGCGGCGGGAGAGCGGCCGACCGGATCGCGCGACCCGTACGGGCTGCGCCGCGCCGCGCAGTCGGCGGTCCGTATCCTCACCGACCTCGAGGCCCTGACCGGGCTTTCCCGCGCCGTCGCCGTCCGCGACCTGGTCGAACAGGCCTTCGCGGGTTATGCGAGCGACCTCCCGAACGCGGGGGAGGGCTGGCGTCCGCTGCTCTTCGAGTTCCTGGCGGAGCGGCAGGTGCATCTGCTCGAACGCCGGGGCTTCCGGTTCGACGAGATCCGCGCGGCGATGCCGGCGGATGCTTCGACGCTCAAGCCCTTCGAGCTCCTGCGACGCGTGCAGGCGCTCGCCCAGGCGCGGAAGGCCTCCGAATTCGAGGCGCTCGCCGTGCTGTTCAAGCGCGTCAAGAACATCACGAAGGACTTCACGCCACGGACCGACCGGCCTCTGGAGCTCGATGGGCTACGCGTCGCGCTTCGAGAGCCGGCGGAACAGGCCCTGCTCGACGAGCTCGAGCGGCGCTGGCCCCGTATCCAGCAGGCACTGTCCGAGGAGCGGTACCTCGACGCCATGACACAGCTCGCCCCGCTGCACGCGCCGGTCGACCGCTTTTTCGTCGACGTGCTCGTCATGGCCGAAGATCCCGCGGTCCGTGAGGCGCGCCTGTCGCTGCTGACCATGCTGCGGGACACCATTCTGATGACGGGTGGAGACATCTCGGAGATCGCGCCGGACTGACGGAATCGCCGGCTCAGCCGGCCCGCGGGAAGGCGCTGCACTACAATCACACTGCTCACTGACCGATTCGACCGACGGAGTCGCTGATGGCCACCAGACCTGCACCGAAGAAATCGCCAGCCCGAAAGCCCGCACCGCGCGCCACGCAATCCGGCCGTTCTGGCAAGCACGTCTACTTCTTCGGGAACGGCAAGGCGGACGGCAATCGCAACATGAAGGATCTGCTCGGCGGAAAGGGCTCGGGCCTCGCCGAGATGACCAACGCGGGCCTCCCCGTGCCGCCGGGCTTCACGATCTCCACCGAGGTCTGCACGATCTACTACAAGGAGAAGGGGCGCATCCCTCCCGCGGTGGATCGCGAGATCGACGAGAACCTGCGGAAACTCGAGAAGGCGGCCGGCGCCAAGCTGGGTTCGACCGAGAACCCGCTGCTCGTGTCGGTGCGTTCGGGCGCGAAGTTCTCGATGCCTGGGATGATGGACACCATCCTGAACCTCGGGTTGAACGACCAGGCCGTCGAAGGGCTGAAGAAGCGCACGAGCAACGGCCGCTTCGCGTACGACAGCTACCGGCGGTTCATGCAGATGTTCGGCAGCGTCGTGCTGGAGATCCCCAAGAGCCGGTTCGAACACGAATTCGAAAGCGTGAAGGAAGCGCGCGGCGTGCGGCTCGACACGGAGCTGGACGAGTCGGCGCTGCGCGACGTGGTCGATCGGTACAAGCGGCTCGTGAAGCGCGAGTCGGGTAAGCCGTTTCCGCAAGCGCCGGCCGATCAGCTGAAGATGGCGCGTGACGCGGTGTTCCGGTCGTGGATGAATCCGCGGGCGCAGGAGTATCGCCGGATTTACGACATCCCGGATCACATCGGCACCGCGGTCAACGTGCAGATGATGGTGTTCGGCAACACGGGCGATCGGTCTGGCACTGGCGTCGGCTTCACGCGCAATCCGGCCACGGGCAAGAAGGAGTTCTACGGCGAGTTCCTCATCAACGCGCAGGGTGAGGACGTGGTCGCCGGCATCCGGACGCCGCAGCCGATCCGCGAGCTCGAGCAGGTGATGCCGCACGCTTACAAGCAGCTGCGGCAGATCACCACGCGGCTCGAGAAGCACTATCGCGACATTCAGGACTTCGAGTTCACGATTCAGGACGAGCGGCTGTACATGCTGCAGACGCGCAGCGGCAAGCGCACCGGCTACGCCGCGGTCGTCATCGCCACGGATCTGGTGGCCGAGCGCCTGGTGTCGCCGCGTGATGCGGTGCTCCTGGTCGATCCCGAGTCGCTCAGCCAGCTGCTGGCCCCGGGATTCGACCCCGAGGAGTGGAGCAAGATCCCGGTCGCGACGACCGGCCTGCCGGCATCCCCCGGCGCGGCATCGGGCCAGGTGGTCTTCTCGGCCGACCACGCCGTCGAATGGGCCCAGCAGGGCAAGCCGGTCATTCTGGTCCGCGCCGAGACGGTGCCCGACGACATCCACGGCATGTACGTCTCGCAAGGCATTCTCACCGCCACCGGCGGCATGACCTCACACGCGGCCGTCGTCGGGCGCCAGATGGGGAAGCCGTCGATCGTCGGGGCCGGAGCGCTCGACGTCGACGAGGAGGCGAGGCTCTTCCACGTCAGCGGCCAGACGGTTCGGGAAGGCGACTGGATCTCCTTCAACGGGCTCACCGGCGAGGTGAAGGTCGCGCAGATCGCGACCAAGCCGAGCGAGATCCTGCAGGTCCTGCACGGGCAGCTGAAGCCGAAGCAGTCCGACATCTACCAGCGCTTCGAGAAGATCCTGAGCTGGGCGGACACGTTCCGGCGTATGGCCGTACGGGCCAACGCGGACCAGCCCGACCAGGCCCAGATCGCCTACGCCTTCGGCGCGCGCGGCATCGGCCTCTGCCGGACCGAGCACATGTTCTTCGGCGAGGGGCGCATCGCGATCGTGCAGCGGATGATCCTGGCCGACAACGAGAAGGACCGGCGCGCGGCGCTGGACGAGCTGCTGCCGCTCCAGCGCGACGACTTCTACGGTGTGTTCAAGGCGATGAACGGCACGGCGGTGACCATCCGAACGATCGACCCGCCGCTGCACGAGTTCCTGCCCAGGCGCGAGGAGCTCATGGTGGACATCGTGCGGCTGGAGACCGGCGGCGGCAGCGAGCAGGATCTCGAGGAGAAGCGGCGTCTGCTGGCGCGCGTGGAACAGCTGCACGAGTTCAATCCCATGCTGGGCCACCGCGGCGTCCGGCTGGGCATCACCTATCCCGAGATCACCGAGATGCAGACCCGCGCCATCATCGAGGCCGCGTGCCGGCTGCACAAGGAAGGGCGGAAGGTCGTGCCGGAGATCATGATCCCGCTGGTCGGCCACGTGAAGGAGCTGCGGGACCAGAAGGCGATCGTCGACCGTGTCGCCGCCGAGACGATGAAGGCCAAAGGCGTGAAGGTCAAGTATCTCGTCGGCACGATGATCGAGGTGCCGCGCGGAGCCATCACCGCCGATCAGGTCGCGCAGGAGGCGCAGTTCTTCTCGTTCGGCACCAACGATCTCACCCAGTTCACCTTCGGCTACTCGCGCGACGACGTCGGCAAGTTCCTGCGTGTGTATCAGGAGAAGAAGATCCTCGACAAGGATCCGTTCGCGACGATCGACGTCGACGGCGTCGGCGCGGTCGTCCGGATCGGCGTCGAACTTGGACGGAAGTCGCGCCCCGACCTGAAGCTCGGCGTCTGCGGTGAGCACGGCGGCGACCCGGCGTCGATCCACTTCTTCGAGAAGGTCGGGATGGACTACGTGAGCGCCTCGCCGTATCGCGTGCCGGTCGCACGGCTCGCCGCGGCGCAGGCGGCGCTGTCGGTGAAAGTGGGCGACTGATCCCAGGCGCTGGCGGTCGGCGACGGGCTCAGCCCAGCGCCGAACGCCCGGAGCCCGAATGGTCTCGATCTTCGTCAATCGGAACGGCAAGACCGAGCAGGCAACGAGCATCGATCGTGGGTGGCTGAACCCTGCTTCGGGCGCGTTTGTCTGGGTGGACCTCGCCGCGCCGTCGATTCCCGAGCTGCTGATCCTCAGCGAGACCTTCGCATTCCATCCGCTGGCCGTCGAGGACGCGCGCGCCGACCTCCAGTATCCGAAGATTGAGGCCTACGACGGATACCTGTACGTCATCCTTCACGGGATGGCGTACAACGCCGGACTCGACGAGTTCGTCACGCACGACATCGATTTCTTCGTCGGGCCCACCTATCTGGTCACGGTGC
>JBFXAT010000104.1:0-9010 GCA_050183995.1 Vicinamibacterales bacterium
CAGCTTCCTCGAAGAAGCCAAGGCCGACATCTCGGCGCTGTTCGCTCTGGAGTACCTCGTCGAGGCCGGCGTTGCGCCCGCGTCGCTCGAGTCGTCGCTCTACGCGACGTATCTCGCCTCGGCGTTCCGATCGCTGCGGTTCGGCATCAACGAAGCGCATGGGAAGGGGATGGCGGTGCAGCTGAACCACCTGATCGACCACGGTGGCGTCGTCGCGCGCGCGGATGGAACGTTCGGAGTGAATGTGCCGCGGATGAAGGAGGCCGTCGCCGGCCTGACCCGCGAGATCATGACCATGCAGGCGGCGGGCGACTATGCGGGCGCGAAGGCGATGGGGGAGCGGCTCGGTGTGCTCAGACCGGAGGTCCGGCGAGCGCTCGACCGCCTGTCGGACGTGCCGGTGGACATCGAGCCGATCTACACGACGGCCCGGGAGCTGGAACGCACGGCCCGGTAGTCCCGCCGCCGCGCGCACCGAAAGGGCCGCGACGTGGTCAGTTGAGCGAACAGGCGCCGGGGCCTCGCGGGTCGCCGCAGGCGCCGCACGGCCCGCCCGGCATCGTCTCCCGCCCGGACGCAGACCCGCTGCCGGCGCTGACCGCGAAGACGGACAGCTGCTTTTCGAGGTCCGAGCTTGCGCAGGTTGGGCACGCCGGCGCCTGGCCGGCCCGTGTGAGGTACTCGAACTGCTGACCGCAACCGCGGCACGTGTATTCGAACAACGGCATACAATCATTGTGCATCAAGGACCCGGCGGACGTGCCGCCATGCGCGCATTCACCCACGCCTTCGTTGCCACGACCGTGCTGGCGGTCGGCTGCGCGCACCTGCCCGCCGCGCCCGCGGCGCCGGAGGCGGGCGAGGGGGCGAGGCGGCACGCCTCCTGGCAGCAGACGCTCGCCGCCGCGCACGATCAGCTCCGGCGTGGCTGTTACGACTGCCTCCGCGAAGCCCTCGCGGGGTATCGAGCCGCGATCGACGATCCCGGTCTGACAGAGGAAGCGCGGGGGTGGGCCGTACGCACGGCGCTGCTGCTCGCCGTTCGGGAGAACGAGATCGGGCTCGTCGACGGCGGATATCTCGCGCTTGCGCGCGAGCTGGCCGGGCCGGCCGCGGACGCGCCGGTGGACCTGCTCGGGTTCATCGAGCTCGCGGAGCTCGTGGCGACCGGTCCGGTGGGGGGCTCTCGAGCCGCGGTGACCGACGGGCAGCTGAAGGCGATGCTGCAGCTCGCGCAGACGCAGGAGCGGTGGGAGGGCCTGCTTCGGCCCCGTGCGGGCGATGATGTCGTGGCCTCTTACCTCTGGATTGCCGTCGTGTGCGGACCGTACGGCTCGAGACTGGCCGGACGCGACGCGCGCGAAGAAGCGCTCGGCGGCCTGCTGGACGTGCCGCTCATCGCCTACAAACATCGGACGGCATGCGGCGTCTCCGATCCCGCGCCATTGGAGGAGCTGGTGGCGGCCGATCCCCGATTTCGTGAGATCGACTACTACCTGGGGCTCGTCGCGCTCGGTTCGCAACGCCATGTCGAACCGAACCTGGACCTCGCCGAGGCGCACTTCTCCGCGGCGCAGGCCTGGCGCGAGGACTGGCCGTCGGTGCTCCTGGCGCTCGCCAACGTTGCGATGCTCGTCGAAGACTTCCCGCGCGCACTCGATCTGTTCGATCGCGTCGTGGCCCTCGCACCGGAGGACCCGGAGGGGCTCACGGGGCGCATCCGTGCCTTCACCTACCAGGATCGCCACCTGGACGCCATTGCCGCTGCGGATCGGCTGCTCGCCTCGGGACGAAACCCGGGAGACGCGCACTACTGGCGCGCGCTGAACCTGGCGCGGATCAAGGACTACGATCGGGCGTGGGAGGACGTCGAGCGGGCGTCCGCCGCGCTCGCCAACGCCGACGTCCCCAAGCTGGCCGGCATCATTGCGATGAATCGGCGGGAGCTCGAGATCGCGCGGCAGCGGCTCGAGTTGGCGCGGCGGCGTCGGCGGAACGACTGCGAAACGGGGTTCTATCTGCAGTCGATCCTGGCCGAGCAGCGGGACTGGGATCCGGTCGCCAGCATCGCCGCCGAGTCCGCCGCGTGTTTCGAGGCTGACGAGCACCAGCTTCGGCAGGAGCTCGAGGTGTTGCGGGCCTCCGACATGCCGGACGATCGGCGGGCGCGACAGGTCGGCCGGCGGGAGGAACAGCTCCTCTCGCACGCGCGGATGCGCGCGTCAGCCTGGTTCAATGCGGCGGTCGCCAATTTCAACCTCGCCCGCCACGCCGAAGCCGCCGTGTTCGCGCGGAAGCTGACGAGCGACGAGTATTTCGGCGCGCGCGCACGGGCGCTGCTGGAACGCCTGCCGCACTAGCCGTCGCCGGGGCCGCACATCGAGTGGCAATTCGCCCCAAATCCGCGGGGGCGCGTCCCGGCCCGGTATACTGGTGAGATGCCCGTTGCCAATCAGTCCCGCCGTAACGTCGCCATCATCGCCCACGTCGACCATGGCAAGACCACGCTGGTCGACGCGCTCCTGCATCAGAGCGGCACGTTCCGCTCGAACGAGCGCGTCGCCGAACGCGCCATGGACAGCATCGACCTGGAGCGCGAGCGCGGGATCACGATCATGGCGAAGAACACCGCCGTCCACTACGGCGACCTCCTGATCAACATCTGCGACACGCCGGGCCACGCCGACTTCGGCGGGGAGGTCGAGCGGACGCTCTCGATGGTGGACGGCGTCATGCTGCTCGTCGACGCCTCGGAGGGGCCCCTTCCGCAGACGCGCTTCGTGCTCAGGAAAGCGCTCGAGCGCCGGCTCCCGCCGATCATCGTGGTGAACAAGATCGACCGCCCGGATGCGCGGCCGCAGGAAGTGCTCAACGAAATCTACGACCTGTTCATCGATCTCGACGCGTCGGAGGAGCAGCTCGACTTCCCGGTGCTCTACACCAACGCCAAGCTCGGGACCGCGAGCACGGATCAGAGCGGCGCGGGCACCGATCTGCGCCCGCTGTTCGACGCGATAGTCGAGCACGTGCCGCCGCCACGTGGGAACCCCGAGGCGCCCCTGCAGCTCCTCGTCGCGAATCTCGACTCCAGCGACTACGTGGGGCGCATCGCGATTGGACGCGTATTCAACGGGCGGGTGCAAATCGGTGACGCCGTGTCGGTCTGCAAGCTGGATGGCAGCGTGCAGCCGACGAAGGTCACGCGCCTCTATGCCTTCGAGGGGCTCAAGCGCATCGAGATTCAAGCGGCGGCGGCCGGGGACATCGTCTGCCTCGCGGGCATCGAGAACATCACGATCGGCGAGACGATTGCGAGCCTGGAGAACCCGGTTGCGATCCCACCGACCGCCATCGACGAGCCGACCGTCTCGATGATCTTCGGCGTGAATACGTCGCCGCTCGCGGGACGCGACGGACAGTTCGTCACGTCGCGCCAGCTTCGCGATCGGCTCGATCGGGAGCTGCTCGGCAACGTGTCGATCAGGCTGGAGCCGACCGACTCTCCCGAGGCGGTTCGGATCATCGGCCGCGGCGAGCTGCAGCTGTCGATCCTCATCGAGATGATGCGGCGCGAAGGGTTCGAGCTCCAGGTGTCCAGGCCCGATATCGTGACCAGGACCGTGAACGGCACCGTGATGGAGCCGGTCGAGGAGCTGGTGATCGACGTGCCCGAGGATCACCAGGGCGTCGTGATCGCCAACGTCGGCGAGCGCCGGGGCACCATGACCAAGATGGTGAACAACGGCAGCGGACGGGTGCGCCTCGAGTTCCGGATCCCGGCGCGGGGGCTCATCGGCTTCCGATCGCAGTTCATGACCGACACCAAGGGCACCGGCATCATGAACCACCTCTTCGACAGCTGGGAGCCGTGGCACGGCATCATCCCGGCGCGTCCGACGGGGGCGCTGGTGGCCGACCGGGCGGGCGTCGCGACGGCCTACGCCATCTACAACCTGCAGGAACGCGGCGAGATCTTCATCGATCCCGGCGCGACGGTCTACGAGGGCATGATCATCGGCGAGAACTCGCGGCCGAGCGACATGGACGTCAACGTCACCAAAGAGAAGAAGCAGACGAACATGCGCGCCTCGACCGCCGACGAAGCGATCCGGCTCGTGCCGCCGCGCCGCCTCGGCCTCGAACAGGCCATCGAGTTCATCAACGACGATGAGCTGGTCGAGGTGACGCCGACGGGGATCAGGCTGCGCAAGCGTGTCCTCGCATCGAACATGCGGCCCAAGAAGGCGTCCGCCTCCGCCGACTGACCGTCGCGCCGACCGGACCAGCCGCCGCCGCGAGCGCCCGGACGGCCCTGGGCTAACATGGGTCATGCTCTGGCGTAAGACGTCGGGATCGGTCGTCTGTCCGTCGTGCGGCTCGCTGGTGGGCGTGAACGACGACCGCTGCTACACCTGCGGACGGGCCAATCCGGGGATGTGGGGCTTCGCCCCGGCCATCCGTCAACTCGGCGCGGACCTCGGGTTCGTGCCGCTCGTCATCGGCGCGTCGGCGGCGCTGTACGCGCTCACGCTCATCGCCTCCGGCAACCGCATGCAGATCTTCGGGGGAGGATTCAACATTCTCGCCCCGAGCGGGCAGGCGCTCATCGTATTTGGTGCGAGCGGAGCCCTGCCGGTGTTCGGTCTCGGCGCGTGGTGGAGCGTGCTCAGCGCGACATGGCTGCACGGCAGCCTCCTGCACATCCTCTTCAACATGATGTGGGTCCGCGACATCGGGCCGACCAGCGTGGACGTCATCGGGCCCGGGCGGACGGTCATCATCTACGTCGTGTCGGGGATCTGCGGGTTCCTGCTGAGCTCACTCGCCGGCGCGTATCTCCCGCCGCTGCCGCTGCTCCGCGGAGCACAGCTGACGGTCGGCGCGTCCGCGTCGATCTTCGGCCTGCTGGGCGCCCTCGTGCATTACGGTCAGAAGAGCGGGAGCAGCCTGATTCACGGCCAGGCGCGCCAATGGGCGCTCATCCTGTTTGTGTACGGGCTCATCATGCCCGGCATCGACAACTTCGCCCACGCCGGCGGATTCGTGGGCGGCTATGTCAGCTCCGCGTTCTTCAATCCGCTGACGAGTGAACGCGGCGATCACCTCCTCGTGGCAGGGGCGCTGCTCCTGCTGACCTTCGTCGCGATCGCGATTTCCGTGTTCAGAGGCTGGTCTTTGGTCTTCTAGCAGGTTGGCGAACGGCGGGCCTCCGTCCGACCTCACAGACGAAATCGCAGCAGGGCGCCGACGCCACCCGCCGGGGCCAGCAGCGAAGGATCCTGGATTACCGTGACGCGGGCCGACGTGCGGCGCGCCTTCGAGACGAGCGTGTCGGCGATCGCCTCGGCAGGCGCCAGTTCCGGCTCCGGGTCGTTTGAGCCGCCCTCCACCCGGTCCGAGACAGGCGACTCCTCGCCGAGCTCGAGCGAGGTTGGCTCGCCAGCGATCAGCAGCTCGTCGACCTGTCCGAGGTCCAACGCCCGTTCGGTCTCTTCAGTCCCAATTACTCCAAGGCCGCCGCTGCGGTACGCGTCGAGCAGCGCCTCCACGCGAGCGCGGTCGCTGGTCGCGTCGCTCCTCCGGATCAATTCCGTCGTGGCCGCGAGGACCTCGTGTTCCGGAGCGCGGATGTCGAGACTCAGGACGTCCACCACGCGGTCGGACAGCGCCTGCGGCATCTCGGCACGGAGCAGCGGCAGGATGACTTCGTCACCCGCCAGGATGAGCGCCTCGATCGACTCGTCGGCCATCAGACGACTGGTTGCCTCCACGACCTCCTTCGCGTGCTGTTGATGGTAGTGGTCGATGTGCCGCTGATAGCGCGCCTGCGACCAGCCGCCCATCTTGTGGCGACGCGTCTTCGTTCCTTCGACGGTCGTTGTCTCCCGGACCACGTTCGTCGCTACCACGAACAGGCGGGCCGAGTTGGTATCGGCCAGCAGCACCGCGTATCGCGGGTAGTCGTCGAGCAGCCTCGTGAGTGGGTAGAGGTGGGGCAACGGGGCGATATGGAGACTGTGCTCGCCGATCGGCGCCGCCAGCCCAACGGCTTCGAACAGGCCGGCCGCCGAGCAGGCGAAGATCGCGAGGCCGTTGAGCGACGGATCGACTTCGGCCAGGTACCCCCGGATGCGAACGACGTCCTGTTCGAGGCTTCTGCGTTCAGGCTCCTCTGCCGGATAGGTGCCGACGCGTTCGGTCAGCTCCTTCCTGAGGAACCGATCGAACTCGTCGCGCCCGTGCTGGTTGGGCTGCAGGTTGAGATAGAGGCTGAGGACGGGATACGGACCGCCGTCGAAGCTCGCCAGTCGGTCGAGCTGCGCGGAGAGCTGATCGGTGCTGGGCATGCCCGCTCGGTTCGCAATGCGCGTACCGCGAGACGCCGGACCCCTCAGCGCGCCGCCGCGAGCTCCTCGTCGATGACGCGCTTGAAGGCGTCGAAGGGCTGCGCCCCTTCGATGGCGCGCCCGTTGACGAAGAAGGCCGGAGTTCCGGTCACACCCGCCGCGTCGGCGGCGGCGACGTCAGCGTCGACGAGATCCTTGTGGCGCCGCGAATCGACGCATTCGTTGAACGCCTTGCTGTCGAGACCGATCGCAACGGCCTGCTCGCGGAGTCCGGCGTCGGTCAGCTGGTTCGGATTGCCGAAGAGATGGTCGTGGTACTCCCAGAACTTCCCCTGATCGGCCGCGCACGCCGCCGCTTCCGCCGCTGGCCTTGCGTTGGGGTGGTTGGGAAGCGGGTAGTGCCGGTAGACCAGGTTGATCCGATCGCCGTAGGTCTCGAGAACCTGCTGCACCGTCGGGTAGGCGCGCTGACAGAAGGGGCACTGGAAATCGGAGAACTCGATGATCTCGACCTTGGCCCCCGCTGGGCCGCGTGCCGGACGTCCGGCTGCGCTGACCACCGTCCTCGGCGGATCGAGCGACACGGCGACAGGCGTGCGGGCCTTGAGTGTGTCCACGAACGCACTGCGGGCCATATTCGCCCTCTCCTGGAGCAGCAGCGAACGAATCGGCTCCCGCACCTCGTCCAGCGTGGCACCCTGCACGCGCCCCGCGTTGGCCTGATACCAGGCGGCGACGTCCTCCTCGGTCGGCTGCTTCGTCTTGGCCGAGATCTCCTGCTGAATCAGCGTGGCACGGTCGAGACCGCGGCTCTTGGCTTCTTCGTCGAGGAGCCGGTTGCTGACGAGCTCCTCGATCGCCGCACGCCTGGCGATGTAGATGGCTTGCTCGAGCTTGGCCGCTCCGAACGCGGAAGCCGGCTCGCGCAGCGCCACCTTGTCGACATCGGCCAGCGTGAACGACGACGCCCCGACGGTGGCGACGACGTCGCTGGGGGCACTGGCCTTCGCTGCGGGCTGTGCCGCGGTTGAGCAGGCTGCCGTCGCGGCGATGGCGATGGCCGCTGCAAACGACCGGACCGGGTGCATGTGAATCATTACGCCTATTGTGCCTCAAGGCCTGGCACACGCGCTGGTGTCTCAGCGTCCGAGGCGCCAGGGCAGGTCGGCGACGACGTAGGCCATGACGGCAATCGCCCCGACGGCGCGGGAGACCTCCTCGGGCGGTATCTTGTCGACGGTGTCAGCCGCCGTGTGATGCAGGAGGAAGTAGTCGCCGGAACCGTCGTAGGACATGCTGGGCATTCCGGTCGCCGTCACACTAGGCTCGATGTCCGATCCGCCGCCGTACGGCACCACGGCGTCGGCCTCGATACCCTTGAGCAGCGACGCGATGGCGCGCACGGTGTCCTGTGCGCGGGGATTTCCCGTGATGCCGAACGCGACGGGGCGAAACAGGCCGGTGTCGGCCTCCAGCATCATCACGTGATCGCGCAGCTCGGCCGCGTGGGCGTCGCGGTACGCCTGCCCGCCTCGGCCTCCGTTCTCTTCGTTGGTCCACAGTACGACCCGGACCGTCCGGCGTGGACGCAGCCCGAGCCTCTTCATGAGCCGCAGCGCCTCCCACGCCGCGATGCACCCGCCGCCATCGTCGCTCGCTCCGGTGCCGACGTCCCAGCTGTCCAGGTGGCCGCCGATGACGACCACCTCCTCGGGCTGCTCACGGCCGCGCAGCTCGGCGACGACGTTCGCAGACGCCGCGTTCGGTTTGCGGCGTGATTCCATGGCCAGACGCACGACGAGGCGCTCGCCCCGGTCGGCCATCCGCTGCAGTTGATCGGCGTCTTCTGCTGCCAGCGCGGCGGCCGGAATTCGCGGAGCCTCGGCCGCGTATTCGAGCGCGCCAGTGTGAGGCAGGCGCAGGCCGGCCGGCCCGACCGAACGCACGAGCGCTGCGACCGCGCCTGCCCGCGCGGCTCGGGACGGGCCGTCGGCGCGGAACGGCCTGGTGCGGTCGTAGGTCGTGAACGGCGCGTTGAAGAGGACGATGCGCCCGCGTACGCGGCTGCCGGCGGCCTCCAGCTCTTCGAACGACCGCACGACGACCACCTCGGCCTGTATCCCGCCAGACGGGGTCCCGACGCTGTCGCCGAGGCCCAGCATGGAGAGTTGGTGCGGGTGGGGCAGAATCAGCTCGGCGCTCTCGCGGCCACGCGTCCAGACAGGGACCGATACACGCTCGGCGTGAACGTTCTCCAGTCCGTCGCGCTTCATCTCGGCGAGTGCCCACTTCACCGCGCGCTCGAGGCCGTGAGACCCGCTCAGGCGGTGTCCCGCCACGTCCGTCAGCGTGGCGAGGCGCTGCCAGGCGACATCGTCCAGCATCGCAGTACCCATGAGACGGGCGGCCGGCTCGCGGTAGGCGTCGAGCCAGGTCGCCGGACGATCTTCGACGGCCGAGAACGCAGACGCCAACAGTCCGGCCCCGAGCAAGAGCAGCAATCGCAACGACACCCCTCACCTCTTGTCCCGACCCAACCCGGTTCCTGTCCCGAGCCCCCGGTCGATCCCGATTCACCCGATCCGCACATCCCGACTCACCACACCCGCGGCACCGGGTTCGGAAATTGCACGCCAGGATCGTATGCAAGTCAAGGCGCTCGT
>JBFXAT010000105.1:0-8825 GCA_050183995.1 Vicinamibacterales bacterium
CCTGGATGACGCGATTGATCTCTTCCCAGGTGCCCTGCACGGCGGGACCGCCGGCGCGGGTGACGTCCATCAAGTTCGCCACGTCGTCCTGCGCCTCGCGCGACGAGCGCCCCATGGCGTCGTATGCTGAGCCGACGCGCGCGAGGAGGCCTTCGAACCCGCCGTACTGGGCCTCGATCTCGGCGAACGCCGCGCGGCCTTCCCTTTCTTCCTTCGTGACGCTGAGGCTCCGGAGGTAGCCCACCGCCGCGCCGACGCCCGCACCGACGGCCGTTCCGACGCCGGGGATCACCGACCCGATCTTCGCGCCGGTGAGCGCACCGCCTGCGATCCGCGCGCCGCGGCTGCCCTGCCCCGTGGCGCTCCAGACCGCCGTGGCACCCTGCACGAGCGCCAGGGCCTGCCCGCTCGTATCGTCGGCCCGGGCGTAGTTGTCGGCGGCTTCGCTCGCGAGTTTGTACGCCGCGACGATCCGCGCGACGTCCTGCACCATGCCAGAGAACGTGTCGCCGCTCACCTGGGCCAGCTGCGTGAGAGAGGCGGACCACTCGCGGAGCGCATCCATGGCGCTCCGGTCCGCAGCGCCCAACTGCTCCAGCGTCGGCCCGTAGAACTGGTTCCGCAGCGCATCGTCGGCGAGCCCAGCGCGACGGTCCTCCTCATCACGCCGCCTCTGGTACTGCTCCGGTGTCTCGATCGTGATCTCGCCGACGCCCTTCAGTTCGTTGCGCAGGCCTACGTAGAAACCCTGCACGAAGCCCGACGACTTCTCAAGCTCACGCTCGATCGTCGCGGAATACTCAGCCCACCATCGCATCGCATCGACGATGAACGCCTGCTCGGCCTGCTCCCGCTTCAGGCCGTGGACCGCCTCGAGGGCGGAGATCTCCTGGTAGTAGTTGGCGTTGAGCGCCTTCGTCTGGTCGAGCTTGCGCCGCTCGGCCTCGAACCATCGATCCGCTGCCCGCAGGGCCACGGTGAGACTGTCTTCGGTGGCTTGGTCACGGAGAGCGAAGTAATCGTCCCACGCCGCCGCCGTCGCCTCGATGCTCTTCTTGGTGACCTCCGCCGCCTTCTTTTGCGCATCCCCCGCGAGGGCCGCCGCGCCGCCGGCCTTCTGCTGGGCCCGCGCGAGTTGCTCGGCCACGACGGCCACGTCGGCGTGCTTCGTGGATGCCTCGATGAGGCGCGTACGGAGCTGCGCCAGGGACTCGCTGAACCCGCGCGTGCCGTGATCGACCTCGGTCTGCTGCCGCGAGTAGGTCTGCAGCGTGTCGCCGCGTTCCTTCATGGTCAGCAGCAACGACCCGATCTGCTCGTCGAGCTGCTTCCACGCGGTGAGATCCGCGTTCCCCATGAACCCGGTGGCCTGCGTGCGCTGCAGGTAGAGCAGCGCCAGGCGGACGCCATCCACCACCTGCGTCAGATCGCCCCACACCTTCAGGAGCGCGTAGTACTCCTTCATCAGGAAGCCGGACGCCTGCACCCCCGCCTCCGCCATGTCGACCATGGCCAGCGCCGCGTCGTTCACGTAGCCTGTCAGCTTCTGCACGAGGACGGTTTGGTTGCTGCCGAACGCCTGCTGGATTCCGTCCGCGACGCCCCCGACCGCCTCGAGCACCACGGGTGACGTGGCGATGGCCACGCCCAGCGCGTCGGTGAAGTTTTTGAAGGCTTTCTCGATCTGCTGGATGCGCTCCGGCAGCGTGAGCTGCAGCCCGCCCAGCTCGGCGACCTTCTGCTTGGCCGTCTCCATCGCCGCGGTGTAGAAGGCCATCTTCTTTTCGGCGTCGGTCAGTTCGCGCCCGACGATACCGAGCTGCGCGGCATACCGGGCGTTCGCGTCCGTCTGCGACAGGCTGAGCCCGAGGTCATCCAACCGGAGCGCCGAGGACCGGCCGAGCGCGATGGTCAGCGTGTCCAGGGCCGTGGCCGCGTCCAGCTTCATCGCGCGACCGAGCACCACCGCCGTTTGCGCCATCGTGGCCATCGACGCAGAGGTGACCGGCAGCCCGAGCAGCATGGCCTTATTGCTCGCGGCCATGATGTCCAGATCGCTGATCAGGCCCTTCGTCGCGCTGCGCGTCGAGGTGACCATGGCGTCTCCACTCTCGCCGATCGCGCGCGCGAGCGCGTGGAACCCTGACACGGTCGGCGCGAGCTTGAGCCCGTTCGTGGCGATCGCGAGGAGTTCATTGCCGAGGCGCTTGACGCCGTCGTACGCCACGTGGCCGAGGAAGTTCCCGATGGCGCTCCCGAGCGCGACCGCGCGCGCGCTGAGCCCGCCGGCGGCGGTCTGCGCGTGGTCGAGCGCCGTCCCGAGTCCCTGCGTCGCCGCCGCGGCCTTCGTGGTCGCGGCGGCGACTTGTCTCGTGGCCGCCTCCAATTTGATGAACGTCTCCGGCGGATCCTTCCCGAGTACCCGGTAGACCCCGATCGCCTCGTTCATCTGCTTGTTGACGCGGGCCTGGCTCGTCTCGGTGAGTTTCGACACGTCGCCGATGCGCGCGATCGCGTCGGCCATCAGCTTGGCTTCTTTGACGATCTTCTCGCCGGAGAGCGAGTTGACCATTTTGGTCGTTTGCGCCGTCATCTTCTCGACGGTGCCGAGCGTGTCGCGCAGGTGCTTGTCGAGCTCCTGCGCGTTGTCCGCCCACCGGATGACGTTGTAGATCGTGGCCATCGGTCCCCCCGCCTATCCTCTCGATGTCGACGTCCCGTGCACGCGGACGGATCCCGCGCGGCCGGTCTGGCGCCGTGCTGACCGGCAGCGGCGGCAGCGCTTCGGCTCGGCGAGCCAGGGCCGGTCCGCGAACCACGCGATCTCGCCCTCGGTCAGCGAGAACGGCTGCTCACAGTCCGGGCAGGTCTTGATCACCGCCGCGCGCAGATACCGCTGCTTCTGCATCGTTCGTCCTTCGTTCGCGTCAGGACGCGGACCGCTCGCCAGCGGCGGCGAGCGCCGCCTCGGCGGCCTCGACGGAGGGCACCGACGCGCGGATCTGGTCGAGCGCCGCGCCGACGTCGGGCACCGTCTCGAGGCGCAGCTGCTCCGCGGCGGCCTTGGCGCGGAGTAAGGCCTCCTGCACCAGGCCGATGGCCTCGCCGTTGTTGCTCGAGCCGATTGCGCGCAGGCCCGTCTTCGCGCTCACGGGGCCGCGCACCTCGAACGTGCGGAGCTGCTTCGGCAGCGCGTCGAGTTCGCGCTCGCACTCGGCGATGAACACCGCGATGCGCGGGTCCGACGCATCGATGAGGGCCTGCTCGAGCGCCGCCCATTCGCGATCGAAGGTGAACCGGATGGCGTGCTCGCGTTGTTGGAGCGAAATGCTCTGCGCCACGAGGTCCGACAGTTCCCGCTGCAGGGCGGCGTGGCGCACCTTGAGGACGTCGAGACCGACCGCCTGGAGGTCGGCCGCGAGCTGGGCCGATCGGGCCGTGAAGGCGTCAACGAGCGCGGCGTGCCGGCCTGCATCGGGCGACGGAGGCACGGGAACCGTCGCGGGGCGTGTGAACCTGAACATCTGAAGCCGATCCTGTTCTCCGCGTCAGCGCGCGGCCAGAGTGAGGAAGGGTGACAACGTGCTCAACGACCGCCGCGGCTGGAGGACCGTCCTCCACCAGGGCTGCCCGTCATTGCGCGTGTAGAAGCGGAACGCCTGCTCGAACGCCCGGAAGCGCACGTGCATCGAGCTCACGCCGTGGAGCGGGATGTACTCGGCGTCGAGATACTCGCCCCAGTTGCCGAGGATCACGTCGCCGACGTCGCCGGCTGCGGACGCCACCTCGTGGAAGAACGCCGGCCGGCCGAGAATCCGATCCGGGCTGCCGTCCTCGGGGTTCCCTGGTTCCCAGATGCGTACCGGCGCCCCGCCGACGCCGGCCGGAATCGCCGCGCTCGCGATCGCGGAGAAGTGGTCGATGTTCAGGAACCAGATCGCGGCGCCGTAGTTCCAGCAGCGCTGCCGCATCTTCACGATGTTCTCGGCGACCACGGTGCCGGCCGCCTGGCCGCTCTCGGGCTCCACGATGATGGTGCACGGCGCGTGCAGGACCCCGAGGAACTCGCCGACGCCACGGCCGCGCACGCGCTCCTCGAGCAGTGTGTCATCGGTGGCGTCCCGATACGAGCGCTCGAGGAGGTCGACGAAGGTCTGGGCGGAATCCCGCACCAGCTTCTCGGTGGCGAAGGACACGCCGAGGAGCTCCTGCGCTTCTAGGCGGATGCCGTCGAGCTGCATCCGCGCGGGATCGACCGATTCGGTTTCGACGTGGCGGGTCATCACGACGCCAGCGGCGACGGAGGTCGTATGGTCGCTGTCGACGCGCGCGGCGATGTGCACGATCGGGTGCTGCATCGTCACCGGCTGCGTCCGCCCGTGCGTCGGGTCCATCACGGTCCGGGATAGCGCGCGCGGCGCCCAGACCGCTGGCACGAGGAAGCCGCCGGCGGGCCCGGAATGAACGGCGTTGCCGTCATTGGCCGAGGCCATCAGCGGCACCAGGCGTTCGTCGAGCGCGCCGCGGCCAGCGACCATGACCGCCTGCAGGAACGCGTGGTGACTCTCGAAGCCGAACTGCGGATCGAGCCGGCGCCGGTCCTGGCCGACGTGAACTTGGGAAGCAGCGATGGTCATGCAGATCTCCTTCGAAGGGTGCAGGCGTACGACGTACGCGACTGGATCAGGTCCGACTTGCCTGGAATGAAGGCGTTGCCGTGGGCGCGTTCTTCGGCTTCGATGCTCTCGCGGAAGAGGCGCTCCATCGCGGCGGCGTTGGCCTCCATCAGCCACGTGTCCGCGTATGCGGGCGACCGAGCCCCGAGCGCCACTGATATCTCGGTGAGCCTGGGTATCGCGTGCACCACCATCCGCCCGTCTCGACCGCGGGTGAGAGAGGCGGCCTCGCGGGAGTACTTGACCGAGAGTCCGCGCACAAGGCCGGTGTGGATAAAGTCGCGCAGGCGCGCGGCGTGTGGACGTGCCGCTCGAAACATGACGACGAGGCCGAGGTAGGGTTTGTCGATGAGATTCACCCCAACGTCGCCGCCCAAGTTGACGTGAACGTCGGGAACGATGACGTTGGCCCGATCGTGATTCACCAGGATCTGTGTGCTTCCATCGTGGAGGGCCGCGAACGCGCCGCGCGCGAACATCTCCTCGACCTCGCCCGCCCACTTCCCGGGGTAATTGGTGGTGGCCACGCCGTACGGTGCAGCAAGGCCGATGAACTGGTGATACTCAAGACTTCGAAACTTCGGTTTGACCATCGAGCGACCCTCTCTCCGTCAACACTCGCGCCACGGCATCGGCATACGTACCGGACCGACCAAGCATGTTCCACGCGTCGCAGGCCCCGAGCGGCGGCTCCACGCTCACGCGCATGGCCTGCTCCACGATGTCGAGGTACGCGAGCCAGTGATCGAGGTAGTCGGCGATCGCGCGGGCGGCCGTCGGCTCGGCCGTGCGGAAGCGGTCCACGGCCGCCCGGTCTCCGCGCACCAGGTCGAGCGCGTGCGGCAACTGCTCGGGCGTCTTCACGACGTGCCCAGGCCAGCCGTAGCGCACGAACTGCTCCGCGTCGGCCGTCAACCCGTCGTACGCCAGAGCGGCACCTGGCAGGCTGCCGCACGACGTGATCGACCAGACCGCCCGCCGCGTTGTGCCGCGACGCCAGGCGCGTCGGGCCGCGTCTGTCGTCGGATACACCGGATCACCGGTGAAGAACGACCACGTGCCGTCGCCCCACTGGAACACCTCGAGGGCTGGCTCGCGCTCCTGCACGTGGTGCCCACTGGTGCGTCGGACGGGCATGTCTACCGCCTCCCCGCGTAGCGACCCGTCAGCGCGGGCGGCCGCGAGTCGCTGGTGTCGACGCCGCTGAGCCCGAGCTCGCGGACAAGGCGTGCGAAGAGCCCGCGGTAGTCGCGCACCACGAGGGCCGCCGGGTTCGGTTTGACTTGCCCGAAGCGGTCCGCGACGACGGGCCCCTTCGCTTGCAGGTCGAGTTCTGCCTTGGCGATGACGTCGAGACAGCGGCACGCCTGCGCGAGGATCTCCGGCTGGTGTGCGTCGAGCTTCCAGGTCTTGACGATTGCCTTCCAGTAGCGCACGCCAGCCGGGCCGAGGTCCGCCGGTGCTTTCACGAGCCGCCACCCTTCTCCGAGCCGATTTTTTGATACACCGGGGCACCACGCATGCGTAGAAAGGCAAGGCGCGGTCTACAGGCCGCTGCCTGGCATACATCTGCAGGGGTAATACCCCCCCGCGGCGTCGGCGACGGCGCCGAGTCGTCGACGTCCGGCCCGAACAGCGGCAAGTCATCGCGGAACGTCGGCCGCGGCTGCCAGCGACGAGGGCTCAATCCGCCGTTCGTCGTGCTCATGTGTGTTTCCTCGCGCCTGCGCGCAACTCGTGCATCAGCGTCGTCGCAACGCGGCCCGGCCTGGGCGTCTGGCTCGGAGCTCCGCCTCTCACGGCTGCCCGGAGCTCGTGCATCACGGTCGGACTCGCGTTGCGACCGTGGGCAGCGGGTGACGCGTCCGGCGCGGCGATCCCGGCGTGGCTCTCGGCGGCGACTCGGAGTTCATGCAGGAGCGTGGTCGCTGGCCGGCCGGCGGCGGGCGCTGAGCTCCCAGCGCCAACGCCGATGCGGGACCAGCCTTGCGCGCGCGTGGGCGGTCGGGAGGTGGCCGCCTGCGCCCGGCGCACGGCCAGCACGGAGTCGACGGCCTTCCGGATGTCGTCGCCTGAGTACGTCACGTGCAGGTCAGCGCAGCGCCTCTTCAGTGCTTCGGCGATGTCACCCAGTTCGAGGTCCTGCAGTGGGGTCGTCGCCGCCAGGCCGTCGATCACCTCGTACGCCAACCTCGCGAACCATCCTGCGCTCGCTGCCCGATCGCCGGCACCGGTCGCCTTGTGCGCCGATACCCCTGACTCAGGGCAAGAGTCCGGCGATGGGTCGGGCCGTCCCAAGTCCGCACGTGGTGTGGAGTCATGGTCCGCCGCTGAATCAGGTTCGGCGTCAGACGAAGAGCCGTGGCGCAGAGCGCCACTGTTCTTTACTGACGGTTCAGGACGGATCAATGACGGATCGGGTGAACTGGGGTTCAGAGGTCCTCTGAACTGGGGTTCAGGGGTCCGCGAACTGGGGTTCACAGGTGAACTGGAGTTCACAGGTGAACTGGAGTTCAGAGGTCCTCTGAACTGGGGTTCAGGGGTCCGCGAACTGGAGTTCACAGGTGAACTGGAGTTCACCTCTGAACTGGGGTTCAGGGGTCCATCCGCCTTCACGCGGTAGGTCACGGTCTTGCGATGGCCGCGCGGCGCCTGCTGAATCTCGAGCACGCCAACGGCCTTCAGCTTCGTCAGCGTCTTGTGAATGGCGCGTGGGGTGAGGCAGCACGCTTCCGCCAGTGTGGCCACACTCGGCCAGGCGTTCCCGCCCTCGTCATCAGCGCAGTCCGCGAGCTTCAGCGCCACGAGCTTCTCGGTCGGCGGCAGGTGAAGCTTCCAGACCTTGGATGAGATGGCGACACTCACCGCCCGATCTCCTGCGGTTCCGCGCTCGACTCGAGCCAGAGGTCGATCCAGCTCGCCTTGAAGCGCAGTTCGCGTCGGCCGCCGACCTTCGCCGCCTTGAGGCGCCCGGCGGAGACCTCGCGGTAGATCAGCCGCCGTCCCACCTGCGCGCGGGCCGCGGCCCCCTCAACGGTCAGCCACGCTTGCTGCTGTTGTTCGTCCATAACCCACGTGCTCCGAAAAACAAAAAGAGGCGCCGCATCACGGGTTCCAACCGGAACCGTGCTGCAGGCGCCCCTTTCCTGCGCTCCAATGTGTCGAGTCCACGCGTCCTTGGAGCAGGACGTGTTCGGCTGGCCAGCCTAGCGGACTCGATCTTCAGCGGGTCGGCCTACTCGCGCAGATCCTTCCAGCTCCTCCACCGATCGTGGGTCGCCCGCTCAATCCGTTCGAATACTGGGCGGAGCGCGATCACGTACAGCTCGTCCGACTTCGAGATGAAGTAGGGCATCTGATCCTCAGGCGCCAGGAACCACAACGCGCACTCGTCGCCAGAGCGCCGAGATCTCACAAGGAAGAACTTCAAGTCACCGCGCGCGTCTGGTGACTTGAACTGCCGCCAACGCGCCAGCGCCGCTCCGAACAGCTGTGCGATCGCGTCCGATCCGACCGCATGGTTCAGTGCGTAAGTCAATTGGTCGGCGATGGTCGAGAACACGCGAGACTCGTCGACAACAGGGGGCTCACCAAGTGTCTCGACGTGGCGCGGCCCGTGCGCCTCCCAATCGTCCGGATCCAGGTCCTTCAACGTCAACTCGGTTGCATCCCGAAACTCGGAAACGGGCACGCCAGCCGCGGCCATGACGCGGCAGATTTCGAGTTCGATGAGGTTGGCGAAGCTGTAGTGCCGATAGTTGCCTGGGCCATCAGAAGAGAGCTGAGGGATCACGGCGCGCCGACGAGCCCAGTACTCGACCTGGGGCTTCTTCACGCCGAGAATGCGGGAGGCATCCTTCAACGTATAGACGCCAGTTGGTAAAGTGCGACGTCGTCGCGCGCGGTTTCGCGTAACCATGCCTGGCGGCCAAGGTAATAGATAATGAATATCTTTACAAGGCCGCGCCGCAGGCGAACTCCATCCTCGGCTGTCAATTTGGTGTCAACGAGAAGGGCGCGAAGTGGCGCGCCCGGGCAGAATTGAACTGCCGGCCCCCCGCTTAGGAGGCGGGTGCTCTATCCCCTGAGCTACGGGCGCTTGCTCGATCGCAAGATCCCAAGTCTACACCGGCCCATCGCGTCCCGTCC
>JBFXAT010000106.1:0-8764 GCA_050183995.1 Vicinamibacterales bacterium
AGCCGCTCGCGATACGTGCGTCAGGTACGAATGGTCTGCCGTACGCCAGCAGTGGCTCGACGTCTACGCAAGCATTCTTCCGGCGCGTTCTTCGGCGCCTTCGTCGGCGCCGGATCGTCTCAGGCCCGTGGGTCTGCTGACCGGTACTCCGCCGAAATGACGCCTCAACCAAGAGCCGTGAAGGGGCTCCGGACCTCGAAGGCATGGCCTGGCGACTGAATCGGCTGACAACGATGCGCGGACCGGAACTCCGCTGGCGCGCTCGAGCGGCTCTCCGCAACACGGCCGATCGCGCCCGCGGCGCCGTTCACACGCCTCGATGGAATCGCAGCGATCTCGCCCACCTGATCGAGCCGACGGGACCCTGCGCGCGCGCCCGCGGCGCCGCGCTGCGAGGCGACTGGTCTCGGGCCGGACGCGAGCTCGCATGCGCAATCGCGGGCGGAACGGCGTTCGCGCTCGACGTGACGACCAGGCGCGAGCTCCGGCACCAGATCCGCGCTCGCTTTCCGGGCGCCGCCACAGACGCGGCAGCCGCCGCGGACCGCATCCTCGCCGGAGAGCTCGACCTCCTCGGCTATCGAGCGCTCTCGTTCGCCACGCCGCATGGCGCGCCGGACTGGCATTGGGATCCGGTCCACCGGCGGCGCGCACCGCTGCGATTCTGGACCCAGGTTCCCTACCTCGATCCTGCAGTGGGCGATCACAAGGTCATCTGGGAGCTGAACCGCCAGCAGCACCTTCTCGTTCTGGGCCGTGCCTACTGGCTCACCGGCGACGCCCGGTACCGCTCGCGTGCGCTCGCGGACATTGCCGGCTGGCTCGATGCCAACCCACCGCTGCTCGGAATCAACTGGGCGAGCATGCTGGAGCTGGCCTTTCGCGCCCTGTCCTGGACGTGGGCGATGCACTTCTTCGTCGACCCGATCCAGGACGACACGGATTCCGGCGACAACGTATGGCTGGTCGATCTCGTCGTCGCTCTCGATCGCCACCTCCTGCAGATCGCGCGGAACCTCTCGTACTACTTCAGTCCCAACACGCACCTTCTCGGCGAGGCGCTGGCGCTCTATGTGGTCGGCTCGGCGTTCCCATGGCTCTCCCGGGCCTCCATGTACGCGGCAACGGGACGCCAGATCCTGCTCGATGAGGCCAGGCGCCAGATCGCGGACGACGGCGGTCACGTCGAGCGATCGACGCACTATCACCGCTACACGCTCGACTTCTACCTCCTCGCGCTCGTCTCGGCGCGGCTCTCGTCCGACCCGGCGACCACCGGCTTCGCATCCGCCGTTTCACGCCTTGCCGATGCCGCCTGCGCCCTGGCCGGCGATACCGGCCTCGTCCCGCACATCGGCGACGACGATGGAGGGATGCTGCTGCCTATGTGCGGACTGGCTCCGGACAACGTTGCGGTGAGCCTCGGTGTCGCGTCACTGTTGACACAGCGGCCCGAGCTTCAGATGTCCGCGCTCGCCGAGGAGACGTTCTGGTGGCTCGGTGACAGGCGGCTCCGACCGCTGATCGACGGTGCCGCTGCTGGTCCACCGATCCGCTCACATGTGGTGTCCACTGCGCTTCCGTGCACCGGCTATTTCATCTCGCGCGTCGCAAGAGGCCATCACCTCGTGGTCGACGCCGGACCACATGGCTTCGCCAACGGCGGCCATTCGCATGCCGACGCGCTGTCGCTGACGCTCGACGTCGACGGGCTTCCGCTGTTCATCGACCCCGGGACCGCGTCGTACACCGCCGACGAGGCGGCACGGACCTGCTTTCGATCGACGCATCTTCACAACACCCTCGTCGTCGACGATCTCCCGCAGTCGATCCCCGACGGCCCCTTCCACTGGCGCCGTACCGCGAACGCGGTCGCACACCTGTGGCACACGGACCGCGACTTCGACGCGCTGGAGGCGTCGCACGACGGCTACGGGCCTGTGGAGCATCGGCGATGGATCTTCGTGCGGCATGGCGATCTGCTGGTCGTCGCCGATCTCGTTCACGACACCGGCGCTGCCGATCCCGCACAAGGTCCGCGGAACGTGGGCGGCGCCACCGGCCGTGCACGCGACGTCCACGCACACTGGCACCTCGCCCCCCGCTGGCACGCTGCCGTGGGCGGCCGGCGCGCCGTGCTCCGCGAGCGATCGCGCGAGTACGTACTCGCCGTCTCGGCGGGACGGCTCGAGGCGTTCACCGCCTCGGCCGAACCGCGGCTCGGCTGGCATTCGCCTGCGTACGGCGTGGTAGAGCCGACGACCACGCTCCGAGCGTCTCTGCGGGGCGCGCTTCCGGTATGGCTCGTCACCGCGCTCGCCTTCGACACAGCCAACGCCGTCGTCGCGATCGAACACCTCGACGTCCAGACGGCTGTCGACGATGGGCCGGCCGCTTTCGCTGCGCGCATCACCCGCGCACAGTCGGTCGACTATCTCGGCGTGCGCCCTCCGGCGTGGCCGCGAGCGGGCGCATCGGCGCCAGGGGGATCCGATCGGCGGGGAGTCTGGAGACTGGGGCCGTACGAAACCGACGCTCGCCTGTTCTTCTACAGCGAGCGCGGCGAGGCCACGTGCGCGGCGGCCGGAGGAACCGCGCGAAAGGTGCGAAGCGCATGTGTGGCATAGCAGGATTCGTCGAGGGAGCGGGATCGCAGCCGCTGCTTCGGGAGGAGGCGCGTTCGCTGCTCGAGCGAATGTGCCACGTCATTCGTCACCGCGGGCCCGACGACCAAGGCACATGGCTGAGCGACGGCGTCGGCCTCGGCATGCGGCGCCTGAGCATCATCGATCTCGCGAGCGGCCATCAGCCGATCCACAACGAGGACGGCTCCATCAGGCTCGTGTTCAACGGCGAGATCTACAATTTCAGGGAACTGCGCGCCGAGCTCGAAGCAAAGGGACACCGCTTCTACACGTCGAGCGACACGGAAGTCATCGTCCACGCCTATGAGGCCTGGGGCACCGGCGCATTCAAGCGGCTGCGCGGCATGTTCGCGATCGCGATCTGGGACAGCCGCGTGCGGACCCTCGTTCTCGCCCGCGACCGCGTCGGGATCAAACCCCTTTACTACGCGGAACGAGCCGGGCGCCTCTACTTCGGATCGGAGCTGAAGTCGATTCTCTGCGCGCCGGACGTGCCGCGAGCGATCGCCCTCGACGCGCTGGATCATTACCTCTCGTTCCTCTATACGCCGCCGGACGCGGCGATCTTCAGAGACGTGCGGAAGCTCCCGCCCGGCCACGTGCTCCTGGCCACGCAGGGCGGCAGCATGCTGCGGCCGTATTGGCAGCTCCCGGAGACCGAGACCTTCGCGGGAGACGAACGCGACGCCGTCGCGGCCGTGCGGGAGGCCCTCACTGACGCGGTGCGAGCCCATCTCGTCAGCGACGTCCCGATCGGCGCCTTTCTCTCCGGCGGCATCGACTCGAGCCTCGTGGTGGCGCTCATGGCGCGGACCTCCGGCGCTCGCGTGAAGACGTTTTCGATCGGGTTCGACGAGCCGGATTTCGACGAACTGGAACACGCGAGGCTGGTCGCCGAACGCTACGGCACGGATCACCACGAGTTCGTCGTCCGCCCCGACGGAATCGGCATCCTCGACGACGTCATCGGTCATTTCGACGAACCTTTCGCCGACGCGTCGGCCATTCCGACGTGGTACGTGTCGCAGATGGCGCGCCGGCACGTCACGGTGGTGCTCTCCGGTGATGGCGGCGACGAGCTGTTCGGCGGCTACGACCGGTACGTGCCGCATCCCCGCGTGTCCGCGTTCGACCGCTACGTGCCTCGCGGCTTCCGTCATGCCGCCGCGTTGGTGGCCGCACGCCTGCCGCACGGCGCGCGCGGCAAGAACTTCCTCAGGCACGTCGGCCGCGGGGATCGCGGCCGCTACCTCGATGCGATCCGGTACTTCAGCGTCGACGAGAAGCCGGCGCTTCTTTCGGCCGATGTACGCGCCGCGCTCGGCACGTCCGATCCGGAGGCGCAGCTCGCCACGCGGTTCGAACGATACGCCGGACTCTCCTGGCAAAGTCAGATGATGCGATTCGACATCGAAACCTACCTGCCCGAGGACGTCCTCACGAAGGTGGACCGCATGAGCATGGCGCACTCGATCGAATCCCGGGTGCCGATTCTCGACAACGCCGTGATCGAGCTCGCCGCCTCGCTGCCCGCGCCGCTCAAGATCCGCGACGGCCGCCGTAAGCACGTGTTGAAGGAGGCGGCCGCCGACCTGATTCCGCCCCAGCTCGTCGACCGGCCCAAGCGCGGCTTCGGCGTACCGATCGGGGTCTGGTTCAGAGGCCGGCTTCGCGAGCTGTTCCAGGACACGCTGCTCTCGCCCTCCGCGCGCCAGCGCGGCTACTTCGATCCGGCGTTCGTGTCACGGCTCGTCGACGATCACGTCTCGGGACGACGGGATCACACGCTGCGCCTCTGGCAGCTGGTCGTCTTCGAACGCTGGCACCGGCAGTACGCCACCCGGGCCGTCGAGCCCGTTCACGCCTCGGCCTGACCCCTGGGAGCACCGACATGCTGAAACGCGCCGTCATCTCCACGCTGCAGCCGTTCGTAGAGGATCGCGTCTACACCGTCAGGAACGGTCTTGCGCGGGGGCTGCGGCGGCGGGGAGGCCTCGGCTTCGTCCCGACATTCGGTTCACCCTCCGCCGAGGAAGCGTTCATCGGGAGGCTCGCCCTCGAAGGGTTGACGGTCTTCGACGTCGGCGGGTACGAGGGCATCTTCACCCTCTTCTTCGCCAGGCGCGTCGGCGCCGCCGGGCGCGTCGTCACGTTCGAACCCAATCCCCGGAGTCACGCGCGCATCGTCGAAAACGTGCGGCTCAACGGGTTCACCAACGTCCAGGTCCGGCCGATCGCGATCGGGTCTCGGCCGGGGACCGTCGCGCTCACGTTCCCCGCCGACGAGACCGCACGAGGCAGCATCGAACCGGCAATCGCCAGCGAGATCCGCAAGGAGAAGCAGGTTCGCACGGTCGACGTGCAGATCGACACGCTGGATGGACAGATTGCGGCGGGACTCCCTGAACCGGACTTCGTGAAGATCGACGTCGAAGGTCTCGAGCGCGACGTGCTCGCGGGCATGAGCGGCGTCATCGCACGCAGGCGGCCGCAACTGTACATCGAGCTTCACGGGGCTGACGCCGCACGCAAGCTCGAGAACGTCACCGCGGTCGCCGAACTGCTCTGGGATCGCGGCTATCGCCTCCACCACGTGGAATCGGATCGGGAGCTCAGCACACGGGAGCAGCTCACCGGCGCGATCAGGGGTCACCTCTACTGCACGTAGGAGCCGCGCCACCACTTCTGCGAAAGGGATTTCCGTCGACGCCGTTCGCGTCTCGTCAACTGCCGCCACTTTTGAGCATCCTGCCTCCCGTGCGGCGGCACTGCGATTGCTCAGATGCCGACCGTGCCGCTCGCTCGACCTCTTCCGATTGCCATCGCCCTCTCCAGCTTCGATCCCGGAGGAACCGAACGACAGATGAGCGAGCTCGTGCGGCGGCTGGATCCGCGCCGTTGGGAGGTCCACCTGGTCTGCTTCCGCCGTGAGGGCGAGTGGTTCGCGCGGACCGCGGCGAACGTGGCGTCGGTGGCCGCGTTCCCGGTTCGCAGTTTCAAGGATCGCAGCGCCTTGGCGGCCATGCACGCGTTCGCGGCCTGGTGCCGCGAGCGGCACATCGCAGTTGTGCATACCTCCGAGTTGTACTCGAACGTCCTCTTCCTGCCTGCCGCGGCGCTCGGGCGCGTGCCGGTCCGCATCGGGAGCCGGCGCGAGATCAACGCCGGCAAGAGCGCGGCGCAGCTCGCCCTGCAGCGCGCCTCCTACGCCTGCGCCCATCGCATCGTCGCGAACGCCGAGGCGGTGGCGTCCAGGCTCAGGCGCGAAGGGGTTCCAGCACATCGGATTGCCGTCGTGCCCAATGGTCTGGAGATCGAACGAGCGGTCGCGCGCCCGGTACGCGGAGCCCTTCGCCACGTCGTGATGGTGGCGAACCTCCGACCGGAGAAGGGGCACGACGTGCTCATCGACGCGGTTCCGCACGTGCTGAAGCGCTTTCCCGACGCACGGTTCCATCTGGTAGGCGGCGGGAGCGAGCGGTCACGGCTCGAGCAGCGCGTCCGCGAGACAGGCGTCACGCACGCAGTGACCTTTCACGGTCACGTTGAGGACGTGCACGCGCGGCTTGCGGAAGCGGACATCGCGGTGCTGCCGTCACGATCCGAAGCATTCCCCAACGCCGTCCTCGAAGCGATGGCGGCCCGGCTGCCGGTGATCGCCAGCGCGATCGGCGGAGTCGTCGAGGTGATCGAGCAGAGCCGCACGGGGCTGCTGGTGGCGCCTGGGCACACGCGCGAGCTTGCTGACGCCATCTGCCGTCTCATGGCCGACGCGGCGCTGGCCGGTACGCTCGCGGCCAATGGACACCATCTGGCGCTGGCGCGCTACTCGTTCGACCGGATGGTCCGCGCCGTCGACCGCCTGTACGTGGCCGAGCTGACGCGCCGGGCGCCGCGCAGCCTGCCGCAATCTCTGCTGGCCCCCCTCTGATCATGTGCGGCATCGCTGGACTCGTATCGTTCGACGGCCTTCCCGATGACGCGGCCCGTGTGGCCGTCGCCATGCGCGACGTGTTGACGCACAGAGGGCCTGACGAGGCCGGCCTGCACTGCGACGGTACGGCCGCGCTCGCGCATCGCCGCCTCAGCATCGTCGACCTGCGATCCGGGCAGCAGCCGCTGGCCAACGAAGACGGTTCGATCTGGGTGGTGTTCAACGGAGAGATCTACAACCACGGCGAGATCCGTCCCATCCTCGAGCGGCGTGGACACGTCTACCGGACGCAGTCGGACACGGAGACGATCGTCCACGCCTACGAGGAGTGGGGAGACGACTGCGTCGAACGCTTCCGCGGCATGTTCGCCTTCGGCATCTGGGATGCACGGCGCCGCCGCCTGCTGCTGGCGCGCGACCGGCTCGGCGTCAAGCCGCTCTACTACCACCTCGACGACCGCACCGTTACGTTCGGATCGGAGATCAAGGCGCTGCTGCAGAACCCCACCGTGCCGCGCGAGTGGGATCCCGTGGCGCTGGACGCGTTCCTCGCGTTCCAGTACGTGCCGGCCCCGAGCACCATCTATCGGGACGTGTTCAAGCTGCCAGCGGCGCACACGCTCGTCGTGGAGCGCGGCCGTGCGACCCTGCGAAGGTACTGGCAGCTCACGTTCCCGGTAGAAGAGACGCCGGTTCGCGAAGGCGAGCTGCTCGAGCGGCTCGACGAGCTGATTCACGAAGCGGTGCGGCTGCGCCTGATCAGCGACGTGCCGCTCGGCGCATTCCTCTCCGGCGGGATCGACTCGAGCGTCGTCGTCGCGGCGATGACCAAAGCGTCGTCCGGTCCGGTGCTCACGACGTCGGTCGGCTTCAGTGAGCAGGCGTTCAGCGAGCTCTCGCACGCACGCATGGTGGCCGAACACCTGGGCACCGACCATCACGAACACCTCGTCACACCGGAGATCACCGACCTGCTCCCGAAGCTCGCCTGGCACTTCGACGAGCCGTTCGCCGACTCGTCGATGGTCCCGACCTACTACGTGTCGGCCGCGGCCAGGCGACACGTGACCGTGGCGCTGTCCGGCGATGGTGGAGACGAGATGTGGGCCGGGTACGCGCGGCACAAGGTCGAGCGATGGGAGATCGACGTCCGCCGGTGGCTGGGCGACTCGGGCAGTGCCATCGCCGGACGCGTCGGGCGCCGTCTTCCGCTGCACATGAAAGGTGCGCGCTCGCTCCGCCATCTCGGCCTTCCGCCGTCGGACGCCTGCGCGCGCAAGCACGCCTATTCGTTCTTCGAGGATGAAGCGAGAACCGCTCTCTACGCTCCGCCGTTCGCCGCCGAGGTCCGCGACGCCGATCCGCTGGCCGGCTTCCGTCTCGCGTACGACGAATGCCGATCGCCGGACGCGCTCGAGCGCGCGCTCTACGTGGATGCGAACACGTATCTCATCGACGACATCATGACGAAGGTCGACCGCATGAGCATGGCGGTCTCGCTCGAGGCTCGTGAGCCGTTGCTCGACCACAAGCTGGTCGAGTTCGCGGCCACGGTGCCCACGCGGCTGAAGCTCCGAAACGGCCGGGGGAAATACCTGGTCCGCCGCTGGCTCGACCGCTGCGTTCCGCGGCCGATTGTCGAGCGGCGCAAGCAGGGCTTCGACGCGCCGATTGGGGAATGGCTCCGAACGGCGTTGGCGCCGATGGTGGGCGATCTCTTCTTCGACGGCCGGCTGAAGTCGCGCGGCATCTTCGACTTCCGCACGGTCGAGCGCCTGTGGTCCGAGCATCGCTCAGGTGCGCGCGATCATCGTCACCGCCTGTGGAGCCTGCTGATGCTCGAGTTGTGGTTCCGTCAGTTCTCCGACGGTCCACCAAGCCGGCGTGCCGCGCCGGAGGTGGCAGCCTGATGTGCGGCATCGCGGGCCTGGTCTCGCTGGAAGGGTTGCCGCCGGACGCCCCCCGCCTCGCCACGAGCATGCGCGACGTGCTGACCCATCGAGGCCCGGACGACGCCGGGCTTCGGTGCGATCATTTCGCCGCGCTGGCGCACCGCAGGCTCAGCATCGTCGATCTGCGGTCCGGCCAGCAGCCGCTCGCAAACGAAGACGGATCGAGCGGGGTCGTCTTCAACGGCGAGATATACAACCACGCCGCGATCCGACGGGAGCTGGAAGGACGCGGA
>JBFXAT010000107.1:0-8674 GCA_050183995.1 Vicinamibacterales bacterium
GCTCTTCGCCAGGTCGCCAGGTCGCCAGGTCGCCAGGTCGCCAGGTCGCCAGGTCGCCAGGGCACCAGGGCACCAGGGCGCTGATCTCCGGCTCGAGACTGTCTGCCGGACGCGCCGGCACCACCTGCCTCGAGGTTGCTGAGTTCCGTTCGCTCTTACGGTAGAATTTTTCCTCTCAAGTGGACTACCACATCACACAGTACGAGCTGGAGCAGGGCGCCCTCGAAATCCAGTACATCGAGGAGTGCTTCGGCGAGTTCCCCCGCAAGAAGACGGCGGCGGAGATCGTGCGGCGCCTGGCGAACAGGTCCCACCTGATCCTTCTGGCGTCGGCTTCGCTGCCCGACGATCCCGGCACCGTCGTGCCCGTCTCCTTCAAGGTCGCGCACGAGATCCGGCTCACGGAGACGGAGCCGAAGCTGGCCGATCTGGTCCTGCGGCTGCGTGACCACGTGAAGTTCGAAGGGCGCCGCATTCTCTACACCTGGATTGGCGGCACGCGTCGTGACTGGCGCGGCCAGGGGCACTTCCGCGCGCTCACCGAGCAGCAGGAGCATTGGGCGATCGAGCAGGGTTTCGACGAGATCGTCGTGAAGACGAAGAACCGCTTCTACGAAATGCGCGGCACCCTCGACCACCTTCGCTTCGAAGTCGTCAAGTACGAGCGGAACGCCTACGACAACGCCGAGTCGAAGGTGTATCTCAGCAAGAGCCTGACGCCCGAGCTGCTCGAACGCCATCGCAGCACACGGACCGTGGTCCAAGCGACGCTCTGACGCGGCGGGCCCTGCCCGGCCAAAACGGGCCGGCGGACGGCTCTATCCGCCGCCGAGCGGCGCATCGCACTGCCGGGACTTGGCCCCGCCGGACCGCAATCTCCCGGCGGTCCAGCCTACTGCTGGCTGTCGACCAGCGACGTGCCCTCGGCCGACACGAACAGCGCGTTGAACAGCATCGGAAAGGTGGCGTGCGTCTGGGCTCGATGCTGCGGCCGGAGCCCGAAGAGCACGATGCGCCCGGGCTTCATGTCGACCTCGACCACCGCAGCCCGGCCGGCCATCGCGTCCTCGCCGCGCAGCCATCCTGACGCGACAATGTCCTGGTTGGGGTAGCGCGCGATCACCGAGGCGCGGGTCGCGCTGAAGCCGTCCACGATCGCGAAGAACGGACTGTTGTTGTAGAAGCCGTAGGTGTCGGCCGCCATGCCGTAGCCGATCGGATTGGACGTGTCGACCTGGATGCGCAGGATGGTGCCGGGCGCGAAGTGCTGTTCCCGCCTGAGCGCACGCTTCTGGTCGCGCACCGGGACCGGGAAACGATCGACGATCAGGTTCGAGGAGGCGCCCAGCGCGATCAGCGTGCCGCCTTCCAGCACGAATCGCTGCAGGCTCTCGACCCCGGTGTCGCCGATGCCGCCGCGATACTCCGGCCGCGTCAACACGCCTGGCGTGCCGTCGACGATCTCGCGAGGAAGCTGATCCGCGAGGATGATCGCATCGAAGCGACGCCGGAGATTGCCGGCGCGGATCTCGGCGTTGTGAATCGTGGTGTACCGGAACTCGTACTGTTCGAGCACCCAGCGCGTCCATCCCTCGTCCATGTTCCCGCCGGACCACGGGGCGTAGATCGCCACCCGAGGGGCGCGAAGCGGCGGGCGCGTGTCGTCGGGAATACCCGGCGGCAGCGGCTCGGCCGTTGTGAACGTGATGCCCAGATCGGCGGCGAGTGTCCCGAGCAGGTCTGGGCCTGCGTCCTCGACGACGGCGTGTGAGGCCGGCGTCAGCGCCACGCGTGCATGCGCCTTCAACAGACGGTTCACCGCGATCGCGCTGTCGGCGCCGACGTAGTCGAACCAATAGCGTGGACCGTTTCCCACCACCCGGCCTGGCACGCGCACGGGCGCGGACAGACGGGTCAGCTCAACGTTCGGTAGCGGCTCACTCGCGAACTCCAACGTCACGCCGAGCTGCATCCCCAGCGACCACGCCGTCACGTCGTACGGCGGCTCTGCCGGCAGATTCGGGGCGCGCCGGACTTCGGGGTAGTGTTGCGCCTCGAGCAGATCCTTCGCATAGCGGGCGAAGACCTGGGTCATCGGGATCACGAAGGTCCCCGCTTCGTACGGTTCGTCCCCAACCGTGAACGCCCGCTCGGCTCGATAGACCTCCACGCCGGCCATCATCAGCCGGTTCGCGAGGTGCACCGCTTCTCGCGGATCGTGCTGCAGCTCGAGCGGGATGAGGATCGCCTTGATCGGCCCCGTTCGGCCCTCATCGACCGTTTGTCGGTTGATCTCGTGTATCTGCCGGAGGATGGCTTCGCGTCGATCGGCCGCGGTATCGAGCAGGCCGAGGGTCGAGATCAGCTGGTAGTCGACGATGTCGCGGAGCGTCCAGCGGCCGCCCATCCAAGGGCGCGGATATTCGGTCCGCGGCGTGGTATCGCTCGGGGGACCGACGATGCCGACGCTCGGAATGCCGCTGTCGGTTGCCGAGTCGCGATTGCCGAACTCCGGCGGCAGGCCGATCCGGCCGCCGACGGCTCTTGCCTGCTCGATCGGCGAGGCGACGCGGACGCTCGCCACCTCCGTGAGCAGTCCGATCTGGTTGTGCCACCAGCCGGCCCATGCCAGCGCGCCCTGCCAGAAGTTCGTGTAAGTCGAGTTGTAGATGATCCCGTCCTTCCCGGCGGCTTCGAGCGCCGCGGCTTGCGACTGGCCCAGAATCGCGTTCCATCGGTAGACCAGCGGGTGGACGTTCGGATTGATCGGATCGGTGGCCGGCATCACGAAGATGCGCGCGCCTGCCGCGCCCATCTGATGCTCGTCGAGCCACACCGAGGGCAGCCAGTCGCGCCAGGCCACGTCCGCCATGTACTGGCTTTCCTTCTGCGTGAGCATGTACATGTCGCGGTTGCTGTCGTGGCCCGCGTAGGGGTGATAGAGCACGGGCAGCGGGCTCGACTCGAACGGCGTGCCGAGGTTCCGGTTGAACCAGTCGGTCACCAGGATCTGCCCGTCGGGATTGGCGCTCGGCACGAGCAGCAGGATCACGTTGTCGAGAATCTTGCGCGTCCCCGGCGAGTCGTCGGTGGCCAGGTGATGTACGAGCTCGAGCGACATCTGCGTCGCGCCGACTTCGTTCGCGTGGACGCCGCACGTGACGAGCACGACCACCTTGCCCTGGCGGAAGACCTCCTCGCGCTCCCGCTCGTTCGGCGCACCGCCCTGGAAATAGAGCTTGCGGGAGAGCTGCTTGTACCGGTCGAGGTTCTTGATCGTCTCGGCGGACGAGATCTCCATCAGCACGAACGGCTGACCGAGAGTGCTCGGCCCCAGTTCGCGCAAGCGCACGCGGTCCGACTCGGCGGCGACCGCGCGCAGATAGTCGACGATGCGATCCCATCGGGCGAGCCGGTTGTCGGTGCCGACACGGAAGCCGATAAACTGTTCCGGGCTCTGGACGGCGCCGGCCGCACTCACGCTCACGGCCGCAGGGGCGCGCAGGACGAGCATCGCGGCGAGCAGGCCGATCGCGCTCACCGCGACGCGGGCCGGGCGGCGAAGGGGCATGGAGACAGGATAAATCATGGACCGGGAATCGGCGACCCGGCGGCGGAAACGGGGATCGAGGGGCTCCAACCTGTGAACTGGCGTGCATCGACTCCGGCGGGGGGTGCGGCGGAGCCCACTGAGATCCATCGAACGGTTGGAACCGTCCGGCTCGGATCGCGCATGGACGCGGTCCAGACGCCGATCATCCCGATCGTCGGCGACCTGATTCGCCGGACGCCAGGAACCATCTCGCTCGGTCAGGGGGTGGTTCACTACGGCCCTCCGCCGCAGGTCACCGACGCCGTCGCCGCGGCCCTCGCCTCGCGGGCCATCCACGAGTACGGCGAATCGGCCGGCTATGGACCGCTCGTCGAGGCGATCGCCGCGAAGCTTCGAATGGAGAACGGCATCGACGTGACGCGCGGCAGCCGGATCATGGTGACCGCGGGCGCGAACATGGCATTCATGCACGCCATACTCGCCGTCACGGCTCCGGGCGACGAGGTCATCCTGCCGGTGCCGTTCTATTTCAACCACGAGATGGCCGTCGAGATGGCCGGCTGCCGCGTTGTCCGGGTTCCGACCGACGATCGCTATCAGCTGCGGCTCCACGCCATTGCCGCCGCCGTCACCGATCGCACGCGCGCGGTGGTCACGATCTCACCGAACAATCCGACGGGTGCCGTCCTCGACGAGGCGTCGCTGCGCGCGGTCAACGCGCTCTGCGCCGATCGCGGTCTCTACCACATCTCCGACGAACCATACGAGTACTTCACCTACGGCGCCGCCCACCTGTCGCCCGGGTCCTTTGACGCCGCCGGCGGGCACACAATCTCCCTCTTCTCGCTGTCGAAGGCGTACGGCTTCGCCGGGTGGCGAATCGGCTACGCGGTGTATCCGCGCGCGCTGGAGCCGGCGATGCTCAAGAGCCAGGACACGATTCTGATCTGCCCGACGATGGCGGCTCAGATCGGAGCGCTGGCGGCCTTGAAGGTGGGGCGCGCGTACTGCGAGCCGCACGTGCGGAACCTCGCTGCCGTGCGTGACCTCGTACGCGACGCGCTCGCCCCGCTCGCGCCGGCCGTTACCGTGCCGACCTCCGACGGCGCGTTCTACGTTCTGCTGAAGGTGGACACGACGCTCGATCCCATGGCCGTCGCGGAGCGGTTGATCACCGAGCACAAGGTCGCGGTGATTCCGGGAACGGCGTTCGGGATGGACGGCTGCACATTCCGCGTCGCCTACGGCGCGCTCCAGCGGGACACGGTGGCGGAAGGCATCGGCCGGCTCGTCACCGGTCTCCGCGCCATTTTCGGCTGAGCCATCGTAGGCGGCGGGAGGCGGAGGGCGAAGCCTCTTCCGCTTGCCGCCTCATGAGCCCCTTGTTCGAGTGGGCGGTCTGCGCTACAGAGGCTTCGTCCTCCACCTCCCACGGCGTGCGGCATGCGTCTGTCGATCGCTGCCGCGCAACTCTGTCGTGCGGCCGATCGCGGGAATCTTGAGGCGATGGCAGAGGGCGACACGCTCTGCAGCGCTGTCCGCCCTGTCGATCGGGGGCTGGTGAGGCGGCAAGCGGAAGAGCGTGTCGCCCTCCGCAACGAGACTAGACGTCGAGCTCTTCCGCTTCCTCGGCCCGGTCCATGATGAACCGGAATCGCGCCGACGCGTCCTTGCCCATCAACTCGTTGATCACGCGGTCGGTCACGAGCTGATCGGCGATCTCCACGCGCAGCAGCCGGCGCGTGCGCGGATTCAGCGTCGTCTCCCAGAGCACCTTCGGCATCATCTCGCCCAGACCCTTGAACCGCGTGATCTCGGGCGTGGCGCGGCTTCCGTTCTTCGAGTGTTGCTTCAGGATGTGCGCCTTCTGCGCATCGTCGAGCGCCCAGAACGTGTCCTTGCCGATGTCGATGCGGTAGAGCGGCGGCTGCGCGAGAAACACCTTGCCGCTCGTGATGAGCTGAGGCAGGTGGCGGTAGATGAACGTAAGAAGGAGCGTGGCGATGTGGTTGCCGTCGGAATCGGCGTCGGCCAGGATGATGATTTTGCCGTAGCGGAGCTTGTCCAGCTCGAAGTTCTTGCCGAGTCCGCAGCCGATCGCGGTGACGAGATCCGAGAGCTCCTTGTTCTCGAGAACCTTCGCGAGCGAAGCGCTCTCGGTGTTCAGGACCTTTCCGCGCAGCGGCAGGATCGCCTGTCGCGCGCGGTCGCGACCCTGCTTCGCGGAGCCGCCAGCGGAGTCCCCTTCGACGATGAAGAGCTCGCTCGTCTCGGCGGTGGAGCTGGTGCAGTCGCTCAGCTTGCCCGGCAGGTTCAACCGCGTGGAGGTGGCGCTCTTGCGCGACACCTCCTGCTGCGCGGCGCGGCTCGCCTCCCGCGCGCGGGCCGCGAGGACGATGCGCGCGACGATGGATTCGGCGACGCTGATGGTGTGGTTCAGCCAGTGCTCGAGGGCGGGCCGGACCACGCCGTCCACCGCCGACAGTAGCTCCGGGTTGTTCAGGCGGTCTTTCGTCTGTCCCTGGAACTGCGGCTCGGCGATGAATACGCTCAGCACGCCGGTGAGCCCCTCGCGAATGTCTTCCGCGGTGAGCGTGACCCCTTTGGGCGAGAGGTTGTGCGTCTCGATGAAGTTGCGCACGGCCTTGCCGATGCCGGCGCGCAGGCCGCTCTCGTGCGTGCCGCCAGAGCCGGTGGGGATGCCGTTCACGTACGACCGGATGTGCTCGTCGGTCGCTTCGGTCCACTGCAGCGCGAGATCCAGCCGCAGGCCTTCGTCCTTCGACAGCACGAACGGCGCCTCGTGCACCGGTGTCGCGCCACGCTGACCGACCACCTGCCGGAGGTACTCGACGATGCCCTCGGCGTGTTCGAATGTCGTGCGGGTCTGAGTGGTCTGGTCTTCGAAGACGACCTTCAGCCCCTTGTGCAGGTAGCTCGCCACTTCCAGCCGCTCGCGGATGAGGGCCGGGTCGAATTCGATCTTCGGGAAGATCGCCGCGTCTGGGTGGAAGTAGACCGCCGTGCCCGTTCCACGGGCCGCACCGATCTTCTTCAACGCGCCTTCGGGCTTTCCCTGGCGGAAGCGCATCTCCCAGAGCGCGCCGTCACGCTTGACCGTCGCGACGAGCTCCTTCGACAGGGCGTTGACGACGCTCGCCCCCACGCCATGGAGGCCGCCGGCCGTCTTGTAGTTGCCGCTTTCGAACTTCCCTCCGGCGTGGAGGACGGTGAAGATCACCTCGAGCGCGCTCTTCTTCGTCGCCGGATGCCGATCGACCGGAATGCCGCGGCCGTCGTCCTCCACCGTGATCGAGGAGCCGTCCTCGTGCAACGTCACGCGGATGTTCGAGGCGTAGCCGTTCATCGCCTCGTCGATCGCGTTGTCGAGGACCTCCCAGACCAGATGGTGGAGACCGGCCGTTCCGACGCCCCCGATGTACATGCCGGGGCGTTTGCGGACCGGCTCCAGCCCTTCGAGGACTGTGATGTCCTTGGCGGTGTAGTTGGCGGATGCCATGTGACGCGCGCGTGGACCCGCTATCGATTCCCGAAGTTGTCGTCGTCCGAGCCGGTCGGCGGTTTCCGACCGCGTGTCGTGCGCTTGCCCGCGGCGGGCTTCTTCGCTCCCGTCTTGCGGGTGCCGGTGCTTCGCGTGCGGGCGGGGGTGCTCGGCGTCGCGATCGCCGTGCGGCCGGCGCGGGCGCGGGGCGCGCGCGGCTTGGCGCGCCCGAGCAGCTCCGCCGTGGTGTCGACGACCGCGACCGGCTCGATCTCGATCACGTCCGGTTCCGACTCGTCGAGCACCGACACAGCCGGCTGCGCGACGTCGACGTTCTCCGCATCGCGCTCCGTATCGCCAGTGGGCTCGGCGTCCGGCTGCATGCCGGCCGCTTCCGCTCCGCCTGGCTGGTCTGCGGTCGCCGCAGACTGGGTGCGGGGCAGCGCGGAACCCTGGAACACGCGCAGTCCGCCGCGGCGATCGCGTTCGATCCGGACGAGCCCGTCACGCTGGCAGGCCTTCAGGAGATCCATCAGCCCGCCGAAGCCGTATCGACGCTCGTCGAAGCCGGCTGCGCGCAGGATCTGCTTGACGTTGCGCAGATACATCGGCCACCGCGCCCCGACCGCAGCGGTCAGCACCTCGCTGGCCGCGCGCACGCCGTCCGCGTTGTCGCCGAGCCGGACGACCGGTTCGGCCGCCGTGAACGGCTCTCCGGACGGCTGCTCGCCTGCGACAGGCTCCGCAGCTGGCCTGAACGCGACGACGTTGTCGACTTCGGCCGGAGCGCTCTCCGTCTCGGGCCGCGGCTTCGCGGCTTCGCTCTCCTCGGAGAATCCCGGATTGAGCTCCACCATCACGCTGCGTCCGGAGTGCTTCAGGAGGACGAGACCCGCCTGCGAGAGCTTCTCCACGAAATCGAGGAACGACGAGGCGCCGTAGCTGCGCTCGGAGAAGGTGGAATCGAGCTGGAGGAGAGTGCTCTTCAGCAGGCCCGTCTGCGGGGACACTTCGCGATCGGCGAGGATCTTGAGCGCTCGCCGCACGATCGGGAAGGCCTGGGCGATGGGGAACCCCTGCGCGCCCTGCTGCGCGGTCTGCGTTCCGCTGCTTCGCCCGCCGCGGCCGGCGGTCGGCCGCCGAATCAGGTTCTCGTAGGCGATGAACTCGTGGCAGTTGCGCTGCAGGATGATGCTCGTGAAGGCGCGCCCGCCGACGACGAACACCTTCTTGTCGTACTGCTTCAACTTCTCGACGAGCGAGAGGAAGTCGCTGTCGCCGCCGACGATCACATACGCGTTGATGTGCGGGTGCGTGAACGCCATCTCGAGGGCGTCGAGGGCGAGGTTGATGTCGGCACCGTTCTTGTCGCCGCCGGGCGTGAGGTTGCGCTGCACCAGCCGGATGGCGTGCTGCGTCAGCGCGCGGCTGTACTCGCCAGCGCGCGTCCAGTCCGCGTAGGCGATCTTCGTCACCACCTCGCCGCGCTCCTTGAGGGCCTCGAGGATGGTGCCGATGTCGAAGTGCTCGCCGAGGGTGGTCTTGACGCCGATCTCGATGTTGTCGAAATCGATGAAGACCGCAATATTCGTACGTTCCTGATGAGGCAAAACGGAATC
>JBFXAT010000108.1:0-8390 GCA_050183995.1 Vicinamibacterales bacterium
GATCCGACGGCCGGCGCGCAGCGCGGGGTTCGCGGTCGGCACCATGTTCGGGTTCAACAGCGGATCCGCGCCGTGCAGGTTGCCCCACGTCGAGCCCCGCAGGCGTCCGGAGGCGCTCACCCAGTCGCTGAGGCGGGCGGAGAGCCAGCCGGTGCCGGTGCCGGAGTGCCCCAGCCGGTAGCCGCGTGCGTTCGTTCCCAGTCGAATCGTCGCCAGCCCTTGCGCACCCCAGGACCAGCGATCGCGCTGACCGAGCACGGTGAATCCGGGCAACAGGTCCCACGTGCCGGACCCGAGCTGCATCGGATAGGGGAGGATGGCGGCGTCCGGGGCACTGGCCGGCGTCACGCCCATCCTGTCGATCGCGCCGGTTGGGAGGCTGAGGCCGAGGTTCACGTGCATCGCCCGCCGGTTTCGGTTGAGCACGCGCAGCAGTCCGGTGACCCTGACGTCCCCCAGGCCGGCTGCCTCGGTCGTGAACATTCCGCCCGCGCGGGTCCGGTGATCCATGCTGAGGTCCACGATTGGCACCATCCCCATCAGCGTGAGCCGCGACGTCGGGGCCGCCATCACGCCGAACATGTGCATGCTCATCGGCATCCGCACGGGCGTCACCGGGAATCGTGCGAGCACGTCGGCGGGCGTCAGCTTCTCGGTGCCGTCCCGATTGCCCTCCATTCGCATGGGCATGTAGCGATACGACAGCATCACTTCGCCGCGCTCGTGGGTGTGATCCCCCATCACGCCAATGGGGGCATGTCCGTCCGGGCGCGCCGACGACCATTCCTGGGCGGACGCCGGCGAGCCCAGGCCGATCATCAGCAATGCCGCTGGCGGAACGAAACGCCGGAACACCTGAGCCAAGCTCATCGGAAACATCTCCTTCTCACGGCCGGGTGGCTTCATGGCCGATCGGCCTGCAGGTGGTCGCACCCTGCGGGCACCGCGACGGTGAGCCGATGCAAGACCCCAGCCGGCTGGCGCCACATTGATTTGAATTCAAACTGTTACCGCTGTTGTTCGGCTGGGCGGCTGGGCGGCTGGGCGGCTGTGTGGCTGTCCGCTGAGGGGCGCCGCTGCGCTACCGCGCCGAGGCCCAGGGAGACGGCCGTTGGTGCCGCGCAGCCTTTGCCTTGGGAAGACGCGCCGTTGCCCGTGAAGCGGCCTGCTTGCTAACATCGGCAGGGTCAGCCACCCGCGTCTCGCTCTCGGGCAGCTCTTCGAGTCGTTCACAGTTCGAACCCTTCACGGAAAGGCATGTCGACCACACCTGGTCGCATTCGTATGCGCGATCCTCTGGAACTGCGGCTCAGAACCATCCTGCCGCGGGAGTATCAGGACAGCTACGAGGACGTACAGCCCGTCTCGATGGGGTCGGCGGGGCTGCGCGTTGGCGCCGACGGAAGGGTCGCGTGGAACGAGATGTGGGCCAGCTTCTGCGACCTCGCCATGGCCGGTGGTCCTCCCCACAAGGGCCTGCTCCTGGAGCCGGCCGCTCCGGCCGCAGTTGCTGCGCAGCCGTCCGACTATGCCGCGGTGGTCGACGAGATCTGTCGCGGCATCCGCATGGTGAGCGGGCTCGAGGCGGAGTCCGGTCCGACACCCGGCTGGATTCGTGTCTTCTGCGACGGCGATGCGATGGCTGGCTGGCTGCTGCGGGCGATCGTCATGGAGAACGTCGCGGCACGTGCGGCTGGCCACGCGCTCGATCTGCCGGCGGCACCTGCCTACCGGATCGAGAAGGAGATCAAGAACGTCATCACCGTCGTCGCGAAGACCTGCCATTACTGGACGGGCCACATGTGGCCGGCGCAGCGGTTCGCGATCGGTCAGCTGTTCGACGCGATGGCGCGGGAGCTGCCCCTGATCGTACCGCCGGCCGTCGAGGAGAGCCGCAGCCACGCGCAGCGGGCCCTCGCGAAGGAGCTCGCCGAGGCAATCCGCCGCGAGACCGGTCTGGTCCGTTCGGATCATCGATACACCGACTGGCTCGGCGTGTCGTGCACGAGCGTGCGCGCAGCGGTGTGGATGATGCGGATGATCGTCGTCTGCAACGTGCTGTCGCGCCGCGAGGGGACGACGGTGTTCGTGCCGGTGAATCCCGCGCAGGATCCCGGCGGGGGCCGCGTCGCGGGCGCCGTCTCGCAGGTCTATCGTCTGGCGTTGGCGCGAGGAGTCGTCTGATCGCGTACGAGGCGCGCACGCTTCGCGAGCTCGCGCAGGAGGGTTCGATCGGGGCGATCGCGGCCTCGCGTCAGCTTTGACATGTTGTTGACAACACCCTGACAAGTCCGCGTCCGGCTTCACCGACACTCGTGGTGTGAGCAACGCCGCGAGCAAGAGCAAGGGCACCGCGACCGCGCCGCGCGTCGAGGCCGACGACGTGCTGGTGCTCGCGCACGCGAAGCGGATGGTCGCGCAGTACCTGCCGGGTCCCGCACACGAGACCGAGCTCCATCTCTTCTACGGCGACAAGGACATCACCTTCGACGATCCCGGGACGTTCGCGTTTGGCGAGCGGCTGGCGGTGCAGTCGCGCTTCCGTGCGGGCGACTGCGCGAGCTGGAGCGGCGGTCTTTCGTGGGCGGCCGCGCGGCCGCTCCTGACACAGCTCCTGCACGCCGGTGTGCTCCGCCGCGCAGAGGACGGGGCCGACGATCGCCCGGCGTCGATGGTGCGGCCGTCGCCGCTTCCGCCGGCGTCCTGCACACGCGCGCGCACGTGGCGGGAATGCGGCGCGATCACGGAGGAGTTGACCGGCCGCGCCGTCGATGTGGCCTATCTCGAGCTGATCGTCCCGGTGTTTCGTGTTGCCCACATGGCGCTCGACGCGGACGACCGCCAGATCGGCGAGGCGAACGTGTTCCCACGCGCCCTTCGACTCGATCGTCCGACCACGTGGATCAGCTGCGCGTATCCGGGCACGCGCCACATGGTGGACCGTCCAATGAACGTCACGGCCCTCAAAGCCATGCGACTCCACTGGAACGCAATGATGGCCACGCTCCTTCGCGTGCGCGCCGCGTTCCTGCGGCGCGATCCACACGCGGCGGACGCGTGGACGGTCGGACGGACGGAACGCCTCGCCACGCTCGTGCTCGCGCTCCCGACCTACCAGCTGCTGAAGGACGACGCGGCGCTCGGCAACGGCGCCCTCGATCCGGTCCTCTCCTCGCTCTTCCGCGTCACCGACGGGCTGAGGATGACGATGCATCAGATGCTCTTCGTGCCCGTCGGCGAGCCGGCCAAGCATCCGGACGACGTCGTGACCCCCGAATCGATCCTCGAGTACGCGGAGCGGAACTACTCCTTCCATTCCGAGACCGGCGTGTGCGCGGGACCGCGCCACATGGTCGAGGAGTTTCTCCGGGTCCTCCTGAGCGGCGACGACGGGGGACGGTACGGCGACGTGGCCCTCTCGCCAGCCGTCGAGCAGGCGCTGGCGGACATCGACGAGGCGTTCGACTACGGTCTGCGCGGCCTGCAGGTCTACGCGGCCTTCTTCTCGCTCTGGCCTGCGACGGCGCGCGCCTACGAGGAGCTGCATGAGGCGGTGTCGCGCATCGACGGCGGCACGGCCATCGGCACGCGCGCGGACGCGCTGCGCGAACGGCTGTCGACGCGGGCAACTGCCCTGCGAACCGGCACCTATCTCGCCACCGAGGAGTGGCGGCGCCATCGCGAAGACGTCTACGCCGACATGTATGCGCGATGCGGCGAGCTGTTGTCGTCTCCGCAGCTCGAGCCGGCGCTGCCCGACCAGCTGGACGAACAGGCCGGCGAGGACGACGTGCGGGCGTTCGACACGCTCACGGCCGCCGTGCGAGACGCCGGCGGCATTGCCGACACCGAGCAGGCGCGCGCGTGCGCACGGCCGGTCGTCCGATACCTGGTCCGCAGCCGGGCCGTGCTGGCAGCGGCCCTGCGCGTTCAGGCGCACATCAATCGGATGCTCGGACGTCCGGCGCCGGCGCGAGGGTTCACGCTTCACGATTCGGACGTGCACCACCTCTTACAAGGTGTCGGGGAACGCCCCGTCCCGTTCCTGGCGGACGAGCTCCGAGATCTGCTCCACATTGAGATTCACGTCGATGCCTCGCGCATCGACGTGACACGCCTCGTCCCCGTCGTGGGGTGAGGCGACGCGCGGACGGCATGGTGCCGGCCGCAAGACGTGCGCGGGGCGCACGAGGGAGACAGCCGATGAACATCAAGACCAACATTCGGGCGGGCAAGGGCGGAGCCTCCGGCGCGGGCAAGAACGGCAAGAGCTCGGGCGCGGACAACGCCCCCGAAGTCGAGATCGAAGTCGAGACTCCGGAAATCGTGTACGTGCCGCCGGTCAGCCGCTGCACCGGGCTTTAGCGCCCTGAGCCGGGACGGGCGCGGATCTCGCGTCCCTTCCCGGTCTCGTCCCAGCCACGCGCTTTCGATGGTCGCGTCCGTGTCGAATTCGGATTCGCTGCTTCGAGTCTCCCCCAACTTCGTCCTGGCGTTCGCCAGCGACGGTCGCTCCTACGTCGCCAAGGATAGCGAGCCGTACGAGCAGTTCTGGTTGTGCGAGCGGGAGCGCTTGCTGCACTTCGTCTTCGCGACCGGAGCAGGCGCGAGTGCCGCGCAGGCGCTCGGGGCCTACTATCGCCTCGCGCGCGTGCCCGAGAGCGAATCGGAGACCGCGCGCGTTCGCTCGGCGATTCGGCAGATGCGCGACGTCGGAGTGCTGGTCGACGTCGACGCGGATCGCTCGCGCTACACCGCCGCGATCGTCGACGACTACCTCGCGCATCGTCCCTTTCCCGGCGAGCTGGCCGCGCACATCATCAGGTCCGCGCCGGTGACGCGCGGGAGCCGCGTTCTCGACCTGGCGGGCGGCCCGGGTGACCTCGCGCTGGCTCTCGCCGGCGCCGCCGACGACGTGTCGTTGATCGACCTCTCGCTCGGATTCGTCCAGGCGGCCGCCTCTCGCGCCGCCGCAACGGGCCGTCGGCTCACCGCGATTCACGAGTCGTGCAACCGCCTCGTCTATCGAGACGACGAGTTCGACGTCATCACCATCTCGCAGGCGCTCCATTGGCTCGACGACGTGATGGTGTGCCGGGGCGTGTGTCGGGTGCTTCGGGACAACGGCAGCTTCTTCGTGGTGCACGCGTCGATCGACGTGGCCGACGACCATCCGTTGGCGCTGGTGATCGGGCGACACTCGATCTTCGGGCACAAGACACCGGATTCCTTCGAAGACGAGTCGCTGGCGCTGCGGCGGCGGCTGACGGGCCTCTTCGACGCCCTCGACGCGCCAGGCGTCCATCGCATCGATCGGGCCAGCCGCGGCGCCGCGGAGCGGGCGCGCGTCGTGCCGGCCGCCGCGTCGCTGTTCACGCAGCGTCGCCCCTTTGGCCTGGGCTATGTCAACGCCTTTCTCACTGACGTACACATCGCGGCGGGCGGGCGCGAACCCGATGCGTTTCGCCGTGAGCTGGCGGAACGAGTTGCCGGTGCGGCGCCAGACGACTTGATCGGCACGCAGCATTGGGCCGTGCTCCGGTTCACACGAGGCGGCACCCGCATCGCCGACGACCATCCCCACGGGCCGCCCGTTCCGATTGGGTTCGCCCCGGCCGATGCGGCTGCCGGCATCATCTGAAATGGCCGCCGACTTCTCTCAGACGACTCGATCGCTGCGGCGCGATTCGTCCCGCGCGGCCTTCGCCGCATGGGCGGCGGCGGGCGTGCTCTTCGCGGCCTGGCTGGCGTGGCTCGTCAACGGTCGAGTGGGAGTGTACGAAGTGTCGACCAGCGCGCGCGTGGAGGTGACGGCATCGTCGCACCCGGTGACGTCGCTTGCCTCCGGCAAGGTCCTCTCGTCCTCGCTCGCCGTCGGCAGACGCGTGCGGGCGGGCGAGGTGCTGGCCGTGATCGACAGCAGCGACGGGCGACTGCGCCTCGACGAAGAAGACCAGAAGCGTAGCGGGATTCGATCGCAGGTCGACGCGCTCAAGCGCCAGATCCAGTCGCGCGAGCAGGCGCGGACGGCGGATGCGAGCGCCGCCTCAGCGGCTCGTCGATCGGCGGAGGCACGCCGGCGGGAAGCCGAAGCCGCGGTCGTGTTCGCGGACGAGTTCGAACGGAAGACCCGTCAGCTCCATGCGTTCGGGCTGGTTGCGTCGCTCGAGGTCGAAAAGGCGGCGGCGGAGACGAACAAGCTGCGGGCCGCGCGCGACGCCCTGGCCGCCGAGGCGGAACGGAGTGCGCTCGACGCGGAGGTGGCCGCGAAGGAGCACGACGCGTCCATCGAAGCGGTGCAAACCGCCCTCGCGTTGCTCGAGGGCGAGGGCGGCTCCGCGGATGCCGTCGTGGCCCGCCTGTCCGGCGATCTCGAGCGCCGTGTCGCGCGGGCCCCAGTCGCTGGACGACTCGGGGACGTGGCGCCCGTGCAGCCGGGGACCTACGTCACCGAAGGGCAGGTGCTCGCGCAGATCGTGCCGGAAGGCCCGCTGATGGTGGTGGCCGACTTCGATCCGGCGCGCGCGCGGGGCCGCGTGCGGCCCGGGCAGCACGGCCAGGTTCGCCTCGACGGGTTTCCATGGACGCAGTACGGCACCGTGCCTGTCACCGTCACACGCGTGTCGAGCGAGGTGCGGCAGGGCCTGTTGCGCGTCGAGCTCGCGATTGCCGGGTCGCCGGGCGACGCCTCCGTGCTCGAGCACGGCCTTCCAGGCCGCGTGGACGTGCGTGTCGAGGAGACAACCCCCGTCACGCTCGTGCTGCGCGCGGCGGGCCTGCTGCTGTCGGGTGGAGGACAGCGCCACGCGTCCGCGGGGACCGCGCACGCCGGAGCCCTTCCATGACGAGGACGCCGGCGCCTGGCAGGGGCCGGCGATGGTCGGCCGTGGAGGTCGTGCAGACCTCGGCGATGGACTGCGGCCCCGCCGGTCTCAAGTGCCTGCTCCAGGGCTTCGGCGTTCCGGTCAGCTACGGACGGCTGCGCGAGGCCTGTCAAACCGACGTCGACGGCACCTCGATCGACACGCTCGAGGTCGTCGCAAACACCTTGGGTGTTCGGGCCGACCAGGTCCTCGTCCCGCTCGAACATGTGCTGATCGACGATGCCTACCTGCCCGCGCTGGTCGTCGTCCGTCAACCTGACGGGCAGTACCACTTCGTCGTGGCGTGGCGTCGCGTGGGACCCTGGTTGCAGATCATGGACCCGGCCGCCGGCCGGCACTGGATCCGCTGCGAGGCGTTTCTCGAGCGCGTGGTCCGGCACGAGACGAGCGTCCCGGCCGAGGAGTGGCGCAGGTGGGCGCGATCCGGCGAGTTCCTCGAACCTCTCCGCCGGCGTCTCGCGTCGATCGGCGTCGGGCCGGCCGAGGCGCGACGGCACGTCGATCGTGCGTTGGCCGACCCGGGATGGTTCACGTCCGGTGCGCTCGACGCCAGCACGCGCCTCGTCGCATCGCTCGTGAGCGCGAGAGGCCTGCGGCGAGGGGATGACGCGGCGAGGCTCGTGGCCGCGCTGTTCCAGCAGACCTGCAACAGCCCGCTGGACATCTTCACGCTGGTTCCGCCGGCGTACTGGTCGGTGGCGCCCGACTCGTCGTCGGCCGATCCCGCGCGGCCGCGGCTGCTGTTGCGAGGCGCCGTGCTGCTGCGCGTGTCCGGTCGAGCGGGCGGAGGGTTCGCGCCGGTCGCCGACGCCGTGGACGGATCGCCCGATCTTGACGGATCGCCCGATCTTGACGGGTCGCCCGACGCTGATGGCCCGAGAGACGCGGACGGCTCGATCCGGAGCGGCTCCCCTGAGCTTGCGGCCGCCGTTCGCGATCCGTACGAGAGGCCGCTCGCCGCGCTCTGGGGCTTTCTTCGTGAAGACGGACTCCTCGGTCCGACGGCGCTTGTCGCCGCCGCCGCGCTCGCCGCGAGTGTGACGACGATCGAAGCGCTGCTGATGCGGGGCATCTTCGACATGGCCGAGCTCCTGCCGCTCGGTTCACAACGCCTGCTGGCGGTGATCGGCCTTGCCAGCTTCATGGCCGTCGCGTTGGCGTTCCGTCTCCCGCTCGTCAGCCAGTCGTTGCGGATGGGACGCCGCCTCGACGCGCGCATCAGGATGGCGCTGCTGCGCAAGCTCCCGACGCTGAGCGATCGCTACTTTCAAAGCCGTCCCATCTCGGACCTCGCCGACCGGAGCCACAGCATCCACGTCCTGCGCGCCGTGCCTGGCATGGGGCTGCACTTCGTGCAGACCACCTGCGAGGCGCTCCTCACCCTCGCCGCCATCGTCGTCGTCGACTCGCACAGCCTCGGCATCGCGCTGCTCCTCGTTGCGGTCTCGGCGGGAGCGGCGGCGGTGTCGCAGCCGTTCGTCATCGAACGCGTTCTGCGGTTGCGCA
>JBFXAT010000109.1:0-8234 GCA_050183995.1 Vicinamibacterales bacterium
CGACCCCTCGGGCCGAGTAGAGCGGGGGCGACTTCAACTCCGGGTAGACACCGACACCGGGATGGTCGCCCACCAGCCGCAGCATCTCGTCCCACGTCGGCATGCGGGCCCCGGCGTATTTCGAGTCGAACCAGCTGCCGGCGTCCAGGCTCTTCATCTCCTCGACCGTGAAGTCGTTCGCCAGCCATGCGCGCGTGCGGCGTCCCACGGTTTCGTTGAAACGATCCGGGAAGACCTCCTCGACGTCGGTGGTTCGTTCGAGCGTGTCGTCGTGCAGGCAGACGAGCTGTCCGTCCTTCGACACCGCCAGGTCGGGTTCGACGAAATCGGCGCCCTGGCTGATGGCCAGCTCGTACGACTGCATCGTGTGTTCGGGCGCGTACGCGGAGGCGCCGCGATGGGCGATCAGGGTCCTGGTTCGGTTCGGATTCGGTGCGGGGATGGACGCGGAGACGAGTCGAAGACCCAGCAGCACGACAATCAGGATTCGCGGTGACAGCATGCGCCGAGTCTAGGAGGCGGCTGTAACAGGACCGCGATCGCCCGGTGACGATCCGACAACGAGCTGCGATGGAACGACGCGGCGAAGGAACACGGCGGATCGAAGAGAGCCGATGACGAAGAAAAAGGCCCGCCGGAGGAGCCGGCGGGCCTTGGGAGTCCGGCCGAAGCCGGATGTTGTCGCGAGGGTCGCGCGAACCGGCTGCGTCCGCAAGAGCGGGACGCCGCGGCGTCGACGCCTTAGAACGAGATGCGCATCGCGAATTGCATCTGCCGGGCCGTGCCGAGACCGACCGTTCGGCTGACGGTGCTCGTCAGGCGTCCGAATGTGCCGGCGGCGGCGTCCGTGTAGGCCTGGCCAGGCTGCAGCGAGGTCGCAGTGGCCGCGCTCGACGGAATCGCCTGCGGGAGGGTGCCGACCGGCAGCGAGTAGTTCACCGTGTCGAACAGGTTGAACACCTCGCCGCGGAACTCGAGGTTGCGGCCGCCGCCGAGGCCGAAGCGCTTCGAGAAGAAGATGTCGACCTGCTGGAACCCGGGTCCGTGAATCGAGTTCCTCTCGAGGTTGCCGAAGGTGCCGGGCAGGGGCACCGCGAAGGCCGCCGGGTTCAGGAACAGCAGCCCGCCGTCCTTGATGAACGGATCCACGCCGGGAACCAGGTCGGGCCGGCGAACGTTACGCGACGCGCCGCCGCCTGGCGTGTTGATGACCGCCACGCGGTCTGCTGCCGGGTTCGCGAAGTAGTTCCCAGAGCCGTCGCGATACAGGATGTCGGGGCGGACAATCTGGACCGGCACCGGCAGTCCGGTCCGCGCGGTCATGATGCCGCCGACTTCCCACCCTCCGAGCAGCGCCTGCCCGAGCGTGCCCACCTCGCCGCCGAAGCGCCGGCCGCGGCCGAACGGCAGCGAGTAGAGGGCGCTCATGCTGAACGTGTGTCGGACGTCGAAGTTGTTGTAGCCGTTCTCGTATTCGAACTGATCCGCCGTCCTGGCGTTGTTGGCCGCGGTGTTCGCCTCGTTCGAACCGCCCGACGTGCCGCGGCTGGTTCCCAACGTGTACTGTGCGTTGAGCGCCAGGCCCGACGCCGATCGGCGGTTCAGGCCGAGCATGAGCGCGTTGTAGCTGTCGTGGCCGCCGCTGGTCTTGAAGTCGACCTCCGCGTATGGGTTCTGCACCCCCGTGACGTTGCCGCTGGCGTCGCGGTTCACGATGGAGAACTCGCGAATCACGAACGCGGCGCTCGCCGGGTTGGGATTGGTGACGACATCCACGATCTGGTTGCCGACGCTGCGCAGGAAGAGATTGCGGCCCTGGCTCCCCACGTAGGCGGCCGTCGCAGCGAACCCGCCGCCGAGCTCCTGCTGGACCGACGCGGTATACGAATACACCTTCTCGGGAATCGCGTAGTTCGACGTGTAGGCGCGCGGCTGGTAGTTGCGGTTGTTCGGGTTACCGGTGAAGTTGGCCACCAACGAGGCGCCGTCGATGGGGAACGCCAACAGCGGACCGGTGCTCAGCGTCGTGTTGACGCGGTCGCTTTCGATCGGCTGAATCAGATCCTCGCCCTGTCCCGGTCCCACGAAGACGCCGAACCCCGTCCGAAGCACCGTGCTGTGCGTCGGCGAGTAGGTCGCCGAGATGCGCGGCTGAAGGTTGTTCTTCTTGACGTTGTGAATCGGCGTTCCCGCCGGGTCGATGGTCCCGGTGTCCAGGTTGAACTTCACGTAGAGGTCGTTCCGCTCGCGCATGGGCCGGTAGTAGTCGTACCGGAGGCCGTAGTTGAGCGTCAGCTTGTTGGACACCTGCCACTGATCCTGCGCGAACCCGACGAAGTACTCCTGCGCCGTGTGCCGCATGCCGGCTGCGCCGTTGTTGAAGACGCTCGGTGCGCTGAGGTCGCCGGCGTACTGGATGGCCGACGGCTGGTTGGCCAGGAACGCCGTCACGTTCGGGAACGTGTACGTCGTTCCGCCCTGCTGGTCGAACGCCATGCGGATCATGCGGGCCTCACCGCCGAACTTCATCAGGTGGTTGCCGCGGACGCCGGTCAGGGCGTTCGAGAACGCCATCGAGTAGGGCTGGTAGAGGGTGGCGCGTCCGTTGGTGGCGCTGTTCGCGCGAATCAGCCCGCCCGGTACCGTGATGCCGGACGAGCCGGTCTGCCCGGCGATACCCGTGTTGGCGATCGAACCCGTCAGGTTGATGGCGACCGCACTGAAGTCGACGCCGTTCACCGTAGGCGCTTCGCCCCTGATTTCCGCCCGCGGCGCGTTGTAGCCAACCTTGAAGTCGTTCTGCCAGCCGCTCGTGAAGAGCCCTTGCAGGTTGAAGATGGCGTTGGTCGGCGTGTTCTCGAGCCGGACCACGCGTCCGTTCACACCCTCGGGCCGTACCTGCGTGCCGTTGTCGCGGAACACGCGGACGTAAGACGACCACCTGGGCGAATACCGCGCATCCAGCCGGAGGCTGAACGCGTTCTCCCGCACCTGCTCGACCGCCTGAAGCTGGTAGATGTCGAAGTTCGGGTCGGCCGACGCACCCGGCAGGAGCACGGCGTCGGGTGCGGTGAAGGCGGGCCTCAGCGCGGCAATGGAGGGAACCGCTCTGCCCCAGGCCGCGGCGCTCGGCGTCGCCTCGACCGAGTTCACGCCCGCGTCGAGGCGGTAGCCTTCGTAGCTGCCGAAGAAGAACACGCGATCCCGCGCGATCGGACCGCCGAACGATCCGCCGAACTGGTGCTGACCCAGCTTCGATTTCGGCAGCTTGTCAATCACGCTGCCATCCAGGTTGCGCGTCGAGTCGAAGTAGTTCGAGGAGTCGAACCTGTCGTTGCGGTAGTACTCGAACAGCGAGCCGTGGAACTGGTTCGATCCGGACTTGGTGACGACGCTCACCTGTCCGCCGGTGCCGGTGCCGTACTCAGCCGGGTAGTTGTTGGACTCGACCCGGAATTCCTGCACGCTCTCGAGGCTCGCCTGCAGCTTGAACGGCGACGCAATCTGTCCGGCGACGTTCCCCGGGGAGGCGTCGATGATGGCCGAGCCTTCGCCCCCGTCGAACTTGATCACGTTCTGCTGGTTCGCGCGGCCGCTGAACCGCACGTCGTTCCACGTGCCGGACCCGGCGTTCTGTGAGCCGGGGGACTGCAGCATCAGCTGAGACATCTGACGGCCGTTCACCGGCAGGCTGAGCACTTCGCGCTCGCTGACGTTCACGCCGACGCTCGCCGAGCTCAGGTCGATGCTGGTGGGCTTCCCCTGAACCGTGACCGCTTCGGTCACCCCAGCCGGCTGGAGCGTCAGGTCCAGGGCGAAGTCCTGACCGGCGGCCAACGGCATGTTCGTGTATTCGAGCGGGGCGAACGACTCGAACGTCACCCGGACCGTGTAGCTCGAGGGCTTCAAACCGGTCACGATCCAGCGGCCCTGGTCGTTCGAGACGACCGAACGTTCCTCGCCGGTCCGCTCGTTCTTCACCGTCACGGTGGCGCCTCGGACGAACGCGCCGGACGAATCCAGCACCGTCCCGCTGAAGCGGCTGTCGGCCTGGGCGAACATCGGTGCCGTTGCAGACAGCACCAGCGCGCCGAGCAGCAGACAGAAGAGAATCCTCGTTGCAGTACGCAAGCTCATATGCTCCTGTTGAAAGGCGAAACGTTTTCGACTGACAGGAGCTTATGAGCCGGGTGTCAAGCGGCTGCGACGTCTACGTTAACGGGAGGTTAAATGGTGAGGCCAAGGCGCGCGGCCATCTCCGGCAAGGACAGCCAGAGGCGAGACCGCGTCATGAGCTCTGTGGCGACACGGTCGAAGGCCCGCTGACGGTCGGGCTCCGTGCCCGCCACGCGCGTCGGATCCGGGCAGTTCCAATGCAGGCGCGCCGCGGGGCCCGGCACGACGGGGCACTGCTCCCGGGCATCGTCGCAGACCGTGACGACATAGTCGAGCTGGTGCGGGGCGAACTCGTCCAGCGACTTGGGGCGAAGCCCGGTGGCATCGATGCCGAGCTTCCCGAGGGCCAGGAGCGCCATGGCGTGAACCCGCGGCGCGGGCGTCAGCCCCGCGCTGGCGACCTCGAATCGTCCACGCGTGAGGTGGCGCAGCACGGCTTCCGCCGTCGGTGACCGGGCAGAGTTGTGCGTGCAAACGAAGAGCACGCGGCAGGGTCGATGCATGGGCAAGCCTCCGGCGGTGGCGGACCGTCCGCCACCGCTCTCAAGAGTCGTCGGCTACGAGCAGCAGGCCGGATCGCAGCACGAGGCGGCCCGTGGCTTGGTGGCCCGCACGAAGGCACTGGCGAACGTGCCGGCCAACCCTGCGGCGTGCGCATCCACGTCGATGCCTGCCTCGGTCAGGACGCCCCGAGCGTCCTCGATGTCGTACACCCGCCACGGCTCGACGCTCACGTCCACGAACCCTGCGCGGCGCAGGCGCTCCACGTAGTCGGCCTCCTCGAGCGCGCCCGCGATGCAGCCCACCCACAGCTCCATGCTGCGACGGACTTCGTCCGGCACCGCGCCGCGGACGACGACGTCGGAGACGGCCAGCCGACCCCCTGGCTTCAGTACGCGGAACGCCTCCCGCATCACGGCATCCTTGTCGGTCGAGAGGTTGATGACGCAGTTGGAGATGATCACGTCGACGGAGTGGTCCGGAAGGGGAATCGCCTCGATCGTGCCCTTGAGGAATTCGACGTTGGTGGCGCCGGCCTTCTGCTGGTTCTCGCGGGCGAGCGCGAGCATCTCGTCCGTCATGTCGAGGCCGTACGCCTTGCCGGTCGGTCCCACGCGCATGGCGGAGAGGAGGACGTCGATGCCGCCTCCGGATCCGAGGTCCAGCACCACCTCGCCAGGATTGAGTTGCGCCGAGGCCGTCGGGTTGCCGCATCCGAGCGAGGCGACAATCGCCTCGCGAGGAAGGCCGTCGGTCTGGCTCTCCGAGTACAGATTGCTCGTGATCGGATCGCTGCACCCTCGGCCCGCGGGCCCGCAGCAGCCCTTATCGCCCTGGCGGACCGAGGCCGCCACGGCGCCGTATTTCTCCCGAACCGTGTGTTGAATGTCGGACACCAGTTCACCTCGTATGTATGTGTGTATGCGAATATACAGACTCTAGGTCCACATGCTATATTTGTCAACTCGAATATATGCCTAGGCGACTACACGACATGGCGGCGCTGTTCCAGGCGCTCGGAGATGCCACGCGCCTGCGGATTCTCGGACTGCTCTTGTCCGGAGAAGTCTGCGTCTGCGACATCTACGAGAGCCTGAAGATTCCCCAGCCCAAGGCATCGCGGCACCTGGCCTATCTGCGGAAGGCCGGACTGGTCCAGACCAGGCGCGATGGACTCTGGATTCATTACCGGCTCGCGAGCGTCGAGGATCCGGTGCTCGCGGCCATTGCGGACGCAGTCCGGCACGGGCTGACGCACGTCGACGTGGTGCAGAAGGACGGCGAGCGCCTGAAGAACCGGACCGGCTGCTGTCTCCCCACACCCGGCGAGGTGCAGGCGGCGACGTGCTGTCCGCCCGCAGCCGTGGCGGCGCCTCTCGCCGTCGCGCGACCGAGGAAGCGACCATGACGCGCATCGGCATCAATGGCTTCGGCCGCATGGGCAGGCTCGCGCTTCGAGCCGCATGGGGCAGGCCCGGCCTCGACGTCGTTCACATCAACGAGGTGGCGGGCGGCGTCCGCACGGCGGCACACCTTCTGACCTTCGATTCGGTTCACGGCCGCTGGGCCCACGACGTGTCGGCCGCGGCGGACGATGCGCTGATCGTCGACGGAAAGCGGATCGCGTTCACCGACCGGCCGAGGCCCGGTTCGGTCGATTGGCGCAAGCACGGCGTCGACCTGGTGCTCGAGTGCAGCGGCAAGTTCCGCTCCACGGAGACGCTGGAGCCCTATTTCTCTGCGGGCGTGCGAAAGGTCATCGTCGCCGCACCGGTCAAGAGCGGCGCGCTCAACGTGGTGATGGGGGTGAACGATCATCTCTACGATCCGGCCGCGCACCACCTGATCACGGCCGCATCCTGCACCACCAACTGCCTCGCGCCGATCGTGAAGGTCGTCCACCAGAGCATCGGGATCCGGCACGGGTTCGTCACCACGGTGCACGACCTCACCAACACCCAGACGGTCGTGGACGCTCCGCACAAGGACCTCCGGCGCGCGCGCGAGCAGCGTGTCGCTGATCCCGACGAGCACCGGATCGGCGACGGCGATCGGTCTGATCTATCCGGAACTGAAGGGCAAGCTGACCGGCATCGCCGTGCGTGTGCCGCTGCTCAACGCGTCGCTCATCGACTGTGTCTTCGAGGTGGCGCGCGCCACGTCGACAGACGAGGTCAACGCCGCGTTCAGGGCTGCGTCCGCCGGGCCGCTGTCGGGCGTGCTCGCTTATGAGGAGCGCCCGCTCGTTTCGGTGGACTTCAAGGACGATCCGCACTCGGCCATCGTCGACGCGCTCTCGACGATGGTCGTGGACGGTACGAGCGTGAAGGTGCTCGCGTGGTACGACAACGAGATCGGGTACGTGAATCGCCTGGTGGAGCTGGCGGCACGGGTAGGTGGGCTGTCGTGAGCGCACGAGCGAGCGTGGTGGCCGCACAGCCGTCGATCAGCATCCGCAACTACGTGACCGTGACGGCCGCATATTGGGCGTTCACGCTCACCGACGGCGCGCTGCGCATGCTGGTGCTCCTGCACTTCAACGAGCTTGGGTACACGCCGGTGCAGCTGGCGTTCCTCTTCCTGCTCTACGAGCTCTTCGGCATCGTCACCAACCTGGTCGGCGGGTGGCTGGCATCGCGGACGGGTCTCCGCTTCACGCTGGTGCTGGGCCTGCTGCTTCAGACGTGTGCGCTCGGGCTGCTGGCGCTCCTGAACCCGGAGTGGAGTCCGGCGATCTCGGTGGCCTATGTCATGACGTGCCAGGCCGTTTCCGGCATCGCGAAGGACCTCACGAAGATGAGTGCGAAGAGCGCCGTCAAGGTGCTCGTGCCCACCGGCGACGACTCCGGGCTGTTCACGTGGGTGGCCGTCCTCACGGGCTCGAAGAACGCCCTCAAGGGTGCCGGCTTCTTCGTCGGCGGCGTGCTGCTCTCGGTCTTCGGCTTCACTGGTGCGCTCGTGGGCATGGCAGCAGGCGTTTCGATGGTTCTGGCGAGCGTCATGATCGCGCTGCCGCCGAACATCGGTCAGGCGAAGAGGAAGGCGCCGTTCTCCGGAGTCCTTTCGAATTCGGCGGGCATCAACCGGCTGTCGCTCGCGAGGATGGCGCTCTTCGCCGCGCGCGATGTCTGGTTCGTGGTGAGCGTGCCGATCTTCCTGTCGTCGGTGCTCGGCTGGTCCTTCGCCCGTACTGGAGGATTCATGGCGCTCTGGGTGATCGGCTACGGCGCCGTGCAGGGAGGCTCTCCTGCGCTGCTGTACCGCGCGACGGGCGGGAGGGCTCCCGGCCCGGGCACGGCCAGCGCTCTCGGGTTCGCCCTGGCGGTGGTCACCGCGATCATTCCCCTCGGCCTCTCGTTCGGATGGCCGCCGGCTCCCACGATACTCGGCGGCCTGGGGCTGTTCGGCGTCGTGTTCGCGCTGAACTCCTCGGTACACTCCTATCTGGTGCTGGCGTATTCCGAATCCGATCGTGTATCGCTCTGTGTGGGCTTCTACTACATGGCGAACGCGTGCGGCCGGCTGCTCGGGACGCTGTTATCCGGGGTCCTGTACCA
>JBFXAT010000110.1:0-7942 GCA_050183995.1 Vicinamibacterales bacterium
GCGGTCGGCGAGACCATCGAGCTGTCCGAGCCGCAGGCTGCGGCGCTGCTGGCGGTCGGTGCCGTCGAGGCGCCCGCCGAGAAGGCGCCCCCGAAGAGCGAGGGGAAGTGACCATGCGCGGGCGCTCGCTTGCGGCCAGCCTCATCGCCGCGCTACTGCTCCTGGTCTCGGGCTCCGCCCTGGCAGCCAAGTACGACTCTTCAGGGCGGGAGGTCGTGGCGCTCGGCACGGCGCTGGCGTGCGAGCGGAACACCGACGTTGCCAACAACGGGTACTGCGTGGTGTACGAGGACTGGAACGGCGACGCGGTCGATCTCGCGACCGACTCGACGACCGTGTCCCCGGTGCCCGCGCGGCTCGGGTGCATCGTGGTGACCGCGGCACTGTCCGCACACGACTTCCCGATCAAGGACGGCACGACCACGAAGTGCGTGGTACCTGCCTCCGCTCAGGTCGGCACCACGTGGTGCGGATGCAAGGGGACGCGCTTTGACGTCAACCTCACCGCCGATCCGAACGACGCGGCCACCGGGACCGCCATCCTCCAGTGGAGGCCGCAATGATGGGCTTCGGCAGGCGTCTTGCGATCGCCAGCCTTGCGCTCGTCGTCCTGGCGGCGCAGGCCGCGGTCGCACGGGAAGCCGGAAATCGGCCGGCGCGGGGCACCTACACCGCGCCTCAGTCATCCACGCTCCTGGTGGATTTCACGGACGGCACGCACGCCATCGGCGCCGAAGGCTCCGCCTGCGCGCCGAACTGCGCCAATGACGTCGTCGTCGCGCCCGGGTTCCCGAATGCCGCATGCCCTGCGCCGACGCTCGATGCCGACGGCCTGCACATTTCCATTCCCTCGGGCCTGGCGGCGAGTCAGTACTGTTCCGCGAAAGTGGAGCCCGGGCGGATCGGGAAGGCGGACTACGACCTCTCAGGCGGAAGCGGTGCCGGGAACGATTTCATCTCGATCGAGTTCGAGACCGAGGAGAACGCCTCCCAGTACAACTACGTGTCACTCTGGCTCGTCGACGACGCCGGCTCGGCCTACACCGGCGGCTATGTCAATCGTTCCCAGGGCGTCGGTGGGTACAAGCGCCCCTATGTGACGGGCTTCATCAACCGGTTCTCGGTCGACACCTGGAACGTCGTCAACAGCGGCCCGGCGGGCTGGCCGTACAAGATGGCCAGCATCGCCCGGATGGAGTTTCGGTACACCGTTCACGCGACCAGCAATGGCTTCCCGACGAACATCACCATCAAGCGGATCTGGAAGGGCCGCGCCCCCTCGCTGGTCGCCTTCACGTTCGACAACACCTACGCCGGGGTCTACACGTACGCGTATCCGTTGCTGAACGGCCTGGGGTGGAAGGGCACGCTGTTCATCTCCGGCGACGACTGGAACATCGCCGGAAAGTTCACCCCCGCGAATCTCTCGACGATGGCGGCCGCCGGCTGGACCGTTGGCGCCCAGGAGTACCTCGACAATGAGGACGTGAACTCCTACCAGGTCACGGCGACCGGCCTGGTGTGCTCGGGAGGCGTTGCGACTTGGACCGAGCCGACCACGCTGACGCTCAAGCAGTGCTCGGCATGCGCGAAGGAGCGCCCTCAGGTGGGGGACGTCATTACGGTGCGCGGAGCCTTGGATCCGAAGTGGAACGGGGCCAAGACGCTCACCTTCGTGCAGAGCGGGACGGCGACGCCCTACTTCCAGTTCTCGTGTGCGGACAACCCCCAGACGCCGGCGACCGGGAACGTCTCCGCGAGCCGGTTGACCAGGGACGAATTTCGCCAGGTCATCAACGCCTCGCTCTTGGAGCCCAGCGTCGCGGCCGCAGGCGCAAAGCCGTACATGTCCTATTCGAACGGCCGGCACAATGTGGAGACGATGGGATGGGCGCGGGACGCCGGCATCCGATTGGCGCGCACGACCAGGTCGAATATCACTCCGCTCAACTACGTCCAGGACCCGCGCACCCTGTCCCATTGGAAGGCTCAGATGGCGATGCTCGGGGTAAGCGTGGACCAATCCAGCTCCGCGACGATCCTGGGCTACGCGACGAACACCGTGCTCTATGGCGGGCTGACCAGCATCAACGCGCACGACCTGGTGGCGACGGCCGCCTGCGCGCCATGCGGGCAATCGGAGGCCGACAAGCAGGCGTACGAAGACGCCATCCTGGGCGCAGGCGGCTATCTGGAACTGTGGCGCAAGGGGCTGCTCGATGTGGTCTCGTACGACCAGCTCTACCGGGGACTTTGACGGGACGATACGCCGAGCGCCGCCGTGACCTACGCCACCAAGCAACAGATGATCGACCGGTTCGGCGAGACGGAGCTGATCCAGCTCACCGACGAGGCCGGCCTGGGCGTCATCGACGACGTGAAGATCGGCGACTGCCTCCAGGACGCCGACGACGAGATCAACACGTTCCTCGCCGCGAGGTACGCGCTGCCGCTCTCGTCCGTGCCCAAGGTCCTGGTGCGCTGGGCATGCGATGCCGCGCGCTACTTCCTGTACGACGACCAGGCGACCGAGCAGGTGCGGAAGCGCTACGAGGACGTGCGCCGGTCGCTGGAGGCGGTGGCGAAGGGCACGTTGAGCCTGGGCCTGGATGAGACCGCCTCGGAGACCGCCACGGAGTCCGGCACGGTCGCCTACGAGAAGACCGACGATGACCGTCAGTTCACGCGCGACACGCTCGCGAGCTTCTGATGGACCTGGCACCCGTGGTGTCGCGGCTGCAGGCACAGGTGGCGGCCTTCCGCCTGGTGGCCGGTGCAGCGGATCTCGCCTCGGCGACCGACGATCTGAAGCAGGTGCCGGCGGCATACGTGTACCCGGTGGCCGATCGAACCACACGCAGTGGCGGGCTCGGGTACGTCGCGCACGAGGTGCAGGCGCGGTTCGGCGTGGTGATCGCTGCACGCAACCTGCGCGACGCGCGCGGGGAGAAGGCCATCGGCGATCTGGAACCGTTGCGGGTGGCGGTGCGTACCGCGCTGCTCGGATGGCCGCCGGCGGCTGGATATGACCGCTGCACGTGGCAGGGCGGTCGACTCATTCGCATCGCCCAGGCGGTGCTGTGGTGGCAGGACGATTTCGAGACGGCCTATTCCGTGAAGGGGTGACGACAGTGGCGAAGCGAAACGATATCGGCAGCGCGCAGGCGCCAGCGACGCGTAGGGTGCGCCTGGCGCGCCCGGGCGTGCTCGCCTGCGGCCCGTATGGGGCGGGCGAGGTCCACGAGGTGGAGGCGGCCGAGGCCGCGCGCCTGGTGGAGGTCAAGGGTTTCGAGTACGTGGAGGAATAACCGATGCCTCAGGCACGTGGATCGCAGGGCGTCTTCGCGCTGTTCACCGAGACGACATACGGCACGGATCCGGGCTCACCGGCCGGCCAGAAGCTCTACCTCACCCGGTTCGGCGTGCAGAGCACGCAGAGCCGCATCGACAGCAACACGCTGACCGCCTCGCGTGAGCGCGCCAAGCCCGCCGCCGGCAACATCGGGGTGGCCGGCGCGGTCGCCTGCGAGATCGGCGCGGAGTGGATGGGCACCCTGCTCAAGCACGCGCTCGGCTCGAACGCCACCACCGGCGCCGGTCCGTACACCCACACGATGACCCTCGGCGACCTGCCGGTGGGCATGGTGCTGGAGAAGGACCACGGCTCGAACATCTCCGGCTCGGGCCGGTACGAGAAGTTCAACGGCTGCCGGGTGGCGCGGTGCGGGTTCGAGTTCCCGACCGAGGGCTACTGCACCGCCGGATTCGACATCATCGGCGCGAAGGACACCCTGGGCGCATCCCCGCTCGATGCCTCGCTCGACGACAACGGCCACACGCCGTTCTCGGCCTTCGACGCGACCATCCAGGAGGGCGGCGGCGCGATCGCGGTGGTGACGGCCGCTTCGATCCAGCTCGACAACGGGCTGGACGATTCGGTGTTCACGGTCGGCGGCGCCGGCGTGCGCCGGGCGCTGCCGGAGGGATTCGCGACGGTCAGCGGTCAGATCTCCGCGCTGTTCGAGGACGCGACGCTGCTCAACAAGGCGATCGGCGGCACCGAGACCTCGCTGAAGATCACCCTGTCCCGCGGAACCGGCGCGGGCTCGGCCGGCAACGAGAGCATCGAGTTCTTCGTCCAGCAGATGCTCTACGAGCGCGCCACGCCGCCGGTCGAGGGGCCGCGCGGCCTGCTCATCACCCTGCCGTTCAAGGCGTACAAGTCCGGCAGCAATTCGGCGTTGAAGATCACGCTGAAGAACGCCGTCTCGGCGATCTGAGGAGGCGGCGACGTGTTCAAGATCAGTCTGAGCGATCGCTACACCTGGACGGTCTCCGTCGAGGTCATCGGCGACGGCGGCAAGGCCACCAAGCACACCTTCGAAGCCCAGTTCCGGCGGCTGTCACAGTCGGAGATCGACGCGATGATTGCCGGGCTGCAGTCGAAGGAGATCGGCGACGCGCAGGTCATCGAACAGGTGCTCGTCGGCTGGAAGGGGATCCAGGACGCCGGCGGCCAGGAGATCCATTTCGGTGAGACGACGCGCGACCAGGTGCTGGACGTCTACCCGGTGCGGCCGGCGGTGCTGCAGGCGTGGTTCGAGAGCCTGCAGGGAGCGAAGCGAAAAAACTCGTAGACGCCGCCCGTTGGCTCTACGGCGGCGGCCCGGCTTATTGCCGGGCCTGTCGCAAGACGCGCGGCGAGGACAGTCAGTGCGAACCATGCGAGAAGCCCGAAATCTGGCCCGAGCACCAGCACGCGCTGCAGGTGTTCGTCGCGTGCCAGACGCAGTGGCGCACGGGCGGGCTGGGAGGCGTCATCGGCCTGGACTACTGCGCTGTCGCGCAGGTGATGCGGTGGCAGGGCGTTCCGGTACGGCGACGAGCGGACGTCTGGCAGGACGTGCAGGTCCTGGAGGCCGAGGCGCTCGCGGTCTTCCGCGAGCACCAGAAGTCGACGCAGGACCGGCAAGGCGGCGCCGCCAGGTTGTGACCTGGCGCGGCGCGGGACAGTTGCGAACGTGACCGACCTGGTCGTAGGCATCCGGCTCAAGGCCGACGGCTCGGGCTTCGCTGGCGATGTCCGTATCGCACAGGCCGAGCTGGCCAAGCTCGGACGTGGCGGACAGGACGCCAGTCGCAGCCTGGACACCACGGCCCGCTCGACCGAGCGCCTGACCCAGACGTTGCGCACGTTCGGCGGAGCGGTCGCCGCGGCATTCGCCGGCCGGGAGATCATCCAGTTCGGCGCGAGCCTGGCACGCACCGCTGACGAGATGAGCGGCCTGAACGCGCGCCTGCGCCTGGTCAGCTCGAGCGCGGCCGAGTACTCGCGGGTGCAGGCGGAGCTGTTCCAGCTCGCACAGCGCAACCTGACGCCGCTGGCGGACACCGTGACGCTCTACACGCGCATCGCCAGCGGGCTGGAGAGCATCGGGCGCGGAACGGCCGAAGCGGTACCGCTCACCGAAGCCGTCAGCCGGGCGCTGCGGCTTTCGGGCGCGTCGGCAACCGAAGCCGGTGCGGCGATGCTCCAGTTCTCCCAGGGGCTGGCGTCCGGCGTGCTGCGCGGGGACGAGTTCAATTCGATGATGGAGAACGCCCCGCGCCTGGCGCGGGCGCTCGCCGACGGCCTGGGCGTGACGGTGGGCCAGCTCCGCGGCATGGCAGCGCAGGGCGAGCTGACCAGCGAGGTGATCGTGCGCGCGCTCACCACGCAGTTCGACAAGCTCCGCGAGGAATCCGCCACCCTGCCCAAGACAATCGGTGGTGCCTTCGAGCAGCTCCGCAACGAGTGGAAGCGCTACATCAGCGATGCCGACCAGGCATCCGGGGCCTCGAAGTCCATTGCCGAGGCCATCTCGACCGTGGCCTCGAATGTGGGGACACTCGCCTCGGCCGTGGGCGAGCTGTTGAAACTCGGTCTGTTCGCCGCCGGCGGCGCTCTGCTCGGCCAGGCGGCGGCAGGTTTCGCGGCGCTGGCGGCCGGCGTGCGCGCGACAGCGGTCGCAGTGGGGGCACTGAACGCCGAGATGGTGCTGTTCGCCGGCGGCGCCGGCCTGGCGCGCCTGACCACCCTCATCGCGAACATGAGCTTGGCCTCGCGCGGTGGACTGCTGGGCATCGCGCTGTACGGCGGCTACGAGGCGGGGAAGTTTCTCTCCGAGACGCAGGCCGGGATCGCTGCCCTGGACGGCATGTTCTCCCGGCTGGAAAGCGTCGCCGGGAAGCTCGGCCAGCTTCCATCGCAGGAAGCTCAACGCGTCGATCGCCGTCTCGACCAGCTAGTCGCGTCCGGCATCACCAGCGGGGACGAGTTCGCGCAACTGGTCAATCGGCGAGCGCAGCTGCGCATTTCGGGCAACGCCGTATCAATCCCTCGCGTCTCGCTGGGTGGCGCGACCGGGGCCAGCATTTCCGGTGGCTCCGCGCCCGAGGTGCAGCGGGATCTGACGCAGTCCGAGCTGAACAAGCTCGCGGAGGCGGAGAAGCGCTTCTACGACACTATCGATGACATGCAGTCCGAGGTCGCCGAGAAGGCGCAGCAGCTCTACGACAAGCAGAGCGAGGCGTTCACCCGCTCGATCGACGACCGCCTCAAGGCCAAGACCGAGGAGGTTCGCAACCTGCAGCGCGCCGAGCGGGAGCTGGCGCAGTTCCAGATCGACGAACAGGCGCGTGCGGCGAAGGAGGCGCGCGAGCTGCTCGAACGAGAAACTGAGCGCAAGCGCGAGCTGCTGGAGCAGCCGTTCAAGAACGCGTTGACGAACATCCAAAGCGCGTTTTCAGGGGCCTTCGAGTCGCTGTTCAACGGCGGGGTCGACAGCTTCTCGGACCTGGCATCGACCATCAAGAACATCTTCGTGCGCCTGGCGGCCGAGATCGCCGCGCTGCTGGTGTTCCGCCCGGTGGTCTCCAGCGTGCTGGGCGCGGCGGGCCTGAGCGGGATCTCCTCCGCGCTCGGCCTGTCGGGTTCGTCCGGCTCGTCCGGCGGGTTGCTGTCGAGCGTCCTGGGCGGCGGAAGCCCGCTGGGGGGCTTCAACCCGCTCAGCTCGCTCGGTGGCATCGGCAACGCCGTCAACGCGTTCGGCTCGACGATCGGTTTCGGCGGTGGCGGCTCGGTCATGAACGCCGCCGGGTTCCTGGAGACGCTCCCGGGTTCGAGCGCCATCACGTCCGCTTCCCTCACGTCGGTGCTGGGTGCGGCCGGACTGGGCGCCTTCGGCGGGGGGATGATCAGCAACCTCATCGGCGGCAACAAGACCGCGGGCAGCATCCTGGGCGGCGCCGGCGCCGGCATCGGCTTCGCGCTGGGCGGGCCGATCGGCGGCATCATCGGCAGCGTGGCCGGGGGGCTCCTGAGCAAGCTCTTCGGCGGCGGCATCCCGCGCCAGATTGCCGGAGCGACCATCGACCTTTCGACCGGGGGCGTCGTCACCGGCGGCAAGAACGCCGATCCGGCCCAGGCCACGACCATCGCGCAGGCGGTGCAGGCGACGCTGAAGCAGTTCGCTACAGCAGTCGGAGGCTCCGCCGCGGGGACCTTCAGCGTCCAGACGTTCGGGAACGCGAAGGAGTTCGGCAAGAACCCCTTCGGCATCAATTACGGGTACCAGTACAGCTCGGCCGAGCAGCTCGCCCAGCAGGCGCCGGTCGAGCTGCTGCGGACCGGCCAGGTCATCGTCCAGGGTCTCGACGACACGCTGAAGCGCGTGCTCGATCGGTCGCTCGCGGCCACCAGCGATCTGAACCAGGTGGCATCGGACGTGCAGTTTGCGCAGCAGATCCTGGGCCTGGGCGCGTCGAAGTCCAAGCAGGCACTCGCCTCGCTCAGCGACCAGTTCGACGCGATGCGCGAGCGCGCGCTGGCCCTGGGCCTGTCGATCGAAGAGATCAACCGGGCGCAGGGCGACGCGCTGCGCGACATGGAGAAGCAGTCCGA
>JBFXAT010000111.1:0-7407 GCA_050183995.1 Vicinamibacterales bacterium
GCCGCGAAGGTCGCCATCGTGCTCTTGGGATCGCGCGCCCAGGGCCGGACCATCAGCCTGCCGATCAGATCCTTGCTGTCGTTGGTGTCCAGCTCGGACAGCTGGCCGTCGGCGGTCCCGTTCCCGATCATCCCGGCGTACTGGAGCACTCCGCTCGCGAGATCGCCGAACACCTCGACACCGGTGTCGCGATCGGGCGCGACGTTGGTGGACATGCCGCGCTCGATGAACAAGGTCTGCGACACGAGCAGCAGGCGGTCGTAACTGAACGGCGCCTTCATCTTGCCCACGCGCACGTGCAGGGCTCTGGAGAACACGGTGTCGAAGTACGCGTCGCGAAGCGTGAGCACGTTGTTCGACATGTCCACGTTCCAGTAGTACTCGAAGTGCCGCGCCAAGCGGCCCTGCAGGATGATCCGGAACCGCCGCATCGTGAACGTATTGGTGATCCGCTCCTGTCGGTCGGTCGGAACGAACCGCCCTTCCATCTGCAGGAATCCGCCAACCTGGAGCCGGTTGTCACCGTTGTCGCTCTGGATGACGAACGCCGGCGTGGTGACGGGCGGCGGCGCAGCCGGCGTGGCCGGCTCGTTCTGCGCCGAGGCCGACGATGCAGCGAGGAACATGGTCAGGCAGACGATCCCCGCGCCCGCGAGGCTCGCACGTAAGCTGTCGGTTCTCAAGGTGGCGCCCCTGTTGGTGTACGAACGAGAGTGGACCCGAGATGATAACCGACAGTCCGGCCGCGGGGCCGCCCGCTGCGTGCCGATCGGCGCGGCACCGCGCACCGCCGGCGCTCAGTGCGTCATACCGTAAATCAGATAGTTCACACCGAGCTTGTAGGCCTCGTTCGTATTGGCGAAGGGAAAGAGCCCGCGACCGGACCACTCCCAGTACTCAGGGACGTCGTTGTCGAAGTTGGCCACGACCATCAGGCGCTTGCCGGGGTCGTTGTCCTCGAAGATCCCGTAGTAGCTCGGCCGCAGTCCCGACATCGGATGGACGATCGCGTCGATGTCGCGTATCGCGAAGAACGAGTCGAAGATCCGGTGCGAGGCGTCGAGGCGCACGAGCCTCGCGCCGGGGAGCACGCGCCGCATCTGCATCTCGAAGTTGCCCCACTGCTGGCTCCCATCGAAATCTTCGAACACGGCGAAGCCGCCCTTCAGGAGATAGCTGCGGAAGGCCGCGGCTTCGCGGTCGCTCAGTTCCCAGAAGCCCGGTTCCCACATGAACGCGATCGGGTAGCGCGCCAACTCCGGGTCGTCGAGCGTCAGGATGCGGCTGCCGTCCAGACGGGCATCGATGCTCGTGAGCTCGCGGACGATCTGCGTCAGGTTCTGCTCGGCCCGCGGATAGTCGTGGTCCCACGCGGTGCTCCAGAAGCCACGCGAGTATCCGCCGGACCGCCACGCGAGACGGACGAAGGTGAAGCGGCCGTCGTACTCCACGTCCGTGCGGTACCCGTCCGCGCGCGACGCTGGCGGCCCGCCGTCTCGCCGCTGGGCCGGCGGTTGCCCGGCGATCGTGACGACGCTCAGGGCGCCGACCACGAGGGGGCGCATCCAGACTCGCACGGCGACATTATGGCGCGCCAGCGCCATGGCGGGACCGGGACGCCGTGGGCGCGCGAGAGCGAGCCTCGCCCGAACGGTTGAGCTCGACGGTTTGTCTTTTGTTGTCTACCGGTCTTGAAGGGGCTTCTGGGGTCGGCTACATTGCCAAAGCTCATTTCCGGCACCACTGGAGCTCGGTTTCTCGGAGGCCAGTCCATGAAGCGTTTCAGGTTTGCGGCTCTTGTCTGTTTTGTCGTCGGCGGCGCGATGTCCCTGTCGATGATGTCGTCGTTGTCGGCGCAGGGTCGCGCAACGGCAACCAACGTTCCCATCATCCCGCACGAAGCAGTCCCCAATTTCTTCAAGAACCCTCCCGGGATCTACACCGGCGAGAACATGGGGATTTCGACGGACACCAAAGGCAATATTTACGTCTATCACCGGGCCAACGAGACCCGGCTGTTTCAGTACGACGCCCAGGGCAACTTCGTGAAGGAATTCGGCCGGCACAACTACGGCTTCGCCTTCGCGCACTCGGTCCGCGTGGACGCTCAGGACAACATCTGGGCGGTCGACGAAGGCACCGACATGATCATCAAGTTCAACCAGCAGGGGAAGATCCTCATGGTGTTCGGCCGCCGCGAGGACCCGCTCGCTCAGTTGAGCAACATGCCGGGCGGCGGCGTGTTCCACGGACGCAACGAGAAGTACCGCTTCGGCCGTGAGACCGACGTGGCGTGGGACCAGCAGGGCAACATCTTCGTGTCCGACGGCTACTTCGACGCGCGCGTGGTCAAGCTCGACAAGAACGGCAAGTTTCTCAAGGCCGTCGGCAAGCGCGGCAACGGCACGCTCGAGTTCAACACGCCCCACTCCATCGCGACCGACTTCCAGGGCAACGTGTACGTCGCGGATCGCGGCAACGCCCGTGTGCAGGTCCTCGACAACGACCTGAACCTGAAGACGACCTTCAACAACGTGGGCAACCCCTGGGCGGTGTGCGTGTCCGGCGGTCCCGGCCCGAACAACCCCGGCCACCAGTACCTGTTCTCGTCGAACTCATGGCCCGACAGCGCGCCTGCCGAACCCGCCGCCTACACGGGTGAGGTCTACAAGATGGAGCTCGACGGCACGATCGTCGGCAAGTTCGGCAAGGGCGGCAAGGCCCCCGGGGAGTTCTCGACGATTCACCAGATGGATTGCCGCGACCCGAACACCATTTTCACAGCCGAAATCAACAACTGGCGGTCGCAGAAGATCCTCCTGAAGCCTCAGGCCGCTCCCAGCCGTTCGAGCGCGAACTAGGAGACGGTCATGACACGGATATTCAAGGCACTCGTTTCAGCAGGCGTCTTCGCATTCGGTGTGTCGCTGGCCGCTCAAGGGCCGGCGGCTCCCGAGATCGCCTTCGACTCCACGGGCTCGCTCCTCACCACGCCCGACAACGTGTTCGTCGGCGAGGTGGCCGGCGTCGGACGCAACTCGCGCGGCGAGATCTTCGTCTACACGCGCACCAGCCACCCCTACGCTACGCTCGGCGACAACCGCACCTTCTTCCACAACGGGTCGAAGCTGTTCGTGTTCGACAGCACGGGCAAGTACCTGCGCGAGCTCGGCCAGGAAACCTACGGCTTCAACATCGCCTTCGGCCTTCGCGTCGATCCCCAGGACAACGTGTGGACGGTCGATGCCGGCGCGAACCAGGTCGTGAAGTTCAACCCGCAGGGCGGCGTGGCGCTCGTGCTCGGGCGCAAGCCCGAGGCGATCAACGTCCGGCCGGCACAGCCGGGCGGCGGTGGCGGCGGACGTGGCGGCCCACAGGGCCCTCCCGGAGCGGGCACGCCTGGCACCACCTTCAACCGTCCCTCCGACGTGGCGTGGGACAAGGCCGGTAACACCTACATCGCCGACGGCATGAACGGCAACGTCAACCGCATCGTCAAGGTGAACAAGGACGGCAACTTCGTGAAGCAGTGGGGACACACGGGCTCGGGCGACGGCGAGTTCAACGGCCCGAAGGCGCTGGCCATCGACGCGAACGGCGACGTCTACGTCGCCGATTCCGGCAACAAGCGCATCCAGGTGTTCGACGGCGAAGGCACCTTCAAGCGTCAGTTCGCCAGCCCAGGCAACCCGCTGACGATGTGCATGACGACGGGCGCAACGCAGTACATCTACGTCTCGCACTCCGGCGATCCGGACGGGATGGAAGATGCGGCGATCTACAAGGTCGGACTCGACGGCACGGTGCTCGGAAAGTTCGGCTCCGCCGGCAAGCTCCCCAAGCAGTTCGGCCTCGCCAACTCGATCGACTGCCGCAACGAGAAAGAGCTGCTGGTCGGCGAGATGACCAACTGGCGCGTCCAGAAGCTCACGCTCAAGTAGTCCTCTCAGTCGGGCGAGCCTCCGGCCATCAGGGCCGCGGGGCTCGCCCGCGTTAGAATTGCCGCGTAGGCCCGAGGAGGCACGCGGCCGCGCATCCCTCCTCGGGACCCATCCGGATGCGCACTCCACCCCCTGAACGCCGCCCCCAGTTCGGCACTTCACCCACTCTATTCCGGCTCCCACCGGGGACGAGGTGCGGACGTGTCCGGCTCCAAGTGTCCGACCTCTCACGATCGATCGACTACTACGCAAGCGTGATCGGGCTGCGCCCCTCCACGCTCGGCGAACGGTCGGCGGCCCTGCACGCAGCCGACGACGTGCTGCCCCTCGTCGAGCTGTACGAGAAGCCAGGCATTTCCCCGGTGCCACGACGCGGCGCCTACGGGCTCTACCATTTCGCCATCCTGCTGCCCACTCGCGCGGACCTCGGCCGGTTCGTCGCCCACCTCGGCGACTTGTCGGTCCGTGCCGGCTCCGCCGACCATCACGTGAGCGAAGCGCTCTACCTCCACGATCCGGACGGCCTGGGCATCGAGGTCTACGCAGACCGGCCGGCCTCGACGTGGCCGGTGCGTGACGGTGAGCTCGTCATGGCCGCGGACCCGCTGAATGTCGCGGAGCTCGTCCGAGCCGGCGGCGGGCAGCGCTGGACGCACGCCCCGAGCGGAACGCGCGTCGGACACGTGCATCTGCACGTCGGCGACCTCGGCCTGAGCGAACGCTTTTACCATCTGGCGCTGGGCCTCGATAAGACGATGTGGAGCTACCCGAGCGCCCTCTTCCTCGCGGCCGATGGCTACCACCACCACCTCGGGACGAACACGTGGTCGCCCGGACCCTCCGCCCGGGACGATCAGGCGCGACTGCTCGAATGGGAACTGGTGATACCGTCGGGTGCGGCGCCTTTGGCCGCGCAACGCATCCGCGATGCAGGCTGGGCCGCCGAGCCGACGTCCGACGGCTGGCTCACCGCCGACCCGTGGGGCACGCGGCTCCGGCTGGTCGGTCACGAGACGCCAACGGCCCCGACACCATGACGGTGCGGCGCTCGAGAGGGATACGCACATGGATCTGACCACGACCTATCTCGGCTTGCGGCTCGCGCATCCGTTCATGGTCGGCGCCTCGCCGCTCGTCGACGACCTCGACACGGTCAAGCGGCTGGAGGACGGGGGATCCTCCGCGATCGTGCTGCATTCGCTCTTCGAGGAGCAGATCACCATGGAGACGCGAGGCGAGATCCGCCATCGCGATCCGCTCGACGAGCAGTTCTCGGCGATGCTGTCGCACTTCCCCGCGCCGCACGACTACGCGCTGACCACCGACCGGTATCTGGAGCAGATCCGCCGGATCAAGCAGGCAGTCGGGGTGCCCGTCATCGCGTCGCTGAACGGCACGACCGGCGAGTCCTGGATGCGGTTCGCATCGCACATCGAGCAGGCCGGGGCCGACGCGCTCGAGGTGAATTTCTACGAAGTGATCTCGGATCCGGAGCGTTCGTCGATGACCGTCGAGGCCGGCCTCGGCGACATGGTGACCGAACTGAAGCGGATGGTGCGCATTCCGATCGCCTTGAAGCTCTCTCCGTACTTCACGGCGCTGGGCAACCTGGCGAGGCGGCTCGATGGCGCGGGCCTCGATGGCTTGATTCTGTTCAATCGGTTCTATCAGCCGGACATCGACGTGGCCACGTTGAGCGTGATGCCGAGGCTCGAGCTCTCGACGCGCACCGAGCTCCGGCTGCGGCTCCAGTGGGTGGCGCTGCTTCGCGGGCGCGTGCGTGCGTCCCTCGCCGTCACCGGCGGGGTGTCGACGCCGACCGACGGCATCAAAGCCGTGCTCGCGGGCGCCGACGCCGTCCAGATCGTGGCCGCGATCCTTCGCCACGGCCCCGAACACTTCGGCGTCGTCCGGGACGGACTCGCACGGTTCATGGACGTGCGGGGATTCCGCACGGTGGAAGAGATGAAGGGGGCCGTGAGCTTCACGGCAACCGAGGACCCCGCGGCGTTCCAGCGTGCGAACTACATTCGCACGCTTCAGAGCTGGTCGGCTGCGCGCGCGGCCCGCGGCGGGCGAACGAACAAAGCGGAGTGAGCCGAGCCACTCACTCCCGGCGGCTTCGCCGTCATCCCGCGGCTTCGCCCTTCATGAGGAGTCCGGCACGCGACGAGCGGAACGTGCTGGTCTTCACGAAGGCACGAAGCCACGAGGACACCGGTTCTCAGAACCTCAAGCGTACGGCGAGCTGCACCGTGCGGGGATCACCCACGGCCGTGACCTGGTTGAACGACGCCGACGGATTGGTCGGGTACGAGCCGGAGCCGAAGTTCCCGTTGCGCGTCACGACGTTCATCCGGTTGGTCAGATTGAACACCTCGGCGAACGCCTCGAGACGGCTGCCCCTTGCCAGCGCGAACGCGCGCGACAGCCGGAGATTGACGGAGAAGAAGTTGTTGCCGACGCCGGCGTTGCGGGCGATGAACTGGCCGTCGACGATCGGGCGGCCCGTCGTGCCCTGAACGGTGGTGACACCAGAGGTGATGTTCAGCGGCAGCGCGGAATACGCCTGCAGCGATCCGCTCAACTGGAATCCCGACGCGATCTTCCTCCACCCGGCGTCGGTCCCACCGCCGGGGACGGTCAGGCTTCCGTTGATCGAGAGCCGGTGGCGCTGGTCGTTGTCCGAGCGACCCCAATCCTTGTTCACGTCGAACGGATCGATGGGCGAACTGAAGAAGAACTGCCCCACGTTGTCCATGGCCTTCGAGAGCGTGTAGCTGACGCGGTAGGAGCCCCACGCCGACGGCCGCTGCAGGAACGACAGGTTCAGCGCGTGGTACGCGGAGCTGCCCGCCGCGCTGTACTGGCTGTTGTTCGCGTAGTCCGGGTTCGGCCGGCACCCGTTGTTGGTCCCGCTGGCGACGCACGACGGCACGTTCTGGTTGATCGACATCAGCAGCCCGACGCCACGCACGTACTGGTATCCGGCGCTCAGGGTCATGCGCTCACTCACCTGGCGTTCGACCTCGAGGCTCGCCTGGCGCGAATAGGCGTTCTGCAGGTTCCTGTCCATCGTCGACAGGTTCACGAGGGTGACCTGCGGCAGGGCATTCGGGAGGATGTCGGGGAACGACGGCGCCCCGGCCTGGGCGGGCGACAGGCTGATGTTGGTCTGCTGCAGATTGGCGAGATCTGTCGTGTTTCCCGCCGACAGCAGGGCATTGGCCAGCGCCCGGAGCGGCACGCGGTCGAAGTAGATCCCCGCGCCGCCGCGAACGACCGTGCGCCGCGACGCGTCGGGTGTCCAGGCGAAGCCGACCCTCGGCGACACGTTGTTCGTGTCGGTGTTGATTGTCTCGAGCATCTGCAGGTCGTAGCGAAGACCGAGGTTGAAGGTCACGCTCGGCGTGGCTTTCCATTCGTCCTGTGCGTAGAAGCCCACGTTCGGATTCGTCTGGTGGAT
>JBFXAT010000112.1:0-7334 GCA_050183995.1 Vicinamibacterales bacterium
GACGGCGTCGAGGGCGCTCTTGCCGGCCCAGGGCGACGCGGCGGCGTGCGAGCTTGATCCGACGAAGCTGTATTCGACCGACACGAGCCCGCTTCCGCCGCCCTGGCCCCAGCTGGTGCCGAGCTCTCTCCCCACGTGCGTGAAGAGCACGGCGTCGACGTCCTTGAACATGCCGGCGCGCACGAACTGCGCCTTGGTGCCGAGGGCCTCTTCCGCAACGCCCGGCCAGAGCATCAGCGTGCCCGGCAGCTTGTCGCGTTCCATCACTTTCTTCACGGCGAGCGCCGCGGTGATGATGAGGGCCTGGCCGGCATTGTGTCCTTCGCCGTGCCCAGGTGCGCCCGGCACCAGCTCCTTGCGCGTCAGCACGCCCGGAGTCTGGTTGGTCGACGGCAGGCCGTCGATGTCGGTCCCGAGCGCGATCACCGGCTTGCCGGACCCCCAGCGCGCGATCCACGCGGTCGGCACGCCGGCCACCGAACGCTGCACGTCGAAGCCCTCGCGAATCAGGGTATCGGTCAACGTGCGCTGCGTCTCAGTTTCCTGGAAGCCGAGCTCGCTGTAGCTGAAGATGCTGTCCACGAGCTGCTGCGTGAATACGCGGCGGGCTTCGACGTCGGCGGCGACGTCCTTCTTCAGCGCCATCGTCTTCTCGCTCGGTGGCGGCAGCTGAACCGAAGGTGTGGGCGCCGGCTCGTCGCCTCCGCCGCGTTGTGCGAACGCCGGCGGAGTCGCCAAGGCGAGCGCCGCGACGACGATCGGCAGGACACGTCGTACATGCATGGTGTGGATCCTCCTCCGTTGGCCTGCCAGTCTATCCCCTGAGGGGCCCTTCGCGCGAGGCGATCGCCGCGTTCGTCCGTGACGTTCAGGATCCCGAAGGGGAGCCGAATCCCACTGCCGGGGCCCCGCTGTCCGCGGAGTCGCTGGGCGACGGCGTGGCGGGCACGTCGACGACCTCGGCGAAGTGACAGGCACTCCAGTGTCCGGGCACGACTTCACGCAGCGGAGGCACCTCCTGGCTGCACACCGGTTGCGCCATGTAGCAGCGCGGATGGAAGCGGCATCCGGACGGCGGCTTCGCAGGGCTGGGCACGTCGCCCTTCAGGACGATGCGGGTGCGCCGCCGATCCGGATCGGGCACGGGGATGGCCGACAGGAGCGACACCGTGTAGGGGTGCTTCGGGTCGTCGTAGAGCGCCGTGCTCGAGGCCAGCTCCACGATCGTGCCGAGATACATGACCGCCACCCGATCGCTGATGTGCTTCACGACCGAGAGGTCGTGCGCGATGAAGATGTAGGTCAGATGCATCTGCCGCTGCAGATCGCGAAGCAGGTTCACGACCTGGGCCTGGATCGAGACGTCCAGCGCGGACACCGGCTCGTCGGCCACGATCAGGCGCGGCCCGACAGCGAGCGCTCGCGCGATGCCGATTCGCTGCCGCTGTCCACCCGAGAATTCGTGCGGGTAGCGCGCCGCGTGTGTCGGCGAGAGCCCCACGAGCGTCAGCAACTCGGCCACGCGATCGGCGGCCGCCCGTCCCTTTGCGATCCCGTGCGTCGTCAGCGCCTCCTTGACGAGGCTGCCGACGGTCAGTCGCGGGTTCAAGCTCGAATAGGGATCCTGAAACACGATCTGCATGTGCCGCCGAATGGGGCGCATCTGGCGCCGGGGGAGGCCGACCAGTTCCTGTCCCTCGAACCGCACGCTGCCGCTGGTCGGCGCAAGCAACTGCAGGATGCATCGCCCGGCAGTCGTCTTCCCGCATCCGCTCTCGCCGACCAGGCCGAGCACTTCACCCGATTCCACGTCGAACGAGATTCCGTCGAGCGCTTTCACGTGGCCGACCGTGCGGGACAACAGCCCCTTCTTGATCGGGAAGTACTTCTTCAGTCCGCGAACTTCCAGAATTGGAGCCATCAGGGCACCGGATCGAGCTGGCCCGCCGCGATCTCTCCGGCGCGCAGGCAGCGTGACAAGTGGCCTGCCTCGATCGCCACGAGGTCCGGTTCGTTCAGGCACCGGTTCTGTGCGACCGGGCAGCGCGGATGGAACCGGCAGCCGATGGGGAAGTTGGCGGGGTTGGGCACGCTCCCCGGAATGACGCGGAGGCGATCCTGCGTGTCGCCGAGCTTGGGCAGCGACGCCTGCAGCCCCGCGGTGTATGGATGCAGCGGACGGCGGAATGCGGCGCGCACGTCGCAATACTCGACCACTCGGCCCGCATACATCACCGCCACGTGATCGGCGGTCTCGGCCACGACGCCGAGGTCGTGCGTGATGAGGATCACGGCCATGCCGAGCTCGGACTGCAGCCGCTTGAGGAGCTCCAGAATCTGCGCCTGGATGGTGACGTCGAGGGCGGTGGTCGGCTCGTCGGCGATCAGCACCGAAGGCCGGCACGCCAGCGCCATCGCGATCATCACCCGCTGCCGCATGCCTCCCGACATCTGGTGTGGATATTCGTCGACGCGCTGCCCGGGCAGCGGAATTCCCACGAGCTCCAGCATCCGTATCGCGCGTTCCCTGGCCGCCGCGCGCGAGATCCGCTCGTGCAGCACGATGGTCTCGGCGATCTGCTCGCCGCAGGTGTACACCGGATTCAGCGAGGTCATCGGCTCCTGGAAGATCATCGAGATCTCCTTGCCCCGAATCGCCCGCATCGCTCCGGCGCCGACCTGCAGCAGATCCCGGCCGCGAAACAGCACGGCGCCGCCCACGATGCGGCCCGGCGGCTCGGCGATGAGCCGCAGGATCGACAGCGCGGTGACGCTCTTGCCGCTCCCGGACTCCCCGACGACGGCAAGTGTCTCCCCGGCCCCGACCTCGAACGACACGCCGTCGACCGCTCGCACGACGTGCTGATCGCCGAAGAAATACGTCTGCAGGTTGTCGACGCGCAGCAGTGGTTCGCTCATGGCTTGCCGCCCGTGACGCGGCGCGGGTCGAGCGCGTCGCGCAGCCCGTCCCCGAGGAAGTTGAACGCCATGACCGTCAGGAAGATCGCCAGCCCCGGCACGTAGAGCAGCCACGGGAACGACGTGAGCGCGCGGAGCGAGCGCGCCTGGTTCAGCATGTTCCCCCACGACGACGCCGGTTCCTGGACGCCCACGCCGAGGAACGACAGGACCACTTCGCCGAGGATGTATCCCGGGACGCTGATGGTCGCCGCGACGATGACGAACGACCAGGTGTTCGGCAGGATGTGTCGCGAGATGATGCGGAAGCGTCCGACGCCGAGGGCCTCGGCGGCTGTCACGTATTCGTTGCGGCGGATCGACAGCACCAGTCCGCGAATCACACGGGCCAGGCCGGCCCAGCCGATGAAGGCGAGGATCGCGACGATCCCGAGGTAGACCTGCTGGCTGGCCAGTTCGACGGGAAAGACCGCTCGCAGGGCGATGATCAGGTAGAGAGACGGAATGCTGAGGAGGAGCTCGGTGCTGCGCATGATGGCGGAGTCGGTCAGGCCGCCGAAGTAGCCCGAGATCCCGCCCAGCAGCAGCCCGAGGGAGAACGAGATCAGGATGCCGACGAGGCCGACGGTCAGCGAGACCTGCCCTCCGAAGAGCAGCCGCGAGAATTCGTCCCGTCCGAACGAGTCGGTGCCCATCAGATACACGCGGCCATCGTCGACGCCGAACAGGTGGCGGTCGCTCGAAATCAACCCGAGAGCCGTGTAGGGTTCGCCCCGGACGAAGAAGCGAAGCGGCCGCTCCTCACCCGGCACTTCCGCGTAGGTGAATTGGGACGGATCGGCCAGTCGCGTCAGCCGGACGAAGGGACGCCAGTGAAATGAACCGTCGGCGTCCACCCAGTGGAGCGCGTGGGGCGGATGGAAGTAGCGCTGGCGATCCATTTCCTCTTCCGAGTACGGCGCGACGAACGGAGCGAGGAGAGCCAGAGCGTAGAAGAACGTCAGGACCCCGCCGCCTGCGATGGCGAGCGGGCTCTTGCGCAGCTGGCGCCAGAAGATGCGTCCGGGCGACTGGGGTGGCGCGGCACCGTCGGCGCCGGACGACTCGGGATCCACCACGAGCGGCGCGTACGGATCCGACATCGAGCCGGCGTCAGTCATAGCTGATGCGCGGATCCGCCACCGCGAGAAGCAGGTCCGCGATGAGATTGCCGAGGATCAAGACCACCGACGCCATGAGCACCGACCCCATCACGAGATACTGGTCCTGCGTCAGGATGGCTTCGAGTGTCAGCCGACCGAGCCCCGGCCAGGAGAAGATGATCTCGGCGATGAACGACCCCGACACGAGCGCGCCGAGGGTGTACCCGAACAGCGTGATCATCGGGTTGAGCGCGTTGCGCAGGGCGTGCTTGTAGACGACGACGTTCTCGGAGAGCCCTTTGGACCGCGCCGTGGTCACGTAATCGAGGCGAAGGACGTCGAGCAGACTGGCTCGCATCTGACGCATGCGGCTGGCCAGCGGCACCAGGCCGACCACCAGTGCCGGCAGCGTCAGGTGCCAGAGCAGGTCGACCGTCTTGCCGGCGGCGCCCATCTGGTCGTAGTCGATCGATCGCATCCCGCCCACCGGGAACCAGCCCGTGCGCGCGGCGAACATCAACAGCAGCAGGCCGGAGAGGATCTCCGGAATCGACAGCCACACGAACGCAATCAACGAGAGCGTCTTGTCGATCCAGGAGTACTGGCGGACCGCCGCCCAGACGCCAAGCGGCAACGCCAATCCCCAGGTCACGACGGCGGCGGCGCCGGCGAGCAGCAGCGTGTTGCCGAGACCGTCCCGGATGACGGCGAACACCGGCTGATGGCGCGAGAACGATTCGCCGAAGTCGAATCGGAGCACGACGTTGCGCACGTACAACCCGTACTGCACGTACCACGGCTGATCGAGGCCGAAGCGTCGCCGCATCGCCTCGATGGTGGCTGGCGAGATGGCCGGGTTCTCGGCCATCTGGTTCAGGAAGTCTCCCGGCGCCAGCTGCAGGAGCATGAACGTCAGCGCGGAGATCCCGAAGAGCAGCGGGATCATCTGCAGGAGGCGCCGCAGGACGTAGGTGCGCACTGCTCGGAGTGGCTCCTACTTCACGTACACGCGATCGATGTTCCAGATGAGCCGAAGCGGAATCACGGTCGGCTTCACGTTGCCGAACCGGTTTCGCAACGGGAGCTTCGCGTTCTGGGTCGGCAGCCAGGTGATCCAGGCCTGTTCGTTGACGATGTTCTGAACGTCCTTCCAGGCCTGCTTGCGGACGGCGATGTCGGTGCTCGAGATCAACTGGTCCATGAGCTCGTCGATCCGGGCCTCCTCCGGCGTCGCGGGCTTCGGCTGGCTGATGTTCCAGTAGTGAGTCCGTCCGCTCGACCGCCACACGTTCTGTCCCATCGCGGGATCCGGCGGGATGCCCGACTGCAGCCCGAGGAGCATCGAGTCGTACTGCTTGTCGTCACGGATGTTGGAGATGAGCGTGTTGAAGTCCACGGGTACGAGCGTCACCTTGATGCCGACCTGGGCCAGATCGTCGCGGATGAAGTTGGCCATGCTCACGCGCATCTTGTTGTCGCTGTTCGTCTTCAGGGTGAAGCTCACCGGCCGGCCGGCGGTGTCCTCGATCACCCCATCGCCGTTCCCGTCCTTCCACCCGAGGCTCGCGAGCAGGCGCTTGGCTTCGTCGCGGTTGAAGTCGTACTTGACGATGTCGGGGGTGTACCAGACCTTGTTGCCGGGCGTGGACGTCGACCAGTTCTTCACCGCGTCGCCGAAGAACACGCTCGGGATCATGGCGTCACGATCGACGGCCATCGAGACGGCGCGACGGAACACCGGGTTGTTGAACCAGCTGTACTTCGCGGGATCGACGTACGGGTCGCCCAGCTTCTTGCCGTTCTCCGCCTGCTGGACCGTGTTCAGATTGAACCAGACGAAGTTGCTCGAGAGCGCGGGACCGAGCTCGTACACCGTGTAGCCGCCCTGCTGCTGGTTGTCCGCGTACCACTGGTAGTTCTCGGGCTTCACGTTGTCGAGCCCATCGAGCTGCCCCGCGCGGAACTTCAGGTCCGCGGCATCCTGATCCGGCACTTCGAGGAACACCAGCTCGTCGAGATACGGGAGCCGGTTGTTCTCCCGGTCGACGCCGAACCAATACGGGTTCGGCTCCAGCACCGTCTTCTCGCCAGCCGCGTACTGCTTCAGGCGCCACGGCCCGCTCGACACGAGCTCCGCCGGGGGGGTGCTGATGTTGTACGCCGAGGCGAACGTGCCGGCCTTGAACGCCGGCTCCAGCACGTGCTTGGGCATGATGGATACGGACCCGGCGGTCGGCACCACCATCGCGTTGGGCGCCGCGAGCTGGATCACGAAGGTGTAGTCGTCCGGAGCGCTGACGTCCCACTTCTTGCCGTTCGAAATCAGAAGATCCTGGACTGATGGATGGAGGGTGTCGTCGAGGGCGAGCTGAAAGCTGAAGAGCACGTCGGCCGACGTCATCGGATGACCGTCGGAGAACGCCGCGCCCTTGCGAAGATGGAAGATCCACGTGAGGCCATCCGGACTGGCTTCCCAGCTCTTCGCCAGCATCGGCGCATCCTGCTGCGTGTCGTTCTCGAAGCTCGCCAGTCCGATGAACATGTTCATCGTGATGTCGCTGGAGGACGTCTCGTTGGCCATCATGGCGTTGAACGTCTTGGGACCGCCCGTCGCGCCGTTCACGAACCGGCCGCCGAACCTGCCGACCGAGTCCATCTTCATGATCAGCGGTTCTTCCGGCAGCGGGTGCTGTTCGCGCACGACCGGCGCTGTCTCCTCGCTGCTCTCGCCGCCTCCACACGATGCGAATCCGATGATTGCGATCGCGCAGGCGCTCAGGCGCAGCATGCGGGTCAGAGCAGTCGATGCCATCCAGCCTCCAGGTGTGTGTCCACCGGCCAACCGGACGGCCGTGGCCGCGATTGGCGCATTTTCGGCCAGTATATCCCGCTCCGGCGCCAGGTCCCGCCCCCTCTGCCTCGTCCCGCCAGCCCGTGCTTGCCCGCGCTCGGCCGTTGGCCGCATGATGACGCGGATCTCTGATGACCGACGACGACCTGATCGATCGCCTGGCGGCGCATCCCAAGCTCGCCCAGGTGCCGCGCGAGCAGCTGGCCTGGATCGCTGCGCGTGGCGCGCTGCGCCGCCTCGCTCCGGGACAGGTCCTCTCGCCGGCAGGCGTGGAGGTCCAGCACCTCTTCGTCGTGTTGACCGGGCACCTCTTCATTCGTGTCCAGGGTGATTCGGGTCCACGCACGGTGATGGAGTGGCGCGCCGGCGACATCACCGGCAAGCTGCCGTTTTCGCGGCTGAAGGGTCCTCCGGGTGATGTC
>JBFXAT010000113.1:0-6959 GCA_050183995.1 Vicinamibacterales bacterium
GACGTCGACCGCGAGACGCTGGCATTCGGACTCGTGGGGCCAGGCGGCGTGGTGTCGGAGACCGGTGTCGCGGGACTGACGCTGGGCGGCGGGGAAGGGTGGGTCCGACGCAAGTACGGCCTGACGATCGACAGCCTCTTGTCGGCGCGCGTGGTGTGCGCCGACGGCTCGGTGCGGACCGCTTCTCTGGTGTCCGAGCCCGACCTCTTCTGGGCGCTCCGCGGCGGCGGCGGCAACTTCGGTGTGGTGACCTCGTTCGAGTTCCGCGCACACCCGCTGCCGAACACCGTCGCCTTCGCGGGTGTCTTCTATCCGGTCGAGGACGCGGCCCACGTCCTGCGCAGATGGCGGAGCTACTGCTTCGAGGCGCCGGATGAGGTCACCTCCGCGGCGATTGCGATCACCATGCCCGCGGCTCCGGTGCTTCCGGAGGCGATCCACAACCGCGAGTGCCTCCTGGTCGCTGGACTGTACGCCGGACCGCACGACGAAGGCGCCGGGGTACTTCAGCCGATCCGCGAGCTGGGGACGCCGCTTGCGGACATCTCGCGGCCCATGCCGTTCAAGAACGTTCAAAGCGACTTCGACGGATTCTTCCCGATGGGTGTGCTCCAGAGCTATTGGAAGGCGCAGCACCTGTCGGCGCTCTCGGACGAAGCCATCGACGTCATCGCCGCGCGTGCGCGTCAGCGTCCGTCGCCTCTGACCCTGGTGGCGACCTTCCACATGGGAGGTGCGATCAACAGGGTGGGGCCGACGGAGACGGCCTACGGCGAGCGCGCCGCGTTGTGGATGTCCTCGATTGACGGCAACTGGGACGACCCGGCCGACAACGAACGGAATGTGAACTGGGTCCGCGAGAGCTTCCGGCTCATTGCACCGTTTTCGACCGGCATTACGTACACGAATTTCACGGGACGGGCTGGCGAATCCGACGCGCGTCTCGCGGAAACCGGATACGGGGCAAACCTCGCGCGGCTGCGACTGGTCAAGGCCCGATACGATCCCGACAATTTCTTTCGGCTCAATCCGAACATCACGCCGGAGGTGTCCGCGGCGGGGGTGTGACGGTGTTGCTGGCGAGGCGGGACGCCCATCGTGTTGCCGGTGCGCGTAGCGGCGAATGGTCGTGAGAGCGCAGGCGCGGATGCGGTAGAGTTGAGGGATGCAGCGAGCCAAGGGTGGTGCGCAGAAAGCTGCGCAGTCGGATGGGCCGCCGGATCCCGTCCTTCAGTTTCTCCGAACGGTGTGGCAACTCGAGCATGCGTTGGAGCGCGCGTCCAAACGCATGGAAGACACGCTCGGCATCAGTGGTCCTCAGCGCTTCGCGCTCCGCATCATCGGCGTGCGGCCTGGGATCACCGCGGGCGATCTCGCGGGGGTGCTCCACCTGCATCCCAGCACCGTCACGGGAATCCTGCAGCGGCTGCAGGCGCGCGGGCTGGTGAAGCGCACGGCGAGCGCCACCGACGGCCGCCTGGTGCACCTGAACCTGACGGCTGCGGGCAAGCGGGCGAACAAGCCGAGCGTGCGCGGGACCATCGAGCACGCCGTGCGGGCCACGTTGTCACGCTGTCCCGCGCCGGCGCGCCGTTCTGCGGCCTCGGTGATGGATCGATTCGCCGAAGAGCTGATGAAGCTCTGAGGCTGAGCCATGCGGATTCCGGATGTCGCACGCGGACGTCCGGGCGCCTGATCTCAGAGACGCGCGCCGTTCAGTACTCGCACTCGCCGGGCAGCGGTCGCCACCCCTCGACATCGATGATCAACTGGCTCGACCCTGGCGTCGGAATGCCTGCGCCGCCAGCGACCGGGGGGCCGCCCGTGATGCGCACGCCCCCCAGGCGGGTGCCGCCGATGTCCTGTCCGCGCTTGATCAACCCGGTGATCTCGACACGCGTGCCCTCACGAGCCTTGATCTCGGCGATCAGCTTCTTCGGCCCCGCCATGCGCAGATGGGTGCCGACGGGGACGGACGATCCGGCCGGCTGATCCTCCGCTCGCCGGCCAGCCGTGAAGACCTGACCCTTCGAGCATCCTGGCACGTAGATTCGAACCGAGTCCCGCGGCACCGGCTTCGTGTCTTGTGCCTGTACCGCCGGCACGAGCGCGAGGCTGAAGGCGGCGGCGACGGCCAAGCGTCTTGAATGCATCACCCTCAGATCTTAGCCGACGCCCCTCCGCGCGCACGCTCAACAGCTCATGTCGACAATGGCCGAGCTTGCACACGCCGAGGCTGATTGTCATTATTCGCGGTCGGCACAAGGGAGGCTATTTGGCGTCGTCGAAGGCTGGTGGGTGTTCCGTTCTGATCGTGGAGGACGATGACGACTTGCGCCAGATGATGGTGGCGTTGCTGGCGCTGGAGGGGTTCGAGCCCGAGGCGGCGTGCGACGGTGCGGAGGCGTTGACCATGCTCCGTTCGGACTCGCGCCGGCCGTGTGTGATCGTGCTGGACATGATGATGCCGCGCATGGACGGGTGGGAGTTCTGCCGGCAGCGTGCACTCGATCCGTCGATTGGCGACATTCCGATCATCATCCTGTCGGCCGCGCCGACGGAGCGGCTGCAGATTCCCGTGGCCGCCGTCCTGCCCAAGCCCTTCGACTACGACCGCCTCCTTCGAACGATCAGGTCTCACTGCTGACGATTGGCATCGCAGCTCAGGAAACACGGCTGACGCGTTCGCGCGGCTCTGGCGCGTCTGCGGTCGAGATCCTGACCAGCACCGTCGTGGCAATCGCCGCGACGACCAGGATGATCGCGGCGCGTCCGTAGTCGCCGGCGGCGTGCGCCGCGGGCAGCAGCGCCTCGTATGCGCGGCCGACGATGCCGAGCGCGTCGAGCGCTGCATTGTCGCTGCTGCCGTCGGGTGGGGGCCAGAGCCCGCGCGGCCGCTGCCAGACGGTGAGATCGATGGCCAGTTGAGCCGCGAGGAGCACGGCGGTGCCGATGCGAACCGGACGGTGTTGCCATGCCGCGGCGATCGCGGCGACGGCGAACGGCACGAGCGGAGCAATGTAGCGCGCGGCCGGTGAGAAGCCCGCCCACCAGCCGATCGTGAACGCGGCCGCCGGCAGGTACAACAACAGCGCCGGAACGAGAAACGGCCATACCCTCCGCCGGGCGAGCACGAATGCCGCGGGGGCCATCCAGTAGAACGGCGCGTAGGCCAGCAGGCCGGACTGCCGATCCAGCAGCAGCCCGTGGACACCGGTGCGGAACATCTCCCACGAGAACGGGAGGCCGCCGGTGGTCAAGGCGCCGCCGAGCGTACCCCACTCGTTGAGGATCCAGAGCAGCATCCCCGCCTGGGGGAGCACGAAGAGCAGTCCGGCGACGATGCGCGCTCGCGGCTGCAGTCGTGCGATGAGCGGCCTGCGCATCCAGAGCAGGACGAAGAGCAGTCCCGGCGTATACAGGAGGTATTTCTGGTGCGTCCAGGGCAGGAGTCCGATCGCCAGAAGCGTTCCCATCAGCTTGGGGGTGTCCCGCGAATCATCAGGATCGAGCGCGAGCCACACGACCAGGCAGGTCGTGAAGAGCGCCAGGACCTCGGGGAACACGAGAAACGCATGGCTGGCGATTGGCGGCGAGATCCCCGCCGCGGCCGCAAGCAGCGCGGCGGATGCCGGAGAGGTCAGCGAGCGCAGTCCCTCGGCGAGCATCATGATGCCGACCGAGGTCAGCGCGATGAGGACGATGCCGATGATCGAGTAGGCAAACAGGCCGCGGGTCATGCGCGCGCGGGCGAGCAACGACTCCGATGGCAGCGTGGCGAGCCGTTGTGCGACGACATAGACGGGGGCGATCGCGACGGCGAGGCCGACGTGGTGAATGGGCCGGATCCGGCCGCTGCGCGCCGGCACGGCATGGAGCCCCATCTCCAGGTTCTCGTGCCCGAAGAAGCGTCCATCGTTCGCGGCGTAGTTGTTCGCCACGTCCAGGTCGCCGTCGGTGACCAGGCTGTGCGCGATCATCAGGTAGTGGGGCTCGTCGCCGGAGGCCGAATATTTGCCGTGTGTGGTGAGCGTCCAGACGAAGAGGAACACGACCAGCGCGGCGCGCCGGCTGGCGCGGGACGACATCGCGGGCATCGGGCGGATTATTTCACGCCACGCGCCGGGTTGGTGACGCGCAAGGCCGTCGGCCGGCCACCCTCGGCGGAAGGATGGACGAGCGCCCAGCTGATCCATAGTGGAGTTCGAGCGTGTCCGCCTCCTTTTTTTGCAGCGAACGTGCGCGATCTCGATTGACATCCGATCGTCGTCGCAGTGATCATGTCGCGCAGCGGCAGCCGGTCTCTGCCGCGATCTAGCGCCGGCCGCATCGACCCGCTCCCCCGGGGTTCGGCCTCACTTGTTGCAGCAGACCTCGAGCCGCGGCAGGAGCGCGTGCGATGGCAGAATCATTCGATGCGGTGATCATCGGCAGCGGGTTCGGCGGAGCCATCGCGGCTGCGAGGCTGGCCGAGCAGGGCTATCGGGTTCTGGTGCTGGAGCGCGGTCTGCGCTGGACTCCCGCCACCTATCCTCGTCGTCCCGGCGATCAGTGGGTCTGGGATCACCAGAAGCCCGCACAGCGTCATGGCTGGTTCGACTTCCGCCTCTTTCCCAACATGGCGGTGGTGCAGGGGGCCGGCGTCGGTGGCGGGTCGCTCGTCTACGCGAACATCTCGATCAACGCGAAGCCGGACAGTTTCGATGCCGGCTGGCCGCCGGAGATCACCTACGCGGAGCTGACGCCGTACTACGACCGCGTCGGCGCGATGCTCGACGTGCAGAAGGTGCCGACCAACCAGTGGCCCGAACGCACGAAGCTGATGAAGGAGGCCGCCGAGAAGAACGACTACAGCGGGCGCTTCCGTCAGCTCGACCTTGCCGTCACGTTCGATCCCGACTGGCACTACGGCCTTCCTGACCCGCATGCCACGTCCCACTCCAAGACGTTCGTCAACGCCCAGGGGCAGGAGCAGGGGACCTGCGTGCACCTGGGCGAGTGTGACATCGGCTGCCGGGTCAAGGCGAAGAACACGCTCGACCTGACCTATATCCCCTTGGCCGAGCGGCACCACGCGGATGTCCGCCCGTTGCACATCGCGCGGAACATCGTCCCGGAGGGGAATGGCTACCGCGTGCACTACGACCGGATCGACAGCGGGCAACTGGTCCCGGGCTCGGTGACCGGGCGTATCGTCGTCCTGGCGGCAGGGTCGATGGGAACCTCGGAGCTGCTGCTGCAGTGCCGCGACCTGCACCGGAGCCTGCCCGCTCTGAGCCCGTTCCTGGGACGGAACTGGAGCAGCAACGGCGACTTCCTGACGCCCGCGCTCCATCCGATGCGCAAGATCAAGCCGACGCGTGGCCCGACGATCACGTCGGCCATCGATCTGCTCGATGGCGCCGTCGACGGGCAGTCGGTGTTCATCGAGGACGGCGGACTTCCCGATCTGGCCGTGGCGTTCATGCGCGACCTGGACGCGGAGGACACCACGTCGCCAAGAGCGCGCGTCCTCGTCGAGAGCCTGCGCGTGCTGCTGCGGCTGAACGCGTTCGAGCGCATCATGCCGTGGTTCGCCCAGGCGCGAGACGCCGCCGACGGGCGCCTCTCGCTGAAGGACGGCGCGTTGCACCTCGACTGGGACATCGAGAAGTCGGCGCGTGCGATCGAAGCCGTCGTCCGGACGCACGAGAAGCTGGCCCGGAGCACCGGCGGCATGCCGCTCGTGCCGATCACCTGGACGCTCGGAAAGGACCTGGTCACGCCCCACGCGCTCGGCGGAGCCAACATGGGCACGGCCCCGCAGAACGGCGTGGTGGACCACAAGGGCGAGGTCTTCGGGTACCGGAATCTGTTCGTGACCGACGGTGCCATCGTGCCGGAGGCGATCGGCCTGAACCCCTCGAAGACCATCGGTGCCCTGGCGGAACGTATCGCCGCGATCATCGCCGCCGAAGGGCGGTAACCGGAGGCATCATGGCCGATCTTCCGCCGGACAAGACCATCGTCACCTATCGCAGCTTCGGGAGTGCGTTCGACGCGCCCGATGCCTCACCGCTGGCTGGCGGCCGGTCGCCGTTCGAGTCAGGCGGCGATCCTGCCGCCGAAACAGCGCTGCGTGGCGAGTTGAGCGCGGCGCTCGCGGCGCTCGAGGAAGAAGCGCGCAAGCAGGGCCCCGGCATGATGACCGCGGTCCAGAACCAGTTCGCGTCTCTGCTGCAGTCGCGGATGCTGGAGGAACCGCCGCCGGGCGATCCTCGCGTGCTCTCGGCGCCCACGGCGCCGCAGAGCGCGTTCGAGGTGAAGTACGACGAGCGCGACATCCTCGGCTGGGTCGGCAGCGTTTTCTCCTGGTGGAGGCGGATCAGGCCGGAGCCGTGGCTGGCGCCGCCGGAGAGACCTGAGCCCGTTGGCACCGGTTCGGCGATGCGCGTCGCGATGTTGGCGGATTGGGGGACCGGGCTGTACGGCGCGCCGGTCTGTGCGCAGAGCATCGAGCGCGATCCCCGCGGATTCGACGCGCTGCTGCACCTTGGGGACATCTACTACTCGGGGACGCAGAGCGAGGCGCGCACCCGCTTTCTCGACAAGTGGCCCAAGCGCGCCGACGCGGTCAGCCGTGCGTGCAATGCGAACCACGAGATGTACACGGGAGGCGAAGGCTACTTCCGCGTCGTGTTGCCGGCGTTCAAGCAGACGTCGAGCTGCTTCGCGCTGCAGAACGATCACTGGCTGCTCGTCGGGCTCGATACGGCGTACGAGGATCACGATCTGGCGCAGGATCAGGCAGCGTGGCTCCAGCGGCTGATCGACGGCGCGGGCAGCAGAAAGGTGGTGCTCGTCTCGCACCACCAGCCATTTTCGCTGCTGGAGTCGCAAGGGCCGAAGCTGGTGGCCAAGCTCGGGAACCTGCTCGGACGCCGGCGGATCTTCGCGTGGTCCTGGGGGCACGAACAGCG
>JBFXAT010000114.1:0-5186 GCA_050183995.1 Vicinamibacterales bacterium
GCGCGCCGGCGGGACGATCAGTACGCGAAGCGCTCCAGATCGTCCTCGTCGGCGCCCGGCAGCAGGTCGAAGAATGCGTCGAGGCTGCGGTCGAGCGATCGGCGCAGCTGCGGAATGGTGCCGTCGAAGGTGTGCAGCGTGACGCCGGCGGTCGTACCATCGGCGAGCACGAGCGTCGCGTCCGAAAGCGATTTCAGCGAGCCTTCGGGAATGAGGCGGAGGCCGTAGACGAGAGTGTACCGAGCCATGTAGCGAATCTTAGCCGAAGGCGGTAACGTGGTTCGTGCGGTAACGTGGTCCGCGAGAGCGGCAACGCGTCCGCGAGGAAGGTCTCATGCACACGCCCGATCGTCGTCGCCCCAGGGCTGGCGCCGCGCTCGCGCTGATCTGCGCGTCGGTGGTCTGGGCCGGGGCCCAGCAGCCGGCAGTCGAGCCGCGCTCGGGGGCCCAGCCAGCTGCGATCGCGCTGCCGACGATCGCCTTCGAGAAGTTCACGCTTGCGAACGGCCTCGACGTCATCCTGTCAGAGGACCACCGGCTCCCGATGGTCGCGGTCAACGTCTGGTACCACGTTGGTCCGGCGTACGAGGAGCCCGGCCGGACCGGTTTCGCGCACCTGTTCGAACACATGATGTTCCAGGGGTCGAAGCATGTGCCGGGGGACTCGCACTTCAGGCTGGTCGAAGGCGCCGGCGGCAGCAGCATCAACGGCACGACCGGCTTCGATCGCACCAACTACTTCGAGACGCTGCCCTCGAACCAGCTCGAGCTGGGACTCTGGCTCGAGTCCGATCGCATGGGCTACCTGCTCGATAGGGTCGACTCCGCCAACCTCGCAAATCAGCAGGACGTCGTGCGCAACGAACGGCGTCAGAGCGTCGAGAACCGTCCCTACGGCATCGTCCGGGAAGAGCTGATCCACCAGCTCTTTCCGAGGGACCATCCCTACTACGCCAACGTGATCGGGTCCCACGCCGATATCCAGGCGGCGCACCTGGACGATGTGAAGCAGTTCTTCAAGAAGTACTACGCACCGGGCAACGCCAGCCTGGCGATCGTCGGCGACATCGACCCGGCTGCGACGCGCCGGCTCGTCGAGCAGTACTTCGGCGGGCTTGCGTCGGGACCGCCCGTTCCGAGGCCGAACGCCGCGACTCCGCCCATCACCGAAGAGCGCCGCGCCGTCGTGACCGATCGCGTCGAGCTGCCTCGCGTCTACATGGCATGGCTGACACCCCCGATGTTCAAGCCCGGGGACGCCGAAGCCGATATCGCGGCGCAGGCGCTGGGCGGCGGACGGTCCAGCCGCCTCTACAAGCGTCTCGTCTACGACACGCAGATCGCCCAGAGCGTTTCCGCGTCGCAGTCGTCCGCCATGCTCGCGTCGATGTTCATCGTCGAGGCCACGGCGAGGCCTGGTCATACAGCGGAGGAGATCGAAGCGGCGCTCGAGGCCGAGGTCGAGCGCTTTCGCGAAACCGGACCTGACGCCTCGGAAGTGGAAGAGGCGCGCAATCAGTTCGAGACCCAGACGGTGCAAGGGCTCGAGCGGCTCGGCGGCTTCGGCGGCGTGGCCGACCGGTTGAGCCAGTACAACCACTATCTCGGCGACCCCGGGTATCTCGGTCGGGATCTCGCACGCTATCGTGCGGCGTCGCCGGAGAGCGTCAAGGCCTTCGCGCAGCAACACCTCGCGCGCAGCGCACGCGTGGTCGTTCATGGCATCCCCGGGCCGCAGCAGCTGGCGGCTCCTGTCTTGTCGGCTGCTGCCGGCGGCACGGAGGACAGGGGTGCAGCGGGCAGCGACGCGGCCGGTGGCGTCGTGGCGGGTGCCGGAGCCGCGGAGAGCCCGGCTGACGGCGCCGAGTCGATCAACCCAGATCAGGCCTGGCGGCAGAACGCCCCGAAGCCGGGCGCCGTCCGGCCGTTGAAGGTCCCCGTCGCACGCTCCTTCACGCTCGCGAACGGGCTGACGGTGCTGCTGAACGAGCGTCCTGGCCTACCCGTCGTCTCCGCCTCGCTCGTGGTCCGGACCGGGAGCGGCGCGAATCCAATCGACAAGCCCGGACTCGCCAACTTCACGGCGGCGATGCTCGACGAGGGCACCTCCACCCGTTCGGCGCCGCAGATCGCTGACGAGGTCGCCCAGCTCGGCGGCTCGCTCGTCACAGGATCGACGATGGACGGCTCCACCGTGTCCATCGGATCGCTCACACGCACCTTCCCAGCGATGGTCGAGTTGATGGCGGACGTCGTGCGTCGACCGAGCTTTCCGGCTGACGAGGTGGAGCGGCAGCGTGCCAGCCGACTGGTGCAGCTGGTCCAGCAGCGCGAGAACGCGGCGTCGATTGCCGCGGCCGTTTCCGCGGCCGCGTTGTACGGCCGGTCGCACCCGTACGGCTACACCGAGCTTGGAACCGAGGCGTCGAATCGGGCGGTCTCCGCCGGCGATCTGCGTGGATTCTGGTCGCGCAACTTCGTTCCCAACAACGCGGCGCTCGTCGTCTCGGGCCCCGTCACGGAGCGGGATTTGCGGCCGCTCGTCGAGCGGACGTTCGGGGACTGGGCGCGCGGCACGCCAGACGCGACGGCGATCGGGCCCGCCCACACCACGGATGCGCGTCTCGTCATCGTCGACAGGCCTGGCGCGGCGCAGTCGCAGCTGTGGGTCGCTCTCGTCGGCGCCAGCCGCTCGACGCCGGAATACGAATCGCTGCGCGTGATGAACGAGACGCTCGGCGGCCTCTTCACGAGCCGCATCAACCTGAACCTGCGGGAGGAGCACGGCTACACTTACGGCGCGCGATCGCAGTTCACGTTCCGGAGATCGGAGGGCCCGTTTGTCGTTGCGACGGGCGTCCGAACCGACGTCACCGCGCCGGCGCTGTCCGAGATCATGAAGGAGCTGGCGCGGATGCGCGATTCGCGCGTGACGCCCGCGGAGCTGACGCTGGCGAAGGACGCGCTCGTCCGATCGTTGCCGGCCGCGTTCGAAACGAGTGGCCGCGTCACGGCGACGACGGCCGACCTGTTCCTCTATGGCCTTCCTCTCGACTACTACGTGAGCCTGGAGCGGCGGATCGGATCGATCAGCGCCGAGCAGGTCGCCGCCGCCGCACGGAAATACATCGTGCCCTCGCGGGCGGTCGCGATCGTCGTTGGCGATCGCGCGAAGGTGGCCGGCGAGCTCGCCGCGCTTGGACTCGGACCGGCCGAAACGTGGAGCGCCGACGGCGCGCCGCTGGACTCGGCGCCAATCGGCCGCTAGGTTCGACGACCCGCTCGAGTCTCTGAAGTCGCTTTCGCTGCCCGCTTACGTCGTGCCCGACTCTTCGCCAGAGGCCTCTCTCAGTCTGGCCGCCTCTGCGATCGCCTGGTCGAGCGTCGTCACCACTCCGTCGAGCTGCTGCTCGTACACCGCCTTGAGCAGCGCGCCGATGTGTGGTCCCGGGCGCATACCGAGCGCCAGCAGGTGCCGGCCGAGCAGGATTGGCTCGGGCGGGCGGTGTTCGACACCGAGCGATCGTGCGCGCTCGAGGAACCAGTCCATGGCGTCGCAATTGAAGCGGCCGGGCTCCCGTCCAAGGCAATCCGACTTGGCGAGCCGCGCGAGCAGCTCGAGATCGACCTTCTGCGCGAGCCGGCGGAACGCGCCGTCGCCGACCTCGTCCTTCACCTTGAACCACATGCCCGGCTTGAGGTGCTGTGCCACCATCCCGAGCACCTGCGCGCGCACGTCATACGCGTCCATGGAATGGATGTTCAAGCGATCGAGGAACCGCGTGGCAGGCCCGACGCCCTGTTCCTCGTGATCGATCGATCGAATTCGCCCGTCGATGAAGGCCGTCGTCGCCGGCTTGCCGAAGTCGTGGCAGATCGCGCCGAGCATGATGGAGATCCGCCGCGGCCGGTCGAGATCGTCGACTCTCGTCCGGGCTTGGTCGACGACCTGCAGCGTGTGCACCCACACGTCCCCTTCCGGATGCCATTCGGGTTCCTGGACGCAGCCGACCAGCGCGTGCAGCTCTGGGAACATCTTCGCCGTCACACCCAGGTCCAGCGCGAGCGCCAGCCCTATCGAAGGGCGGGCCGCCTGGAGCAGCTTCTCCATTTCACCCCAGACGCGTTCGGCCGGAAGGTCGTCCAGCGGCACGTTCCGGCAGATCCGGGCCGACGCCGCCTCGAGCGTGAGATCGAAGCGCGCGGCGAACTGCAGCGCGCGCAGCACGCGCAGGCTGTCGTCGGCGAAGGTCCGCTCGTCCACCACGCGCAACAGGCGTCGCGCGAGGTCGCCTCGGCCGCCGACCGGATCGAGAAAGTCCCCGGTGAGCGGATCCCACGAGATCGCGTTGACCGTGAAGTCGCGTCGCCGCGCGGCCTCGTCGACGGTCATATGCGGATCGCCCGTGACCTCGAATCCGCGATGACCCGTGCCCTTCTTCGACTCGCGGCGCGGCAGCGACACGTCGACGTCGCCGCATTTGAACACCTGGAAGCTCTCTCCGACGACGTCGATCCGGCCGATCGATTCGAGCCGGCGCCGCAGCCGGGCCGCGTCGACCCCGAACACCTCGAGGTCGATGTCCTTCGACGAACGCCCGATCAGACGGTCGCGGACCCAGCCGCCGACGACGAGCGCCCGGCCGCCGTCGGCGCGGACGGCGTTGGCGATGTGAAGCACCGTGTCTGGAACCGGCGTCTGGTCCGCGAACGCGCCGGTCACGGGTGCTCGTCCACGACGGGCCGACGCCCCCATCGGCGCGTGAGTCGATCGCAGAAGCCGGGCGCCAGGGCGTTGAGGACGGCGAGCACCTTCGCCTTGCGGTAGGGATAGATCTCCGGCACCGGGCGCTCGATCGCGCGCACGATCGCTTCGGCCACCTGATCGGCCGATTGCCGCGGGCCACGTGCCCGCGTGGCGAAGCCGGAGCGCTTCGACATCACCTGGAAGAACTCGGTCTCGGTGGAGATCGGGTAGACGACGGACACGTGCAGCGCGGTGCCCACGAGCTCGGCGCGCAGGCACTCGGCGAGCCCGACCTGCGCGAACTTGCTCGCGGAGTAGGGGCCCATGAACGGGATGCCTCGCTGGCCGACAATCGACGACACGATCTCGATGTGTCCGCGCTGCTGCTGGCGGAAGAGCGGCAGCGCCGCGCGCGCGGCGGTGAACGTGCCGAGATAGG
>JBFXAT010000115.1:0-4719 GCA_050183995.1 Vicinamibacterales bacterium
GCGCGTTCGAGGCTCATCTCCGGCTGCCCGCCGCTCCGGATCGATCGCACGAAGTCGCGATACATCGCCTGGTACCCCCGGATGTCCCGGAACCCCGGCACGTACACGCGCGGCACGGCCCCCCCGCGCGCGACGATGAACAGGCCGTTCGATTCGAACGTGATGACGCCGCGGCGTCCCATCAGCTTCGAGAGGCGTAGACCCCGCAGCAGCGACGGGATCTCGCGCGAGTAGTAGATGGTCCCCACAGCGCCGTTGTCGTAGCGGAACGCGACGAGCATGCTCTTCGCCCGGCGGTCGGGGCCGCTGCGCGACACCGGCGGCCGGTAGCCGCGGACCTCGGCAATCGTCGGACCGAGGCTGCCGGCGATGTGCAGCCAGTGGATGCCTTCTTCGAAAAACGCGTCTCCACCGGCCATCGCCTCGTCGTTCCGCCAGTCGTCGGCCGTCTTGAGGCGGTACGCGACGGTCGAGAACTGCGCGAAGACCATCTCGCCGATCACACCGTCGGCGATCAGGCGCCGCAGGCGTACCGCGAGAGGCTTGTAGTGGTCGTTCTCGCCCACGAGGACGACGCGATTGGCGCGACGCTGCGCGCTCAGCACGGTCTCATAGCCCGCCATCGTCAGAAACGCGGGCTTCTCGACGAGCACGTGTTTGCCAGCCGCCAGCGCTTGAAGCGCGAGGTCGAGGTGGAAGCGGGGCGGGACCGCGACGATGACGGCGTCGACCGCCGGGTCGGCGATCGCCGCCTCGTAGTCACCGTGGACGCCTACACCGCTGAAGGTGCGGCAGTACTCTTCGGCGCGCGCTCGTGTCCGACTTGCGTACGACACGGCGACCTCGCCGCCGAGTGCGCGCAGGTGCCGGCTGTGGACGCGCGTGATGAAGCCGCACCCCAGAAAGGCGAGGCGGACCGGTGTGGTGCTGGCGGACATGCGGGTTGGATCCCTCATTGAATCACAAGCCGAACCGGTGGAGAAGAACGGCCGCCCGTCCGCGCCCAGCGCTCGATGGCCGCGGACATGCATTGCACGCGTGCATGAGCTCCGTGACGACAGCTGCGCTCCTCCGCGGGTACCGGCACCTTCCGCGCCCGCTCGCGCGGGCATTGGCAGGCGATGTCGTCACCATCGATTCGTTGCGGTTGCGCATCCCCGGCACGTTTCCGATCCGTGCGTCCGTGCTGGCCGCGACCACTCGTGTACGCGCCGTCCTCGACGCCGTGCTCCGCCGTGGCGGGACGTTCGTGGACGTCGGTGCCAACATCGGATACGTGACCGCTCTCGCCGCCGCGCGGGTCGGAGCGGGCGGCCGCGTGCTCGCCCTCGAGCCCGCACGCGACAACTTCGCCGTGCTCGAGGAGAACGTGCGCGCCAACCGGTTGTCCGGCGTCACGCCCTTGTGCGTTGCTGCGGGCAGGCGGCGGGAGGAGCGGACGTTGTTTCTGCGCGGGGACCTCAGCGCCGTGAACAGCCTCTTCGAAGAGAGCTGCTACTCGTCGGTGACCGGAACGTCGACGGTGCAGGTGGTGCCGGTCGACGATCTGGTCGACCAGCCGCCGGACCTCGTCAAGATCGACGTGGAGGGCGGCGAGCTCGACGTCCTGGACGGGATGCGCACCGTCCTGTCCCGTCCTGCCGTTCAGCTCATCGTCGAATGGCATCCGCTGCTGCAGCGGGCCGCCGGGCACGACCCGGCCGCGCTTCCGCGCTTTCTGCTGGACGAGGGCTTCACGCTCACGATGGTCGGCGACTTCAGCGTCCGCCCGCTGCCCGCGGAGGCTGTGCCGCGCATCGAGGCTCGGCTCGCGCGCCGTGGACGACCGGTTGAACTCTACGCGAGACGCTGATCCTGTCGTGCGCGTCGCTACGCTTTTTTGACGCATAATGCAGCAGGGGCGCCCGGACGTCTTCGCCGACGGGAGCGCGCCTGTCGCCGATGGACCAGACCGAGCTGACAATCACCCTGCGGAACGACCGGCGTGAGATCGCCAGGCTGACCTCCCTGCTCGAAGAGTTCTGCGCGAGGCATGGTCTGAACGACGACGTACGGTTCGATCTCAACCTCGTCCTCGACGAGGCCGTGAGCAACGTGATCAATCATGGATTCGAGGACACGCGGACGCACGACATCGTCGTCCGGATCGCGCGCGTGGGGGCCTGCCTGCGTCTCGAGGTCGAGGACGACGGCGTCCCCTACAATCCGCTCGACGCGCCGCAGCCGCGGTTCGACCTTCCGGTGGAGCAGCGCCGGATTGGCGGCCTGGGCGTACACATCATGAAGACGCTCGCGAACGATCTCGAGTACCGCCGCCAGGACGGACGGAACCACTTGATCATCACGCTCCACGTCGGCGATCGGCGCGTGGGCATCGGGCCGTCCTGACGATCGCGTCCGTCCGGAACGCGTTGACCACTGAGGACACGTGCCGACTCTCAAGGAAGAACTGGCCGCGCTCAAGATAGAGCGCCCGTCGGGCCCTCGGCCGCGGCCGTGGCTGAAACCGCTGATCATCGTCGTCCTGATCGCGATTGTGGCGGCGGCCGCCTGGGGATACCTGACGCGTCCCCGCCCGGTCGAGGTGGAGACCGCGGCGGTGGTTCAGAGGGCCGCGGGCGCGCAGGCCGCAGTGCTCAATGCGTCCGGATACGTGACCGCGCGGCGGCGCGCCACCGTTTCGTCGAAGATCACCGGCAAGGTCGTCGAGGTGAACGTCGAAGAGGGCATGGCGGTACGCGAGGGGCAGGTCCTGGCGCGGCTCGACGACTCGCAGTTCCGGGCGTCGCTCGCCCTGGCGCAGGCGCAGGCGGAAGCGGCCCGGCGCAGCGTGCGGGAGAGCGAGGTCAGGCTGGAAGAGGCGCGGCTGGCGCTCGAGCGCACCCGCGCGCTCGCGGCCGAGCGCATCGTCACGAGCGCGGAACTGGAGGCGGCGCAGGCGCAGGCGGATTCGCTGCTGGCCCGCATCGACGCCGCGCGCGAACAGGTACGCGTCGCGGAGCGCCAGGTCGATGTGGAGCGCACCAATCTGGACAACACGATTATCAGGGCGCCGTTCGGGGGAGTCGCGGTGTCGAAGGACGCGCAGCCGGGTGAGATGGTGTCACCGAACTCGGCCGGCGGCGGGTTCACTCGAACCGGGATCTGCACGCTCGTCGACATGCGATCGCTCGAGATCGAGGTCGACGTGAACGAGAGCTACATCAACCGTGTCGCCGATGGACAACCGGTGACGGCCGTGCTCAACGCGTATCCCGACTGGCAGATTCCCGCACGTGTGATCACCACGGTACCGAAGGCGGACCGGCAGAAGGCGACCGTGCTCGTCCGCATCGGCTTCGCCGAGTTGGATCCGCGCATCCTGCCAGACATGGGCGTCAAGGTCACGTTCATGAAGGAAGCCGAGGAGACCGGCGACCGCACGGCCGGTCCCGTAATGCTCGTTCCGAAGGCGGCGTTGCGGACCGAAAACGGGCAGACCTACGTCTACGTCGTCGCCGGCGGCATCGTGGACCGCAGAGCGGTGCGGGCGGGCGGAGCCGACGGCGATCGAGTCGAGCTGTTGGCAGGTGTGAGCAGCGGTGAACGCGTGATTCTGTCGCCACCGGCCGGGCTGGCGTCCGGATCCGAAGTGGTGACGAAGTCATCGTGAAGGCGCGGAGGCGGCGATGAGCGGCGAACCGCTGGTGCGAATCAGGGACGTCCACAAGTACTACGAGCGCGGCGGCGAGCGCATCGACGTTCTGAAGGGCGTCACGCTGGAAATTCCCGAGGGCGACTTCCTGGCGCTCATGGGCCCTTCGGGATCCGGAAAGACGACGCTGCTCAACATGCTCGGCGGCATCGACTCACCCACACAAGGGCTCATCGAGGTCGGCGGCATTTCGATTGGGGCGCTCGGGGGCGGCGCCCTGTCTCGCTGGCGCGCGACCCACGTGGGCTTCGTCTTCCAGCTGTACAACCTGCTTCCGGCCCTGACGGCGGAGAAGAACGTCGAGCTGCCGCTGCTCCTGACCAAGCTGTCGCGCGCGGAGCGGAAGCGCCGGGCCAGTCTGGCGTTGAAGGTGGTGGGGCTGGCCGATCGGGCGCGACACTACCCGCGACAGTTGTCGGGCGGCCAGGAGCAGCGCGTCGGCATCGCGCGCGCGATCGTGACCGATCCCACGCTGCTGCTGTGCGACGAGCCGACCGGTGATCTCGATCGGAAGGCCGGCGACGAGATCCTGGATCTGCTCCAGACCCTGAACCGCGACTACGGCAAGACCATCGTGATGGTGACCCACGATCCGCGCGCGGCTGAACGGGCCAGTCGCACGCTTCACCTCGACAAGGGGGTCCTGGTCCAGGACGTGACGGCATGAGATTCCTGCCGCTGATCTGGAAGAACGTCTGGCGGCGGAAGTTCCGCACGACGTTCACGCTGTTGTCGATCTTCGTCGCGTTCCTGCTGTTCGGGATCTTGATGACGATCAGGAACTCCTTTGCGTTCGGCGTGGAAATCGCGGGTGCCGATCGCCTCGTGCTGATCAACAAGGTCAGCCTGATCATGCCCCTGCCTTATTCGTACCTGGCGCGTCTCGAGGCGGCGCCCGGCGTCGAAGCGGTGGCGCACAACACCTGGTTCAACGGGATCTACCAGGATCCGGCGAACTTCTTCGCCAACATCGCCGTCGACCCCGAGCCGTTCCTGAAGGTGTACCCCGAATTCAGGGTTCCGCC
>JBFXAT010000116.1:0-4475 GCA_050183995.1 Vicinamibacterales bacterium
TAGTCCGCGGTCTTGATGACGTCGAGATTGTGTTCGATGACGACCAGGGTGCTCCCGGCTTCGAGCAGCTTTCGGAACGCCGTGAGCAGCTTGGCGATGTCGTCGAAGTGCAGGCCGGTGGTCGGCACATCGAGGATATAGAGCTGCCGCTCGCCGCCTTGCGACGAGAGGTGTGCGGCGATCTTGATCCGCTGCGCCTCGCCGCCCGACAGCGTCGTCGCCGGCTGGCCCAGCCGCAGGTAGCTGAGACCGATCTCGTCGAGGACCTGCAGCCGCCGCAGCACCTTGGGAGAGCTGCTGAAGAAGGTGAGCGCCTCACGGACCGTCAGATCGAGCACCTGGTGAATCGAACGCCCCTTGTAGTGGACCTCGAGCACCTGCGGCTTGAAACGCTTGCCGTCGCACTGGTCGCAGGGCACGAACACGTCGGCGAGGAACTGCATCTCGACGCGGACCTCGCCTTCGCCCTGACACGCCTCGCACCGGCCTCCCGGCACGTTGAACGAGAAGGCGCTGGCGGTCAAACCCCTGGCGCGCGCGTCCTTGGTGGCAGCGAAGATCTCGCGGATCGGATCGAAGGCCTTCAGATAGGTCACCGGGTTGGATCGCGGCGTGCGGCCGATCGGCGCCTGGTCCACCAGGATGACGTCCGTGATCATCTCCACGCCTTCGAGCTTGCGGTGGGCGCCGACGCGCCGGTCCCAATCACCCTTCGCGCGCTTGACCGCCGCGTAGAGCACGTCGTGCACGAGCGTGGACTTGCCCGATCCGCTGACGCCGGTGACGCAGGTCAGTGCGTTCAGCGGAATGCTCACGTCGACGTCTTTCAGGTTGTGTTCGCTCGCGCCCTGGAGCTTGAGCCACTGTCCGCTGCCGCGGCGCCGCGTGGTCGGCACCGGGATCGCCAGCTCCTGCCGAAGGTATTTCGAGGTCAACGATCGCGGCTCCTGCAGGAGCCCTTCGAACGAGCCCGAGTAGACCACGCGCCCGCCCTGCTCTCCCGCGCCGAGGCCGAGATCGACGACATGGTCGGCGACCCTGATCATGTCGGCGTCATGTTCGACGACGATCACCGTGTTGCCCTGATCGCGCAGCTGGCGCAGGATGTCGATCAGGCGCAGGTTGTCGCGCGAGTGCAGGCCGATCGAGGGCTCGTCGAGCACGTAGAGGGTGCCGACCAGCGCGGAGCCGAGCGAGGTGGCGAGGTTGATCCGCTGCGCCTCTCCGCCGGACAACGTCGACGAGAGCCGATCGAGGGTCAAGTAGTCGAGCCCGACGTCGGCCAGGAACGCGAGACGGCGCCGGATCTCCTTCAGGATCTTGTCCGCGATCGCGGCCTCCTTCGGACTCAGATCGCAGTCGCCGAAAAACGCCTGCGCGTCGCGCACGGTCAGCGCCGACACCTGGTCGATGGTGCGTCCCGATACCTTCACGTCGCGCGCCTCGCGCCGGAGCCTGCTGCCGCCGCACTCGGGGCAGGTCAGATATCCGCGATAGCGGCTCAGGAAGACGCGGACGTGGACCTTGTACTTCTTTCGCTCGAGCGATCGGAAGAACCCGCGCACACCCTGGTACTCGTCCGTTCCCTCGATCACGATCCGCCGCTCTTCGTCCGACAACTCGGACCAGGGCACGTCGAGGCGCAAGCCGGTCTTCTTCGCCACGCGCTTGAGCTCGGCCAACTGGGCGCGGTAGTGCGGCTTGCTCCAGGGCTCGATGGCGTTCTGCGCAATCGTCTTGGAGCGGTCGGGCACCACCAGGTCCATGTCGAGCTCGATCACGTTTCCGAAGCCGTGGCAGGTGGGGCACGCGCCAAACGGGTTATTGAACGAGAAGAGCCGGGGCTGCGGCACCTCGTAGGTGATGGCGCAGACGCGACACTCGAACCGCTCGGAGAAGACATGCATGTGGTCCGGCTGCTCGCCGGACGCCATCTGGAACGCCCAGGCCGCGCCGCCGCCTTCGCGGTAGGCGGTCTCGATCGAATCGGTGAGCCGGGTGCGATCCTCGTCCCCGCCGAGCTGGACGCGGTCCACGACAACCCTCAGCGTGGACTGGCCTGCCATCGAGCGCGCGTCCACGTCGTCGAAGGCGACGGCCCGATTGTCGATCAGCAGCCTGCCGAATCCCTTGCGCCGGAGGGAGTCGATGGTGGACGCGACGAGGTTCGCTGGTGCGGCTCCATCCACGGAAGCCGGGGCTTCTTCGCTCTCCTGCTCGTCGTTTGTCGACTCGGTGAGCTCGTCCTCGTCGCCACGCCCCTCCGCCGTCCCGAGCGGCGCCGTTTCGACGATCGGGAGGTCGAACCCCAGTACGAGCCGGACCCCGGCGCCGAGCGCGCTCAGCTGTGCGGCGACCACCTCTGCCGTCTCGCGGACCACCTCGCGGCCGCAGCTCCGGCAGAACGTCCGACCAACCCGCGCGAACAGCAGGCGCATGTAGTCGTGGATCTCGGTCGTCGTACCAACGGTCGAGCGGGGGTTCCTGATGCTGTTCTTCTGACGGATCGCGATTGCCGGCGCGATGCCGTCGATGCGGTCGACGTCGGGCTTCTCCATCCGCTCGAGGAACTGACGGGCGTAGGCGGAGAGGGATTCCACATAGCGCCGCTGGCCTTCGGCGTAGATCGTGTCGAAGGCGAGCGACGACTTGCCCGACCCGCTCACGCCGGTGACGATGATGAGCGAGCCGACCGGAAGCGTGACGTCGATGTTCTTGAGGTTGTGGGTCCGCGCGCCGCGGACGACGATCGCGGCTGGCTCACCGCTTTCTCGGGCAGGAGTCTCGGACATGCTCACCCTGTGCGCTTTCCGGGCGTGTGGCTAAACCGTGATCGTAACGCAGGGATCGGCGCAGAGGCAAACGGGGCCGGACGTATCATGGGGACACGATGAGAATCTTTCGCAGCGAACAGACGCCGTTCAAGGCTGGCGACACCGCGTCGTTCGTCGGCCCGGTGCACACACGGCTTCTCGGGGCGGGCCAGGAGGGCACGCCGGTCAACGTGTATCACGTGCGGTTCGAGTCCGGCGGCCGAACGAACTGGCACAGCCACTCCGGAGCGCAGTGGCTGTTCGTGACCGAGGGGCGCGTCAGGATTCAGCTCCACGGCGAGCAGCCGCAGGACCTCGAGGTGGGCGATGCCGTGATCATCTTCCCGGGCGAGAAGCACTGGCACGGTGCGGCACCGGGTGGCGACGGCGTGCATCTGGCCGTCAACGTCAACGCGGAAACCACCTGGCTCGAGCCGGTGGACGATGCGGAGTACGAGCCGACGTTCGAGACAGGGCTCTAGGCGCGGCCGATCGACGTCCTTCCGGCAGGCCGGACGGTATCGGCAGGCCGGACAGTGTCTACGAGCGGTCACCCTTTCTTGGACGGTCGCATGGATCCCGACGTCATCGAGGTTCTGGCGATACGGCTGCGACAGGCCGGCGCGGTGACGGTACTCACGGGGGCGGGCGTGTCGGCGGCGAGCGGCGTCCCCACGTTTCGCGGCGCTGGTGGCCTCTGGCGCGAGGTCAACGCGACCGATCTCGCGACACCCGAGGCATTCGCGCGCGATCCCGCGCTCGTGTGGGAGTGGTACGGGTGGCGCCGTGCGCAGATCGCGCGCTGCGCGCCGAACGACGCGCACGCCGTGCTCGCGCGCTGGAGCGCGCGTCACGAGCGGTGGCGCGTCGTCACGCAGAACGTCGACGATCTGCACGTGCGCGCCGGGACCGAGGGTCTGGTGCGGCTCCACGGATCGATCTGGGAGTTGCGCTGCTGGGCGCGATGCGGACGAAGCCCCGCGTCCTGGCGCGACGAGCGCGTGCCGCTGCCCGAGTCCCCGCCGCGCTGCGCGCACTGCGGCGCGCTGGCGAGGCCGGGCGTCGTGTGGTTCGGCGAGACGCTGGAGCCGTCGGTGGTGCGTCAGGCGGATGCGTTGACCGCCTGCGACGTGTTCATCACCGCGGGCACGTCTGCAGTGGTGTATCCGGCCGCGGGACTGGTCGCTGCGGCGGCGGCGCGCGGCGCGTATACGGTGGAGATGAATACCGAGGACACCGGGGCGACGCGGATGGTCGACCTCGCAGTGCGGGGGCCGGTCGAAGCGACGCTCGCCGCGGTCGATCGGCTTCTCTGAGCGCGTGTGAGCAGGTCGGAGCGTGGTAACATACCGGTTTCCGGCCGCCAAGCGCGGCCGTGAGTGCCCCACCGCCAGCCGGCGTAGCTCAGTTGGTAGAGCAGCTGATTCGTAATCAGCAGGTCACGTGTTCGAGTCACGTCGCCGGCTCCATATAATCAATCACTTACAGCGACAGTGGGGACTTTCATTATCTGCCCCATGGGGACTTCCGTGGGCGGATGACGCCGCGAGAGGACTGGAAGCGTCCAGGTGCCCCCGCTGATCGCGCTCGCCGGTCGGGGCCACGTGCGCCGACAAGCGACGCCGCACGTGCGAGCCGGCGAGTCCCAGTGCGATCAGCGGG
>JBFXAT010000117.1:0-4449 GCA_050183995.1 Vicinamibacterales bacterium
GCGTTCTTCCACCTGACGGCGAACTTCAACTATCCGTTGATGGTCGTCCTCTCGGTGCTGATGTTCCCGTCGATGGTGATCCGCTACAACATGGGCTGGTACGAGATGTTGCTCATCGACATCCCGTTGTTCTTCGCGGCGACCTTCTCGGTCTGCAACTTCTACCTGGTCTGTCAGCGCGAGATTCACCCCGATTGGCGCTCCCGGATCAAGTACCTGCCCTTCCTGATGTCGATCGGCATCGGCCTCTGCATCAACAACACGCGCGCCGTGCTCGAGGCGATGTTCAACCAGAAGAGCGAGTTCACCCGCACGCCGAAGTACCGCATCGAAGGCGAGGCCGACGAATGGGTGGGCAAGCGGTACCGCCAGTCGGTGGCGGTGCAGCCGCTCATCGAGCTCGCGCTCGGACTCTACTTCACCGCCACGGTCTTCTACGCGCTCGCAAACGAGATCTACGGCACGGTTCCGTTCCTCATCCTCTTCCAGCTCGGGTTCCTCTATACCGGGCTGCTGTCGCTCGTGCAGCAGTACGCCGGTGATTCGGTCGTTCTCAATACCCAGGTCGCCAGCGGAAAATGAAAAGCAAGGTTGCCGTCCTCCGGGTCACGCCGGACACCATCCTGTCCGACATCGATCGTCTCGTGGACCTCGCCGGCGTGTCGAAGGCGCTCGACTCGAGTGCGACGACGATCCTCAAGGACAACATTTCCTGGCACTTCCCATTCCCCGGCGCGAACACCACGCCCTGGCAGCTGGAAGGGACGATTCAGGCGCTGGCCCGGCGCGGCTTCACCGACCAGGTCTGCGTCCAGAACAAGACGGTCGTCACCAACGCGTTCAAGGGTGAGGATCTCAACCACTACGTGCCGATCTTCAAGCAATACGACATCCCCGTCCGCTACAACTTCAAGGACGAGGACATGACGTGGGTGCGCTACGAACCGAAGGCGCGGATGCGTGTCCTGAACCGGATCTTTCCGGAGGGCATCCACATCCCCGACTACTTCCTCGGCAAGAACGTCGTCCACCTGCCGACGACGAAGTGCCACATCTACACGACGACCACCGGCGCCATGAAGAACGCGTTCGGCGGCCTCCTGAACACGCGCCGGCACTACACGCACTCGTGGATCCACGAAACGCTGGTCGACCTGCTTGCCATCCAGAAGGAGATCCACAGCGGACTGTTCGCCGTCATGGACGGGACGACGGCCGGCAACGGCCCAGGCCCGCGAACGATGTATCCGGTGGTGAAGAACGTGATGCTGGCCTCGGACGATCAGGTCGCCATCGACGCCGTGTCGGCGAAGATGATGGGTTTCGACCCGATGTCGCTCGCCTACATCCGGCTCGGGCACGAGGACAAGCTCGGCATCGGCGACCCCCGCGAAATCGAGATCGTCGGCGACACCTCGGCGGCCAACGAGAACTGGAAGTTCCACGTGGGGAAGAACCTGGTCCGGGTCGGCGGCGGCGACCTGATCTGGTTCGGACCGCTGAAGCGCTTTCAGAAGCTCTTCTTCCACACCCCGCTGGTCAACGGATTCATTCTCGCGAGCGACGTCTACCACGACTTCTATCGCTGGCCGCTGATCGACAGGAAGGTCTTCGAACGCTGGTGCGAGTCGACCGAATGGGGCCAGATGTTCCTGCGCTACGCCCAGTACGGTCCACAGGGCCAACCGCCGATCGATCAGGCCGTGCCACCTCTTCAGGTCGGGACGACCATCCACTGACGACCACACGAGAAGGTGGCGGGACGAGGACACACGGGGCTCACGGCGCCGTGAGAACCCGGCGGCCACCCCGGCGAGAGCGGCGGCAACCCCGGAAAGAGCGGCATCGATGAGCAGCGCGGACGCAAAGCCCAAGGCAGGCCTCGAGGATACGGTCGCAACGACCTCCGCCATCTGTTATCTGGACGGCGATCGCGGTGTGCTGGCGTACTGCGGGTACGACATACACGAGCTGGCCCGGCACGCCACCTTCGAAGAGGTGTGCTACCTGCTCTGGCATCGCCGGCTGCCGACGCGCGCCGAGCTCGGGGACCTGCAATCGCAGTTGGCTGCCGCGCGGCCGCTTCCCGAGGCGGTGATCCGCGCCGCGCGCATGCTGCCGCCCGGCGACGGCATGGACACGCTTCGCACCTTGACCTCCGTGCTGGCGCATCATGACCCGGACGCCTCCGACCACTCACCGCAGGCGAACTACCGCAAGGCTGTCCGCCTGACCGCGCAGCTCGGGTCCCTTGTTGCGGCGATGGGACGGCTGAACGCCGGCGCCGGCCCGATTGCGCCGGACCCGGTGCTCGGCCACGCCGCCAACTTCCTCTACATGCTCACGGGAGAACGGCCCAGCGGGCTGGCCACGCGCGCCTTCGACATCGCGCTGATCCTCCACGCCGATCACGAGCTCAACGCCTCGACCTTCGCCGCGCGTGTCATCGCCGCGACGCTGTCCGACATCCATTCCGCGGTCGTCGGCGCCATCGGGGCCTTGAAGGGACCGCTGCACGGCGGCGCGAACGCCGAGGTGATGAAGATGCTGCTCGAGATCGGGAAGGACGCCCCGGTCGAGAAGGCAGAGGACGTCGTCCGGGCGAAGCTCGCGCGCAAGGAGAAGATCCCCGGCTTCGGCCACCGGGTGTACCACACGGAGGATCCGCGCGCGACGCACCTGCGCCAGATGTCCAGGGACCTCGGTCAGCGGACCGGACAGACGATCTGGTTCGAGATGTCGCAGCGCATCGAAGCGCTCGTCAAGGGCGAGAAGAAGCTCAATCCGAACGTCGACTTCTATTCGGCGTCCACGTACCACGCGCTGGGCATCGCCACCGACCTGTTCACCCCGATCTTCGCCGTCAGCCGGATCTCGGGCTGGACCGCGCACGTGCTGGAGCAATACGCGAACAACCGCCTGATCCGGCCGCGCGCGGAGTACATCGGCCCCGAATATCCACAGCGCTACCTGGCGCTCGAGAGCCGGTAGGGCCGCGCCACGTCACTTCGCCGCGACGAACATCATCTCGACCAGCGTGTCGGCGCCGACAGGGGGAAGTCCCACGGTGGCGCGCGCCGGGAAGTCCTTCGAGAACGGCTTCACGTACGCGCCGTTCATCTCGGCGAATCGGCTCATGTCGGACATGAACACGGTGGCATCCGCCACGTCGCTCCAGGTGAAGCCGGCGGCGGCCAGCGTGCGTCCCACCCTCGCCAGCGTCTCGGCGCTCTGCGCGTCGACGCTCCCGCGCGTTTGAGGCGTGCTCCCGACGAGGCCGGACAGGTAGAGGCGGTTGCCGACACGAATGGCGGAGCTCAGGTTCGCGCCCGGCTGTCCCGCGCTCCCGTCCGGGTTGGGAGTGGTGAATGCCACCCGCGTCGCATCATGCACCGCGGTCATGGCGATTTCGACCGCCAGGTCCGGAGCCGTCAGCCCCGCCCGCACGGTCAGGCGTGCCGGGGGCGTGTCGCCGAACCGCGGCCGGTACGCGGCGTTCATCGTCTGGAACGCTGCCGGGTCGGTCAGATAGACGCGCGCCGCGACGACGTCGGACAGCGACATGCCGGCGGCCGCGAGGATTGCCTCGCCGTTGTCGAGGACCGCGCGCGTCTGGGTGGCCACGTCCCCAGGGATCGGCGAGTTGTCGCGTCCGTTCCGGCTGACCAGGCCCGCCAGGAACAGCGTGTTTCCGCTCTTGATGCCGTAGCTGTAGGGATTGGCCGGCCTGGCCCACCCGCCGGGATGGACGACCTGACGCTCACCGCCATTGGGCACGGCGATCGCCGAAATCTCGACCAGGCCCTCCCCGACGGCGAGCGGTTGGGTGACGACGACCGTCGTGCGGGCCGGCGGGTCGATTGGAAAGTACCGCGCGTACGCCGCGTTCATCGCCGCGAAGTCGCCGGCACTGCGCAGGTAGACCGTCACGCTCGCGACGTTCGCGAGACTCGAGCCCGCCTGCTTCAGCGTGGCAGCGATGCCGTCGAGCGTCTGGCCCGTTTGCGCGCCGGCGTCCCCGCGCGCCAGGGGAGTCACGCCGTCGCCGATTGCGCCGGCGACGTAGATGAAGCCGTCGGCGCGCACGGCGGCGCTGAACGGCAGCGACGGGTTGCTTCGATTCGGCACGATCGTCCGCGTGGCGCTCTGTGCGCCAGCGAGGACACCTGCGGCTGCGACGACAATCATCACGGCGGTGGCACGCATGGGTTGCTCCTGGGGTCCGGGGCTCGCGTGGGCACCGAACCGCATAGTTATAATGGAAAGCTTCACTTCTGAAGATGGATCCTCGCTTCATCCGCAACTTCTCGGTCATCGCGCACATCGATCACGGCAAGTCGACGCTTGCCGATCGGTTCCTCGAGTCCACCGGCGCGCTCCAGGCGCGTGAAATGGAATCCCAGGTCCTGGATGCGATGGACCTCGAGCGGGAGAGGGGGATCACGATCA